>JBBQVS010000056.1:0-26544 GCA_038211295.1 Ktedonobacterales bacterium | reverse complement strand
TTATAGAGTATTCCCTACTGACATTAGTATACTGATAAACATAGAGCCTGTCAAGCCTTTATCATAGCGATTACATAAATTGATTTGCTTAACTCTACTTATCGCGAAATAGCTTGTGAACTTGTAAATTTTATAAATCTGTTACATAATTAATACTTGTTTTAACAATGTTATAGTATGTTTAAGAACGCAAAAAAGTAGGAGTACGTGAGGCATGGTTAGCCCCGACGTACCCCTACTTCTTGTATTACTCTTATCGGTTAGATGAGTTCGAGGTAACGGCGGCGATCCCAGTTCGTAACCGCCTTCTCGTATTCCTTGACTTCCCAGCGTCGGGTCGCGGCAAAATGTTCGACAAACGCGGCCCCCAGAAACTCTTTCGCCACATCGCTCTTCTCAAAAATCGTTGTCGCATCGGTGAGGTTTCGCGCGAGTGCCTTGATGCGTCCTTCCTCAATCGCCTTTGTGACGGTTGACGGATCGTATGCGTTTCCGTCAAGGCGTGCTGGTAGTTCTAACTTGCGCTCTATTCCGTAGAGTCCGCTCGCAAGCATCGCAGAGAAGACAAGGTAAAAGTTTGCGTCAGCACCGGGAACACGGTTCTCAATACGAATCGCGCGTTTGCCATTGTTGATGATACGCACGGAGCAGGTGCGATTATCCATACCCCACGTCGTGTTAAGGGGCGCCCATGTTCCCTCAATATACCGTTTGTAGGAGTTGATAACGGGCGCGTACAGCACCATAAACTCTGGCAACTTGCTTAGCACACCCGCCAGAAATTGACGCATAGTGGAAGACATATGCCCTTCCGCACTTTCGTCCCAGAACACATTGCGCTCAAGCTCTTTATCCCACAGGCTCATATGTGAGTGTCCGCTACTGCCGTCCTCCAGGTCGTTCCACTTCGCCATAAAGGTCACGGTGTGACCAATTTGCTGACAAATTTCTTTCACGCCCGTCTTGAAAAGCATGGTGTTGTCAGCGGCAACAAGCGCGTCCGAATAATGAATGTTCATCTCGTACATACCGGGGCCATGCTCGCGGTTGTAGCCTTCGATTTCGACACCGTGATCGCGCATCATACGTGCGATGCGGCTCAACAGGTGATCGTCGGCGGTGGCCTGACTGATTGCATAGCAGTTCATACCAGGATTGAGGGGCGTCAGATTTGGGCCAAAGTCTTTCTCACGTAGAGACATCTGGTCTTCGCGGAAGAAGCGAAACTCTAGCTCAGAGGCCGCCATGGGCGCGAAACCCATTGCATGAGCGCGTTCGATCAAGTTCTGAAGAAGGTAGCGGGGCGAGATTTCAACGTGTTCGCCATGCTCCGTCCACACATCGCACACACAGGAAGCAACATTTTCTTCCCAGGGTACAAGCTTAAAGGTTGCCAGGTCTGGTTTCATCACCACATCGGCAAAACCACGCTCCCAGTTGCTGAACTTGAGATTGGGCAACACATTTTCGGCTATGTCCCAGCCAAAAAGCACATCGCATTGTGCGAACCCATCGGCTAAAGAGTCCAGGAAGAACTTTGCAGCTACCCGTTTTCCACGATACACACCCTCAATATCAGGCGCACCAACCTTCACGTACTCGATTTTACCTTCGTTGATGAGTTGTTTAATGGTTGCAATATCCATACTTGTTGGTCGCAGAGACCTCCACGCCTTGAGGCGAGGGGAGCAATACGACACTCCTTTCTCTGTAAAGCGTCTACCCAGATGATTATGTGGGAACGCAGGGAAAATATAGCGGGACTCGACTGGAAACCTGGTCTAAAAATAGTTTGACGAGATGCCGCCATCTACCACAAGCCAGGCACCCGTTGTCCAGGCCGACTCATCGGAGGCGAGATATAACGCCATATAAATAATGTCACTTGCATCGCCAAAACGGCCCAATGGAATACGATCCAGACGTTTGTTGCGTGCTTCCTCGCTCGTCCACAAGCTCCGTAGCAAAGGCGTTTCAATTGGCCCCGGACAGATCGCGTTACACCGCACGTTGTACTGCCCGTACTGCACAGCCAGCGACTTCGTAAGTGAAAGCATTCCGCCCTTAGACGTTGTATAGGCATCCTGCGGCACAGTACAGCCCATAAAAGCGACGAACGACGCTACATTGATAATTGAACCCTTGCCCTGCTTGACCATATGTGGAATAACATATTTTGAACAGAGAAAGGCACTCTTGAGGTTTACGTCCAGCACCCTGTCCCAGGTCGCCTCGCTGATATCGGTCACGCTTCCATCGTCGGTAGGCATGATGCCAGCGTTATTGTAAAGAATATCAACCGTGCCAAACATGTCAATAGCGGCCTCCACCATCGCCTTCACTTCGCCCTCGTCCGCGACATTGGTCTTGACAAAAATAGCTTTTCCGCCAGCAGCACGAATATTCTTAACCGTCTCTTCGCCAGCTTGCGCGTTCACATCCGTCACAACCACGCTCGCCCCTTCAAGCGCGAAGAGTTCCGCAGCCGCTAATCCCATGCCGCTCGCGGCTCCCGTGATAATTGCTACTTTGTTCGCTAGTCTCATACATTTTCCTCTTCTTTAGTCAGAACTATAAGGGATAGTACACGATTGACCCTCATATGTTTCTTCCCTTCTTCCCTGTAAAGCTATTTCCACAAATCACGAACATATAAAGATTAACCATGTACTATCAGAGTGATACAGGCTTCTCCCTAGTTGCCGCCCGCAGCACTCTCTGCTTCAGGAAGCGATGTCTTCTCGCCCAGGCTCCGCTCAATAGCAGTCATTTCACTAGCAGTGCCTTGAACGTGTGGCCCCTTGAACCAGTGGCGCACACTTACCATCCACCAGACGACGAGGATAATCAGTGTTCCCAGCACTACAACAGGCGTATAGTTGAAGGTTACAACCGTCACAGGATTGATGGTAGGCAGCATAAACAGAACCGAGATGCAGACCACCCACAGAACTGAAATGATGCCAATTGGTCGGCTCCACGCTCCCAGGTGCCAGGGGCCACGTTGAAAGTCTTTCACGCGCAGACGCAGGAAAATGGGAATTACGTAAGAGATGTACAGGCCAATAACGGCAATCGAGGTGATGGCGACGTAGGCCGCGAAGTTGAAGACGGTAGGAATCGCAAGCACAAAAGCGCAAACAGCCGCGAGCATGATCGCGTTACGCGGTGTACGTCCGCTATCTAGATTGTGCCAGAGCTTCGAGAACGGGACGGCTCCATCGCGCGAAAACGCGTAAATCATGCGCGAGTTCGTTGTGATCGAGGACATACCACAGAAGAACTGAGCACCAACAGCAACCGCGAAGAAGATTGTACCCAGCACATATCCCAGACGACTTTCGAGAATGTACAGCACAGGATTGATATAGCCAGCAGCCTTGACGAGATCAGGAGCCGCGGCAAGCAAACCCATCAGCACGATATAGCCCGCGACAGCCGAGACCACAACCGACATCACAACGCCCCAGGGTGCTCGTGTCGCCGCGCCAACCGTCTCTTCGGTCATATGAGCCGACGCATCATACCCTGTGTACGTATATTGCGCGAGCAACAAACCCAGCATAAACGCATACCAGGTAGGGAAGCCGCTCGCATTAAACTTGGGGTCAGCACTGAAGAGTGTACCAGCACTATTAAGTGGTTGCGCGGTCACATGGGCCGCGAAACCCGTTCCACCAAACTGCTGCGCCGCCAGAGCCGCTATCACAACACCACCACCTATGAGAAGTACGCCCACGACATGCCACCAGACACTTACATCGTTCAACAGCGCGACAATACGCACACCAAAGATGTTGAGTCCCGCGTGGAGAATGAGAACAACAGCATAGATCACGAGCGTCGCCCATTGTGTCGAGGGGTCGATACTAAGAACAGAACCGAGCGTCGCGGGAAACGAAGGGAACCAGGCGTTGAGCAAAACATCAACAGAAACCGCCAGCCCGTAGTCGATACCCGCCGTCACCGCGACCTGTCCAATCAGATTGAACCAGCCCGTAAACCAGCCCCAGCCTGGGCCACCAAGTTTGGATGCCCAGTAGTAGAGACCACCAGCCGTTGGATATGCCGACGCAAGTTCTGCCATACCAAGCGCGACAATCACCACAAAAACTGTTACCAGAGGCCACCCAATCGAACCTGCGGCAAAGCCGGAGGTTGTGATGCCTGTGTAAAAGAGCGTAAGACAGCCACTCAGCACGGAGATGATGGTAAAAGAGATAGCAAAATTCGAGAAGCCGCCCATCGTGCGAAATAATTCCTGGGCATAGCCCATGCCATGCAGACGCGTGATATCTTGAGCTATAAGTTCTTCCTCTTTGGAACGACGAGATGAAGCCAAAAGACACCTCCTGAAATAACCCTACAGTAAAGGGAAGGTAAGACACATGGTGTAACCATTGTCAGGCAAACGAACAAGTCTCCTTCTATTCGCTTTCTTCTATTTAGCACCTCTCTTTTAGAGTCTATTCAAAACCAACATATATGATAGGACATCATACAATAGTACACAGCACAAGGTGGTCACTCCTCTTTGTGTTTCTATATTGTCTATGAAGTTGTGCTTTTCGTCAAGTCCTATACACAGATTTGCAGAATTCGTGTAACATCTCTCTGGCTATGAGCAATATATCCTATAGAAGTGTTTGTATAGCACATGTTCATACTATTTGCGGTAAGCTTAGAGTAAAGAAAGAATCCTTTTTGTAACACAACATTCGTGGCATGTGAGTAGCACAGAGTATTTTTAAGATGCGCTACAGTATTCTTGTCGCGCCTTCTATCGCGTACTGTTGAGAGGATAAAAACACACGTGAGCATTCTCTATAAAGATAAAGGAAACAAGACGGAGCCTGATGAGTTAGTATCAGAAAAGTACGTTGCCAAAACGATGCCGCATATCGCGGACACATTTGGGATGACCGCGACCTTCGTACTCATTATTTTCTTCATCACAAACGTTCCCTCGGCAATTCAAGCAGGTGCAGGCACGTTCACGTTCTGGATCATCGGCGGCATAACCTTTTTTATACCCTGTGCCATCGCAACAGCCCAGCTGGGTCACATGTTTCCACACGAAGGCTCTCTCTATAACTGGACACACAAAGCCTTTGGCGGCTACTGGAGCTTCTTCGTGGCGTTCTGCGCGTGGTTTCCCTGCATTCTTTTAATGGTAACAGCTTCGAGCGCGGTTGTTGGCTATATCCAGGGCCTGAACCCGAACTGGCTTGTTCCATTCTGGCAGCAGGGGCTTGTCCTGATTTTCCTGCTTGGCTTCTCAGGGGTGCTGGCAATTCAACCACTGCGCGTCGTTCTTACAATCGTCAAGATAACGCTTATTGTAGCACTACTGGCTGTCTTGCTCATCGGGCTTGCGGGTGCCGTGTTCTTATTACAGGGCCATCATGCGGTTGCGAGCTTCAGTACAGTCGCGGACTGGGGATTTTCCTGGAACCCCAAGGGCTACTATACGCTCGCACTCTTCGGGTTTGTAACACAATCGTATCTTGGTATTGAAGTACCACTCAATATGGGCGGTGAGATTACAAAGCAAAGAGTTGTCACCCGTCACGTGTTTTGGGGGACGCTGCTTGTACTGGTTGGCTATCTTGTAACTACCTTTGGTATGCTTGTGGTTCAGGGAACAGCACAGAGTGGAAACGCGTTCGCGCTTGTTATGGTAATCGATACTGTATTTGGGAAAACACTTGGCAGCATTTTCGCCCTCCTTGTTCTCTTCAATTTCGTGATTACACCCGCGGTCTATAACTACGCATACGCACGCGTGTTGCTCGTAGGAGGCATCGACCAGTACCTGCCCGTAAAAGTCGCACAACTCAACAAACATCGCGTCCCCGTTAATGCGGTTCTCCTACAAACAGGAACCGCGATGGTTTTCGCCGCGATTATCTACGTCATGGTTCCCTTGCTTGGTGGAGCCGAGAATGCCGCCACACTCAATGTAAAGGTGTATAATGTTGTGATTTCGGCCTCAACGCTGGTCTGGGCGATCTCAACGGCGTTCCTGTTTATCAATCTCGGCAAATTTTACTTCAATGACCGTCAGGCGTTTCGTGCGAAATTGATTTTTCCAATGCCGGTGCTGTGGGTATCTATCGTGCTTGGCACACTGACCTGCCTTGTAAGCATTGTGGGGACGCTGGCGTACAGCCTCATACCTGCCCAAATCGACAACGCTCACTGGTGGTACATCGTTGGCGGCATCACCGCCATCTGCCTCGCCGTCGCAGGTATCGGCAGCATGTTGGCGAACAGCGAAGCAAAATGGCAAGATTTGAATAGGTAACGCAAAAAGGCATGACAGAGTGAGGGCAAGCCACGCTATGTTCCCTTGCCCTCACTCTGTCATGCCTTTTTGCACCTAGTATTTATAGAAGTGTTGGAGCGTCTCAGCGTCAGCCGACTTCTCTTTGAAGAAGTCCGACTCGGCACGCTTCACCGCGCTATAGGATGTCGCGAGTAATGGCCCTAACGCTTCCTTCAACACGCTATCGCGCTCAAGCTCGTCGAGTGCCTCATCAAGCGTCGTGGGTAGACGGCGGATACCACGCTGTTCACGTTCCGCGTCCGTGTAGTTGCCGGGGTCGATCTCCTGTGGCTCTCCTGGTTGAATTTTGTTCTCGATGCCATCCAGACCAGCCGCAATAAACGCACCCATTGCCAAATACGGGTTGCCACTATGGTCGGCACATTTGAGTTCTAGATTGACCGAGTCCGCTTCACGCCCCTTATAGACGGAGGGAACACGAATAGCGCCCTCACGGTTATCAAAACCGTAGACGCCATACGCAGAACTCCAGTAGTGGGGCAACAGTCGACGATACGAGTTAGGACTGGCACAGGTGATCGCGACAAGTGCACGAATGTGGCGTAGGACACCACCAATGAAATAAAGGCCAAGTTCACTCAGGCCACCGCGCTTGCTCGCGTCAGAAAAGAGATTCTTATGACTCTGCTTACTCCACAAGCTCAGATGAATATGAGCACCACTGCCCGCCTGATCGAGAAATGGTTTTGGTGCGAATGTGGCGTAGAGGTTGTATTTACGCGCAACACTGCGAACAGTCTCGCGTATCAAACAAACATTATCGGCGGCCCGCAAAACATTTGTGTGACGTATCGAGAGTTCCTGTTGCGCCGGCCCAAGCTCGGTATGAAATAACTCGACGGAAATACCTTGCGCCTCCAACGCCACGAGCATTGCGTCAATCACTTCGGCCTGATCGTCTAAGCCAATACTGCTATAGCACAGGCTACGGTCCGCCGGCACATATGTTCCCGTTACATCTTCGCGTGCAAGATAAAACTCGTGTTCAACAGCGGCCTCCGCATACATGCCCAGTTCCGCAAGACGCGCAACCATCCGCTTGAGAAATGTGCGGGGACATGCTTCCCAGGGTGTCCCATCGGTACGAATCATATCACACAACATGCTCCCTGTACTGGGCGCATAGGGCAAAACAGCGAAGGTCGCGGGGTCGGGCGTCAAACGAAACTCACCGATAGGCCCCATGCCTTCAACAGTTGCAAGCGACTCGACGCCGGTAAACGCCTGCATCGCCAATGTCTGACCAATACCCTCAGTAATGCGCGTCCCCAGCTTACTCGCATGAGTTGCCTTGCCACGAATAATACCACCGTTATCACAGTACAAAAAGCGCACAAGGCGCAAATTAGCTGCCTGCGCTTGCTCTACAACGTCCTGAGCATTCATACAACCTCTCCTATCTGTAGCTCTACAGCTGTCTCGCGGTATCCTTACATCAAAGAAGACAACTAGAGCTATCGCAGGTCAGTATAACAAAATCCAAACGAGAACACAAGAAGAGTTGCGATGGTGTCTCTAGTAGCTTTGAGCAATCTTATAAACATAAGCGTAAACCAATACTCCTACTGACGTTGCTCTGCATAACCCTTACCGTACAATAGGATATATACTCTACTACGTTACGGGAAAACTTCCGTCAAAGTGTGAAACGCTCGTGTTGAATATACCAAAAGCGCTTCAACAGAGTAGAGGAAACATGATGTATACACTTCAACAATTGCACCGCATGGAAGCACAAAAGGGGGAATCCAATGTCTATTGAGACCTCACCACAGGCACACAAGGAAGACGCTCAACTACTCTCTGAAGACTACGTTGTCAAGACGATGCCAGCAATGTTAGGTACACTCGACATGACAGCAACCTATCTCGTGGCAATATTCTTTATTATCAATGCAGCAACAGCTGCCAACGGGGGAGCCGCCGCCTTTACCTATCTTATTCTAGGCGGCGTCACATTTTTTATTCCCTGTGCCATCGCGACAGCACAACTGGGCTATATGTTTCCTCATGAAGGCTCGCTCTACAACTGGACGCATAAGGCTCTTGGCAGCTACTGGAGTTTCTTCATCGGCTTTTGCTCCTGGTTTCCCGGCGTGCTGGTTATGGTCGCCGGAGCCGACATTGCAATGAGTTTTCTACAAGGCTTGAACAATACATGGTTCGTCGCCCCCTGGCAACAGGGTGTCGCGATCATTCTTATTATTTTATTCTCAGGCTTTATGTCGCTACAACGCTATCGTATGGTGCAAAACGTGATTAACTCGGCGGCGGGCCTGATTTTTGTCGCGGTGCTTCTCGTGGGAGTAGCCGCTCTTGTCTGGTTAGCAAAGGGACATCATTCGGCGACGAATTTCAAAAACTTGAGTGAGTGGAACATCAAATGGAACCCGACGACGGGCAACATCAATCTATTTGGGCTAATCACGCTGGCCTACCTGGGAACCGAGGTTCCACTTAACATGGGCGGAGAAATGATAGGCTCTGGACAGGATGTAAGCAAAGGACGCAAAGTGATTACCCGCCACCTACTCTGGGGAACGATTATTGTACTGATTGGCTATTTTATCGCAACGCTTGCGCTGCTTGTTGTGCAGGGTTCAGCCGCTGGAAGCGCGGGTGGCTTTTCATTGGTAACAACGGTTGATATGGCACTTGGCAAAGTCTGGGGCAACATCACCGCTATCTGCATCATCTGCTTCTTTATCATGGTGCCTGTCGTGTACAACTGTACTTTTGCTCGCATTCTTCTTGTCGCAGGCATCGATCAACGCCTACCCGTAAATATCGCGAAACTCAACAAGCATCGCGTCCCAGCAAATGCCATGATTTTCCAAATCGTTATCGCGCTCATCTTGACAGTTATGACATTTATGGTTGCACCATACGTTGTGAATCTAGGCAAACCAGTTGATCTTGCTACCGAGGTTTTCAATATCAGCCAGGCATGTGCTACTCTCGTCTGGGCAATCTCTACCGCGTTCTTCTTTATCAACCTTGCGGTCTTCTACTATCGCGATAAAGCCGCTTTTCATCGTCAGCGTATCTTTCCCATGCCTGTCCTTGTTATAAGTACCATTGTAGGCCCAATAGCTTGTCTGCTCGCAATGATTGACAGCCTGTTTATTTCGTGGATACCGCAGATAGATAACAGGAATTGGTCGTACATCGTGGGTGGCCTCGCAGTGGTCTGCCTCATCATTGCCGGCATTGGGAGTATTCTTGCCACAAGCGAGGCAAATTGGCAGAAGATCGAAGGCGGAGGAGTCTAAAAAAAGGGCAGGCTAACAGTACAAAGCGAGAGATACAAGAGAAACATATATCTCTCGCTTTGCGTCTACCTAAAAAAGCTAGCTTGTTACTTGAGCAATAAGCTCTTCATCTGACAACTGTTTTTTCTTCGCAGAATTCTGTCCCACAAAGAATAGCGCAGCCCCAATGAGCAACGAGACCAAGGCGATACCCCCAATCAAGAAATCCCACTGTTGCGCCGATATATCACCTGTTGATGTCCAGGGCGAGATGAAAATTACCACAACACCGAAACCGCTTGCAATCGCGCCCACCGCCGCGCACAGGTAAAATACCCAGTCGGGGGCAAGCTGGATACGTGAGAAGGTTTCTCGGTACTTACTACGCAAAATGATGACATCTACGAACAAAATCACCATCGACACACACCAGATCACCGTTACGGCAGCCTGCAACACCCAATAAATGTCGGTTGCCAAATTTACGGCGGTGAAGCCTGTTTTGATAACATAGGGAATGATGATAAACGCTAACGCAGTAAAGAATGATGCAAGAACGGTCTGAACGAGCATCGCAACCCAGGGTACTTTATTCGCGTTGACTTTGCTTATCACCGCCGGCAGACGCTGGTCGAGGCCAGAGACAAAGAGCAAGCGTCCAAACGAGTAGTTATAGACGGCAGTGTTGAACAGAAAGAAGCCGATAAAGATGAAGTTGACAATTATACCCAGAAAGGGGCCAGCCGCGCCAAAGCCTATCTGGACCGCCTCAGAGATCGCAGCAGGACTCCCTTGATCTTTGACAGGGACGGCAACCATAATACCAAATGTCGCGATAAGGTACGCGATGATTACAACGGCGGCTCCCCAGAGCAAATAGCGTGTAATCGAGCGGGTGTTGGTGATTTCGACGCCCATGTTGAGCGGCACTTCAACGCCCAGCAACGCGAGGATAACCGTCCCATAGAAGGTGTAGGTAGTAATGCCAGGCACCCAGTTGTGTGGCGCGTAATCTACCTTCGCCGCATGTCCACCAAAGAACGCCAGCAGGCCCGCGACACCAATCAGCAGGATCGCGCCACCGTAGGCAACAAAGACGACATTCACAAAATTCTGTGTCACGCGGAAGCGCAAAATCGAGATAAAAAACGAGAAGGCGATAACGAGGATAATGACCAAACCTTGCTGCCAGGGATCGCTCAACCAGCTGTTGTTGAACTGCTGAAGCAGCGAAACCACAGCGTCACCTGTTGCAATCATAACGAGCACGCCGGGCCACCAGGAGCAGAAACCGGCAAAGAAGCCCATGAACGGGCCAAATGCCTTGCTTGTCCAGACATAAATAGAACCTTCCCCAGGAAACATGAGACCAAGCTGACCTGTGACAATAGCTCCAGGGATGAGGAACGTAAGAAAGCCCAGTATCCAATACACGTAGGCAGCGGGGCCAGCTCCCTTCGCGACGGCAGCAGCATTACTTACAAAAAGAACAATCGCGACAAAAATCGCGACCATGTCGAAGGAGTTCAATACTTTGGGCAAAATACCGCCTGCGATACGCTCAGAGCGCAGAACGTCGTTTGTGTTTGCGTCACTACCAGAAGTTGTTGCCATGTGACAAGTACCTCCAAATATTATCTATTTTGTCCTGTGCATAGCATATGCCTTGAGATACCAACTACGACTTGCTGTATCGAAATATATCAATATAGCCGATTTTCTCTTTCCTTTCACTTATAACAACATGGAAATATTGGCAGTTTCTCTCTGCTATGCGTCCGCACCTATCGATGATGAGTAATAGGAAGACACGTTGCCTTTGTGTCAAACTTAGGCAACGTGTTTCTCTCATCTGCTGCAATAATAGAAGATACACCCTCTGATGTCAAGCAAAAATTCGAGCAAAAACATTTTTACTTTTTACACTCGTCCGCGAAGAGACGGATTGACTCTAAGTGCATAGCATCCGCAAACCAGACAATGACCTCTTGTACGCCGGCCTCCTCGTATTCCTCCAGCCGCTCACGAATCATCTTTGGCGTTCCGAATAGGGACTCCAGACGCAGCTTGTCAAGCTGACCACGTGAGGAGAGCGGCAATTTCTCGAATGCCTCTTCCTCCGTCTTGCCAATCGTGCAATTGATGAGCAGTGTGCGCTTGATACTGTCATAGTCGCGTCCAATAGCCTGACAATGCTGCTTGAGTACGGCGAATTTATGTTCCAGCACGGGAATATCCGCGTTAGAGATGTTGCAGGCGTCGCCGTATTGTGCGACAAGTTTAAGCGTTACTTGCTCGCCAGAACCGCCAATCAGCAGGGGTATATGCGGCTTTTGCACGCCTTTGGGTTGATTGATCGCTCCCCGCACCTGATAATATTTGCCTTCAAAGATCGCCTCTTCCTGCGTCCACATCTCAAGAAAGACCTGCACAGCTTCGCGGAGATAGCGCAAACGTTCGGGGGCGTCGGGATATTCGTAGCCATATGCGCGATATTCATGCTCATACCAGCCCGCGCCAATCCCAAAATCGAGCCGCCCATGTGAAAGCACATCAACAGTTGAGGCCATTTTCGCCATCAGCGCGGGATTGCGATAGCCGTTGCATGTCACCATCTGCCCGATACGCACGCGTTTGGTATCGCGTGCGAGCGCGGCGGTACTCGTCCAACACTCGAATGTCACCTCCTGCGTTGGGACAGGGACGGTATGAAAGTGGTCGAAGAGCCAGATGGAATGATAATCAAGTGCCTCGGCCTCTTGCGCGACACGCGTCATTGTCTCGTATGCCTCGACAGGATCAGCGATGCCCACCAGATCCATACGCCAGCCCTGCGGAACGATTATGCCATAGTCCATTGCCATAACGCTACTCCTTGCATGTTCTGTTCGCGAAAAAATGCGACATTTCCTCTCCCTATTAGCGTACACAATCAGGGGCCACGTCAAGGGCCAGCCACTTGTCTCACTTCCACGAAGAAGGTCGCAACATTGGCTTCTCTTGATATTCCATCACGAGGTGCCGCAGTAAACACGTTTTCAGGTGGAGAAAAGCTGAATGCCGAGAAAGGCAAGAATCTGCACAACTAGATAGAAGATCGCCAGCAAGCTCACGACAACTGCCAGAGTAAATGCAACAATATTGTAGACTACCCCGTTTGTGTATTTCCCCATCAGACGCTTTTTGTTGATGAGGTAGAGAATCGCAAAGAGAATAATGGGCAAAAGAAGTCCGTTTAGGACATACAGGTTAAGCAAAATGTTCAACACAGGCAAATTGGGGATTGCTGCGATAATCACGCTCAGGATAATCAGGCCGGTGAAGAGCGTCCAGAACGCGGGTGCTTCCTGCCAGCGTTTGCTCACGCCGCCTTCTAGCCCTAAAGCCTCGGTGATAGAGTAACTTGTGGTGAGCGGCAAGACGCCTGCGGCAAGCAGGGACGCCCCCAGCAGTCCGGCGGCAAATACATACTTAGAGTAGGTGCCAAGAAACGGCACCAGTGCCTGAGCGGCGTCGGCAGCCGTTCCTAACACGACGCCTTTGCCGCCGCTATGAGCAAATAACGTAGCTCCTGTCGCGACAATAATGAAAAAAGCAATCGCGATTGAGAACAGAGAACCAATATAGACCTCGGCTCGTTCGTACTTGTAGTCGCGCAACAACACATGGCGTTCGACAACCGCGCTTTGTATATAGATTTGCATGTACGGGCTAATCGTCGTACCAACAGCAGCGACAAGAGTTAAAATATAATTTCCGTTGGGTTGAATGGTCGGGACAAGCGTACCAAACGCGACCTGTCCCCAATTGGGTTGCGCTTGAATTGCAGAGATAATATAGGCAAAGAACGCAATGGTCAGGGCGAGAAATACCTTCTCTACCTTGCTATACGAGCCACGAGCCACCAATAGCCAGATAAACAGCCCGCCGGCAGGGGCGCCAATCCATGAAGGAACACCAAAGAGGTTGAGCGCAGTTGCGATACCGATAAACTCCGAGATAATCACGCCAGTGTTTGCCACCAGTAATGTCAACATGACAAACGCAGTTATACGAAGCGGAAAATTTTCGCGAATGAGATCGCTGAGACCTTTGCCTGTCACGACGCCCATACGCGCACACATCTCTTGTACCACTGCCACGCCAATAAAAAGCACAACCATCACCCAGAGCATCTGGAAGCCAAATTGTGATCCCATAGAACTATAGGTAGCGATGCCGCCAGCATCGTTGCCCGCATTTGCTGCGATCAGACCAGGGCCAAAGATGCTCAGGAAAAACACAAGGCGTGTGAACAAGCGTGGACGACGGCGTTTCCCACGGCTCTTTTCAGGCTTATGCGTCTCAATCTCATCAACACGATCAATAGTAGACATGCAGATACCTCCTTAAAAAGGGGGCTATCGAGTATAATAAAAAGCCCCTTATTTCCATAAGGGGGCAACACAGCACCAGAAGGTATTCGCGGTTGTCCCCTCTAGTTGAGCTTTGGCACTGTATGACGTAGGAGCATCTCAGACGCTCCAGCCACTTTGAGTCTCGCCTTATGCCGACAAGACTTGTCCTGACCGTTGGCATCTCTCGATGTTTCCGATCAGTGGCCTGTGTTCCTACAGCCGCCTCACCTAACGAGGTCAGGTTTATTTTCTTTTCAACGCTACTTTACATCTTTTGCGCCCGAACTGTCAAGCATGACACACGGCATCAGCCCTTTTGCTTCTCTAGCACTCGCTTGAGCATACCTAAAAAAGCAATTGTGCCAAACCATACCGCGACAAGCACCCACGGACGCCGCTCGTCCGTGCTTTGTGATGAAAACATATACGTCCTCCTGAACAACAAAAACACTCTCACACCATGTTTACTCCCACTTGCGGCCATTCTTCCAGTAGCCTTCGATGTTTTCGAGGTTGCGTCCGTTGGTCTCCGGCACTAGGAACCAGCAGAAGATGAATGAGGCCACCGCGAGCAACGCATAAAGCCAGAAGGTCAGAGGCTTCCCAAGCAAATCAATCAACGAAAGAAAGGTGATGCTGATAAGCAGGTTGCCGCCCCAATTCGCCACCGTCGAGATGCTGCCACCCGTGCCACGCAGACGCGTGGGGAATAGCTCGGAACTCAAGAGCCAGAAGACAGGCCCCATACCAATCGCAAAGGAGACAATGTACAGCAAAAGGCTAATCAAAATGAGTACGCCTGCATTGCTGGCTCCAACCTGGAAAATGACGCCCATCGCGACTAGTGCTACAGCCATACCAACGCTGCCAATCAGCAGTAGAGGGCGGCGCCCTACACGATCCAGCAAGAGAATAGCAACAATCGTTCCGAGAACGTTTACGACACCAACCACACTTGTTGCAAGAATTGCACCCGTTGCGGACTTGAAGCCGGCATAGCCAAAGATGGTCGGGGCGTAATAAATGACGGTATTGATGCCAACAAATTGCTGAAACAGCGCAAGCCCCACACCTACAACCAGTGCCATCGAGAGACCTGCTCTGAAAAACGAGCGAATCGTTGGTGGGCTACCGCTTGTCACCGCTTCATGAATAGACTTGAGTTCTTGCTTTTTTTCTTCGGGCGAGAGGTAGTTCAACGCTTTATCTGCCTCATCCCAGCGGTCTTTTCCCGCGAGCCAGCGCGGAGTCTCCGAAAGGAACAGCATTCCCACGAGTAAGCCCAGACCGGGAATAGCAGCAATGGCAAACATCGGACGCCAACCGAGATTCGCGTTGGCCAGGGCAAGGTCAACCCAGTACGAGACCGCGATACCAATGGTTACGGCAAGCTGATTAAAGGTCACAAGACCACCGCGCAGCTTTGGAGGGGCCATTTCCGCAATGTACATCGGCGAAACAAATGACGCAACACCAACCGCGAAACCAACAAGAATACGGCAGGCAATAAAAAGCGGCAAATTCGGCATAAACGCGGTAAGCAAAGCACCACCAGCAAAGATAATAGCCATGATGATAAGCGTCTTTTTGCGCCCAATCGCGTCGCTCATCCTGCCACCCACAAGCGCACCAATGATTGCTCCTATAAGCAGTGAACTGACCGCTACCTCTTCGGTCAACGAAGTGAGCGCGAAATCTTTTCTGAGAAAAAGCGCGGCTCCTGAGATAACTCCTGTGTCATAGCCGAAAAGCAGCCCTCCTAACGCCGCAACAGTCGCAATTCCATATACAGCTAATGGATGACTCGCCTTTCCCTGTGGGTTCACGTCTTCGTGAATACTACCCTGAGTAGTTGCCATCGCCCTGTTCCTTTCGCTGATTGAGCATTTCCTTCTTTAATTTTTCCAGTACGAGAGGTATTGTATATGCGCTCATGTTATACTACTCTTATTAGTACGCTAAAAGAGTATGAAGAAGTTTCGATTTTTCGAGAGGAGTTTGGAAAGCATGAGTACAGAGACAGGCGACAATGCGGGCGTAATCGCGCCACCGCCACTTATTTACGCGGGGGGACTCGCGCTCGGTCTCCTTCTTCAGCAGGTCGCGCCAAAGAAATTACTTGTCCGCACACCACGCGTTATCGCCCTCACGCTTGGTAGCACTTGCATCAGTGTCGCGCTGACAATCGGGGCGCTGAGTGTCAGGCAGATGCGTCGTGCTAACACGAATATTCCGCCGACGCTTCCGACAATTGCCATCGTAACGGATGGGCCGTTTCGCTTTACTCGCAACCCGATTTATCTTTCGCTTACAATGCTATACATGGGCATAGCCTTGCTCGTAAATTCGCTCTGGCTTGCTCTCCTGCTTCCCGTTATTTTGTTACTCATGACGCTTGGTGTCATCAAACGCGAAGAAAGCTATCTGGAACGCAAATTTGGCCCGCCGTACCTTGTCTATAAACAGCGTGTGCGGCGTTGGCTTTAACGAAACACTTTATTGTAACATAGTATAAAACTAAAGAGTACGTACTATTCAGGCTTCACCACTGTTTTATAATAATCGCAGAGATCAGTCAAAATACATTGGTTGCAGCGTGGGCGATCATAAACACAGACCCGTTGTCCAAGTCTCAACAAGCCTTTATGAAAGTTGTAAATGGGTCGTGCCTCTTGTGGAAGAAGAGCTTGTAAGAGAGAATGAGCATTATCAGGAGTAACCTCTTTCCCAATCAGCCCTATGCGTCCAGTGGTTCTGTGAACGTGTACATCAACAGGTAATAAAGGTAGTCTGCACGAAAAGAGGAGTACACAGGCAGTTGTTTTCGGTCCAACTCCCTCGAAACGATTGAGCCAGGCCGCTGCTTCCTCGACTGGAAGTTCGCAGAGGAAATTCAGATCAAGTTTACCGCGCTCCTCTGTGATTTGACGCATAATGGCCTGTATACGCGGTGCCTTCACTTCGGGAAAATTCACGTTGGCAATCGCATCTTGTACCTCATTAACAGCCGCATCGCGTACCCCTTCCCATGAACCAAAGTGTTGTAACAAGCTATCATAGCCCGCCGCCGTTTGTTCATCACGCGTTCGATGTGAGAGAAGAATGTCAACGAGCATACTCATCGGGTCTTTGCTTGACCAGCGCGATTCCCCATATGCTTCCGTCAAACGTTTCGTTACCTCTAACGCTTTTACTGAAAGTGCCACAATATCTGGCGAGGGATACCCATAATCAGTAGCATTACGTACACGTTGCGTGGGTTGCTTCACACCTATCTCCGATCTTGATTGAATTTTTCTACATGGTATGTACACGTACCTGCTAAGAGAACCGTTCCAAAAGCGTTACTTCCTGTTGTAACAGAGGAAACAGTTCGGGCCACTTCGTATACGCTACGTTTGTGCAGTTATAGACCACTGCGGCATCATGCGCCAGCTCGATTGCTACCTGGGTATTGCTTGCATCACCTGCAAGAATCTCTACCCCGACTGGAACATCCGCTTTTCCGCTCCGGTTCACCACACGCACGCGTTTGCCCTTTGCCAGCAGTTCCTGCATGACGGCTCGTCCAACCGGACCGGTTCCGAAGATGACGTGCAGTGGAGCATTCATACTCTTCATTGAAATTTTCCTTCCTGGTAGTACATTCTCTTTCTTCTCTAGTTTCCTCATACAATGGGAGAGCACAGGTGCCTCGATATCTCCTGAAACAGCAGAGTTTCTGGCTCCTTATAGATGCGATGTTTGGGAAGAGCTTTTGCTTCTGTAGGCAGTAGCGTTATGAAGAACGTGATACCTTTCCCACACTGTTTCTTTAGCGTGAGACCTGTTTCATCTGTCCAAGCCCACTCACTTGTTTGTTCAGTGTTGTTGGATTGCCAATATACTCAATCGAACCGACTCCACGAATTGTGGCATCAAGAACACTCCTAACACGAACCTTTGCACTTCCTACCCCCGCCACGATGACCGTCACCTTCTGGCTCTCCGTATTCGCGCTATCATAGCCGCCAACGCCCGTCAGCCTGATATCTTGCTCCGTTGTTTTCCCAGCTACGGTGACACTCCCTGCTCCACTCATATCCACGGTCAATTTCGGCCCATCCAGATCGAGCACATTTATACTCCCTGCGCCTTTCAAGGTCAGCGCATCAAGCTGCTTTACCTGAAGATTCAGGTCCATCGTGACTCCCTTGATCGAGCCTATCCTGAAGGAGCTATTCATCGTGAGCGTCAGAGTCCCGTCATTGACGGTTGACTTGATGATCGGCAACAGATTTTCGTCAGCGTTCACGGTTAATCCCTCTTGCGTCCCCTGCCTGATCGTCAGAGTCCCGACCATATCGAAAGTCACCGCTCTCACACCACGTACTGCGCGTGAATCACTCCCCATCTTTCCAGACAACGTCACCGAATGACTGGAATCATCACTCCTTATGGTCGCAGTACACGCACCCAGAAATACGCAGAACAGACATATTATAAAGACACCAATGCGAGAAGAACGCATATAAGATACCTTCCCAACAGAGCCATATGCTCCAATACTCATAATTTCACCACGTCGTTCACCGCCCGACGCGGACTGCGTAGCCCTTCATGTGTCGAGTACCCGATGCGAAAGGTCAGGATGCTCTGCCAAGAAGGATCACTCACCAATGCAGCGAGTGCCGAACCAAAGTGGGCGGGACTTCCCAGAACCATTTCTCTGGATGTGCGCTCCGTTGCCTGGTTGAGCGGTTGCATCGCGAGTCCCTCTTTAGTGGCCCATAAGTGCATACGCTCCCACAGTTGGCCTGCATGGACTTGTTGTGTCCTGTCCTGTTGGTTGTGTATCGTGAGGAAACCAAACGCTCCGGCAGTTTTGGCTTGATCGGCTGTGTTTTGTAAGAAACTGGAATCCTGCTGCTCCACTGAGACTGAGGGCAACATCTTCCCAATGGCACGAGTCAGATCGGGCAGCCCTGCCGCGTCTAGCGTGATGCCATCACGGTGCTGCTGAAGGTCTTGCCACGTCCCACGCCGCCACGTCCCACGCCACCACCTTCCAGTATCCACTACATCCTGTGCTGTATCTGCCACAAATGCGTGCGCCGCTTCCACCAGCAAGTTGCCGACGGACTTTCGCTTCTCCACACTGGCAAACCAGAAGACCCGTACCTCTGAATCGTTGCCCAGCGCACTGAGAGCATCTAAGGTCTCGGTTATCACCGGACGCGTGGTGTCATAGGGATAGCGATTGGTGTGACGCAGTGGGATCATAGGATAAAGGGCAGAGACAGGAGCACTTCCCGGCGTTAGGCCAATTCGCGCGACCCACGTTTCATCCGATGAATCTGGTAGTACGCTGACCTGGGTTAGGACTCTCCGCTCGCACCACCTCAATAGAGCAATGAGTCAGCAGTGCCCCCATCGCTCCTATGGCTGCGAGCCATGGCGCAAGCAGTGTGCCTACAACACCGACAGTGAGAGGAATCTCTATAACGGTCTGCCCCTCATGCTTGATGATGATGCGACGGATATTCCCTTCGTTCAAGAGCCTTTTCATGGTGGGAACCAACTGATCGCCCATGCCTTGCCATTCCTCGTATCCTGTTGAGTGCTGCTCATCTCTCGTGGCTTCTGTCTTCATGTATGTCATTCATGTTCTTTTTCTGCAAATGCTCCTGTAGTGCTTTTTGATCTAGAACATCCTATTTTCTTCCATCAAACGTTTTAATGAAATTGCCACATCCAAATGAATGCTGTTGCGGATGGAGCGTTGTTCTGTTCCAGCATCCACATGCAGTATCGTCTATTGACCTCACGTTCCTGTCACAACAAGGTCGCTCGATCCTCACAGGACGGTCACAACGCATGTATGAGTGTACATTGAGATGACTCTACAAAGGCAAAATGGGTGGATTATTAAAAAGGGTATCCTTACGTTTTTTCACATTGTGCGTTCAGACAAAAGACGCTCACCCTCTGTCTATGCTTTGACTGCAATGTTTCTCCTCATGAAAGGGATTTTTCTCTCAAAGAATGTGAGACGAATATGGTATAGTGAGTGTCTATGCTCTCTGTTCTCAGAAGTAGACTTGTAACGATGAGAACAGAAGAGAGTACATTTGAGGAACGAGGGAAGCTATGCCACAAACACCGCATATTGAGCGTCATTTTACCGCAGGAGAGACCGTGCGAGACATCGTGATTGGCATGTCAGACGGATTGACAGTGCCGTTCGCCCTGGCCGCAGGTCTCTCCGGTGCGGTGAGTTCCACCTCGATCATCCTCACAGCTGGACTTGCTGAGATCGCGGCAGGGTCTATCGCGATGGGACTTGGTGGCTATCTCGCTGCTCGTAGCGACGTAGAGCATTATACCAGTGAGCGCATACGCGAACAACAAGAAATCAAAGAAAAGACCGAAGCAGAAAAAGCGGAGGTGAGAGATGTCTTCACCTCCTACGGTCTTACTGAGGGAGAGAGTACTCCCATTGTGGAGGCATTAAGCAAGCGGCCACAAGCCTGGATTGATTTTATGATGCGCTTTGAGCTTGGACTTGAGAAACCAGACCCCAAACGGGCACTCACGAGCGCACTCACGATAGCGGGATCCTACATCGTTGGAGGTCTGATCCCTTTGAGTCCCTACTTCTTTTTTTCACCAGCAATAAAAGCCCTGTACATTTCGGTCATTGCAACTCTGCTTGCCTTACTAGTATTTGGCTATATCAAAGGTCGGTTTACCGGCACAAAACCTTTGAGGAGCGCACTTCAAACAGCACTTATTGGCGGTCTTGCTGCGACTGCGGCCTTCCTTATAGCCCGCCTCATTTCAAGGTAGGGCGCGAAGAGGTAAGCAAAGAGATAGAGCGTCAGGTACCCCACGCGTTCTACGCGTGGGCTTGTAAACTGTTCTCCGCTCTCGGAGAGGCTGTTGCAAACCCAGACCTGTCCAGACTCAGCAACACATCTTTCAAGGTGTGACGCTATGATACACACGAATACAATAGTAGGTACCAGTGGGTGCTCGCCAGCCCACTGCTCTACGGCAAGGGGTTAACCAGAGAGACGGGGTTCAACTCAGTGCTCCCTGTAAACAAACCGTGTGTATCTTTGTCAAGGCTCCCATTACCCGCGCAAGCCGTGTGAGTTTGAGCGGACTCTTCAAAACCGCTCTGCCTTCGGGCAGCATTCGTTCCTCCCCATGCATTGGATGCATGGGTCTCCCGAAAGGAGTTCAGACTGATACTCTGTTGTAGGAACGTGAAGAGTCCATCTCATACTCAGCCAGTGTGATTCCATCTATCATAGGGATCACCTCCTTTCACCCAGAAGTATAGCAGCTATGCCACACAAACTCATCACAAGAGCAAAGCATACCCTCACAGATTGCTCACAAGTATCTCTCCAGTGGTGCTCAGAAGCCTTGAGTTTCGCCATCGCACGTAGGTGGAGGCTGTCACGGGTTCGCAACGGGAGCCACCAACGGAAGGCGCACAAAGAAGGTAGCACCCTCTCCTTCTTCTGACTCAAACCACAGTCGTCCCCCATGTTGCTCAACCAGTTCGTGACACAGGTACAACCCCAGCCCCGTTCCACTGATCCCCGCGGCCTGAGCATTATCGGCTCGCATGAAGCGGCCAAAAATCCTCGCCATCTGGTAGCGTGGAATACCCAGACCCTCGTCTTGCACCCGGATTTCCACCTCCTTGTCGGCCACAGCTATTTCGAGGGTCACGTGGACTGGACCACCCTGCGGACTATACTTGATGGCATTGGTGAGCAGGTTCGAGAGCACTTGCTCGATCCGTTGCGGGTCAATCATCGCATTCAGGGTCGACTGGTTCGTCTGAAGAGTCACCTGATGCCGCATAGAGGTCTTCTCGAAGACCTCCACCACCTGTTGAACCAACGGCACAAGGTCGGTGGGGACGCGGTGCAAGACCAACGGACCGGCCTGCAAACGCGAGGCATCCAGCAGATCATCCGTGAGTTGGATCAACCGATCGGTCGCCACCTCCAAATCTTGTACGATCTCCTGCTGCCACTCCGCGAGCCTGGGACCATGCCCCCGTGCTGTTTGCAGCACTAGCGTTCCTACCGCTACTTTGAGCACCGAGAGCGGCTGACGCAATTCATGGGCCGCAATCCCAATGAATTCGTCCTTGAAGTACTCCGCCTCTTTGAGTAGGCTAACATCTTGATGAATCACCAGGGCCAGTGGCTCGTTCGTGTGTGACAACAGGCTTTGCTCTTGCTGCTCTGGCATACCTAAGCTCCGCCAATGAGGAGAGGACAACGGCACCGCATTGACTAGGATGGGCATGGTGGAGCGCGACGGACGGCGAATCATCTCCTGATATTGCAACACCGTTTCTCCGCCCAGCGCACGCATGGTGGCCCAGGCTTCCGGCGCGACTGTGTGCTCCTGAGCATCGACAATGCGAATAGCATGCTCCTCTAGAAACACACGCATCGGCTGTTCGGGGGGCCAGACCGCTCCCCAGATGCTTGCTGCCGCGCGATTAGCCAGTACCAGGCGAGCCTCGTGTCCATGCACCACATAAACGCTACTAGGAATGATGTCCAACAGTTGCTGCAAGAAGGTGTGCTGGGAGATGAGTTCACTGTGAACGGCCGTCTGTGCTTGTGCGAAGCGTTTTCGCTCCGTGATGTCTCGATCAATCTCTAAAATGGCCTTTGTCGCTCCCTGGGCATCACGAATCACGACCTGGCGGCTTTCGACCACCACCGTGCGGCCATCACGTCGGGTATTCACCAATTCCCCTTCCCACTGGACCTCATGTTCTAATTGCGCCTCGACCACGGCACGACTCGTGGGAAAGCGCGTCTTGAGTAGCGTATAGCTGATGCGTCCCAGGGCCTGCTTCTCGCTCCACCCGTAGAGTTCTTCGGCACCACGGTTCCAGGAGAGGACGCGGCTAATCGGATCACGCACCAGGATCGCGTCATGAGCCAGATTGATGAGGGTGCTTTGCACAACCAGCTGTTCCGACTGCTGCAACCGCTCACGTTCCAGCCGACGTTGAGTGGAGACATCACGGATCGAGCCTAGCACATGAAGTGCCTGTTCCAGCAGGACGGGGCGTAAACTGATATCCACCGGAAACTCGCTGCCATCCTTGCGTCGCCCCACCAGGTCAAGACCCTCCCCCATTGGTCGAGGACGATGCGTCCTCATATACCCGCGCCGATGGGCACCATGGGCAGTATGGAAACGCTCAGGCAACAACAGGTCCAGAACCTGACGCTCCAGCTCTGATCGAGCGTATCCGAACAAGGCTGCGGCCTGTTCATTCAGGAGCACAATGGTCCCCCTAGCATCGACAAGGACTACGGCTTCGGGGGAGAAGTTCAGCAGCGTTATCACTTCTGCCATCGTGATGGGGGGAAGAAAGGCGAATGCTATTGCCCGTTTGTCCTGCCGCGTCGTCTCCTGAAGTTGCAGGTTATGATGCTCATTGCTCATCAAGAGAAACTCCTTTGCTTGTGTGACGCATCCACCAGAGCAGTTGTTGTATACAGTCTCCCGGCATACGACACACACACCAGGACATCGTCTGGTCTGATCCTGGAATGGTACAAAGCTTCCTACACAATTGGGTCATACGTGACTGTACCTTCTTAGCTCTTGAGGACTCAGGGGGCCTGTAGATCAATGCTGAACACTTGGCTCTTTGCGCAGACGCTTTCATCACAACGCCTCATCCTCGTTCAGGATGGTGTGTCTATCTCTTCTCAGAGAAAACAGTGGAGCAGTCGCATTCAAGGCATCTCCCGATACGTCTTCCGTTACCCCTACACATTGCCACCGTACAGAGCATCTGTCCTTTTGAGAGCAAAAACACTCCGTCTCTATTCTACCCCATAGCAAGGGGCGTGTCACTCGCGGCCCAGAGTTGCGCGTGTATCTGTACCTTCATCATCCAAGCAAACGCCCTGGCTCTCCGGCACGTTCGGTAGTTCGGGGAGCGTAAAGCGAGAAACAGACACTGGGAAATGGAAGCATTATCACTTGTGAACAGGCAGTGCTATCGCTCTTCTCTTCGTGAAGAGGGGCCAGAACAGGAGCACGAGTGTCGCAAAGACATAGAAGAGAATGACCCCGAGGACGTTGTTGCTCAACCTGAGAGGGATATGGTAGAAAGCAAACAGGAGTTGCGAAACCAGGAGAGCGACTAGAGGGCGAGTGCGCGGACGAGACGTCAAGCCACGCACCAGGAAGAAGCACTGCGGCAGCAGAAAACCATGGAAGATGACCTCTTCAAACAGTGCATTGCCCAGAAGCGCGAGGCTCACCCACCAGCGAACCTGTTTTGACTGTTGAAAGATCATCATGCTCACTCCAATACGCACATCCACTTTACCTATCAGCTAGGTGATCCTCGTGAGACACGACTTCTTGAGGTAGGCGACCGGTCTACGGCCACGCTTCTCAAGAACGCCCTTGTCTCCTCCAGAACAAGAAGGCGTGTCCGTCCACATGAGTGAAAATCCTTTCCGTTCTACGTTGGAAAACGCATCATAAGCTCGCCGCCAGCTACGATGGCGTTTCAGCCAGAACGCTCATCTGTTGGAGATGAGTGTGAATGGTTTCCCACATCGAGACATTGCTGAACGGTGATCCACAGACAACACACACGTACCGTCCCATTGCTCTGTCTTGGTCTTGATCTCCTTCTTGTTCAATCTCGGGATGCATACATGGTTTCCCAAACCAGATACGTCTTCGCTCCTTTGCCTCTTGTATATACATGTAATTCTCCTATCTATCTATGATGAAGCTACATAAAGATGCATCGAACCACCTGAGGCATGTGCGAGGCGTGCCGCCTCGTGCATAGTGTTGGCTCAGAAGTTCTCTTGCCGCTGTGCCACTTCCTGGTCGCGAGGTTGTCTGCCACGCTGGACGAGATGTTCGAGTGTTCAGCCAGCACATCACGGCCCAGGCAAGAACGACAAGCAACACAATCCAGAGTGTTGAACCAAGCACCATGAGTGTCATACTCATCCACGTAAAATCATATCCAAACATCATTAGGAGTATCCTCTCATCTATCTATTTCTTCGTGGAGAGTGGGACGTGAACGTGAGAGACATACGTTTATAAGACAGCAGTGTACAAGAACAATCAAAGGACGATTAGCTCGGCAGGGATGGCTCGTTCCTGTGAGACCCGTTGAATGACTCCTTCGCTGGCACACTGCTCTGACGCCGCATCATTTGGATCATTGGCTCGACCAGGTCTATTGGCAGTGGGAAGATAATGGTCGAGTTCTTCTCAACCGCGATCTCGGTCAGCGTTTGCAGGTAGCGTAGTTGTAAGGCTGCTGGCTGCGTGCTGATCACTTCGGCGGCCTGCGCTAGTTGAGAGGAGGCCAGCAACTCTCCCTGAGCATGAATCACTTTGGCACGCTTCTCGCGCTCGGCCTCGGCCTGTTTTGCCATCGCGCGCTGCATCGTCGCAGGCAACTCGACATCCTTGATCTCGACGGCGGTGACTTTGACCCCCCAACGCGTTGTATGCTCGTCAATGATTAGTTGCAGATTGTGGTTGATCTTGTTGCGCTCTGCCAGCAGTTCATCCAACTCCGATTGCCCCAGGACATTACGCAGGGTCGTTTGGCCAATCTGCGTCGTCGCCTGGTTGAAGTCTACGACGTTGACTACCGCTGCAATCGGATCAACAACATAAAAGTAAAGCACCGCCGTGACCTTGATGGTCACATTATCGCGCGAGATCACTTCTTGCGGTGGCACGGTCAGAGTAACAATTCGTAGGTCAACAGTGTGCATACGTGAGATGAATGGAGGCACCAGGAAGAGACCCGGACCTTTCGCCCCAATCAAGCGTCCCAGCACGAAAACGACGCCCC
Source organism: Ktedonobacterales bacterium (assembly GCA_038211295.1). Lineage (GTDB taxonomy): Bacteria > Chloroflexota > Ktedonobacteria > Ktedonobacterales > Ktedonobacteraceae > JBBQVS01. Next base: position 663 of record JBBQVS010000056.1, on the reverse strand, counting down.
GCTCATACTGCTGCACCACACGAATAGTAGAGAGGGCGAGAAACACAAAAAGGAGCACGAGCACACCAAGTGCAGGCCAGAGCACATTCATTGAGAATTTCTCTCTTTCGCAATCAGCTTAGACGTCTAAGCGGGAATACTCCACCCCGACAAAGGCATTGTCATCTGGAAGAAGCAATGCCTGAGATACGAAGTGCCGCCACAATCTTCTGAACGGGTACGTCCCTCATCTAGGTGAGCCAGGGGAAGCGGCGGACGAGACTGGTCTGAGTCCACCAATGACCAAGCCCAAGCGTGTTGCCGGCACCAACGAGAGCGAGTCCAACGAGAACGAGCGCGTAGATGATATGATTGTCCAGGAAGATGTCGTTCTGGGGCGGCAACGATGCGCTCCACATCAGGATGACCATGACCGCCCCGGAAACGGCGGCGATCCGTACCCCAATACCAAGTAGTAATCCCACCGCGATGCCAAGCAGACCAACCATAAACAGCCAGTTCACCACGCCCGCACCCGCGATGGCCTGGTAAAAGCCCGCGAAGGGGCCGATGGAGCCGCTAAGAAAGCCCAGGGAGGGAGAGCCTCCGTGTATCCAGGCATGAGCAGAGGTGGTCTCGTGGCCCAGCCCGAATGTCTTGTCCAGGAAGGGCCACAAGAAGACC
>JBBQVS010000055.1:0-26694 GCA_038211295.1 Ktedonobacterales bacterium | reverse complement strand
GCGTGACATGCTCGCCCCCATGATGAATGATACGACCAATTCGAGCATGTGGAACGCGGGCTATGTTATCGGGTGGACAAAAGCCTATCACGGGCAAAAGCAGGTCGAGCCGTCCGTGCCGCCGCACCTCTACGCCGAGCTTTCGCGGCAACTCTATGTCGCGCACCTGCTCACCTGCGTGGTCGAGGGAACATTGACGCTGCGTGAGGCGGCGGACGCACTTGACGCGATGGCCTTGCCCCGCGATGCGGGAAAGCACGCGGAGGTGGAGGTATAACCGCGTTGTCTGGAGGGGGAGTTTTGGAGGCAAGAGGGCGTGGTGGCGACTCGCCCCCACCATGCCAACACCTGCCCCTACGTACTACGTACACATAGCGGGCAGCGTCATGTGTACCTCGCGATACACCGTGTCTGGTTTGCTCTGCTTATATAACTTCACGACTACAAGCGTTCGCTGTGCCGATTTGACAGGTGCTACGGAAAGCGTTTGTTGCCAGGCCTGATTAGGCGCGATTACAAGGGCGGGCCACGCGGTAACTTGCGCCGCGTTTAGCGTAGTCACCACGTTAAACGTGACGGTGGTTGCCTCAAAACTTCGCAGTCCGACCTGTACGGCGCAACGCGTTCCCACGCGGGCAGGTGGGAGCATCCAGAGTTGTGTGAAGCTGGGGTGAGGTTGATGGGCAACACCTTGCATTGCATAGAGGAGCGCGGATAGCGTGAGGGTGAGGGCGAAACCGCACAGGATTGCGCCACGTATCCCGCGCGAAATTAAGGTTGCGCGGGGAAGTGTCACGCGTGGCGTCGCAGGATTATCGCTCTGCCTCAGCACTGGCACAAGTCCGCGTCTTAGATAGATAACGAGGAGCGCGAACAGCACCGTCAGGCCGCTCAACAGCAGCACCCATGAGAGTGTGCGTAACCCCATCGGAAGCAGGTTGAGCAGGAAGCCGCACACGATGTCGAGCGCGAGGCTCAGGCCAAGACTGAGTAATAGACGGTGAGAGCCATCCAGCACGCGCCTATGGGCAAGCATCGCGGTGAGTGCATAGCCCGGCACAAAAAAGACCATTGGCAGGGCAAACACAAGTCCCACCGCGCTATATATGGGCGATGGCGTTGGGAGCAATGCCATCGCCGTATAGAGTGCCGCGATACCCGTAACCAGAAGCAGATCACTATTGCGTAGGTGCATTCCGCACACCTCCTACATCATAGATAACGATATCGCCACTATCGAACACGCGGTTAATCTGTATGTCAGCGTCGAACTTCGCGAACGCTCGCGTGTTAACGGGCGTCTTGTGGTGAAACGCCCCTGTCTCTGACTCCTCATAATAGAAGCCCAACAGGGGAAGGGCGTGCGTGAGCCGTGTATCCGCGACAAGGTAGTGAATGTGTGCTTGTTGCAGCAAGGCGGCACCGTCGGGCGTGAGGCTTGTGGAGAGAAAGACCTCTGAGAGGTCGATGCTATCCTGAATGGTGGTTATAATTCTTTGATCGCCATACGTTCCCATCAGCACCTGATTGATGCGGTCAGTCGCGACCCGATTGGCGGGTTTGAGATAGTCATGCGACCAGAGCGCGGCCTGTATTCCCTGTGGCTCAATAGAGCGAGCGTCAGCAATGGCCTCATAGGGGCCGGGAAGTAGCGCGGACGCGGGGCCGACGCCCAGAACAATACCGCCAAGAAAGACAAGCGACATCGCGGCAGTAATTGCCGCTAACTGAGGCCAGCGCAGGCGATCCGTGGGCCAGAACTGTACAATCACAACCGCCAGCACCAGCGCGAGCGGAATAAAGAGAAAGGCCGCCGCCCTGTCCGCGACTTCCGCGCCCGTGTTGGTCAAACGAAACGCTTGCACGACGGGATAGAGCAGGCAGAAGAGGCCAAACGTGCAGGCCAACGCATTGGAACGAGAGCGTTTCCACAAACAGAGCAGGCCGAAGGGAAGGCAGAGCGTAATGATCCCGACAGAAGAGACGGTCATAATGCGTTCCCAGAGCGGCGTTGGTGGGCCAGAATAGTTTACGAAGAGCTGTTTCGCGCTCCCCGCACCACTGACGATATGCCCAAGTTCGGTAATTGCCCCGTTCATAAACGAGGTGAGATAGCCCACGACTGGATTGCCGAAGCGCACAATGCTGACAAGCGAGACCAGCACGCCTATGACTGCGGTTCGTACAAGGTGCGAGCGGTAGAGCGGCATGAGGCGTTTGGCGGCGTAGACGATTGTCCAGATGATGAGCAGGGCGTCAAAGAAAAAGTCGGTGACGTGGTGCGTGAAAATAACCGCGACCAGTACAAGCCATGCGGTAAACGTGATCCAGCGTAAATCATTGTGCAGGCCATTTGTGCGTTCTCTGGAAAACTTTATCAGGGGTGCCAGTGGTTCTAAACGCGTTAGGCGCATCGAGACGACCTGATGTGGCGACAAGGCGAACAGCATACAGGTCGCGAGTGGAAGCGCGAGCGACTCGTAGGCATACTGGGCATCGAACAGCAGAAAGTGCGGGTTAACCATGTAGAGCAGGGTGGCGAGACTGGCGGCGCGTGACGATTGCAGAATCTGCTCGTTCATGGCGAACAGTGCCAGCACCATGAGAATGCGTGCCGCGCCGACCACCACGAGGCTCGCGTGAAAGCTGTCGAGGCCACTCGTTGTACTGAGGGCGTTTGTTACGATCTCCAGACCCGGATAGTACGGGCTAACAGGCAACAGCGAATTGGGCGTAAACAGGTGTCCACTGTGTGCGATATCGTCGAGGGTGCGCCAGTGCAGAAACTCGTCGAAAAAGGCGAAATAGAGCGGACTCGACAGCACCTTGACCAGATAGCAGGCGTACCCAAGCAGGCACAGCAGGCTAATCCGTTCGAGCCGCGCCACCGTTGGCAGGAGCAGGCGAAGCGCGATTGGCGTGAACATCACCAGTAGTCCCGGCAAAAAGAGCGTGTCCAGTCCCGCGCCACCGAAGCGCGAACTTGTGAAGGCATAGGCAGTCATACATATACCAAGCGCGTTGAGTAGCGTCAGGACGGGGAACCACCCGCCCAGCAGTTCCACTATCCCTATCGTGCTGTGTGTATTCGTATAGTCTTTCTCTGGAGTAGTGTTGCCCGCGGCATCGTTGAGCATTCGCAGAGGGTGTTGCCTTACGCGCTGTACGGTCTGTTCCGTATATCTGGTACGTATCGGTGTAAGACTCATACCGCTAACACCTCTTGATACACCCGCTCGATCTGTGCTACAACCGTGCTGGCCTGAAAGTTCGTGACGCGCTGCTTGCCCATCGCTCCCATCTGCTCGCGACGTGGAGCATCGGCAAGCAACGTCTGCATCGCGTCTCGTAGCGCGTTCGCGTCCCCCGGTGGAACAAGCAGGCCAGTTTTGCCATCCTCGACGATATCGCGCAGACCGCCGATGCGTGACGCGATCACGGGTCGTCCCATCGCCATCGCCTCCATCGCCACCGTTGGGCAGGGGTCGTGCCAGATTGAGGGGGCAAGCGCGATTGTGCAACGCCGCCACGCGCTCATAACCGCCGCATGAGGCCAACTCCGCAGCAGCAAAACGTTGGGCGGAATCGTTAGCGACATATCGTTACGCACAGTGCCGATAAGCACAAGCGGCACCTGTATCGGCAGCGCGGCATATGCTTCCAGCAACACACCAACGCCCTTATCGCGTCGGACATCCCCGACAAAGAGCAGAAAGTCCCCGTCGGGCAGGTGCGCGAGGAGCGGGTGTGTGTCGTCGCACTGGGCCGCGACAGTGTCCGGCACAAAGTTGGGAACGACGCGATAGGGAACCCGACGTCGCGCGAGTTGTGTCCCGTCCGCGACTGCCTGACTTACCGCGAGAAACATATCGGTTGCCTGGTTTTCCAACTTGCCCGCGACCCAGCTTGTCAGCAGCGAGGGAATACCCTTGCCCGCGCCATATGAAAACGCCGCGCACTCCATGCACTTTGTCAGCGCGGGGCCATCGCACAGTTCTTGCTTATATGTTAGGCGTTGCTGCACACAGGCGAGGCCATAGTCGTGCAGTGTGACAACGAGTTTCGCGCGGCTCCACGCTTTAAGCGGCGTCATCGAGTGGACAAGCCAGTTGTGTGCGTGAATAATATCGGGCCGTTCCGTACTGATAATCTGGCGGAGTGCCAGGAGCAGTTCGGGATCCGCGAACGGCGGGGCGTATTGTCGATGCTGCTCCGTAAACAACATGCTGACACGCTGCATCGTGCCGCGAATGCGATGCACGCGCACGCCGCAATCCATCTCGACTAGCGGGTCGTTGCCGTGGCGCAGTGTCGCGACTGATACGCGGTGGCCTCGTCCCACCAGAGCGAGCGCGAGGTTTCGTACATGCCGCTCTTCACCGCCAATCGTCGGCGGATAAAATTGTGCTACTAATAAAATACGCATACTTTCCCTATTTCCTCCTATCCCGACAGAGTACGGCTTGTTTGTAGATTGCTTGCACCTGCTCAGCGCACTCGTCCCACGTCGGTAATGTGAAGTTCGCGGGGGGAACGAGCGGCTCGTCTATCTGGCGCAGCACAGCTTGCGCGACGGTATGCGGGGAACTGTGTAGAGGAATAGCACGCACCAGTCCCTGTTGTGCCAGCTCACGCAAGCCAGAGGTATCGGCGACAACAACCGGACGGTGTACCGCGAGTGCCTCCATGACCGCTATTGGGTGCGCCTCATATTCGCTCATCAAGGCCACAACCGTCGCCTGCCCTAGCGTGTCCGCCATCAATTTGCGGTCACTGGGAGCAACGGCACGGATATCCACATGGTTCGCCATGCCGATGTCTTCCGCGAGCGTGCGTAGCTCTGACTCGTATGGCCCCGCGCCAAGAATGAGTAGACGCGCGTCAGGACGGTGCTGCCGAACATGCGGAAGCGCGGTAATCAGATGCTGATGCCCCTTGTACCGCTCAAGGCGTCCCGGCGAAATAATGAGCGTGTGTGTGGACGTGTTCGCGGGCCGCGTGGAAGTCGTGCCTGCTGTAAACGTTGTGCCGCCATTAGGAATGACCGCGAAACGTTTGTGTGAGAGACGTAGCAGTGTCCGAAAATAGTCGGCCTCGAAGTGCGAGACGCCAACAAGTTTCGCCGCGCCTCTATAAAGTGGACGTTGCACGCGCCACTGTGTATCACGTATCGCCGTTCGCAGGCGCGACGAGTTGCCGCCTGTGTGAAACGTGACAACGTAGGGAATACCCGCCTGTTTCGCGGCAAGCATAGCGAGCGGCGGCACAAACGTGTGGCTACCCTGACAATGCACAAGGTCCCACCCACCCTGTTTGATGATCGTGAAGATTTCCGGTGCGATATAATAATCGCGATCCGAGGGCCAGCAGGGGACGCGCAGAATATGCACGCCCTCGCGTGTCTCTTCGCGTGGCAGCTTCATTGTATGCGAACTTGTCGTCGCGATAGTCACCGAGACGCCCATATGCACAAGGCGACGCGCAACCTCGTAGACATGCGTCTCGATGCCGCCCATAAAAGGAAAATAGCGTGCCGTCACCATGAGCACGCGCAATCGTTGTTGTACCATCACTTCTCCCACCTATCCCGTCAACATTTTTCCTGTGTCAGTATAGCAAAAAATCCGCGTTTTCAGAAAAAGGGGACTTTTGGAGAGAAGAAGAAGCAAGCTGCCGCGATGCTCCTTCTTCTTTCCACACTAAATCTCCTCTTTGCCACTCTACACACCTTGACGTATAATATAAAGGCAATAGCTACGAACTTGGTTAGGAAGGCACGATGGGGTGCCGCGTTATGCGTAACGGCTGGCGGATAGGAGGAGTGCTTGCTCTATATTTGTTGTATAGAGACGCTTTTGATCTGTCCTGTTATAGTACGTTTTGGTCAAACGCGCCCCTTTTTATATCGCAGTATATCCCGTCTCCCTCCTAACCCAGAATTGAGGAAAAGATGTACAAAGGTCAATCCGGTATGTGGTCCTGGCTGCTACATCGCGTTACAGGGCTTGGCATTCTGTTGTTTCTATTTATTCACATCGTCGATATCTCGCTGCTAGGGTTTGGCTCACAGGTCTACAATGAGGGCATTGTGCTTTTCGACCAGATCGTTGTGCGCTTGCTCTCCCTGGCGTTAATTGGGGCCGTACTGTTTCATGCCTTCAATGGTGTACGTATCATGTTCATTGACTTCTGGCGGAAGGGGGCGCGTTATCAGCGCGTGATGTTCGTGGGCGTCCTGGCACTCACGATCCTTGTGTTTCTGCCCATGTCCTACTACGTGATTGTGCCTGGTTTGTACTGGTTCACACATGTTCCCACAACAGGGCATGTCAACGGACATTAACATTGCTTATAAAAGAGGAGCTTTTTCGTTATGTTACGTGTATCGACGGGCCGTGGCCCAAGACCAGCAAGTGGCGGCTTCGAGACCTTTTCCTGGTACTACTTCCGCGTCTCCGGCATCATTCTGCTCTTTCTCGCCATCATTCATTTGTTCATTATGCATGTGACGAATGATGTTCACTGCACCACCTATCAGTTTGTCGCGATGCGCTACGACAATCCGCTCTGGCGACTCTTCGACTGGATGCTGCTCACGCTGGCACTCACGCACGGCATGAACGGGTTGCGCGTGGTTATCGACGACTATGTACGCGCACGTGGGCCACGGCTCGCCCTGATGTCCACGTCAGCAGTTTTGCTCTTAGTCTTTTTTATGCTGGGAACCATTACCTTAATTACCTTTCAGCACACGGGCGCACTTGGCCCCGCGTGTACTACAAGGTAAACCCGTACAGGGCTAGCCGCGAGGGAATGCTCTGGTCAGAAATAAACGAGGATATGCTATGTACCACAAGTTTGATGTTGTCATCGTCGGTTCCGGCGGTGCGGGCCTGATGGCCGCGATGCAATTGCCACAGGCCAGCGTCGCGGTCCTGACAAAGGTCTATCCCACGCGCTCCCATACAGGCGCGGCACAGGGCGGTGTGGCTGCCGCGCTCGGCAACCTGGAAGAGGATCATTGGAAGTGGCATATGTATGATACCGTCAAAGGTGGCGACTATCTGGTAGACCAACCTGCGGCGGAAGTATTGGCGCGTGAAGCCATCGACGCCGTGTACGAGCTTGAGCATCGCGGCCTGCCCTTTAGCCGCACCGAGGACGGGCGCATCGACCAACGTCGTTTCGGGGGCCATACCCGCAACTATGGCGAGGGGCCAGTTCGCCGCTCCTGCTACGCGGCTGATCGCACAGGCCACATGATTCTACAAACGATGTACCAGAGCGCGATCAAAAATGAGGTGCGCTTCTACAATGAGTTCCTGATGCTCGACTTGCTCATGAACGACGGGCAGGCATGCGGCGTGGTCGCGCTGGAAATCCGCACGGGCGAGATACACACGTTTCACGCCAAAGCGATTCTGTTCGCGACGGGCGGCTATGGGCGTGCGTGGCGCGTCACCAGCAACGCCTTCGCCTGTATGGGTGATGGCATGTCGGTTGCGTATCGGCGCGGTATCCCTCTGCAAGACATGGAGATGTACCAGTTCCACCCCACAGGCATCTACAAGGTAGGCGTGTTGTTGAGCGAGGCGGCGCGTGGCGAGGGTGGAATGTTGCTCAACGGCAAGGGCGAATACTTCATGGAACGCTACATGCCGACGCTCAAAGACCTCGCGCCGCGTGATATCGTGTCGCGCTGTATCGTGCAGGAGATCAAAGACGGCAACGGAGTCGATGGCAAAGATTATGTCTTCCTTGACGTGCGCCACCTCGGTGCGAAGAAGATCGCGGAGAAGTTGCCCGATATCACCGACTTCGCCCGTAACTATCTTGGCGTTGAGCCAATCACGGAGCCGGTGCCGATTCAACCAACGGCACACTACGCGATGGGAGGTATTCCTACAGATGTAGACGCCCGCGTTGTGGTTGATCCACAATGGAAGGTCGCCCCCGGTTTCTACGCGGCGGGTGAGGTCGCGTGTGTCTCCGTTCACGGCGCGAACCGCTTAGGCACAAATTCGCTGGTAGACTTGATCGTGTTCGGCAGACGCGCGGGCAAGCATATGGCCCAGTTCATCAAAGAGAACGACTACGCGCCATTGCCCGCCAATCCAGAAGCATACTCGCGCGACCTGATTGACCGTCTGTATAGCTCCACGGGTGGCGAGTCCGCCGCGCGTATTCGTAGCGAGATGCAGAACGAGATGGACGACAAGGTGATGGTCGAGCGCAGTGATCGCGGCCTCCGCCACGCCCTTGATACGCTCGACGGTCTGCAAGACGCGTACAGCAAGGTGCAGCTTCAGGACAAGAGCAAGCGTTTCAACACCGAGCTGGTCGAGACAATTGAGCTTGGCTTCCTGCTCGATTGCGCCGAGGCCACCACACATGGCGCACTGGCACGTACCGAGAGTCGCGGCGCACACTATCGGCTCGATTATCAGAAGCGCGACGATGTGAATTGGCTCAAACACACATTGGCCTACAAAGGCGCAAAGACACACGATGTCCGCCTTGACTATAAAGACGTGATTTTGATTGAAGACCCGATATTCAAGCCCAAAGAACGCAAATACTAGGGTGTTTTAGCGCAGCTTGACACGTTTGTTGGGTGTAGGAATCTAGGCACACAGGGAGTCAGTGGGTGTAGGGGAGACCGCAAGTGCGAGGGAGACCGCAGGTGTAGGGGAGTCAGTGGGTGTAGGGGAGTCAGTGGGTGTAGGGGAGACCGCGAGTGTAGGGGAGACCGCGAGTGCCAGGGAGACCGCGAGTGCCAGGGAGACCGCGAGTGTAGGGGAGTCAGTGGGTGTAAGGGAGACCGCGAGTGCCAGGGAGACCGCAAGGGTCTCCCCTACACATACAGGTTGGCCCAAATGTAGGGGAGACCCTTGCGGTCTCCCTCGCTGGTCTCCCTTGCACCCATTGACGCTAACACCCTTGCACCCATTGACGCTAACACTTGCACCTATTGACGCTAACACCCTTGCACTTGCACCCATTGACGCTAACACAAATTACATAGAACATGGAATCATCTATCAAGGAGATATAGAATGAACGTACTAATGCGTATCAAACGCTATGATCCCGAACGAGACAACAAGCCCTACTGGGGCGAATATCGCGTCGAATGTGACCCGATTGACCGTCTACTGGACACATTGAACACCGTCAAGTGGAATATGGACGGCACGCTCACCTACCGCCGTTCCTGCGCTCACGGCGTGTGCGGCTCCGATGCTATGCGTATCAACGGACGCAACCGCCTTGCCTGTAAGGTGCTGATGCGCGATGTTGGCAATAAGGTGACAATCGAGCCAATGCTGGGCTTCCCCGTTATCCGCGACCTTGTGGTGGACATGGACCAATTTTTCGACAAATACAAATCGGTCAAGCCATTCCTGATTACCTACGACAACGAGCCAGGCACGGAGCGACTACAATCCGCAGAGGAACGCGCCCGCTTCGACGAGGGGACAAAGTGTATTCTGTGTGGTGCCTGCACTGGCTCGTGTCCCTCCGTCTGGGGCAATTCCAACTGGGTGGGGCCGGCCTCAATCGTCAACGCCCACCGCTTTATCTTCGATAGTCGCGACCAGGGCGCGGCGGAACGGCTGGGCATTCTGGGCCAACGTGACGGCGTGTGGCGGTGTCGCACCATCTTCAACTGTGCCGACGCCTGCCCACGCGGTATTCCCGTCACCGACTTGATCGAGCAGGTCAAACGCGCGATTGTGTATAACGACACGTCGAACGGATAAAGAGTCGGTGTGATAAGAGTGCAGACCAACCAATCTGTAATGGTTGGTCTGTTTTAATGTGATTGGCTCTGGCAGTTCTGAGTCGTGCGTGCTACCATTCAGAGTAGCAACACACATTCTTTTTCTATTCTTGCGAGGCGTCGGACACGCCAGGAGACAATGAGTTATGTTAAAGCAGACTGGAACAGTACAGGTAAAGCGCAACTTCCCGGAGATGCTCAAGGGCGGCGTTATCTGCGACGTGATTAACGCGGACGAGGCCCGTATCGCGGAAGACGCGGGCGCGTCGGCGGTTATGGCACTTGAGCGCGTGCCGGCTGATATCCGCGCACAGGGCGGCGTTGCTCGTATGAGTGACCCCGATATGATTATCAAGATTAAAGAGGCGGTCACAATTCCGGTGATGGCGAAGTGCCGCATTGGTCACTTTGTCGAGGCAGAGATACTACAAGCGATTGGCGTGGACTGCATCGACGAGTCCGAGGTGCTGACGCCCGCCGATGAGCGGTTCCACGTCAACAAGCACCTGTTCTCGATTCCGTTTGTCTGCGGTGCGCGTGACCTCGGCGAGGCTCTGCGACGTATTGGCGAGGGCGCGGCAATGATGCGAACAAAGGGCGAGGCTGGTACGGGCAACGTGATCGAGGCTGTTCGTCACATGCGAACCATCATGGATGGCATTCGCCGCCTGCAATACCTGCCCGAAGAGGAACTGATGGCGGAAGCCAAGATGCTTGGCGCACCTTACGAGCTGGTCAAGGAAGTCGCACGTACCGGCAAGTTGCCCGTCGTCAACTTCTCGGCTGGCGGTATCGCGACCCCTGCGGACGCTGCATTGATGATGCGGCTCGGAGCGGAAGGCGTTTTTGTTGGCTCCGGCATCTTTAAGTCCGGCGACCCACTCAAACGCGCCAAAGCGATTGTTCGCGCGACCACACATTATCAAGATGCGGCAATCATCGCGGAAGTCTCACGCAACATTGGCGAGCCAATGGTTGGCATCAACATCAGCACTCTGCCCGACGAAGAACGTATGGCGAAGCGCGGCTGGTAAACACACGTCTTTCATTGCCCGTGTACGTGTAATGTAGGGGAGACCCTTGCGGTCTCCCAATCCCCTCTACAGAACTTCCGTTGCGAATAGCTAAAATAGGGTACAAAAATGTCCAACCAAACGCTCCGTATCGGCGTATTATCATTACAGGGTGATTTCGAGGCGCACCTCAAGGCTTTGAACATGGCTGCCTCGATGCTGGCAATAGAGGTTACTGGAATTCCTGTTCGAGTTCCCAAGCATCTTGACGAAATTGATGGTATAATTATTCCAGGTGGTGAAAGTACCACCATCGGGAAACTGATGGTTGAGTACGGGTTAGATACGGTACTGAAGCAGAAAATTCAGGACGGTGTTCCCTGCTGGGGAACCTGTGCGGGATTGATTTTGCTGGCAAAAGAGACGGATAACGCGCTTGCAGGTCAACCTTTACTGGCATCTCTCGACATACGCGTCCGTCGCAATGCGTTTGGTAGTCAGCGGGAAAGTTTTGAGACTGATCTTTCGGTTCCGGCATTAGGAGAAGCTCCATTCCACGCCTTCTTCATTCGCGGGCCTGCCATTGAAACGGCGGGGCCAACGGTGGAAGTGCTGGCAAAGCTCGACGACGAAACCATCGTCGCCGTCCGTCAAGGAACTCTACTTGGAACCGCGTTTCACCCGGAGGTTGCAGCAACCGACGGACAGCGAGACCCACGTTTTCATCACTACTTTCTCCGCATAGTACAGAGCGTCGTCATGTAGAGCAAACATGCTTCACGCATGACGCAGGAGCAATGATGATAAGACCGGTCTTGTTCGTCGATTTACCGGGAATCATCTACGCCATTGACCGCCGCGCTCGCAGCAAGCAGCACGCATTTGCGAATTTCGTCTGCTGGCAAGAGCCGGTGGAGGACTACCTTACCCCGTCACCAATTCTAAGAAATATTCTTCCGCTCAATCCCACGACCCGTACCTGGATTTGTGAAGACCACTGGCGTATCCTGGGTTTCGCACAGGTGCGCGAACGACCATCACGCACCACCTGGGATATGACCTATCTCGCTTCTATGACACAGCGTGGCATTGTCGGCTCAAGCGAAGAAGAGGTGCTGATGGCACTGCTGGAATACACGCTTGAAATGGCGGCGACACATGGTATTCTCCGTATTTTCGCGAAGGTCGAGGATGAAGTACCGGAGTTTGGTCTGTTCCAACGCTCTAACTTCCAACGCTACGCCCGTGAACTAACCTACGTCTATCAACCGGGGACAGGCAATGAGCAAAGCGAGCCTCCACTCTCGTCGCTGCGTCGCTGGAATCACCACTACGCATGGGGATTACACCAGTTGTACCGCGCCGTCACGCCGCAACGCGTGCGGATGGCGGAACTCTTGGAGAGCAGCGAAGAGTACGCGAAATTGCATGTCGGCTCACAACGACTCTTCTCGAACGGGAACGAGAACTATATCTGTGACGTTGGCGTGCGCCTGGGAGCATGGTTGCGGCTCTGTCGTGGACAAGGCTCGGCACCGCACCGACTCTTTCTAAACGTACACCCGGAGCATGTCGAACTTGCTGAACCGCTTCTGCGCTTCGGAGTACGACGGCTTCAGCAACACGATATGCGCCCGATCTATTGTATGGTGAGGGAGTACGATACATCCGTAATTACCGCTCTTCGCAATAGTGGATTTGAGCAGACTTTCACCAAAGACCTGCTCGTGCGGCACATGGCCTTACTCGCCACGCGTCAAAGCACAGTCCCCCTACTAGAACAACGAGCGGTCTATGGCTTGAAGGGCCTGGGGACTGTCAGTTCACGCCAGAGAACACTACGGCTTCTGCCAAGACCGACGGAGCAACGCTAATCGTTTCCCTATCTGCCGGAACGCCCGTTCACAAACAGAATAGAGAGAAGAAAAGCGAAAGCGAGACACAAAGTGTCGCTATCGGTCTGTATAAGAGAGGCTACTGGTCAGAACGACTGCGCGAAAGCGAGACACGAAGTGTCGTTGTCGGTCTGTATAAGAGAGGAAAAGAAACTGCTTATGCAACATGTGATCACTGACGATCTGAAGGCTCTGCTGGCTGCCCTTCCGCCGAGCATCCGCGACGCGGTCTATCGGCTGGAAAACCGAAGTGAACTGCTGGAGATCGTAATGGACCTCGGACGCGTTGCCGAGGGCCGATTCCCAGACGGGGAGGTGATCCTGAGTACCGAGTCTGTGACTTCAGCAGACTTGGATTATGTGGTTGAACATATTGGTGAATTCGGCGATGATAATCGTGCTGGCATTGAGCGCACACTGCACCGTATCAGCGCGTTACGCAACCGAAAGGGGAAAGTCGTTGGCCTGACGTGCCGCATCGGGCGTGCGGTGCTTGGCAGTATTGCCCTAATTCGCGATATCGTCGAGCAGGGTCAGTCAATCCTGATACTTGGTCGTCCGGGCGTGGGCAAAACCACCCTGTTGCGTGAAATCGCCCGTGTCCTCGCGGACGAGTCCAACAAGCGCGTTGTTGTCGTCGATACCTCAAACGAGATCGCGGGCGATGGCGATATTCCGCATCCGGGCATTGGGCGGGCGCGTCGAATGCAGGTCGCAAGCACGGCGGAACAGCACGCGGTGATGATCGAGGCAGTGCAAAACCATATGCCGCAGGTCATCGTGATTGACGAAATCGGCACAGAACTGGAAGCACTCGCGGCCCGTACCATCGCGGAACGCGGCGTCCAGCTTGTCGCCACCGCGCACGGAAACTCCCTGGGGAACCTGCTGGTCAACCCGACCCTCTCGGACCTCATTGGCGGTATTCAGACCGTGACGCTGGGTGACGAAGAGGCCCGTCGTCGCCACACGCAAAAGACCATCAACGAGCGCAAATCGCCGCCCACCTTCGATGTTGTCGTGGAACAACAGAGTTGGGACGAGGCGATTGTACACCGCGATGTCTCTGATACCGTCGATAGCATGTTGCGCGGTCAAGCATTTGTCGCGGAAGAACGCTCTCGCAACGAAGAGACCGGACAGGTCAACGTGCGCCGCATCACAACGGGCGGTATGGATGTTCCAACGTGGGGCAATAGTGGGCTTGGTGGAGCCGAGCAGGGCTTCTCGCCACGTACCTTCGAGCGGCCCGAACGCTCCAACCGCAATGGACGCGGCAGTAACTGGAATCAGCCTCGGCAGGGGCAAGAGGGACGTTCCGGCGATAACGGCATGATTCGCGGTGATCGTTTTCGCGGACGCAGCACGGAGCAGGTACAGCCGCAGATGAGAGCGTTGGCCCCAACCGGTACAGCACCCGCCGATGTTAAACAGGTTGGCAACACCGCCCTTGTCACACAAGAGCGTCCCTTCCTAGAGGAAGGCATTTACCAGCCCGCCGACACGGAATTGCCGTTGCCATTGATAAAGTCCATGCGCGTTTACCCGTTCGGCGTCAACCGCGAGCGACTCGCGGACGCCGCCCGTATGCTCCGCGTCCCCGTTGTGATTACCGCCAACGAGCGCGACGCCGACGCCATCATCACTATCAAAAACTACTACAAACGTCAACCGGAACGCTTACAGCAAGCGGAGCAGGACCGCAAGCTTATTATCATTCTAAAAAACAACACCGTCATGCAAATGCAACACGCGATGGCTCGTATCTTCGATATTCCCATGACGACCACAGTTGAGGAAGTCACAACCTCAAATGAGGACGACGATGAAGACGAGTCGGACGAGGACGGTGCCGAGAGTGGCGTCATCATGGGCGAGATGGATGACCCCACGACGCAGGCGATGCTGGAGACCGAGGACGCGATTCATCAGGTACTCAACAAGGGCCTGGCGACGGCGGAACTCGTTCCCGCGAACGCCTACATTCGCCGCTTGCAGCATCAGATGGCGACGCGCTACAACCTGATCTCGCGCAGCCGAGGCAAAGAGCCAAACCGCCGCGTGAAGATTTATCGTGCGCGTGACTGACACATACTAGAATGCTTGTTTTTTGTACAGAGAGCGATATCGAGTTGGTATCGCTCTCTTGTTGAGTTGGAATATAATTTTTCAAATGCCATATGTGCTTGTTCCTTCGTAGGGAGAAAGATATAGGGGAGAAAAGCTTTCCCGAACGCGTTCTTTTTGTTGGACGAAATCTTTCTGAAGGAGCCATTTTTTATGACAGTGCTTCCACACATTCGGTGGAAACTCTACGCGCTCTGTGCGCTTGTTTTCCTTCTCATAGGCGCGATGTTCGCCTTAATCCAGCAACCACTTCATCCAGCCCATGCGTATAATACGCATCGTGTCGCAGCCGCGCAGTACAAGGTTCTATTTGACAATGCCCACGCGGAAACGGCGGGCAATGCCGATTGGATTATCAGCACCAGCCAGCCCGACCCGCTTCAGCAAAACCCAAACCCGCAGGCGGTCACAGATTGGACGGGGGGACTTAGTTCATGGGGCGTGACGCTTCAGAAGACGGGCCGCTATAGCTTGAAGACCAACACCGGTACAATCACCTATGGCACAAGTGGCCCGCTCGACCTGAGCAACTACAACGAACTTATCTTGCCTGAACCCAACACGCTGTTCACCACGAGCGAAAAGACCGCCATTCTCACCTTTGTTCACAACGGTGGGGGCCTGTTCATGATTGCCGATCACAACGGCAGTGACCGCAACAACGATGGTAACGACTCGCTTCATATCTTCAACGACCTGATGAACAACGGTGGCGTCGGCACCGACCCCTTTGGTATCACCTATGATATCGCCAATATCGCCAAAGATTATCCCGGTGTTGACACGGCCAATCCTGATCCAATTCTGCAAGGCCCCTTTGGTACAGGCACAACCAGCCTGATTAACAGAGGCACAACTGAAACAATCAAGCCAGCAGACAATCCTAATGTTGTCGGTGTGGTCTACACCACCGGTTCCTCCAACACTGGCACCACAGGCGTTTTCATCGCGCGTAGCACCTATGGCTCTGGTCGCGTTATCGCCACTGGCGACAGTTCCGCAATCGACGATGGCACCTGTCAATCTGGTAATAACTGTTTCAACGGGTGGGGCGATCCCCAGGCCCAGAATGGCATTCTCTATCCAAACGGCACAGAATGGCTCGCCAGCGCAGGCACAACAGGTACTGGTAGCCCAACACCAACGCCCGCCATGACCAATACAACCGTGCCAGCAACCGCGACCACTCTTCCCGCGACTCCCACAGTTGCGCCACCCGCGCCAACGGACACACCAACTCCAACGAGCACGCCCAGTTGTACGTTCTGGTGGTTCTGTTTCTAGCAAACATCCTCTTGTACAAAGCAGACGCGATGTCAGACCCTACGCTCCTGACATCGCGTTTGCTATATCACTCTCCCTCTTGCCAATAATGATATACTTCTGACATCATATGAGCGGGAGATGAGATGCGAATGGTTACAACGCAACAACAATTCGATAAACGGCTACACAGAGTTGTGCTGGCCTTGTGTGACTCTTTGCGCTTTCAGCAATGCGCGTTATACGTGCATGAGAACGTGCGCGAGTTCTGTATTCGCACCACCGTCGGCCTTTCACAGGAGCAGACGGACTATCTACAACAGCACCCACTTTCCAGGGAGCAGGTGACGCTGTTGCTGAACGAGGCCAACAGAATACACGATATCTACATGTTGCCTCGTGTCTCCACATTCTGGCAAGACCTCTCAAGGGAAAACAAGATTATGTTTGCAAATGGAGTTGTAGACCTCCTCTTGCTTCCGCTTAGAAGCGAGCAGCAGACCTTACTGGGGCTACTTGTGCTGGGAAGTTCGTCCGTTGATACCACACTCATAGAGCAAGAAATCGTATTTCTGGGTGTCTTCGCAGAGCAGGCCGCTCTGGTAATCGAGGAGGAGCGACTCTATAAGGAAGCTCAGCAGAGCAGCGAGGAGCGAACCGCGTTGATCGAGATCAGTCGCGCCCTCTTCGCGCCCGACGCACTCCGCGATCTCCAAAACGTGTACCAGACCATTTACGAGCAGACGCGTAAGCTTATGCCTATAGATGCACTCTTTATTTCGCGTTACGATCATCAGAAGAAAATTATGACCATGGAGTATCTGATTGATGAAGGTATAGCGTATCCACCCTTTCAATACGTCTCTATTCCTATCTGGGTTGACCGCTTGATTTCTAAAGAGGGCAGCGCCTTCTCGTTTGATACAGCCGAAGAGTATGCCCTCTTTGAGGACGCCACGCGTCTTCCCAGTGTGACGAATGACGACCTGTTTGGCAACGAGCGGCCTTCGGAATCGCTGCTTTTTGTGCCAATCTTTTATGGTGACGTGTTAGTTGGCGTTCTGTCCGCGCAGAGCTATCAGCATCATGCCTACACCAAGCAGCATCTGGCACTGCTCGAAGAAATTGGCGTGCAGGCGGGGATTGCTTTGACGAACGCGCTGTTATATACACAACTGCGGGAGGCACTTGAAGAAGCTCAGAAGTCCGAGCGGCTCACGAGCCACTTTCTAATGACCGCCTCGCACGAGTTACGCACCCCGCTGACCTCTGTTCAGGGCTATCTTGAATTGCTCTCCGCGCACGCGAACATACTGGACGACGAGACAAAAAAACGCTTTATAGGCTACGCAAGCCGTGCCTGTGAAGAACTCGCATTGCTGGTTGGCAACGTGATGGACACCAGCCGCGTCGATAAAGATAGCGTTGCGCTACGTTTAGAGCGCGTGCAGATGCGGCACACGGTGCAGCGTATCACAGAGATACTTGAACCAACCTTTACAATGGAGTCGCGTCCCCTAGAGGTGGAGGTAGATGAGCAGTGGTATGTACAGGCCGACGACCTGCGCCTGCGTCAGATACTTCTGAACATCGTCGGGAACGCCCTCAAATACGCCTTGCCGCCCTCGAAAATCGTGATTACCGTAACGTGTATGGAACGGGCGCGGGTCGAGCAACGTCTGACACACACCAGCTTGCCGCTCTCGGCGGCACACCTATCCTCTTTTGTGGTAATCGCGGTTCGGGACTGGGGCATGGGCATCGCGGCGGAAGATATTCCACGCCTCTTCGCGAAGTTTGTGCGGCTCGAACGCGCCATGAACAGCGTGCAGCGTGGCGCGGGTCTGGGCCTCTATCTCTGTCGCCAACTTGCCGAGGCCATGAACGGGCAAATCTGGATCGAGAGTTCGGGCATTCCGGGCGAGGGCGCGACCTTTTTACTTGCTTTGCCACGGGCCTGATTGTACAACTTTCTGTTTTTTATTGACAATTGGAAGCAGGGCAAGTACAATGTGGACAGGTACAGATACACGGATACGCGTCGTCTTGTAAATAGGAGGCATCTTCATGGCTGTCGTCCATACAGATTTTTATCGTCATGGAAACCTCGTCCAAAAATCAATCCAGATTCCTTCAACCCAACATAAAGAACTAAAAGCTCTCGCTGTTGAACTAGAGTCATCGTTAGGAGATGTCGTGGATACAATTATGGAACTGATGAGACAGGATAATTACCAGCAACTCAAATCGGCGATTATTCAGAAACGTGAACAAGCCATTTCATCCCTCAACTCTACGCTTGACGAAGCCTATACGTACCTCGGCACAATCCCCGACACTCTTGAAGAAGCCCAATTCTTTTTTCATGCCGGCAACGAAGGCATGGTTGCGTAACCTATGAGTAGTGAGGCCAGGCAACCTCAGCCGAGCCATAAACAACACCATGATAGTTCCCCCAGTCCCCGCCGTGGTGAGATTTGGGATGTGAACTGGTCCCCAGGCCGAGGCGCGGAACAACAAGGTACACGGCCCGCTCTCATTATCCAGAATGATCGAGGCAACGCTTCACCCGCGTACCCTCTAACCATTGTCGCGTCCATGAGCCGCACGGAGCGCGAGCTGGCCCTACACGTCCGTATCATCCCCAGCGAAGAGAACGGCCTGACCGACGCAACCGATGTCAAGTGCGAGCAGGTCATGACCATCGAAAAGTCCCGTCTCCTCCGTCGGCGCGGCTCCATCAGTGCCGAAGAACTTCACCGCGTCGATAACGCCCTCAAAGCGAGCCTGGACTTGCTGGCATAACGTCCGAATGAATTTGCTCTATGGTACTTTCATCGGCCCTTTTTCCCACTTTCCGTATAATAGATTGTAGGAGTTCTTTGTGTCTTGTGATGTGAAGTTGGAAAGTGGGGGAGGTTCTTAATGAACGAACAACAACAGGTACGACGTATAGGGACAGGAGTTGTAGGTGTTGCCGAAAAGCAAGAGTATCCGCGTATCAGCGTGGTCATTCCGGCACGCAACGAGGCGAAAAATCTCTGTCATGTGCTTCCATATATCCCATCGTTCGTCGATGAGGTTATTCTGGTTGATGGACAATCGACTGACAACACTATAGAGGTGGCGCAACAATTGTTTCCGACGATTCGCGTCGTCAAGCAGCTTGGCAAAGGCAAGGGCGATGCGTTGCGCGTAGGCTTCGGTGCCTGTACGGGCGAGATAATCGTTATGCTCGATGCCGATGGTTCGGCTGACCCAATGGAGATCGCACGCTTTGTTGAGGCACTGCTGGCGGGTCACGATTTCGCGAAAGGCTCGCGCTTCACGGCAGGTGGAGGAAGTCACGATATCACGCCACTCCGACACGTCGGGAATTATCTACTCGGTACACTGGTCAATGCCTTGTTCTGGACACGCTTTAGCGACCTCTGCTATGGCTATAACGCGTTCTGGAAGTATTGTCTTGACACCGTGAGCATCGACTGCGACGGTTTCGAGATCGAGACACTCCTCAACCTGCGAATGCACAAAGCCAAATTTGCCATCGTCGAGGTTCCCAGCGTCGAATACTCGCGGGTACACGGCACAAGCAATCTACGCACATTTCACGATGGCTGGCGCGTCCTCAAAACAATTCTCAAAGAACGACTACAACGCCCCACGCTGTCCACGCCGCGACTGAAACGCGACACACTCTAATACACATGGATGCTGGGAAAGGGGAAGAGATGAAGCATGAGGATGTTTCTGTTATCATTTGTGCGTATACCGAGAAGCGTATAGAAGAGCTGTTCGCGGCGGTACAATCCGTGCGACAACAGGCGGTACAACCACGCGAAATTATTATCGTGATTGATTATAACCCCTCATTATTGCAACAGGTACGTACACACTTCGCGGATGTAACTGTGATCGAGAACCGCGAGGCAAAGGGGGCCTCTGGCTCACGCAATAGTGGTATCGCCATCGCGCAAGGTGCCGTACTCATTTTTCTCGATGATGACGCGATTGCTCAACCACGCTGGCTAGAGCAACTTCTAATTCCCTATCAGGAGCCTCTGGTGGTGGGCGTCGGTGGGAAAATCGAGCCGCGCTGGTTCGAGGCATGTCCCGTCTGGTTTCCCAATGAATTCCTGTGGGTCGTTGGCTGTACCTATACCGGAATGCCGATGAAAAAGGCGGCGGTTCGCAATGTGATTGGGGCCAATATGTCCGTGCGAAGAGGCGCCGTGATGACGGTTGGCGGGTTTCGCGCATCCTTTGGCAACAATAAAGGGGAGGCGACAACGCGCAATAAGTGGCTACAGCATCACGCGGGAGACGAAGAGACGGAGCTATGTATGCGTATCACACAGACGTATCCAGAATGCATCTGGTTTTACACTCCCTCCGCCACCGTACAGCATTGTGTACCAGCGCAACGCACGCGCCTCTCGTATTTCCTGTGGCGCTGCTATGACGAGGGACTGGGGAAAGCTCTGCTTGTCGGCCTGCATGACGCCCGAACCGGTCTCGCGGCTGAACGCTCCTATATGCTTAAAACGTTGCCACGCGGTATCGGCTATGGCCTGAAAGAAACGTTTCTACGGGGAAACCTCGCTGGCGTGGTTCGCGCGGGTGCGATTCTGCTGGGATTGGCGGCAACGGTGGCGGGGTACCTCGTTGGACGCATCGCCGCGCCACGTAAGGGCCACGCAACAGCGCAACCGCTTGCGAGCGCGGACACGTTACAGCAACAGCGCGAGCACGTGCGCGTCTCCATGCGAGCAAATCGATGAGCACGCTCCCAATTCTGATGTATCACAGCATCTCAACGTGTCATAACCCCAGGTTCGCGCCGTTCACCGTCGCGCCAACGCGGTTCGCGGAGCAGATGGCATACCTGCGCGACCACGACTATACACCAGTCACGGTCACACAATGGGTAGACGCGGTAGCACAGGGCGGCGCGACCCTGCCCGTGAAACCCGTTATCCTGACATTCGACGATGGTTTTGCTGACTTTTTCACCGACGCGTTGCCCGTTCTCACACGCTACAACTTCGCGGCAACGGTCTATATCGCCACCGCGTTTGTCAATGGGACGTGTGCCTGGTTGCACCGTGATGGTGAGGGAACGCGTCCGATGCTCACATGGCAGCAGATCGCGACTATGCACGCGTGCGGAATAGAATGTGGCGCACATAGCCACACGCATCCGCAGCTTGATATGCTCTCACCAGCACTGGCACACGATGAACTCGCGCGAAGCAAAGAGCGTATTGAGCAACAGCTTGGGCAGGCGGTCATGAGTTGTGCGTACCCCTACGGGTATTACACCGCGACCACGCAACGTCTTGCCCGCGCAATCGGCTATACGTCAGCGTGCGCCGTTAAACACATGCGAACCTCCACCAGCACACATCGGTTCGCTCTGACGCGACTTATGGTTCACTCCAATACAGATAGCGCGGTATTCGCGGCCCTGCTCATTGGACAGAGCAGCTATAGCGAGAAGCTCATGACCGCGTATCGACGGGCGCGAACACCCATATGGCAGGTGGTGCGACGATGCATGAGGTAAGGAAATCGTACCGGAAATGATTACAGGGGCTAGAGGAGGAGGAGATGATGGCGATACACATAATAGCACAGACAGAAAAGACAATACAGACCAGAATTGACGTTTCCGTTATTATTTGTTCGTACACTGAGGAACGCTGGCACAATCTGTTGTTAGCGGTAGAGTCGGTACGTAAGCAGGGGGCGGCCCCACGCGAAATTATCGTGGTGATTGACTACAACCCGACATTATTGGAACGCGTCCGTCTCCATATCGCGGATGTCATCGCGCTGGAAAACACCGGGCCACAGGGAGTGTCAGGGGCACGTAGCACGGGCGTTATACAGGCTAAAGGGGAGTTGATCGCGTGCCTCGATGATGACGCGATTGCCGCGCCAGACTGGCTGGAAAAGCTGAGTGATTGTTGTCTTGACCCAATGGTGCTGGGAGCGGGCGGTACGGTCAATCCACAATGGGAAGGCACGCAACCGCGCTGGTTTCCCACCGAATTTTACTGGGTGCTTGGTTGCTCATACCAACCTCCAACGCCGCAACCCGTCGAGGTACGCAACCTCTGGGCCGGTTGTATGTGTGTGCGGCGCGAGATATTTGAAGCAATCGGCGCGTTCAGAAGTGATATTGGACACGTTGGCAAACAGACGTTGGGCGGAGAGGAGACAGAGCTGTGTATTCGCGCGAAGCAACACTGGCCCCACAAAAAGTTTCTCTATGAGGCGCAGGCAAGTATTCAGCATGCCATACCCGCCCGCCGCGCCACGCTCCGCTATTTTCTCACGCGCTGTTACGCAGAAGGCTTTTCAAAGGCAATCATCACGCGCTACGTTGGTATCAAGGATAGCCTCTCGACAGAACGCGCCTATACGCTACACATGCTGCCGTTGGGCGTGGTGCGCGGGCTTGGCGACTGCCTTTTCCGCTTCGACATCACAGGACTACAACGCGCCGCTGCGATTATCGCGGGTCTCGTGACGACAACCGCAGGCTACGTTATGGGGACCTTCTCTCCTTCTGCGGGAACTATCTCAACAAATAAGGGAGCATAAAAATACCGTGAACGCACTCCTCCACTGGCTAAAAACCAATAGCATCATGCTAATCAACGCGGGTTCGCTGATTGGCACAACGGCGGTAACATCAGGGCTGGGTTTTGTATACTGGTGGATTGCGGCACGCCATTTCTCGACGGGCGCGGTGGGCATCGCCTCCGCTGCGCTCTCCGCGATGATGCTGCTTGGCAGCGTATGTGTGCTGGGACTGGGAACGCTGCTCATCACCGAACTACCGCGTCAACCGGGACGAGAAGCCTCGCTGATTAGTACGGCCCTCCTTGTTGTGGGAACGGCTGGCGGCTGTGCTGGCGTCGCGTTCGCGTTGTTCGCGCCCTCATTTATCGCTGGCTTCCAACCGCTCCGCGCCAATGGCGTCAACCTCTGCGTGTTCGCGCTCGGTGTGGCACTCAACGCGGTCACACTTGTACTCGATCAGGCACTCATCGGGCTATTGCGCGGCGGTCAACAACTCTGGCGCAACACCTTCTTCGCGGTTGCCAAGCTGCTGACGCTGTTCTTCGTCGGCTCGTCGCTCTTTCACGACGTAGGTATCACGCTCTACGCGATGTGGGCGTTTTCAAACATCCTCTCGTTACTTGTGCTGGCACTACCCTTGCTGCTCAAAAGGAGCCAGACACGCACAAGCTACCTGCCACAATGGGGACTTCTGCGTAAACTGGGGGCGGCTGCGCTACAGCATCACCTGCTCAACCTGACGCTGCAATTTCCAACGCAAGTGTTGCCGATACTTGTTACCGCACTGCTATCGGCTGAGATGAACGCGTGGTTTTACGTATCGTGGATGATTGTGAGCTTTGTGTTTATCATCCCTGGTGCGCTCACAACCGTGTTGCACGCGATGAACGCGGCACAACCGACCTCACTGGCACACAAGGCGCGGGTGACAATCGGGCTGGCGGTGCTGACAAGTGTTCTGACAAATCTTGTTTTACAATTCGGCACGAAGCAGATTTTGAGCTTGTTTGGGGCTTCCTACGCCGTCAATGCCGCGTGGTGCCTGCGTATTCTGGCACTCGCCGCCTTCCCGCTCATCATCAAAAACCATTATATCTCTATCTGCCGCATTCAAGATCGCGTGGGCGGTGCCATCCTCGGCATTCTGCCCGGCGGCATCCTTGAGGTACTCGCCGCCGCTTTTGGCGCACATGTCGCGGGACTTGGCGGCCTGAGCCTCGGCTGGGTGCTTGCGATAGCTGTCGAGGCCGTGTGTATGTTTCCGACGGTCTACACAGCAATCTGGCTGGGCAAGACATTAACGGGACAGAACGCGCAGCATTCGCAGGAACTGCAAGCGATCTGGCTTGCTGAAACCGCCTCTATGCCAATCATCCCTCAAAGTTACTCTGCCCTGCTATATCACACGCCCGTTCCGCGTCCGATGCATCAGGCACGTCTCAAGCCACTGCGTCTGCAAAAGTACGAATGTGAAGAGTTACCACAGACGGACAACATTAGAAACATATTAGAAGAACAAAAGATATCGCGAAAACACTTACAATCCGCGCGAACATAGTGTATGCTTTAGATGTAGCAAATTTCCCAGACAAGATACCGACGCCTCCCGGCGTTGTGTTCAGAGTGGGCCATGTTTCGCCCCTGCACAGGCAGACCATCGAGGTATGTGCAGGGGTGTGTAGGCATGGCCCACTCTTTTTTGCTATACTCTAAGTAGCTCAAAGCAGTCTAGAAATGTTTTTCAATCAGAAGCGTTCTATAGATACCCTGTTACCAATGTGGTATATATAAAGGAGCCAGTCATGATTCTCTCACGTTTGAGGAATCCTTTGCTCACATCGTTGTTTCTCCTCATCGCGCTGTTACTCTTTGCCGCGTGTGGGGGCGATAGCACGCCAAAAGTACAGACAAAGCCTACGCCGACGCCTTCACCCACAAAAGGGACGAGCGAGGGTCAGCAAATACTTGATACGATGGCGCATAAGCTCAATACCGCGAAGACCCTGCACGGCATCTTCAACCTCACAATCACGGGCCAGACCATTAGCGGTAAAGTGAACACAGAAGTCTGGAATGCCGCGCCAAACAAGACCCGTACCGTCGTGTTACAATCCGCTATTCCGCAACTCACAACGGGAACCGTCAATGTCAGCGATGGTAAGCAGCAGTGGCAATATGACCCCACGCAAAAAGTTGTGTACACGGGGCCAGCCGTAGTGGCGGCCGCGTCAGGCACGCCGACCATCGGTGGCGCGGGTGGTGGTCAGGGCAACCAGAGCCTGTTCTTGCTCAACCTTGTGCAGAGTGTTTTCACACAGAGCGACGGCACGCTGAAATCATCGTCCAAAATCATCAACGGGCATAACGTCTATGATATTCACGTCGTGCCGTCCGCGAGTGGTGGGAGCGCAGGAAGTCCCGCGAGTTTTAGCTACACGGGCGAAGTGTATATCGACAAGACGACGGAGCAGCCGGTGCAGGTCAACCTCGATATTCAGGGAGTGGGCAATGTCCTGCTCGACCTGCCCACGCTCGAACTCAACCAGCCTATTCCCGCCAACACCTTTACCTTTGTCGCGCCGACAGGCGTCAAGACATTGCCATTCTCGCAGCAGGTCGCGACCCCCGGAACGGGTACGCTCAACCTCGCGCAGGCCCAGCAACAGGCAGGCTATCACCTGCTGAGCATTCCTGCCGACCAGAGCGATTATGTGCTGAACGGCGTCAACGCCCTCGGCGCGCCCGGCAGCCAGATATACACGCTCAACTACCTCAAGGGGAACGTGGCAACTACGATAGCTCAGGGCAAGCCACTGGCGAACCTCCCCGGCTCCGGTCAAACGGTAAACTTGCGTGGCACAAACGCGACGGTCTCGACGAGCGGCGGCACCACCACCCTCGCATGGACTGAAAAGGGCGTTGGTATCCGCATCACGTCAAGCCTCAGCAGCGACCAGGTGGAAACCATCGCGAAAAGCCTGACATAATGTGGCGGGTGCGAAGGGAAAAAAAGTAGACGGAGTGGTTCGGGAGCATGGCGGCGGCTCACCTCCGCCATGCTCCCCATATTTTTCCTCTCCCATCCCCAGAATAGAGAACATCGTGACTTTTTGCACTACCAGAAATAGTGCCGTGCCAGTATACTTCTTTATGTCGGTTGTATTTGACACGTCAGAGTGTGCGGTTATGCTCTATTCTTAAAGGAGTCGTCACCCATGTCTACATCTAGTTTTGGTGGTCAAAATCACTCAATCTCTACTAGTGGAATGATGCTCTTCAGGCAAGGCCCTATTAGCTCTACCGTCGGGGGCATCGAGCTTGACCTTGTGAGTGCGCCAATTGACCCAGGGGAATACATATTGGAAATCAACGCATCGGTGGGAGGAGTGGCGATCTACCTACCGCGCTATGTACAATTTACGATTGAAGGCGGCTCCGTCTTTGGTGGGCGCGATATCCACAACGGCACAGAGTGGCACAAAATGCAAAAGAAGTTGCGCGGCATGGTCGCTCTCCCCGACGAGCCACCCGCGTTCGCGCTCGCCAATCACGACGAGCGGCCCGTCGCTATCCGCTTCGTCCTGAACGTCACCTTCGGCGGCGTCGATGTGTTCCGCTTGTAATCAGGTAGACGGGTCGGTTACGGGTCGATGAGTGTCAATGGTACATCGTGAGGAACAGGTATCGACACATGCTCCCCACGATGCATCCTACAATAGACACGAAACATGCGTCCCTTTGTTTTCAATGGACGATTGCGCGTGGCTTCTCGCGCAACATGTTTAACTCGAACGTATCGAGCGCGTCCGCCGCCTCACGTAGCGTCAATGTTCCCTCGACCACGAAGGTCAGCAGGTGCGCGACATAGAGTTGCCGCGATAGCTCGGCGTAGAGGTGCGGCGGCACGGACGGCTCGACCTGCTTTTGCCCGTGATAGGCTTTTGTCCACCCGATAACATAGCCCGCGTTCCACATGCTCGAATTGGTCGTATCATTCATCATGGGGGCGAGCATGTCACGC
>JBBQVS010000054.1:0-27730 GCA_038211295.1 Ktedonobacterales bacterium | reverse complement strand
CATCCTAGTGTAGGGGAGACCCTCGCGGTCTCCCTGCTTTCCTTGTTATTGTCTTGTTATTGTCTTGTTATTGTCTTGTTATTGTCTTGTTATTGTATACTAACTAACCCCTTGCGTATACCCAAGCACGTCAGTGCCGCCCATTGAGCCGTAGAAGTTGAAGTACATGGGGCGTTCCGCTACTATTCGCGCGTTTACGCCCAGTGCCTGCACCGTGAGCGAGACCGCGTAGGAGTTACTACCCATATTGTTGTAGGCTTGCGCGATGGGCGTAACGAGCGAATTGATACCTACCGTCTTACGACTCTGAGCCTTGACCGTGACCTGCTCTTGGAGTACGTAGGTATCCACAAAGAGTGTGATTGCTGCAGTTTCGTCGTGACTGGTGGGGTTTTGCAGCGTGAGATATTCCTGAAATGAACCTGCCGTGTAGCCTTCCGCAAAGGCATAGACGCTATGTGAGGCGGGGCCGGCCTCGCCAACCGTCTCCGTCGCGCCAGAGATGCGGGTGCTGCCGTAGTGAAAGTACATCATGCGATCA
The DNA here is from genome assembly GCA_038211295.1 of Ktedonobacterales bacterium. GTDB lineage: Bacteria > Chloroflexota > Ktedonobacteria > Ktedonobacterales > Ktedonobacteraceae > JBBQVS01. The sequence goes on along the minus strand of JBBQVS010000054.1, from coordinate 27,189 downwards.
ACGACAATGTTTGCCGCCGAGGTGACTTCAACCGATGAGGCCATCGAGGTCTGACATGGCGTGATATCACATGTTCCCGTTGGCGACGTGTTGGCACGGTTTACATCGAAGTAGGTATGCCCAAGCGCGGGTACACTGACAGAGATTGCCTGTCGATGTCCGTTGTCATACTCCAATGTTACGGTTGCGCTCGTCGCCGTCGTCGTAAAGTTTGCCAGTACCAGATACTCCTGAAAATTGTTCCCCGTGTAGCCTTCCGCGAAAAGCCAGTCCCTACCGGGGGTCGCTGCGCCGACAACGCTTGCCGCGCCCGTTGTTGCCCCGCCCGCCGTCGCGATAGTATCGCTGAAGTAGGTTGGTCGCTCGACGACAATGGGACTGTCGCTCTGCACGCTGACCGAGGTCTGTTGAAACAGGTTGAGCGTAAGCGGAGTAGCGGTGCCACGATGCAACGGCGCAATCGCGACGTTTTGTGTGGGACAGGCCGCCTCACTCATATTGCCACACATACCTGTGTAGTAGGTCACGGTGACATGCGTGGTCAGCGTGGTGCTGGGATTGAGCATTGTGAGATAGGTCAGATAGGTGCGCCCATTGTTGCGCGTATCCACTGATGGAAAGTAGTAGGTGCTTTGAGGCGCGGTGGCACCCACGACATCGGTTCCGCTCGCGATGCCCTTATACGAGAAGTACATTGGGCGTTCCGCGACGATACCGGGGCCATTGTTGATGACACGCACGATTGCCGAAAGTGCCTGTTGCGCGTCCGTTGTCTGAACATGCAGATCGCTGTTGACACTCACCGTCGCACGCGAACTTTTAGGGATGTTATGCGTTACGACAACGGATTGTCTTCCCTCGAACAGGTACGTGATGGCTACCGCCGCGTCCTGCGTCGCACTGGGATTTTGCAGCGTGATAAACTCCTGAAAACCACCGCCAACGCTGCCTTCCGCGAAATACCATGTGGTATTGCCTGGCGCGGTACGCGTCGGGTTCGCGTTTCTTGCCTGCGCGACTAGATTGGTCGCGAGCGTGAAGGCTTTGTAACTCCCCAGACCTGTCGCCATATCGTAGTTATTGGTCGCGGGATAGAGCGCATGGTTGTTGCTATTATAGTCGTTGTTGCCTGCGATTATATCGTGAAAACTCGCGGCATATTTCGCGCTATCGCTCGCGATCTGATAGAGAAGCGGATTCACAAAACCGAGATTGAAGCCTCCCTGCTTGAGCGACATCTGATTCGCCAGCGCGACCAGTGCCGCCCACATGGGAGCCGCCGCCGAGGTGCCGCCAACGGTACTCCATGGACGCGCGGCATCGCAACCCGCCTGGGTCGGTGTGCAATAGGTAAGATAGCTGTTGCTTGTGGGGTCAGCGTTGAGCGACACGTCTGGCGTCTCTCGACAAAAACCGCCAGAGGGAGCACTACAAGGTATCGCGGATGTCGAACTGTTTCTCACGCCGGGCGCACTCTGCCACACGGGAGCAGCCCAGTATTTGCTGATGCCGCCGCCAGACGCGCCTCCAGTATATTGCCTTGTCGCGTCGGGAAGATTGTTCCACGTTGTCTCACCGGTGTGGGCCGCGGTGTTGTTGACAGTGAGCGTTGTGCCGCCAACGCTCGTGACAAACGGTTGTGCGCCCGGATCGCCCGCGCTGAGGGCAAGCGAGGGGCTTGTGCCGTTACCTGATTGATCGAAGGCACAACCCGCGCTACCACTATCGCCTGATGCCGCGAGAATACTCTGGCCCTGCGCGACTGCCGCCATGAAAAGAATATTCTCCTGCTGTGCCTCTGACGGGTCTATGTCCAGTTCGCAGGTTCCCCAGCTTGTGCTTACCACTGGAACCGCGTCCTGCACGATCTGCGCCCATTCCGTGAGGTAGTCCGCCGAGTTGTTGCCCGCCTCGTAGATCACGAGCTTGCCGAGTTGTGGCGCGGCACTCAGGACAACCTGAGCGTCAAGCTCCACTTCCTGCATTCCTCCATCAGAGACAACCGCAGAAGAGCCTGTGACAACCGTTTGAATTGGCGTATGACTGTGACCATAGCAAGATGTGTATGCCGTGATGTCGCTCATAGAGAAGGTCGCCAACTCGAACAGCGCGATGGTCTGACCTTCGCCATGATAGCCTGCGTTATACAGGTCGCTTAGCCCATATGCTGTCGCCATTTGGGTTGGTGAGAGATAGCTCCCCGTTGTGTCATTCGCCAGACACGCTGGTTGCAAGCTCGCGGGATGTGCTTTGTCAACCGCCGCTTTGTGTAACGGGGGATGTTGAAAACGTACCGCGTCATTTAGCCCCGTGAAGCTTTGTACCGCGTTCGCAAACCACGCGGGAAGCTGCGGGTCAGCTACGTTCGCGTAATAGTGGTAGCCGCTCGGAGCGGTGTAGTTTTGAATGGTCACGCCAAAGGTGCGCTGAACCTGGGCTACGGTTCCACTGAACGCGATTAGTAAACGGTGCGTATATGTGTGTGTGATGGTGAAGCCTGCTGTTTGCAGGTATTGTTCCACGCTGCTATACATGGCTTTGGTGGGACTGAACGCTCCCTCGTATTGCGCTGGCGTGAGGTAACGATGATAATTAACAGAGTCGGGGTGTGAAATATCCTCGACATAGCGTGTCAACGCGGCCTGGTTGGGAACACGTAGCCCAATCGTCAGTGAGAGCCGTTGCTGCATGTTCGCCAGTCCGTTGACGTGGCTTTGTTTGAGTATTGCGGGATGTGCAGTAGGAAACGAGACGGGGGTGTTCGTCGCCGTCGCGTGTGTTGGTGTGAGACGTAGAAATTGGAAGGTTCCAACTCCGACGAGAGAAAGTAGCGCGAAAAGCACTGTAAGAATAAGCAGTAGACGACCAGAAGAGCTACGCTTCTGATCGCCTCTTATGCTCAAAGGTTTCCATAATGGCATGAAAAATTCCCTCCCTTTCAACCTGACCTCATATATATTTGTTGTTAGAAACTGTATATTCGGGGAAAGCAGGAAGAACGTCTCCCTGCACAGAAAAAACGCGATATGTAGAACACGATATTAACCGTGCCATTGTTTGGTGAACTGTTGCGTCAAGTTCAGGTATTGATTGCCGTAACGAACGCTTGGCTCAATCATCGCCCCTTCAAACCATTCGTTAAAGGTGGTAATGGTAATCCATTCCGGGCTACTACTCATCGCGGCACGCCAGCTTGTCTGATACGTCGCCCCGTTATTGCGTGGCACAATGTATGTTCCCTGTCGTCCGGGAACGCGTGTGTCGTCATAGCCCGGCAGGACGCCCGCCGCCCAGATTTTCTGTGTGTGATGCGCCTGATTATAGGCGTTGATCTGGTTGCGGAAGCCTTGATCGACCTGTGGCATCGTGCCATGCTGAATACCCCAGTAGCCGGCACTGAACAGGTGAATACCGTCAAAAACATTCAGCAGGTTCATATCGACGCCTTCGGCAGACCAGATCATCGTATGGTTGGGGTCAACCTGACTTCTGATATATGCCCACTCGCCGAGTGTGCGCCCGTTGCCGAGCGGATTCCAGAAGAACAAGACCGGCTTGCCATGCCAGTGAAAAAAGTGGGCGTTGCCTGTGTAATGCTGTGATACAAAGCGCAAACCCGCGATCATCTTACTTTGGGTATTGAGTGCTGGAGCGTCACTTTCCATATAAAACGAAGATGAGAAGCGAAAGCCAGTGTTTTGCTCCAATTTGGTGGCGTGAACCAACAATTTGGCGAAGTTCTTATCGGTATTATCGCCCGCACCCCACCATGAACTGATGAAGCCAGTGATGCCGGCACTCGCGGCCTGATTAATCTGACGGTCAATGGTTGTCTCGTCGCTAGAGTCGTACTGTGGCTTCGGCAGGTCCGACATATGACAACTACACCAGTCAGCACCGTGATACCACATATAGTAGAACGCCAGTACAGGCTTATTGTAGTTGACCGTTACGGGCGCGTGCTGACCTGAGACGCGCTTCACACCGATGGGATGACCTTTGAATATAGGCGTCCCGTTCGCATTTACTCCATGAGCGTAGAGGAGACCAAACAGAGCGATGAGTATACACGCGAGCAGTGTGAGCGAACGAAAACGTGTCGAGGAACGAGATTGATGCTCGCGAATACTCTTTTGAGCGCGGAACCAGTGCATAAAACCCTCCTTTATCTTCAAGATACACTCCTCCACCAAACTTGCTTACTTCCCCGCATAGTATACAGTATAAACGGGGTGCATAGCGTGAGTATAGTTGACTAAGTGGGCATGGTGGGTCATGGTATAGCATCGTGGGGCAAGTGAGAACATGTCCTTACCCCTATATGTGCTTTTCTGCTTTTCGTAAAAACACCGTGTGTGAGACGTGACAAAGGGAAAGAGGAACGCAAACGAATGAATGAAGACACGCGTTATAGCACTATTTTACTAAATGTATCTATAATGGAGCTAGTATGTTTTATTCGGCGGTCAATGCTGGTATACTACAGGTAGGCATGGGCGGGGTGAGCAATGAAAGCACGCCCCAAGAAGAGAGAGCCAGAATGACCGTAGAGAAGCCAGTTGAGTCTCAAGTGTCATCGGACAACACGGCGGCGCAGGCAAATGCAATCTCGACGGTTGCTCAACTATATGAGCAATTTCGTCGCCCCATTCACTCCTATATCTATCGTTTGCTTGGCAATCAAGAGGATGCGGACGATGTGACTCAGGAGGTCTTTGTGCGTGCCTGCACCTCTTGGAACGGGTTATACGAACGCGAACGGCTTTCACCCTGGCTCTATCGCATCGCCTCAAATCTCTGTGTGGACATACTGCGGCGCAGAAAACGCATCACTTGGTGGTCGCTCTCACATCGCTACCGTAGCGACGACTATGGCGAAGAGGAGGCGAGCGAAGATACGTTCGCGTTCCTCGCCGATAGTGGTGGAATACCGGAGATTGTGGAGCGTGATCTGATTCGGCTCGCGCTTGCCAACTTGCCCCCCGAATACGCGACGGCACTGGTGTTGAGCGCGGCGCAAGGTGTGTCTTATCAAGAGATTGCCACAATCATGGGCATTTCCCCGAACGCTTCCGCGACGCGTATTTCACGTGCGAAGCGGATGTTTATTGAGCAGTATCAACGCCTGAATAAGGATGGTGGGAAACAGGAGAACGCACGATGAGCGAGCATAATCTTTCTTTCCGCCCAAACGCTTCACCGCAAGAACCAATGCCGTATACCTGCGAAACGGCGCGTCCATACCTCGCGGTGTGGGACGAGCTTTCACCGGAGCAAAGAGCGCGACTTGCCACTCACCTACGCTCCTGTTCCGCGTGTAGCATAGAGCAAGGCATCTTGAAGCAGGCGACACACATGATCGCGACACTGGAAATGTCCAGTCCGTCCGCCCGCGTTGATAAAGCGGTTATGGACGCCATCCTTGCACGAGATCAGCATGTCAACGTGTTGCGTTTCATGCCGATCAGCAGACAGCAGCGCAGCACAAAGATACTGCAATTCTCAAGCTTGCTTCTAGCCGCCGTTGTTGTGCTGGTGGCGACATTTACTACCGTTCGCATCATGAAAACGCCCTCATCATCAAAACAAGCTTTTCTCCTGCCCGCCACGCTTTCGTGGAGCGCGTACATTCTGTACCATAGTCAGACAAAGTTGGACGCGAAAGGTAGACAGTACCGCGTCGAGAGCTACCACTATTTGAGCAATGGCTACCTCAATGTCGAGACGATACAACAAGGCACGGTGCATGTCGTGCTGGTCGATGATGGACGCACTACACTTGGTATGGATGAGATGCGCCGTGTCGCGCAATACAACGCGCAGGGTTGGAGTATCGATATGGGGCAAGAGTCGCTTTTTGACGCGAACGAGGTACGTCACGAAATCAGCACGAAGCAGGCAAGCTACCTGGATACCGACATCTTCAGGGGAACAACTGTATACCGTATTCGCTGTGCTAACGGACTCGTGTTACTGCTGGACACGAAGTATAACCCTGTGAATATTCTGGCGGGTGCCGTTGGCCCTGGTACTGGCGAACCCATCTATGACACAGTATCCCTGTTGCCGCCGCGGAGTGTCGCCTCATCGATGTGGAGTATGCAGGTTCCCGCAGGCTTCAAAATGGGGCTTTTACCCGCGCACCTGTGAGCGTGTTTGACCATCTTCCTCTATAAATCATACAATAGCAGCAAAGAGTCCTGGTAGCTTTATCATGTCCACAGTGTCGTGGAGGGAGAAAATGTATGTCTGAGCAAAGAGCATCAACGGAGCGTGTCGCGGTTATTGTGGGAGCGGTTCGCACACCAACGGGAAAATTTTTAGCTGGATTAAGCAGTTTTACCGCGCCACAACTGGGCGCGATGGTAATAAAAGAGGCCGTTCGTCGCGCTGGTATTAATCCCGCGATGCTTGACGAAGTGATTATGGGCAATGTCGTATCCGCTAACGTCGGGCAAGCTCCGGCACGGCAGGCGGCCTTACATGCAGGTCTCCCCGTCGATATTCCCGCGTTCACCATCAATAAGGTGTGTGGTTCTGGTCTGAAAGCTGTGATGCTGGCGGCGCAGGCTATTCGCGCGGGCGATGCACAGGCGTTTGTCGCGGGCGGCATGGAGAGTATGAGCAACGCACCATATATGTTGCCAAAGGCGCGTACTGGCTACCGCATGGGTAACGGCGAGATAGTGGATAGCGTCGTGCATGATGGTCTGTGGTGCGCCTTTGAGAATATTCACATGGGTGAAGAGGCCGAGGTTATCGCCGACAAGTTTGGCGTAACACGCGAGGAGCAGGATCGTTTTTCGTTGCAGAGCCATCAGCGAGCGGCGGCGGCTACCGCGGCAGGACGTTTCAAAGACGAGATACTCCCAATCGAAATCAAGCAAAAAAAGGGGAGTACAACGATTGAGGCAGACGAACCTATCCGTGGCGATAGCTCAATGGATGCATTAACGCGATTGATGCCGGCGTTTCGAGAGGGTGGCACAGTTACGGCAGGTAACGCGCCTGGGTTGAGCGATGGTGCGTCCGCGACGGTGATAGTCGATGCCGAGTTTGCACGAGCGCATGGCCTGAACGTGCTGGCGCGTATCACTGGCTACGCGGCGGGAGCAATTACGCCACGTTACATCTTCGCCGCGCCCCCTGTCGCGGTTCACAAGTTGCTCACGCGTACTGGTATGAAGATAAGCGACTTCGATCTTATCGAGGTCAACGAGGCGTTCGCGGCACAGGCTCTCGCGAACGGAAAAGAGCTTGACTGGGATTGGTCGCGCGTCAACGTCAACGGTGGAGCAATCGCGCTGGGCCATCCCATCGGCTCTAGCGGCTCCCGCGTCCTCACCACCCTCATCTACGAATTGCGACGGCGCGGCGGTGGTCGTGGCCTCGTCACGCTCTGCCTCGGCGGTGGTGGCGCAGTCGCGATGTCGGTAGAGGTGTAAAGAGAAGTTTGACAGAGAGTTCACACAACGTGTGAACTCTCTGTCAAATTGATGTTATTGTTCGTCAAACAAATATTTTTGTTTTGTTTCTAATATCTTCAGGTCTTTTGGTTGTATTCCGTCTGTATTATCCCTAAGATGAGTACCGGAATATCTATGTCAGAGACGCCACGATGCTCTAAATCCCACACGAACTGCTCAAAATATGACACGCCTGTAGACATTTCTTCGGCAAGAGCTTTTACAGGTACTATCTCAACTCCACAGTTAATTACACCCATCTTGGCAAAAATTGTCATTTTAGCACACACGTTATAAACCATGAATGAATATTTCCCAAACTGGACTTCTATTCCCAGTTTGTTTTTTACAAAATCCATATCTCGAAACGGTGCAGATTCTCTTCCACTTCTTACTGGTGGAATGTAGCCTGGGACATAGTAATCTTTTGAGTACTCGGCAATGACTTTATAATTGACCCAACCTCTAACCGCAAATTCTTCCTTAAACTTGTTGTTCAGCGCGGGTGGACTATAAATAATCTTGCCTAACATAGTCTTTTCTTTGCTCTCTTTCGTTCTACAACTCTCAGCATCTATCGCGTCTATAACCTGCAAAACATCCTCTAATTGTTGGCGATGTTGGCTCGTGATAGCCTCTTTTCCATTATTGAAAGAGTACATTCCAGCAATTTTCATAATTCTGCCTCTTCACCGTTCTCTTTTTTCCACAGAAGTGGTACTTGTGCCACCTTTTCACGCCCGCTTGGAACATGAACGGGTTGTCCAAGTGGGCGCGTTTTGAGAGTGCCATTCGCTAATTGAGCAATGCGTTCTTTACTGATGCTTACATATTCCGCTTCCTTCTCCACGCCAACCGCTTTGCGACCATGCATGAGCGCGGCAAGCAACGTCGAGCTTACCCCACTGTAAGGGTCTAGTACCCTGTCGCTCTCATTTGTGAGAGCGAGTACACAGCGTTCTACTAGCTCTACAGGAAACTGGCAGGGGTGAAGCGTTTTTTCGATATGGTTGGATTTTACGTTAGGAATGTTCCAATCGCAACTGTCCCACTCTTCGCGAAGAAATTTCCATACATCGGAAGGATTTTTCCCTAACGGGTTGCCAGATGGTTGTCCACGTTTGGCACCTTTGAAGTGCAGCTTTCCTGGATATTTGGAAGGAACACGCACAGGGTCAAGGTTGAAAGTGTAATTGTTGCTTTTGGTAAACCAGAGAATTGTTTCGTAGCGACCTGAAAAGCGTTTTGAAGCGTGCAAACCGTGGTCAAATCGCCACATAATTCTGTTCCGTAATTTCAAGCCCAGTTTTTTGAAGATTGGATAGAAAAATATGTCAAGCGGAAACACTTCTCCATCATCAACGTAATTTCCGACCTGCCAGCAAAGACTTCCCTGTGCGTTGAGAACGCGTGTCAGTTCATAAATAACCTGCTCTTGTTCCTCAAGATAGGTCGCAATTCCTTGTTTGCGCTCGTATGATTTCCCGATATTATAGGGGGGCGAGGTGACAATAAGCGATATATCGCCATCTGGAATTGTTCGCAAAAACGTTTGCGCGTCACCGTGATGCAGGGTGACAGTATTGTCTTTATTATAGGTATCTATAACGGGCAACGATGGAAAATAAGGCGTCGATTGAAATAAAGAAGGTGGTGTTGTCATTGTGCTTTCCTCAAAAAATCTCTTTATAGCCACGTTTCCAAGTATACATGACTGCCCGCGCTCGGACAAGTTGCCGCGTTTGCCATCGCTTCCGCTTAGAGCATACAATAACCATAACGTATTTTTGAATGCGAAAGGATTTATGCGTAATGCGAAGTAAGATAACTGTTATTGGTGCTGGCTTTGTGGGCAGCACTCTTGTCCAACGATTGGCGGAACGCGACTACGCCGATGTAGTCATGTACGATATTGTGCCGAACATGCCACAGGGCAAGGCTCTGGACATGTTGCAAGCCGGCCCCGTGCTTGGCTATGATGCGCTGGTGACGGGTACGAACGACTATGCCGATACTGCGAACTCCGATATCGTCGTGATTACCTCTGGCTTCCCACGCAAACCCGGTATGACTCGTGATGATCTGGTCAAGAAAAATCAAGAGATTGTCACGCAGGTGACGCAGCAGGTCGCGCACCACTCGCCAAATGCGATTCTGGTGGTTGTGACCAACCCGCTTGACGCGATGGCGCAGCTTGCCCTGCATGTGAGCGGCTTTCCACGCGAGCGTGTAATAGGCATGGCGGGCGTGCTTGACACTGCCCGTTTCCGCACGTTTATCGCGCAAGAGGTCGGCGTGTCCGTGCGCGACGTACAGGCGTATGTACTCGGCGGTCATGGCGACACGATGGTTCCCCTGTCCCGCATGTGTACCGTCGCGGGCGTGCCAATCTCGGAACTGATCGCGGCGGAACGTATAGAGCAGATTGTGCAGCGTACCCGCGACGGTGGTGCTGAAATCGTGAAACTCCTGGGAACGGGTAGCGCGTACTTCGCCCCCTCGGCCTCTGTCTTGCAGATGGTGGACTCGATACTACTGGATAAAAAGATGATCCTTCCCTGCGCGGTGTATCTCAATGGCGAATATGGTATCAAGAACTTGTTCGTAGGTGTACCCGCGAAACTTGGCGCGAAAGGTATCGAGCAGGTTATCGAGATTAAGCTGACCGAAGCGGAACAGACACTACTGCAAAAGTCGGCCCGTGCCGTGCAGGAACTCGTTGACGTGATGGGTATTTAGTCACATTCTTTGATGTATTGTGGGGATGTGTGGCATGGTGGTGCAAGCATCGCCATGCCACCCATCCCCACAATGCCCCTTTTGTCTTTGACTTTATTCTTCGTTGTCTTCTTCTCCCTCTTCTCCCTCTTCTCTCTCTTCTCTCTCTTCAACCTCTTCAACCTCTTCAACCGAATGCTTGCCCATGCCAGCGATAACGACGATATATTCACCGCGAATCTTCGCTTCTTTTGCCCATGCCGCTAAGGTTGAGAGTGAGCCGCGTTCGATCTTCTCGAACATTTTGGTGAGGTCGTTGGCGACGGCGGCCTGACGGTCTCCATAGACCGCGAGGGCGTCCGCGAGAAAATCCGCCAGACGGTAGGGACTTTCATAAAAGATGAGCGTGTGCGGTGCTTCTCTATCTAGCTCCATGAACTTTCTTCTGCCAACCGATTTGCGTGGCGGGAACCCGCGAAACGTGAAGCTATGCACGGGCAGACCTGAGAGTACAAGAGCCATAATCAAAGCGGTTGGCCCCGGTATCATCGTGACCTCGATCTTCGCGGCGATGGCCCGTCGCACAAGCGTGAAGCCGGGATCGGCAATGCCCGGCGTGCCAGCGTCGGTGACGACTGCCACTGATTGACCTTGCTTCAACAACTCTTCGATGCGGTTGCCTGCTCGTTGCTCATTGTGTTCGTGAAAAGCAATTTGCGGCTTGGAGATATCGAAATGCTTGAGTAACAGACCTGTTTTGCGCGTGTCCTCGCTCGCTACGGCGTCAACCTGCCGTAGCGTTTCAAGGGCGCGTAACGTGATGTCTTGCAAATTGCCAATCGGTGTGGCTACCAGATATAACATAAAAAGTTCTTTCCTGTGAAGGCGGCATCATACCGTACTCGTTTTTTGGCGTATTGTTGAGAGCTGCATAAGCACATCTTGCCGTTTGACCTTCATTGTGTGTGTGCGCGGGAAGTCTTCGTCAGGCCAGATAGTGAAGCCGCGCACCTGTTGGTGGGACGCGAGTTGCTTGTTGACCTGTTGCACGATGGCTTTCGCCTGCGCGGAGTCTTCTAAGAGCAGAATACAATGCACCTGTGGGTCCTGCTCCTCCTCGACAAGTCCGATTACAACGGCATCGCGCACGCCTGAAATGGTGGCGAAGATGTTTTCGATATCCTCTGGATAGACGTTCATACCATTGGCAAGCACAATCAGGTTTTTCTTCCGTCCCTTCAAGTACATATTGTGTTTCGCGTCTATCGAGCCAAGATCGCCTGTATGATACCATCCGTCCTGAAACGCCATGCTGGTCGCCTCCGGGTTTTTCCAGTAGCCAAGCGCGACGTTCGGGCCGTGGACGAGTATCTCTTTATCGTCCGCTATGCGTATCTCGATGCCGGGAAGCGGTTTTCCCACAGAGACGAGATTGTGTTCATGTGTGGGGGTCGCTGCTATAATTGGGGCGCACTCTGTCGCGCCGTAGCCCTGTACTACCCGAAATCCCATATTCTCCCAACGGTTGCTAAGCTTTGACGGGAGGTATGCGCCGCCACTTACGAAGAAACGAAAATGCCCTCCGAAGCGTTTGTGAACCGTGCCAAAGAGATAGTGGCGTAAGCCAAAGGGCAGGTAGGCGGCGAAACGGTGCAGTGTCTCCCATGCCTTTTCGCGCTTCTGGCGGCGTACCTCGCGCTCGATACCACCGAGAAACAGTTGTAACGCCTGTGGAACCAGAACCATACAACTCACTTTCTGACTACCAAGGAGTTTCAAAAGTGTGTCCGGTGTAAGTGTGCGAGCATAAAGAATACTCGCGCCCTTTGCAAGAAGAGCTACGTCGATTGTCAGTTCAAACATGTGCGAGAGGGGTAAAATAGATAACGCTCTGTCTTTTGAACTGATATCTATAACTTCCAGGGCGGCAAGGGCGTTGCTGACAATGTTTTTGTGCGAGAGCATAACGCCCTTTGGTTGTCCGGTTGTGCCAGAGGTGAACACCAGTTCGGCAAGATCATCTTCATGAATGGGCGGCACAAGAGTTGCGTCGAATGAGGCTTGTGGCAGCGCATCAATATCGATCAATGGGGCAGGAGGCTCTTTCAAACTCTTATACTGCTTCTGGGTGGTGACAAGAAAGAGCGAGTCGGTTGTGTCCGCGATGCGACAGAGAAAGTCTTCTTTGCTGCTCACGTCAAGCGGAACCGCGACCATGCCCGCGAGCATGGTTCCGAGGTACGCGATAAACCAATCAACGCGACTGGGACACCAGATGAGCAAACGGTCTCCATGCTTGACCTGCTGCGTCTGAAGATAGCCCGCGAAGCCGTTGGCCCGTTCCTGCACATCGGCATAGGTCAGAGTTGCGATCTGCCCGTTCTCAAGCGGCTCAAGAAGCGCGGGGCGTGTACCGAATTGCTCAACGGAGCGTACGAATACCTGTCCAATAGTCATCATTAGCCTCTCTACTGGTGTACTGCTAGAAACAGCGTCGAATATAACATCGTTGTTTTTATATGCGTGCATGGAAGTGTATGTGCCAGCAACGAGCTAGCAGGTACAACGGTGTGACTCAATTATAATGCACCACTCTACACTTTGCCTAGTGTCCTGACATTTTCCGCTCCATAGAGCCGAGCATGACTATTTTTCATAACATTCTGATACACAAGAAATATTATTGTTAGTATATTGTGCGAATAATGTCGAGCTTTGCTATCTTTTAGACTGAGAATCCATTCTACATTTTGCTACTCGCAATTCCGTTCTCGGTTTGAGTAGCATTCGCTTCCAACTGCTAAATTTCATCTTGATATTTGAGAGAAGAAGCAGAGAGCATATTGTGCTATATTTTTCATCAATACTATAACACCGTAGATAAGTATATTGACAAACGTGTTGCATCATGCTAAAATCGTGCATACGATGTTTCATATAGCTCACGATTTTCTTTCACCCATATATATGCTATATTTTGTTTTTTATTGCTGAGCATTTTATAGATACATATAAATGGTAACTCCCAGGAGGTCGGGGCGGTGATGCTATCGTTTTGCGATTACTCAGACACGACTGAATTTGTTAAATGGTCGTTAGACCGTATACAACAAGTATCAGGTTTTTGAAAGGAAATCCGTCCCATGCCATCCCTTGAGACTGCTAATGTGGGGAAGGCCGTTGCCGCGAGAGTCGGTACTAACATCCGCGAAGTTCGGACAAAGTTAGGCATGACGCAAGCGCAACTCGCCGCCCCAGAGTTCTCGATTTCTTACATCTCCGCGATAGAAAGAGGCAAAATTCGGCCCTCACTGAAAGCCCTCTCTATTCTTGCCCGCCGCCTGGATGTCCCCCTGACCTTTCTTCTGGAAGGTTCACCATCTGGCGCGGCAGAGGCACGAGCGGTAGGATACTCCCCCGCTGACAGCGGCCCAGACCAGCGGGTTGATGTTGACCTGTTACAGGCCGACGTGCTTGTGCAGCAAGGTGCATTCAAACATGCGGGAGAATTGCTGTCACCCATCTTGCCAGAGCGTATCACCACCGATCAGGTATACCGACTGTTCCTGTTGAGCGGTCAGGTGCATATTGGTCTTGGTGAATATCAGGAAGCTGTTGTTGATTTGCGTTCCGCGCTCGCGCAGGGCGAGAGTCTTAACGACACGGAATATACAGAACGCGCACGCAATTTGCTGGGAAAAGCATACTTCGCGCTTTACAATTACACACTGGCACTCGAAAATCATTTGCATTGCCACACTACTATCGAGCAAGGTCTGGTGACGGATCCGGTGTTCTCGCTTGAAGTCTATAGCAATCTTGCGAACGACTATTTCAGGCTCGGCGATCTCGAAAAATCTGTGCCGTTTTTCCACCGCGCGATTGACCTGCTTGACGAGATGCACCGTGATACAAAGAGTTTCGCGCAGAAGTACATGCAGATTAGCCAGCAGTATAAGTCAACCGGAAAAATGTTGATGGCGCGTGACTATGCGATGCGAAGTCTCGCGGTCTACGAGATGCGCGATGAGCAGCGTCTGGTAGGTCTCGCGCACCAGAAACTGGGCAAGACGCTTGAGAAGCTGGACAGTCTGGACGAGGCCGAGCGCGAATATCATCATGCCATCGCCATCGAGCGTGAACTGAACGACGAGGTCGCGGCATCCATCTGTCATACTGGTCTCGCGGAATTGCTGCTTAAACGCGACAAGATCGAAGAGGCCGAACACGAGGCGCAAGAGGCTTTGCGCTTCGCGCAGGCGGGCGAGGACCCACAGACGCAGGGGCAGGCCCTCATCGCGCTAGCGCAGATTCGCCACAAAAAAGGTGACTTCACGGCGGAAGATGAATACTTCACGGAGGCGTTGAAGCTGTTAGAAACGGCGAACGCGCACGAGATCGCCGCTGGTGCCTACTTCCGCTACGCCAACATGCTGGAAGAGCGCGGTGAGGTACAGCGCAGCTTGACCATCATCAAGAAAGCGTTTGAGCATCAGCGTCAAGGCAAGCGTGGCGACATAGAATAGCAGTTTTATTGCTCAAGACGCAGAGACCGCGAGAGTCTCCCCTACATATACAAATTATATGTAGGGGAGACTCTCGCGGTCTCTGCGTCTCCTCAGCGTTTCAACCATGTTTTTTTATCTCCATTGATTGTGTCACGGCGTTCTTTCGTGTACAATGGCGGAAAAGAACCGCAGAAGTATTGGAGGGCTTTCCTAATGCCATTCACGGCGAACGACTTGCGCTATCATGCCGAGCAGAATTATCCGTTGTTGTACGCATATCTTCATCGGCACGCGCAGCGTTACCTGGGAGCACTCAGGTATGATGCATTCGAGGTCGATGTTGTGGTGGGCCATGTGGTAGAGCAGCTTGTACGCCTGGGCCTGCTTGGGGCCGCCGACACAACGCCGCTTTGTGCGCTCGACGGGTTGACCGACGCACAATTCTATGCCTTCCTTAACCACAGCGTCAAGCATAAGGCGATAGACCGTTTACGCAAGCGTCGGTTACAGGTCAGTACAACCGCCGAGTTGGAGGGGCCGGATAGCGCGGATATGGACGACAACCCGTTGAATGACGCGGTAACATCAATCTGGGGGGCTTCTCCCTTCTCGACGCCGGAGGAGATTGCCGTATTTCTCGTGACGCAGAACGCGCTACGCAACCTTTTGAAGCATTGTATTATGGTGCTGGGAAGTGCGCCGCACCAGTTGCGGGCCGTGTTGCAAGAGTTACGCGACCTCGGCGCGGACGACCTTTTACAGACCGTGACAGAAGAGATAGCGTCCGCGAAAAAGACGATAGAAGCGTCCGAAAATACGCACATGAGCCAGCATAAAGATCATGCCCACAAGAAGCTCCGCCATTGTTTGCAAGAGCGAAGCACTAATTTGACTGTGACCATCGCTTTGCGTTTGACAGAATATGGAACACGCGCCGCGCCTACCAGTCCCTATACTGTAGCTGTTCATACCCTCATGCAAAATACATTGATTGAGCAAGATGTACGAACTGGCCTCGCGCAACTGGTAGGAGAAGGACTACTCGACTGGCAGGGCGAAGACGTTGTACCGATTACAACGGCCCAGATGAAGCGTTTAAGCCGCTTCTACAAGGAAGAGTGGAACTAGCAAGGCATCATCCTTATTCGACAATACACAGCGGCAGGCATAATGCCTTCTTATCCCACAAAGTGGTGATGAGAGTTTCAAGGAGACATGATATGAACAGCAAGTATCCTGACGACATGAACGCAACGCAAAGATTAGCTCAATGGCTTCAAGATATTCTCATTACTCCCCCTGTCTCTACAGAGGGACTTTCGACACCCGCGCCGACTACGCCAAAAAGCGCGGGGTCAAGTGAGCGCGACACACAATTAGTCGTAGAACTCCGTGATGGTAATTATCATAAACGTTTCTACCAGCAGTTGCCCGATTTCGCGCTGGCTCTACTCAAAAACGATGAGCAGGCCGCGACACGGTATGCGCCCCTGCTCTATCATTTAGCAGGATGTAGCATCTGTCACCAGAGCTATCTAGAAATTTACGACGCGATGGGGGCCGCGCTCTATCCGCGTGAACCACGTCCGATTCTTGGCCAGGGGACGCGCACTCTTGAGGCAACGCCACAACGCATATTGTCCCACCTCTGCCAGACGTGGATCACACAGGCCGAAGCAACTTTGCGGGAGGCACGCCACGATGGAACAGACGAGAACAAGGCGGCGCGTGTGCTGTTGCAGGCGGCCATTCAGGTCAGTTCACGTATCAAGCAAGAGACGGTGCGCCAGCAAGCACGTCACGATCTGGTACGCATCGCGACGCTGTTTGATGACCCTGCTACCTCGCCGACTCAGACAAGTAGTGTGTCAGCGGAGCAGGTATACACACCTGTGCTTGCGGGGCCAAAGGGCGTGACGCGGCGCGGTGAAACAACTCGCGCAAAAGAGCCACAAGAACACCCGACGCTTGTCCTACAATCGCGCTCGCTTGAGGGAACGATCATACAGCGCGGGCAGACGTTAGAGTTGCGCCTGCAAGACCTGAACGCGTCATTGCGTGGACACTTTATCACGACCTCAATCGCGCTTGGCTCGTTGATTGAACCGATACGCTGGCTTGGTGGCAATCCCCGTGCCATTCGTAGTGCGACACCCGTTGACGAGAGCGGAACACTGGTCATGCCGTTGGGCGAGACGGAGCTGCGCCTGAGCGTGCCAGAGGAGCGCAACCTGTTAGAAGCCACCTTTTTGTTGCTAGAGATACGCGCGATAGAGTAGTTGTCAATATCTCACGCTTCTCTGTGCGCGGTCTCGTCAGCAGGAGTGAAGTTGACGGTGCCGCTTTTACCGCCGCTCTTCTGCGCCACGTATGCCTGTTCCAGCGTGATGGTCGTATCGACGCCCTTGCACATATCGTAGATGGTCAGTGCGGCAATTGTAACGGCGGTCAGGGCTTCGACATCGACGCCCGTTTTATACGTGGTGCGTGTGCGTCCCTCGATAGAAATAAGTCCCGCGTCGCTCTCAACCGTGAAGCGCAGGTCAATATGCGTCATCGGTAGAGGGTGACAGAGCGGAATAAGCTGTGGCGTTTGCTTCGCCGCCATGATGCCCGCGATCTTCGCGACCTCTAACACACTGCCCTTGGCGACCTGATTGGTTTCGATGAGCCGCACCGTCGCGGGCAGAAGTCGCACGCGGCAGTACGCGATAGCCTCGCGTGTCGTCTCCGCCCTATCTGTAACATCGACCATGTGAATGTTGCCGCTCTCATCCAGGTGTGTGAGATGCGCTGGTTGCTCTGTCATGAAATGTTTGTCCTTTGGAGTCCTTTACAAGCAGCGCGTTATGCCGTCGCTCTCTCGATAAGCTCTAATCTGCCTGTGAGAATGTTGATTACCAGACCATGAACGGGAATTTTTGGTAAAAATGGGCTAGTCCGAATGATCTGTACAACCTCGCGTACATTGACATGAACATCGTGAAAAACACCCATCCAATCGAGCAGGCCGTTGATATCGCCCAGACCTTCGCGTTTAATCAGCTCGTTCGGGTCTACCCCAAGTGCCTGCATCGACGCGGTGAGCACCACAGGGTTCGCGTGTGCCAGACCACACTCCGTATGCCCGATTACCATAACCTCGCGTACACCGAGCAGGTAGACGCTGCCCGCGATGGAACGAATAAGGTCGTTGGCTCCCCCCTCGCGTTCGGGATTGGAGATCGTCGCGCCCGCCGTTCGCATCTCTACCATGTCGCCACGCTGGAGGCCAAGCGCGGGTTCAAACATCTGTACGAGCCGACAATCCATGCATGTGACAACGGCGAGTTGTTTGCGTGGCGCGTGACCAATCATGGGCGGTGCCGCTGCCTTCAAGAACAGCTCGTTTTGAGCAAGCACTTCGTCTATTCGCATTCCATGTTTCCTTCCTTTGCTTTGCTGTGCGTTGTCGGATGGTGTTCGACGCTAGCAGGGGAGCCACATATGTCTCCTCTATAAAGAGAGACGGGTGAGGGCCAGCGCAATGAAATGTGGATGTACGGCCCCCTGCCACTGGTTCGCGTGTTAGTCGCCGGACGCGCCAGAGAAGCTAATCTTTCCGTCAAACGTGTACAGATTTTCGATCTTGATAAAGTCAAAGCCGAGTTCGTCAATGTGTTTGAGCAGGGCTACAACCTGAGCGTGTGTAGTTGCACCACCCTTTTTGCTCGCCAGAAAGCGGCAACGCCAGTGATCGGCATATGATGTTTCCGACATGCCATTGGGCCAAACTTTCGCGCCGCGACTGGTAATCATGGTCAGTTCGAGGTCGAGGTCATTGGCGCGTTGCAGCTTTTCGCCCAACTGGTCGGGCGTGCCACTACTCCAATCGAGGTAGACATCGACGCCAACAAGCTCTTTTTTCGCGTTCTGCTCCGGATTAGCGGTATGCGCCCGATGTTCTTGATCGGGTGCGGAGGAATAGCTGACCGCTTTAAGCGTCTGCGGTTGCTGTCCGAGTCGCGCGACAACGACGTCCGCGAACTCTCTGGTGCCGACTTTTTGCTTGCTCACTCCGTCAACGAAAATATCGTAGGTGTGGATGCCATCCTCGATGGTGCGAAGCCACGCGTTATGGACGCGGGTGGCAACATCGGGTTGTTTGATATGCACCAGCATCATAATCGCGCCCAGCAGCAGGCCGGACGGGTTCGCGAGATTTTGACCCGCGCGACGTGGGGCCGAGCCGTGAATCGCCTCAAACATGGCGAAGTGATCACCGATGTTGGCGGAACCCGCGAGACCAACCGAACCCGCGATCTGTGCCGCCACATCCGAAAGAATGTCGCCGTACAGGTTGGGCATGACGACAACATCGAATGCTTCCGGCGTGTCGGCGAGCTTGGCGGCTCCGATATCGACAATCCAACTCTCGTTCTGGATGTCAGGATACTCTTTCGCCACCTCGTCGAACGTCTTGTGGAACAGGCCGTCAGTCATCTTCATGATGTTGTCTTTCATGAAGCAGGTAACTTTTTTGCGGTTATTGCTCCGTGCGTACTCGAAGGCGTAGCGAATAATCTTTTCGGAGCCGGTATGACTGATGAGCTTAATCGACTCCATCATGTCGTGTGTCTGGCGATACTCTATGCCCGTGTACAGGTCTTCCTCGTTTTCGCGCATGATGACCACGTTCATCGTGGGATGCTTGGTGTCAATGAATGGATAATAGGCGACGCAGGGGCGCACGTTGGCATAAAGCCCAAACGTGACGCGGGTCGTGACGTTGAGACTCTTATAGCCACCGCCCTGTGGCGTGGTGATGGGTGCCTTGAGAAATACCTTTGTGCGTCGCAACGACTCCCACGCGCTCGGCTCGATACCCGCGTTGATGCCGCGCAGATAGACCTTTTCGCCAACCTCGATTGGCTCGATACTGATGCGTGCGCCCGCCTCCTGAATGATACGTAGGGTGGCATTCATAATCTCTGGGCCGATACCATCACCGTGAGCAACCGTTATTGCTGTATTTTCACTCATTGAAACCATCCTTTATTGTTCTCTAACCACCCTTCGTCGTGGCTAATTCAGTGTAGCATAGGACGGGACGAGGCGCAAATTGTCGAGAGATGGGGAAGCTGTGCAGTGAATTGAGGTCTTTGTTATTGCAGGAGTAAATGAGAATCATAGCGAGCGGAGGCAAGAGAGCATGGCGGCGCAAGGCCCGCCATGCTCTCTTGCTCTCTTACATCCATGTATGCGCTTGTATGTTTGGGCCGCGTGTATTGCGTGTGTACGTTTGTGGTGGCGCGGGATGACGACCTCGATAAAAAGCGGCCTGTCGCTCGTAATCGAGGCAGAGACGGAAGAAGCGTCTGCCCGTGACATCGGAAATATGCTTGAGACGGATGTATCGCGCGGACGTTGTTTCACCGACTGGCCCAAGCAGAGATTGCACAATCGGAAGCGGTTGCGTCTGATATTCCCAGATGCTAGTCATGGATATGCACCTCCTGTAACAGGACTGGCATCTCGGCGGTGTCAGGTTCTACAGGCGCAGCAACGGGAGTCGCTGGCTTGCGCCCACCCTCCAATAGACTGGCGACCCACCCGGCGACATAGCCCGCGTTATAGCGTCCAGAATTGCGAACGCTGGGTATGACGTTCGCGAAGAAATTGTAGATGTCCATATCACTGAGCGTCTTTTGGCTATAGTCGAGTTTGTAGGTGAGATACCCTGATTGATACGCGTTGACGAACTCGTCGTCCGCAACAAGAACCTTTGTGTTACCAATAGTAACCAACTCATTCATGGTCAAACCCTTCGTTTTTGAACATGTTGGTCTCCCATGATGATATAATCACATGGGGCCGTAGAAACTGCGTTAAAAGTGTTAGACAGTCCTGTTGAGCTAGTCTTGTCTGATTCACAGGGCTAGCTTTTTCCCTGCCTAATCACATCTTAATCATACTACAAGTTTATCGAAAAAGCAATAGTTTTTTACAACTTTTTACAAATTTTGGCAGTTTAAGAGGATAGGTTTACACTTGTGTTAAAATATGGGTAAGATATATTGTTTATAGGAGTATTATTATGTCTACTAGGTTGAAAGAACTACGTATTAAGTCAGCTTTGAGCATGTCCGAACTTAGCCGCTTATCTCGTGTATCGCGTCCAACCATCGAAAAGGCAGAGCGAGACGAACCCGTCCGTGCCGACCTTGCCTCTGCCCTGTGCCGTGTACTCTCTGAGAGGCTTAGCTATGAGGTCACAATAGAAAACGCTGAGATAAAAGTGTTATAGGTTTGAGGTAGTATAGGTTTGTAGTAAAGGGGGGAAACGGTAGTCAAGACGAGAAATGCTAAAGACATGTATGTTGTGCCTTCCTGTTTTCCCCCCCCACGTCACAGTGTCTCCCCGTATTGCGACAATGCTAATCCCTCCCACAAACACCCTCATTGACGAAAACGCTTGTTCTTGTTATAGTGCCATTGCAGTTTGTAGCCTTTTGCTAGACTCATAAGTGTCATACACTGTTTTTTGAGGTAGGATGTCATGGCAGATATGCAAAACCTGATTGGGAACTATCTTTGTGTTAGAGAAATCGCCAGTGGCGCGTTTGGGCGAGTTTACGAGACGTAGACCCTTCATCGCTCCCGACTTCTGGTCAATGGCGTATAAGCACATGCATGAACAACCAACGCCTCTCACTCAACTCAACAAGAACATCCCTGTGTACATCGAGCAAGCCGTTCTCAAGGCAATGGCAAAGGAGCGTACAGATCGCTACCCGAACGTTGCCACTTTTATTGTTGCCCTCCAATTCACGAAAGAACAGTGGCGAAAGGAGGGGAATACTTTTTTTGAGAAAAAGCGATACGAGGAAGCCGTGCTTGCCTATGAGCAGGCGATTGGTCTTGCCCCCAACATTGCGGTTGCACACAAAAACAGAGGAGATGTTTTGAGTGTACTTGGAAGAGAAAAAGAAGCGCAACAAGCGTATGCAAAAGCGAGGAGCTTGGGTTCAAGCTAAATCCTAGCACCATCAATGTTGCTTGCTTAGCCTCAAGAACTACCCTCTATACGGCACTTGCCAAATCTGCTATAGTGTAGGGCAAATACCACGCATGGCGAAATGTTGTAGGGGACGCTATTAAAAGGCGAAGTTGAGAGTGCCTTGAACGAGAACACACCACACACGGACGAGCCTGAACACATCGTTGGAACGACGCAGCAGGGCTATACAGGCATCACACCACCGTTAGGACAACTGCCACCACGCGGCGAACGCGCCTGGGTTGACCGCCCGGAGCAGTTGCTGGCGGCTGTCGCTGTGCTCAAAAAAGCTTCGGTAATCGCGATTGACGCCGAGTTTACACAGAACCGCTCACACGCGCAGGCGCAATCGTCCGCGCCACGCCTGGCACTGCTTCAGGTGGCGGTTGACCAGACATGTTTTGTCATCGACACATTGCGCCTGCACGATCTTTCCCCGCTCGCGGCCGTCGTGGAAAATCCAGACTATACGATCTTGCTGCATGGTGCTGGTGCCGACCTGCGCGTGATGGCTGACCGTGACCTTGAGGTCGCGCACTATTACGATCTAGAGGCGACGAGCCGCTCGATTTTTGGGCAACACGAGTCGTCGCTGGCGGGTATGCTCAACCGCGCCTTTGGCTATCGGCTCGACAAGAGTCTACAACGCACCGACTGGACGCGGCGACCTCTGCCAACGGCGATGGTCGCGTATGCGGCGCGTGATGCCGAGGTGACGCTGGCCCTCTACTACTGGCTCGATAAGCACTATCACGATGTGTTGCGTCTGCATGAGTATACAGAAAAACCGCAGGTGGTCGCGGCATGGATTGAGCCGTTCCTGTATGGTGCCGCTCCGCTCGCGGCTGAAATGGCGGTAGCGGAGGCGAAGAAGCAGGGGCTGATTGAGCATAAGGAACAGGTCGCGGCAGATTGTCGAAAGGCGTTACAGGTGCTTACACATCCACTGCACCGCAACCGTTTGTTACGGCTCATCGCCGACCTTTCGCTAACACAGCTCGCGCCCGATATTGTTCCCCTGCTCCGCTCCGCCGCCTCAGACGAACGTGCGAGCGGTGTACGTGCGCTGGGCCGCCTGGGGATGAAGTCCGAAAAAGAGACCTTGCGCCCCCTGCTAGAAGACCCTGTAGACGATGTGCGAAAGGCTGCTCTGACGGCATTGCGAAGTCTGGGCGAAAAGGACACACAGCAAAAGCAGGCCGCGCCAACGACCTCCGTCGATGGTACGCGCACCTGGACGGTGGGACAGGGCGAGCAGACGGACGCCTCGCCAGAGGATGATGACCCCTGGAAGGCCCGTCTGCGTGCGATGATGGACAAAGGGTAAAAGGGGTAAGTCATTGAGAGGCGCGAGCCGCCGCCATGTACCCCTTAATGACTTACCATGCCCGACGACGTGGCAGACGTGTCCCGACCCAGAGCAAAAAGAGCAGCATAGAGGCATAGCTTGTCCGCCGAATTCGTTGTGTCCAGCGTTCCTCTTGCGCGGTATCGCCCTCGCCGAGGCCGAGAAGATGTACCGCGCGATGCAACAGCGTTTTCGTTGAACGAGGTTTGTGTACCTGTTGCAGGCGCGTGTTGCGTGCGCTACGTGCGTCCGCGATACGTTGTACTGCTGCGATGCGAGCAAGTTCCGCTTCAAGTCGCTTTTTCGCCTCGCGCTGTTGCAATAGTCGCTCTTCCAACGCGGTAAAAAAGTGTTGCGCCAGCAGTTTTGTCGCGCCTTTGATAACGGTTCGTTGCAGGCTCACACCCGCTTTGTGAAGCTGAATCGTGCCTTGATAGCTGACCGTTGTTGTGTCCTCTTGTTGCGTGAAGTCAAGAATAGCCTCACCACTTAGCGTGTTCTGCGTGTCCCTGACCTCTTCAATGATGATGCGCGAGTGTCGGGAATGCTCGCTTTCGGCGATGCGGACGCGTCCGTAATATGTTCCCAGCAATGGCGTATACGCGATATGGAGAGCAAGTGTATAAGAATATTCGTCTAGTCGCTCCAATTTTTCCAGTTCCGGGAGCGTCTGGCGCAGCATCTGCTCGTCTACCAGACCGTGCCACACCTCTTCGGGTGTCGCGTGCAAGGTGTATATCCCTTCGATGTCCATCAACAAAATCCTTCAAAACAAAATAGTGCAAGTAAAATAAATAGTAGGTCTATTATAGAGGACTTGTTTCACAGGGGCAAGCGTTCGCGCTAATGGGATAGAAGGAAGGTGTCGTGTTTTCTGCTGCTTGCGTTCATATGGTGTAGGGTGTATACTTGCAAGCATACTAATCGACGTGAGGAGGAAGACGGGTTTTCGCCCCACCTCTGTGAGGAGCTTAATTTTACCATGAAAATAATTTTGTTACAAAATGTTGAGGGCCTGGGAAAGGCTGGCGACCTGAAAGAGGTTGCGAATGGCTATGCCCGTAACTACCTCTTGCCGACAAAGCTTGCCGCCGGTGCGACCCCTTCGTTGATCGCGAACCGCGTTCAGCGTGTCGCAACCGAGCAGCGTAGAATCGAGAAGCAGGAAACTGCCAATCAAGAGCAGGCGGAGCGTCTGGGCCGAGTCACCTTGACCTTCAAAGCGAAAGTTGGCACACAGGGCCGCCTATATGGCTCAATCACCAGTCAAGATATCGCGTCCGCCCTGCGCGAAGTCGAGAATATCACGATTGACCGCCGTTCGATTGAACTGCCCGACCCGATTCGTGCGCTCGGCACCTTTAGCATTCCAGTACGTGTTGCCTCGAAGCTGGAGCCAAAGCTTACAGTCAACGTCATAGATGCCGCAGCTGATGCCGGTGCCGCCGCCAAATAGTTGTTCTACACTAAAACATACTACACACAAAGATGCCTGCTAACACTCTCAAATATGTTAGCGGGCGTCTTTGCATGTGCTTATTTTTGAGGAAATATAGTTTCCTCAACTAATATGGCAGAGGTTGAGCAAAGAAATTAGGCTTGTCTATCGTGTTTTCGTACTCGCAATGAAAAACGGGCATGGTAGACCCTGAAAGCGGCGGTACAATCCATCCCCAGTCAGCAGGCGTTCTTCTTCCAACCGCCTTTTCCTGCCGTTCATGCTGTATAAATTGCTGGGCCGCTGTGTGGTGGTCAACAATGGTTACGCCCTGTTGCGCGAACGAGTGCAGGACCGCGACATTCAGTTCGATGAGCGCACGGTCTTTCCAGAGTGTGCGTGTAGAGTTGGTTGCTAGACCCATTTTTTTCGCGATAAGCGGCAAAAGATTATACCGTCTCTCGTCCCCGAAGTTGCGTGCGCCAATTTCTGCTCCCATATACCACCCGTTGAAGGGAGCGGCAGTATAGCGAATGCCCGCAAGGTCGAGAGACATATCTGAGATTGCGGGGAGCGCATGCCACTTGAGGCCGAGTTCCGTGAACCACGCGTACTCTGGGTGGCTGAAGGGAACTTCAAGCACACTCTCGGAGGGTAGTTCAAAGAGTTGTGGCTGTTGGCCCGGCATCTGCACGACAAGCGGTAGCACATCAAAGGGCGTCATTGCCCCTCCTTGCCATCCTAATCGACGTATTTGCTCCGTCAGTGAGACGGTAAGCGGATCGCCAAGAATAGTCCCATCGGCTTGCTTGTACCCGGCGTAGCGAATAAGCTGCGGGTTCCAGATACGAATGCCTTCTTGCCCCGGTAGCTGTTGCGCGAAAATAGTCGTGACAGGTTTCAATTTGCCTTTATTTGTCGCGATGAAGAGATGCTCGACAAGTGCCTGAAAAACATCTTTTGCCGTTGTCAGGTGACGCATATCACGAACCAGCAAATTCTTCCAGAAGAGGCGTCCTATGCACCGTGTATTATTGCGCCACGCGACCTTCGCGCCATACACAAGTTCCTCGTCCGTTTGCCTGTACGTTCCAGTCTGCTGTATCTCGTGCGTCACATCCGCGAGGCGTTGTATGTCAAGCAGAGAATGGTTTTGCTCATGGGAAAACAGACGCAGGTAGGTTTGCGCCTCAAAGAGTGTATCAGCGTTCGTAGGTGGAATGGTAGAAGGAATGTTCGGTTTCTCTTCTGCAAACGTGCTCGTGTTCTCTAACGGGCAGTGTTGTTGAGAGAGATGGTTGCTCATAAATATGCTTGGCCCTTCCAATTCGCTAAAGTCTCTCCGGGTATTTTTTCTCATACCTTAGGAAAGGTGATTGCTCGTATGTTGCATCCCATGTGCCATTGTTTGTACGGGGCGTGCGATGACTCATGGTGTCATCTTGATAATGAGGGGCTAGTGCTGTGTGTAGAGTCGCGGCGGCAAGCGAATGTGAACAGATGTTATTGCGTTTATACAGCGCACATTCGCATACTAGTTGCTGGAGACCGTTTTTCTCATAACAATGAACGTTATAGTAGTTGCCCTGTATACCTTGCACCTGATAATGCCCAACCGCGATGACGCGTGCCTGGGGTTGCTTTCTCTGGGTAAGGGTGAGAGCTTCATTAAAGGCCAGATCAAGCTCGGCGTTCTTCTGAGCGAGTTCATCATTTTTACGGGTAAGCTCCTCGCTATAGACCACATACATCTCTGCTCTGATGAGCCGTGTGATTGCCTCGTTCAGCTTTTGAATGGCGGGGCGAAAGACGAAAAAGCCCTCTAACACAAGGACACTCAACGTACTGAAAAGCAACGCTCCCTCAATGTAGCGCAAGCGTGTCACGCGATCCTGTGCCTCCGTCTGATACTGAGAGACAATCGCGTTCATGCCTTGTAGAAAGCCGGCTTCATTCGCGAAAATGCTTTTTACAAAAGGCGCGATGGTGGCATTGCCCCCGTTCGTTTTCTTGTCGGTAAGTAGCAGAACTTGAGAAGCGGCGGCAGACATGTTTTGAAAGTTGGGTTCAATTTTCGCGAAGAGATTTTGTACCTGTGTACTTTCATCGCCGGGAAGCCCGATTCCTGCGTCACCATGCTGCAACCCAAGATGAGAACGTTGCCACAACTTGAGGGCAGTACGCAATTCGTTTATGTGAAGGGTTTGATCCTGTTGTGTCGCGGTCACGGGCGAGAGCAATACAAGAGCTGCTTTGCTAATCTTCTGGCTCAGCATACGCTGGCGTCCGGCAATATTGATAACATTAGCATCGCTTGATTGCTGTTGTAGAGACGTTTGAATGACAATCTGACCTAACAAGGCAAGCACCGCGATGGTGGCAAGAGCCGAAATATACAACCGAGAGAAAGAATGAGTAGGTGCCGAGCCACTAAATATGCTTGCCATCAGTGAGAAACTCCATTTCTACCATAATACAACACTGTACGTATATAAAGTCTTCCTTAACGAAAAGAGAGAACCTTCACTTCCTCTTCTTGTGTTGCGAGCGTCATATAAATAACACACAACGCTATTTACACGAGTTGAGGGTAAGAAAAGTACTCTTGTGTAGCCAAAATGGGTGGGGGAGTAATGCTGCACGTAGAAGCTTCGCACCACAACGCACCACAC
>JBBQVS010000053.1:0-27947 GCA_038211295.1 Ktedonobacterales bacterium | reverse complement strand
AAGCTCCAATCCGAAAGGAAGCTCAACAGATAAGGAATACTGATCGAGAACACATTTGTGTGCGCGAGCTGGTCTGGAATAGCGACCAGAGAAAGCGCGGCAGGCTGCTGCGTGTTCCAGATAGCCTCTGCCGCCGCCATCTTCATCGGCTGGGCCAGAATATCGTACTGTCCATAGATGTGTCCGACAACCACCGAAACGATACTAGAGAGCAGAGCGGTGACAAGAGCCATACGCATTGAACGCTGATAAAATTCTTGATCCTTTGTCTTCTTGAGCAAGTGATAGGCACTGATACCGACGACGAAGAACGCCCCCGTCGTAATCGCGCCCGCGACAACGTGCGGTGTCTGATAGGCCAGGGTTGGGTTCGTGATAAGTGCCCAGAAATTGGTCATTTCCGCATGTCCATCGCGAAGCGCGTACCCGACAGGATGCTGCATAAACGAGTTCGCGACGAGAATCCAGAAGGTCGAGAGGTACGAACCCAGTACAACGAGCCAGATTGCCGCGAGGTGCAGCTTCTTCGAGAGACGATCCCACCCGAACAACCAGATGCCGAGGAAGGTAGACTCCATAAAGAACGCGAGCAGGGTTTCCAGTGCCAGCGACGCGCCGATGACATCACCGATGAAGCGCGAATAGCTGGACCAGTTCATGCCGAATTGAAATTCCTGTACAATACCTGTGATAACGCCTAGCGCGAAATTGATGACGAAGAGCTTGCCCCAGAACTGGGTCATGCGCTTATAGACTGTATTTCCACTACGAACGTAGAGAGTTTCCATAATCGCTACTAGCAACACTAGCCCAAGCGTAAGCGGAACAAAGAGATAGTGATAGATGATAGTAGTACCAAATTGTAGACGAGCTAATGTTTCTGCACTCATTGAATGCGCTCCTTCGGGAGGGATAGATAGGGAAATGTGACGCCACACGTCTTGTTCGTCATGTTTTTGTGTCATTGATAGTATGCCATTATCCCCCCGTTTATACATCAGGATTTATCCCGCACCTTGCACCCTATTTTATATACCTGCAACACAAGCATGAATAGCCAGAAATGCAAATACTGTATATACCATAGGGATATTAAGGTAAATTCAGCGTCGTTTTCGAGCCAGAAAGGGTAGTTTATGAGCTGCGGAGTGAGGCTAGAAGCGGGTTGAAGCACACCCTAGTGTAAGAGGTACACTAACCTTAGTGTAGAGATGACGATATGAGGGCAAGGAGAAGTAATAAGTAGTATGGTAGTGGCGCGGCTTGCCCGTGCCATGCTCCCGTTGTGTTATACTAACGCAACATCAAAGGTGCCGCAAGGCTACGGTGAAAATATGGCACAGCTAAAATATCTTGCTCTTCCTACTCTTTTAGCAAGCCCTTCGTCAAACCTTTCCGATTTAGCGTCTGCCGTACCTCTACCTCTGTAAGACCTAATGTCTCACCAACTGTAGCACTTGTGTTAGCGCGTTGGCTGTTTCTTCAGACTTAAAATCATCCTCGTGTAAAACATTCTTTACGTGAGGCGCAACTCTCCGTTATAATACATTTGTGGGCTGACGAAGAGCTGCACATAGCCGCACTTTCGGCAGACCAGAGCGGTCAGCGTTGAACCCATAAAGGTATCTGAACTGACAGAGAGGGGGCCGTGTGCGCCATGAACGTTTTCCCATGTGCGGTACTTGGCCTCCGCATGGCAATTCTGGCACGCTTGCGCTGGCGGCGTTCCAACTGGTTGTGTTCCTCTAGCTTTCATCGTGTCTACCCTACCTTTTCTTTATAGCGAAGAAAATTATACAACATTGTTCACCCCTTTTTGCTTTTCGCAGGGTTGTGATATACACTACGCTACAGAAACCAAAACAGTATTTTTCAGGAGAGCATTGTATGAACGCCGCCGCCCGCTTGAACCGCTTGCTTGCCGCTGATGGCAAGTGCTTTGATGTCGCTATCGATCATGGCTTTTTCAATGAACGCTCGTTTTTGAGCGGCATCGAGGATATGCGTCACGCGATTGCGACGATTGTCGCCGCGAGTCCCGACGCGATTCAATTGACGCCCGGCCTCGCGCCTCTGTTACAGGCCAACGCAGGCAAGGCGAAGCCGTCGCTGGTGCTGCGAACTGACGTTGCGAATGTCTATGGAAAGACGTTGCCGCGCTTCCTGTATAGTCGCATCATCGAGAACGCGGTTGAGCAGGCCCTCCTGCTCGACGCGGCGTGTGTTGTCGTAAACCTGCTATTGTTGCCGGAACAACCAGAGCTGCACGCCCAATGTGTCGAGAACATTTGTCGGCTCAAGCCACAGTGTGACCGCTATGGGATGCCTTTGATGATCGAGCCACTGGTGATGCAGGCGAACACAACCTCTGGCGGCTACATGGTCGATGGCGACCTTGAGAAGATACTTCCGCTTGTGCGACAGGCGGTTGAGCTGGGCGCGGACATCATCAAGGCAGACCCGTGCGACGATGTGGGCGAGTATCATAGAGTGGTCGAGGTCGCGAGTGGGCGGCCCGTGCTGGTGCGTGGCGGCGGTAAGGCGTCAGAGGCCGAGATTGTGACGCGCACTCATGAACTGATGCGACAGGGAGCGGCTGGTATCGTGTACGGGCGTAACGTGATTCAACATGAACGACCTGATGCGATGACGCGGGCGTTGATGGCTCTTGTTCACGATGACGCGACTCCGCAGCAGGCGATGCACCTATTGCACCAGAGGTAAATTTGATGAAGAAACGGATTATCAATTTCGGGATCATTGGTTGTGGCCTGATGGGACGCGAGTTCGCCAGCGCGGTTGCACGCTGGTGTCACCTGCTGGAACAGGATGTGACGCCGCGCATTATTGGTGTTTGTGATGCGAACCCCGCGACGCTTGACTGGTTCACGGACGCGTTTGGTGAGACACTTCAGGTTGTGACGCAGGACTATCACGACCTGCTCAACGCGCCCGCTATCGAGGCCGTTTATTGCGCTATTCCGCACAATTTGCACGAGCAGGTTTACATAGAGTGCATCGAGGCTGGTAAGCACCTCTTCGGCGAAAAGCCGTTCGGGATTGACCTGGAGGCGAACGCGCATATTCTGGCAGCGATACGTTCGCGTCCCGATGTGCTGGTGCGTTGTTCGTCCGAGCTACCCTTTTTCCCTGGGGCGCAAAAGATTATCCAGTTTCTGCGTGAGGAACGCTTCGGCACAATCTTAGAGGTACAGGCTGGCTTTTTGCACAGTAGCGACCTTGACCCGCGCAAGCCGATCAACTGGAAACGGCGTATCGCGACCAATGGTGAGTACGGGTGTATGGGTGATCTGGGGATGCACGTTTTGCATGTACCACTGCGTGCGGGCTGGTATCCTAAGAATGTACGCGCCCAACTCTCGAAGATTGTCAGGGAGCGACCAGACGCGCAGGGGCGGCTGGTGCCGTGCGAGACGTGGGATAACGCGACGCTGTTTTGCGAAGTGGAACGGGGAGCGCAGCACTTCCCGATGACGCTTGAGACCAAACGCATCGCGCCGGGGGAGAGCAACACCTGGTATATTCGTGTATTGGGAACCGCGTTCTCCGCCGAGTTCAGCACGAAGTTTCCGCGCACGCTGCGAACGTTGCCGTATACGCCTGGTGACGCGCAGGCGTGGCAGGTGCAAGACCTCGGCTCGCAATCGGTGTATCCCAGCATCACGGGCGGTATCTTTGAATTTGGCTTCTCCGACTCGGTTTTGCAGATGTGGGCGGCGTTCTGCGACGAGCTGGCGCACCCCGACGCGATGCGGCAACTCTTCTTTTGCGTTACGCCAGAGGAGACACGGCAAAGTCACGAGCTTTTCACCGCTGCGCTTGCGTCGCAGCGTACCGCGCAGGTCGTGCCACTCGCGGGCCAGAAATGAGAGGCGCGAAATGAACGTATTCGATGAAAGCGCGTCGCCCGTAGCCGAGATACACACGCAACCGCTGCCCGTGCCAAAGCTAGACGTGGTGGAGCCTGTCGAGGCGATTGTGGCGGGTCATATCTGCCTTGACATTATTCCGACATTGACGGGAAATACGCCGTTCGCGCCGGGGAGATTGATCGAGGCGGGCAAGGCACTGCTTGCGACGGGTGGGCCGGTCTCGAATACAGGGCTGGCACTGCACAGGTTGGGCGTGAAAACGCAGTTGATGGGCAAGGTTGGCAATGACCTGTTCGGGCAGGCTATTCTGCAAATTATTCGCACGCACGAGCCTGAGCTAGCAACGGGTATGGTTGTCGCCGCAGGTGAGGAGAGTTCGTATTCGGTGATTATCAGTGCGCCTAATACTGATCGAGTTATACTGCACGCGCCCGGCTGCAACGATACGTTTCGGGCCAGCGACGTGTATTACGATCAACTGGCGAACGCACGGCTCTTTCACTTTGGCTATCCGCCGCTCATGGCGAATATGTACCGTGCTCATGGCGAAGAACTGGCGACGCTTTTTCGGCAGGCGAAGGCAACGGGCGTCACAACCTCGCTTGACCTTTCGTTGCCCGACCCGATGAGTCCAGCGGGCCGCGCCGACTGGCCCGCTATTCTTGGCGCGACTCTGCCTCATGTGGATATTTTCCTGCCCAGCATCGAAGAGATACTCTTCTTATTGCACCGTCCGCTTTTCGAGCAATACACTGCGAAGGCGAAGGGTGGGAGCATGATAGAGGTTATCACGCCCGATGTAATCACGAAAATCGGGAAGGCCCTTTTGAGTATGGGCGCGAAGATTGTGGGCCTCAAACTGGGGCAGCGCGGCCTGTACCTGTGTACGGCTGATAGTCGGATGATAGCCCAGATGGGCTATGCCGCGCCACGGCAGTCGGCGCAATCGCAGGGGTGGGCGAACCGCGAGTTGTGGACGCCATGTTTCGCGACCCAGGTTGTGGGAACCACTGGTGCCGGCGACGCCACAATCGCGGGTTTCCTGCTGGGGATACTGCGTGGCATGACACCGGAGGCGACGCTTGCCGCAGCGTGCGCGGTTGGTGCGTGTAGTGTCGAGGCGGCGGACGCGTTGGGCGGTATTCACTCTTGGCCCGAAACGCTGGAACGGATCGCGGCAGGCTGGCCCCGCCTCATGCTGGAGGGCAAGGGCAAACATGGGGCGGCTGCGCTCGCAATGGCGAAGTTTGGCTGGCGGTGGGAGAGTAAGTATGAGGTCTGGGTAGGGCCGACAGACGGAGTAAGCGAGGCATAAATATACAGTACGTGTAATTTTCGAGCGCAGCTGCTACAGGCGTGGGATGTTATACTCTTCGGGTGTATTGATGTTCACGAACGAGCGCAGGGATGGGTCGATTGCGCGTAGTTGCTCCTCGTCGAGAAAGCGCGTCGGGGCGATGGTGAGCAGGCTACGGGGGTCGCGGCGACCCGCTTGTAGTCGCTCTTTTATAATAGAGAGGGTCGCGCGAGGGTAGACCGCGAGTAGTACCTGTGGAATAGAGTTGACCATTGGAACGAGCAAGTGGTCGTCGAGGGGCTGTGTGAGCAAAAACGTGACTAGCGCGGGTTCTATGAAGGGCATATCAACCGCCGTAACCAGAGCGTGCGATGTGTGTATGGCCTGCAAGCCTGTATAAATGCCCATGAGTGGCCCGATGTTGGGCGTGGCATCAATGACGATGGAAGCGGCGAGATGTGCGTAGTGTGTGGCCTGTGCTGCGTCCCGCGCGACAAGCACCACCGTGCTGCATTGTCGAGTTAGCAACGCGACAAGATGCGCGACGAAGGTGTTGTGCGGGCTATCGGGCAGTGGCAACAGGGCTTTGTCGCAGCCCATGCGTGTGCTGTGTCCACCCGCGAGAATGATGCCAGTTGGCAGAGCGTCACGGCGGGGGCCAGCCTCGCCCCTACTATACGCGCTCTTACGTGGTGAATCCCGTTGTGTAGTAGGGGCGGGGCTGGCCCCCGCCCTGTTTGCGTCGGCGTTGTTTGCTCCATCTCCCGCCCCTATCCCGTCATGCTTCTGTATGTCCATACTTCACGTTATCGTGAGAGTGCTTTTGTTTTGCGTCTATTCCCTTTAGGAATATACTGCTGACGATTCTGGTACGCATTGAAGTTGTCGCGTTCGGCCGGATACTTGCGAACCAGGTAAGCAATCCAGAGGGCGGCCCAGACAACCAGACTGGCGGCCCAGAGTACGCGCCAGAAACGCCACGCGAAAAAGTAATCAAACAAAAATACGCGAGCGAAGATCAGGGGTAGACCGACAACGCAGATCACCGCGAACCAGCCAAGATACCTGTCCAGCATATACTTTAGAATAGCTTTACTCTTCACAAAACGTTTGCGTCCCTCAACCGAATAGTAGAAGGCCACAAGCAGGCCGACACAACAGAAGATAAGCCAGGGCCAGAAGTAATGAAACGTCTCTGGTGCTGACAACCCCGAATTATAGCCCGCGTCGGACGGAGTATCAAAGAGCCAGTGATAGAGGTCAAAATGCTGCATGAAAAATCAACTCCCTTCTTCAGAAACCTCATAATTGTTGCTATGATAGCATGGATGCCGCAAAGCGTCTAGTCCTACGCCTCGCGGTCACACATACCCTCACAATGCTCCGCGTTTTACGTTCTGTCCCTTATTCCCCGTTATCAATCAGCATTTGCCGCCAGCGACGCTGGGCCATACTTTTAAGCTCGTCCTCGAAGCCGCGCATGGTGAGCCATTCGCTGGTCGCGCCTGTCACGACGACATCGACCTCGCGCAATTGGGCGATAGTGGCGGCACCGCTCAGTTGCATGGCGACGCGCAGTTCCGCGATTACCGTTTCGAGCAATGCGCACACGCTTTCGTAGCTCTCGCTCGCTGCCTTGAGAAAGGGAAAGCCCATGCCCACGAGAGTCGCGCCGAGGGCGAGCGCACGCGCGATATCCAGTCCGTTCCGCACGCCGCCGGTGGAGATTAACGGAAGTTTCGCCGAGCCTGCTTCGACGACAGCGATTGGTGTGGCGATGCCCCAGTCGCGGTAGAGCAGGCCGATATTCATGGTACGTTCGTCGCCGCGAGACTTAGAACGCGCCGCCTCCATCGCGGACATACTGCTTCCGCCCGCGCCGCCTACGTCTATCGCGGCGACGCCACACGAGCGTAGTAAGAGAGCTTGTTCACGGCTCACGCCCGCGCCAGTCTCTTTGGCGATTACTGGCACTTTTACTTGCTGAGTCACGGCTCGTAGCGCGGCGGCGACGCCAACCGCGCGGCGGTCTCCCTCTGGTTGCGCCGCCTCTTGCAGGCTATTCATGTGTATGGCCAACGCGTTCGCGCCAATCATATCTATCGCGCGTTGCACCTGCTCTTGAGTGAACGCGGTGTGACCCGCCTGCGGAATGAGCTGCGGTGCGCCAATATTCGCGATAAGAAACGCGCTTGGTGCCATCTCGCGTGTGATGGCGTAGCTCGCCGCGACATCGGGATTGACAATCGCGGCGCGTTGACTGCCAACGCCGAGCGCGAGGCCGTAGGTTTCGGCGGCACGCGCAAGGTTGCGGTTGATGTTGGTTACGTCGGGATGTCCGCCGGTAAGCGAGGAAATGAACAGGGGGTAGCGCAACTGGCGCGTGAGAAACGTTACCGCGGTGTCAATGCCGTCAAGGTCAACCTCTGGCAACGCCTGATGCACAAATTGTACATCGTTCCAATTCGCGCGTTGCGGAGCCGAAACGTCCTGTCCAAGCGCGACGCTGACATGTTCTATTTTACGCTGTTTCACTTCGTCCGTCATGAAGAATAGCGTTCCTTTCTCTTTGCCTTTGTCTTCCTTTGACGCCCGCGAGGTAGACAAGAGGTAGACCAAAGATCAAAGCTGATTGATACAGGGCAACGGGTTCTCTCAAAAATCCCATGAAGAAATAAAAGAAAAGCACCGTACCCGACAATACAAACATCGTCGTGGTAAAAGTGTCCACGCGACGCAGGACAACGGGCCAGAGTAACCAGAGCAGATACCAGGGCCAGAACCATCCCGCGACTAGCATCAGGTACGCGAAGATTACGACATTCCACGCCTTCAAAAGAACATCGAAGCCCGGTAGGAGTAGTTCCTGCTCAACATCGGGATGATAACGCAGCGCGGCAAGCGTTGTCGGTGCATGGCGTACTCGTCCAAAGCTGTTGCTATAGATCAGCACAAAGATGAACGCTGTAGAGCCACGTAGCGCGACATCGGCGGATGCTGTCGGACTCCACGTTGGCGGGAAGCGCAGCACGTAGGCGATCAGACGAAAGAAAGCGTGTGTTGGGCCAACCAGCGTGCCGAGCGGCGAATGCACAAAGTGTTGCATATCTATCGCGGATGTGAGCGCGAAAAAGGTAGACTCGCCACGCCAGAACGGGAGCCAGATCACGAGCGCGGGTAGCAATACGAGTAGGCCGCGTCTACAAAAGCCAGCGAGCGCACGCGCAACCACGCGTTCCCCCCGCACATCGAACCAGAGCAAGAGAGGCGCGAACAGAGCAACGATGAGATTCATGCTTAACGCTAACCCGAACAGCACAAACGCTCCAGCACGCAACCAGCGACCCTTTTTTGCCACGTAGAGCAACGTGCCGAGCAGCAATAAAAAGAGCAGCACTCCTTCGCTGTGACCGCTTCCGGCTAACTCAATCAAGACCAGGGGATTCCAGGCATAGAGCAGCGTTCCCAGTACGCGGCGGGTTGGGGCGATACGCTCCAGTATGTACCATATCAGGACAACATTTGTCAGGTGCGCGAGGATGGCAAGACCTTTGAAGAGGAGCAGGGTTGCGATCTGATTGTCGCCACCAATGTTCACGAGTAGAGCGGAAATATAATACCAGAGTGGGCCATAGAGATTGGGGGCATCATGGCCTGCGACAACCCAGCGCAAATAAGGGTCAGAGGGAAATTGAAATGGTGCCGTGTTGAACGGATTGGCGTGATAGAGCGAGAAGATGCGGCCCGAAAAGATGTAGGTGAAAACATCATCCGAGAAAAGAGTTGGTTGCAAAAAAAGCGTGAGACTGAACACTGCCGCTCCCGCAAGGAGTGCCACGAGCCAGCGCGTCTTTTCCTGTCCTGTGAGCCGCGAGACAAGCCGAACGCTATACACGTAGGCCGTCAAGAGCAGCAAGAATGTGGCTCCCAGCAAGAGCGGTGTAAGCGTCGCATATGTGGCAGAGGAGCCATAGAGCGATAGTAGCAAGCGCGACGGTGCAAGCGTCCACGCCCATTGGGCAAGCGGTGAGGCACTCAAATGTAGCTCTGGAAGCGGCGACAGGGCGACAAGTAAGAGGTAGCAGAGTTCAAAAAGCATGAAGAGTAGCACGAGCGTTCGGCGCGTGTGTGCTGTGTTCTCGTTATATGGTTTGTCTAGAGAGCGTTGCATACGTTCCTTTGGTGACGCGCGATGGTAGGTACTATAGAGGAACCATGGTGTGTGGGCGCATGACAGAGCCGCGCTGCTCCGTCACGCCATGCCTCCGTCACGCCGCCACTGTCATACCTACGTGTGATGTCATGTTTCTTCACAAACTCACAGTCCGACGCGTTTGAACGACGTATCGATATGTTTGAGGTAGTAATCGTTACTGGTGAGTTCTTGCAATTCCGCGTGAGAGAGGTGCGTGGTAACTTCGGGGTCGCTACTCAACGCGTCGAGCAGGGCCGCGCCTTGTACTGCACCTGCGCTGGTCATGCCCCACACTTTTTTCGCGTTGTTTTGCACCAACTTGTACGCCTCCTGTCGCCCCACGCCTTTATCGACGAGAGCCAGCAGGATGCGCTGAGAATAGACGAGGCCGCCAGTCATGTTCAGGTTCGCCTCCATGCGGGCGGCATCAACCTGAATACCCTTCATAACCGTTGTGAAGATCGAAAGCATATAGTGTAGTAATGTACACGCGTCCGGTATGATGATGCGCTCGGCGGACGAGTGACTGATATCGCGCTCGTGCCAGAGGGCAACATCCTCCATCGCGGTCACGCTGAAGCCGCGCAGCACACGGGCGAGGCCGCAGATGCGCTCGCACAGTTCGGGGTTGCGCTTGTGCGGCATCGCCGACGACCCCTGTTGACCGGAGCCAAACGGCTCGAACGCCTCGCTTACCTCCGTGCGTTGCAGGTGACGAATCTCCTGCGCCATTTTCTCAAGTGAGCTGCCGATGAGGGCAAGTGTGGTCATGAAGTGGGCGTGGCGGTCACGTTGTACGATCTGGTTCGAGATTGGCGCGACGCCTAGCCCCATGCTTTCACAGACAAACTCTTCAATCTGTGGCGGGATGGTCGCGTGTGTGCCAACCGCGCCAGAAATCTTGCCCACCGTTACCTGTTCTAGCGCGGCGGCTAACCGTTGCTGATTGCGGCGAAGTTCATCGAACCACAGGGCCAGTTTCAGGCCAAAGGTGAGCGGCTCCGCGTGAATGCCGTGTGTGCGCCCCGTCATCAGCGTGTACTTATACTGCACAGCGTCCTGCGCCACAACCTGTACCAGTTCGGCAAGCGTGGTTGTGAGCAATTGGCCCGCCTCTTTCATCTGGGCGGCAAGGCCGGTGTCTAGCACGTCGGAAGAGGTGAGGCCGAGATGAATGAAGCGACCTTCGGGGCCAAGCTGTTCTTGAATTGAGCGCAGAAACGAAATAACATCGTGATGCGTCTCTTGCTCTATTTCCTGCATTCGTTGTGCGTTATACTGTGCCTGGCGAATCTTCTCGATGGCCTCCTGTGGAATGACGCCTTCACGCGCCCATCCCTCGCACACGAGGAGTTCAACCTGCAACCATTTGTCCGTTTTGTGCGCGGTAGACCAGAGAGTTGCCATCTCTGGCAAAGAGTAGCGTTCGATCATACTGTATTGTAATTCCTTAATAATAGTGGTGCGTGGTGCTAGTAGGCCGTAGGATATATGGTTGTAGTGTACCACAATCGATACTGTTCATAGACTTGGCTATGCTTCCTACCCCCTTGTCTTCACAAAACCTCTACTTTTGCGCGACTCTTTCGTCGGGCATAAAACCGTCCCATAGTGTGTTATCATAGGTACATACGAACAATGGCGTGAAGGCTATCGACGTGATGCACGCTTCCACTCTTGGAAGTGCCTACTTGACGTGGCAACGTTATGCATGTACAATCATGCTTGCATTGCTAATGAAAACAATGGGCAGTGTCGCTAGATGAGACGCGGTGGAAGAAAAGCTCCCCCGTGACGAAGTAAGCCTATTACCATTGATATTCTGGGAGAGCCAAAACATGAAAAAGGGAATCCATCCAAATTATATTGAGTCCACGGTCAGTTGTGCCTGTGGCAACACCTTTCAAACACTGAGTACCAAGCCTGTGTTAAAGACCGACGTATGCTCAAAGTGTCATCCGTTCTTTACGGGCCAGCAGCGTATCCTTGACTCAGCAGGACGCGTGGAGCGTTTCCGCAAGCGTTTCAATTTGCGAGACGAAGAGTAAGCTGTTACAGTAGCGTATCAAGAAAGAGTTCAGGGATAAGGGAGCGTGCAAGCAATCCTTTATCCCTTTTTTAAGTTGTACCTTATTGTGTAAAGGGTGATTCTTCTGGTGAATGCGACACAACGCACAATCCTGTTCCTGATTGCTGACACGGGCGCGGGCCACCGCAGTGCCGCCAATGCAATCAATAATGCCATCACACTGCTCGCGAAACAGCAGCAGCAAGAGTGGCAGGCCCGCCTCGACGCACAGTCTCCCGTGGAACCTGCGGGCGTGCAAGGTATTTTAGTGGCCCCTACAGCTACTGTGACGCAACCGCCGACGTACCGCGTCGAGATCGTAGACGTGTTTGAGGAGTATAGCCGTTTCCCGTTACGTGAGGCGGTCAAGCTCTACGGGCCAACAATTCGCTATAACCCCAAGCTGTACGGCGAGGTTTTCAAGCAAAGCAATAGCGATACCGCCGTGACCGCCGTCAAAACGCTGGCGACGCCACTTGTTCTCAACGGACTTTTGCGGCTCATCACAGGCGTACAACCCGACGTGATTGTCTCCATTCATCCCATGCTCAACCATATCACTGTGCGGGCATTGCGCGAGTTGCGCCTTCCTATTCCATTTATCACCGTTGTAACCGACCTCATAAGCATTCATCACACCTGGTTCACGCCTGGTGCTGATCGGTATATTGTTCCCACCGAGCGGGCGAAACAGCTCGCGGTGGAGCGTGGCCTGGACGCGGAGCGTGTGAGTATGCTGGGAATGCCGATTGATCCGAAATACACGCTGCCCGTGGGGAAAAAAGCAGACCTGCAACGCAAGTTGGGTTTGGCCGTAGGCATCCCCACGATTTTACTGGTTGGCGGTGGCGATGGCGCGGGCGGGCTGCAAAAAGCGGTTCGCGCTATTTCACGCGCACACCTGCCGGTACAATTGCTGGTCGTGACGGGGCGCAACCGTCGTCTCTACACACATCTACAACGCACACGCGCGAGCCTGCACGTTCCCGCGAAGATACTGGGCTTTGTGCAGAACATGCCCGAACTGATGCACGCGTCCGACGTGATTATCACGAAGGCGGGGCCGGGAACAATCTGCGAGGCACTGGCCTGTGACCTGCCGGTTATTTTGAGCGGCTATGTGCCGGGGCAGGAGGAGGGCAACATCGATTATGTGGTGAAGAACGAGGTCGGCGTGCTGGCACTCGACGCGCCCACACTGATTGACGCGTTGCGCCTGCTGATTCGTCCCGGCTCACCCGAACTACGCCGCCAGCAGGAGAACGCGAAACGTATCAGTCGCCCGCGTGCCTCTTTCGATATCGCGCAATGCATTCTCAGCTATCTACCTGCCGTCGAGAAGGCGGGGGTCTGGCAATCGCAGAACTGGCAATCGCGCCGCCTCACGATGTCGAGTCGGCTCAAGTCCGCCATCCGTATCCGTCGCCTGCGTCGTCGCCTACCCATGACCCTGATGAAGAGTCCGATGATGCGTCGTCTCAACAACCTGCGTATACGTGGCTTCGCGGAAAACGACAAAGATATTCAATAAAAGGACTTTTTGCATGTCATCACCTGCTTCACCCGACGCACCAATAGTACAGAGTGTGCAATTCTCGGTGTTCCGTTGGGCCTTTACTGGCCTTGTTCGCGTCCTGTATCGTATCTGGACGCGAATTGCGACGCGACTCTTTCCCGAAAACTCTAAGAGTGAGCAGATCGCTCGTGCGCTACACCTGCCCCTGCCCGACAAGCTGAATATGAGTTGGGTTACTCCGTCGCTGGCGGTGGGGGGACGTGTGCGGCCCGAAGATATAGCCGCGCTGAGCGTGAGTGGCGTGACCCACGTCATCGACACGCGCTCAGAGTATCGCGACGACGAAGCGGCACTGAGACGCGAGCATATCGCGCTGTTGTATTTGCCCACGCCCGATACGTACCCGTTGAGTGTGGAGCAGCTTATAGAGGGCGCGACGTGGGCGCACCAGCAGATACAGGCGGGTGGGCGCGTGCTTATTCACTGCGAACACGGCGTCGGGCGCAGCGTGTTGCTGACCTGCGCGACGCTGATACAGGATGGCATGTCGGCGCGGGATGCCCTGACACTGGTGCAGCAAAAACGCTGGCAGGCCGCGCCAAACGAGCGACAGGTGACGCGCTTACGTGAGTTCGAGGCGGCACTCCGTTCAAAAAGCACCGTGTGAGCGTAGTATGTAGCGTTCGATGGCAAGGGCAACACCGTTCTCGCTATTGCTCGCGGTAACGGCGTTCGCGGCGGCTTTTACCGTCGCGGATGCCTGCCCCATCGCCACGCCCCATCCAACCGCCTGCAACATCTCGATGTCGTTGTTGTTGTCACCGAGGGCCATCACTTGAGCAAGCGGAATATTCAGTTGGTGCGCGAGGGCGATAACGCCGCTTGCTTTCGAGCAATGAGTGTGCATGATCGCCATTTCGGCGTAGCTATAGTTGCCCTGTTGAATAGAGTTCCATGCACAGTTTAGCGCGGATATCTCTTCCATCATGCCCGCGATTACGTCCTGTGGAGCGAATGCGAGGACGCGCAAGGGGTCTTCATGGCCCGCACACAGTTCTGCGTAGGCCATACGTCGCAGCAGGCGCGGAAATGCCGTGAAATACTCAGCAATCCACGCATTGTCGCGCTCTATCGGGCCTGTCCATATCTCTTCTTCC
Organism: Ktedonobacterales bacterium; assembly: GCA_038211295.1. Classification (GTDB taxonomy): domain Bacteria; phylum Chloroflexota; class Ktedonobacteria; order Ktedonobacterales; family Ktedonobacteraceae; genus JBBQVS01. Next base: position 13,821 of record JBBQVS010000053.1, on the reverse strand, counting down.
CCGGCGACAATATGATGTACGACGGGTTGCACATCATGCTTTACCAGTACCTCCACTACCTGCTGCGCCACTGACGCCTGTAAAGGGTGCGAGTGAAGAATGTTCTTCTGGGGATGCTGAACAATCAACGCGCCATCGTAGGTGACAAGCGGAACTGATAGGCCCAGTATACTCGCGAGCGTGCCAGTGTTGAGGTAACGACGCGCGGTTGCCAGCGTCACCACAACGCCCGCCGCCGCCGCCGCGCGTACCGCAACAAGTGTGCGCGGGGCTATGAGTCCCTGTGGGTTGAGCAATGTGCCATCAATATCTATTGCCACTAGCTTGATTTCCGGTACGTCTTGCATTGTTTATCACTTCCTTGCACAATAGCGCATACAGGGAGACCGCGAGAGTCTCCCTGTATGCTCTCCTGAAGAGTATTCTTTCCTCAAGGATAGAAACAGAACACGAATGCGACGGACGAATAGCTCGCCCGTCGCATTCTCCCTGGAATAGGGATACTCTCTTTTACGTATATTATACACGCTTACCGCGTTGCCGACTAGCCACCGAAGCCGATGATGTCGGTTGCGCCCTGTACCCCGAAACCTGTGCCGATGGTGTTGTAATACTGGGGGCGTTCGACAATGAAAGTGCCGCCATTATTCAGCGTTTGTACGGTCAGTGAGATCGCGTTGGCGTCTCGGCTCAGGCCCGGATGAAAGAACTTGAGCACATCTCTGGTGATGTCTTCCGTCTGGCGTCCGTTCGCGGGAACGTAGACCTGCACAACCGCGACCTGTCCGACGTTGTTTGTCAGTGTAATCGTGATGATTTCAGAGGTCGAGTTGGGATTTTGCAGGGTGAGCCACTCATTGTACCCTGGATAGGTATAGCCCTCCGCGAAGCTGTACGAGTGCTTCGTGATTGGCCCGACCAGTCCCAGCACATCGGTGCCACCGATGGTACGCACGGTGGGAACGCCCGTAAGTGCGTGCTGATATTTGAAGTACATTTCGCGCTGTACGATCAGTCCGGTGCTTGATTGTACCTCCGCCGACACCTGGGAAGTAGCACCAAGAAAGGTGTTGTTCTGGTTGACATTCCAGATATTCTGACTGCGCCCCGCGAGCGTTATGGTGTAGGTTTTTGTCGCGCCCGAATGTGATTTGAGCGTGATATTGACCGAGGCATTGGTCGTGCTGGAATTGGCGATGGTCAGGTACTCTTGATAGCCAGTCGCGGTATAGCCCTCGGCGAAGAACCAGTCGGAGGCGGGTGTTGGTGCGCCCGTCATATCATACGCCCCTGCCGCGCCCTGACTCTCGTTGAGAAAGTACGTTGGTCGCTCGACCATGACGGGAGCCGTCGCGGTAACGACCACCAGCGAGTGCGCGGGCAGGGCGGGTGTAATCGCGTTTGGAGCGAGTGTGCCGCGTCCACCTGCCGCGACGGTTGTGGTCTGCGTGCCAACCTGCCTGCCACCGGCGTAGTAGGTCGCGGTAACAGTCGCGCTCGCGCCGCCCGCGGGATTGAGAATGGTCAGGTACGAGAAGTGCGTGGCGTCCGAGGCGATATCCGCGAACGAGAAGCTGGTGCCGAGCGTTGCCGCCGTCGCGCCCGCTACATCGGTGCCACTGCTGATGCCGTGATAGTTCGTAAAGTAGATTGGTCGCTCGACCATCACGCCCGCGCATGTCGATTGCGCGTTCATGGTGACGACGCTGGCGACATTGTTCGCGGTGGTCGCGGTGGCGTCAACCCGCAGGTCTTGATTGACCGATTCGGTGAACCGACTGCCGGCTCCGACCCGCACGTTGGTCATGACTCTGGTCTGCTGTACCGCGCTGGCACTGTCGCCGACGGTATAGTAGTAGGTGATATCGACGCCACAGGAGACGGCGTTGGGATTGTTGATGGTGAGATACTCACGGAATCCCTTGCCGACGCGTCCCTCGGCGAAGTACCACGCTCTGGCGACGGGGCCGGCGGGCGTGTTCGACGGAACACCGGTAACGCTGCCCTGTGGCAGCTTATCAAGCTTGAAGCCATTCTGCTCCGACACCCACACGTTGTTGCTCGCGTCAACCAGCAGGCCATCGTGTGGATGCGGGTTGGCGTCCGTCGCGGCATCGATCAGGCTCATCGCGGTGTACGTGCCATCGACGGGGTTGATGTAGCCGACGCGTCCAGTCAACGAGTCATCGAACCAGACGAGGTTGTTGCTATCGACAGCGATACCGGAGATATGCGTTCCCGAACAAGCAACAGGCGTAACGCCAGTCTGTGTCGGGCAGACGCCGATGGAGACGGGATACTCGATATCTGTGCCGGTGGTTGTGTATTCGCCGACACGTCCGCCGAAGCCTTCGGTAAACCAGATATTCCCCGCTCTGTCGGCGGTAATCAGATGAGGCCCTTTGTGCGTAATCGCGTGTTCCGTGATGGCACCAGCGGCAAGTGTGCCATTGGCGACAGGTGTGAAGCTCCCCAGCATTCCCGCATTGGTCGCGTTGTTTTCGGTGAACCAGATATCGCCACTGGGCGCGACGGTGATGCCGTATGGTTGGGCCGCCGCGGTTGGAATCGCGTTTTCCACAAAGGTGTGCGCGGTTATATCAAAGAACCCGATCTTGCTCGCGCCAATCTCGGTGAACCAGATATTGCCCCCGCTAAACACCAGGTTGTACGGAGTCGCTTGCGCGGTTGGCACGGGATACTCCGTCCAGGTGTTTGTGCTGGGAACCAGTTCGCCAAGCGCGTTGTGCGTCGGGTCTGTGAACCAGATGTTCCCCTGCCCGTCGAGCGTGAGAAACACAGGGTTGTAGAGCGCGGCACCCGCTGGCCTGAAATCGGTGACTCTGGTATTGTCCGCGACGTTATATTCGCCGATAACGCCAGCAGGCGGCGTGGCACAGGTGGGCGAGGCGTCGCACGCAGGTTCCGCGACCCAGATATGCCCCGACGTGTCCAGTGTTAGCCCCCAGGGATTGGTCGCGGTGTTCGTTCGCGAGACAGGTACTGCTTGCACCGCGTGTACAGCAGTTTTGTTAATCAAAAGCGATGATCCAAAGATGAGAATACCGAGGATAACGCATGAAGCCAGACCGAGGCGCACACCTGTTGCGACTCTACCACTTGCCCCAAACTTCCCACGTTGCCAGACATTGCTTAATTTCATACTAAAAACTTTTCCTCCACTGAACAACGCGTTACCGTTGTCCCCCTTCAACATCCAGAAAGAATTTCCGCAAGGCAAGATGTGTGCAGGCTCGCGGTATTTCTTCTATCTCTAGAACGCATCGCACCCAAAAACATCACACGCGCCACGTTCTATAGACAATATTCCTAGTGGTCTGTTACAATCTGAGGCATGAGTACGCAACGTCCCAGAGGTGTTCGCATAAAACGCCCACAATCACAATCACAAGCACCAACCGAACAACACGCAGATCATGAAGCCGTTGAAGCCATCGTCCAATCGGGCAGGGACGCCTGCTGGACTGATGTCAACGGCTTCCCCCTGTTGCCGGACGCGCAACCCGTGGGAAGTATCCGCGATAGCTTGTATGACCTGATACCGCTTGGGCCACGCGAGGAAAAGTTGATTGGAACGGCGGCTTTTTTGCGCCTCCAAAGTATCAAACAGCTTGGCTTCGTCTACCGCATCTGGCCCGGCGCGACGCATACGCGCTATGAGCATAGTCTTGGGTGCTATCATCTGACGGTACGCGCCCTGCGCTCCCTGCTACAACGAGGGGCCGAGGGCGGACTACACGGTGTCTCGATTAGCAGCATTCAGACGCTGGTAGTTGCGTCACTGCTGCATGACATCGGGCATTATCCTTTTTCGCACACAATTGAGGAGCTTGGCCCGCCAATCATTCTGCACGAGCAAGTGGGGCGTACAATTATCGAGAGTGGGGAGATCGCGACCATTCTTGAACAGGACTACCACCTCTCGCCCGAACGGGTTGCGGACTTTATCGATCCACCCAAAACGCGGGCGTTGCCACCGGACGACGAACTGCTACGTCACCTGCTCAGTGGTGCGTTGGATGTGGACAAGCTGGACTATCTGCCACGCGACGCGCGGGCCTGCAACGTTCCCTATGGTGGCGTCGATGTGTCGCGCCTGCTGAGTTCGCTTCGCATCAACGCGAATGTCGGAGGGCAGAGGCGCATGGTCGTGACGCAAAAGGGCATCAGTCCGCTGCATTCGCTGCTCCATGCGCGTCAGGAGATGTTCGACAATATCTACTGGCATCACACGAGCCGTTCGTTTCAGGTGATGCTGGTGCGGGCCGTACATGATGCGTTGACGGCGGAGGTGCTGAGTGCCGAGCGGTTGATGGGACTGGATGATGGCTCGTTGCTCAGCTTGCTCGCGCAACCCACAATGCCGACGAGTGCGCGTGCGCTGGCCGCCGCGCTTGCGTTGCGGCGTCCCTATAAGGTTGTGTTAGAGATTAGCCGCGCGGCGGGTCGGCTCTTCAACCGTCTCGACGCGCTCTTCTGGGACGCGGAACGGCGGCGACGGGTCGAGCAAGCACTTGCCAGCGAACTTGCACGCGAGCTGGAAATCGAGATCGCGGACTACGAGATACTCTTCGACCTTCCCCGCCCGGAAAAGTGGGAGATGGACGTGTGGGTACAGTTCGACCATCCCCCCGTCGGCATGGAGTCGCTCATGACGTGGGTCGAGGTCACGGGTCTGCAATCGGACGATCTCGCGCGTTATGAGCAACACCAACGCCGTATCCGCGTCGTGGTCGCCGAACGTCTGCGCTCAACTCTGCAAGCACGCAAAGACGATGTTGTGCTGCCAACACTTGAACGAATATTGTAACGGAACACGAAATATACTACAGGAAATCGCAAGACGTGAGCATGGCATGACGGCGGCTCGCTTCCGCCATGCCATGCTCACGTCTTGTCCTGCTACGCTCCAACCTCCTGTGTGATGTTGGGAGCCGTGACTACCTCGTTGCTGTTCGTGGTGAGTACGCGAAAGGGTTTGCCGAAGCGGCGGCTCAGCAGCATCGCGAGGGCAGGCCAACCATCTTTCCAGGGGGCCAGCTTCTTTTCGACGCGTGGCGTGTAGCTAATCGGCACTTCGAGAATTGTGTAGCCTGCTTGCAGAATGCAGGACGTGATTTCTGGCTCGATCTCGAAGCGGCGCCCCGTCATCGGCAGCGCACGCGCGACCTCCATCGGCATCAGCTTGTAGCAGGTCTCCATGTCGTGAATGTGGCACCCAAACAGTATGTTGGTGACGGTTGTCAAGAAGCGATTGCCCCAGCGCGTCGTGAACTTCTGCTGTGACAGGTCGCGATAGCCGTAGACCGCCACTTTGGCGCGTCCGTCGGCGCGTCCCTCTTCCCATTTCCGCACCAGAAGCGGTAACTCCTGCGGGTCATATTCCATATCGGCATCCTGCACCGTCACGAGATCGCCGCTTACCAGCGCGAACCCCGTTTTCAGGCCCGCGCCCTTGCCCTGATTTTGCCCATGGCGAATAAAATGATAGGACGTGAACGGCTCCTGCTGACGTAGCTCTTGCAAAATCTCCCAGGTGCGGTCTGTAGATGCGTCATCGACAACAATCACCTCTAATGTGAGCGGAACCTGCGATAAGAGCGTCAACACCTGTGCCACTGTTTTCTCTTCATTATATACGGGAACAATTACCGAAATACGCATATGCGAACCTTTGCCTTCCTGAAAACATACAATTTATACGTGATAAAACTAAAAAGAAATACTTCTATGTTTTGTTTAACGAACGAATAGACAATAATGGTAGCAATGCTGGCAAATTTCCTATGCTCTTATCGCCAACTATGAATTGTGCCGTCGGTGAGGGCGACGAGGAGGTGTTTGTCGGCGAAGTGTAACGCGCTGATCTGCCAGGGGTGATAGAACTTCTGGACGAGCTGGCCCGTCGCGATTGACCACAGATCGACGACGCCCTCGTTGACCTCGCTATCCTCGCGTGCGATTGCCGCGAACTGCCCGTCGGGCGAGAGGGCGAGTTTCGAGCTACTGCCCATTGTGCCGCTCAGCAGTTCGCTATAGGTTCCCGCGTTAGTGTCGCAGAGGCGGAGTTTGTGGTTCGCGTGAACAAAGGCGACCATGCGGGCGTCGGGCGTTGTGACGTAGGGTGGTGTGCAATCGGCGCAGCGTCCAACCAGCATCGAGGCGGTGATGGACGGGCGGATCGTCCCCTGCCGTGTGCGGGTGCTCACATCCCAGCGTCTCAGTATCGCCATCTCTTCGGCCTCGTCCGCCACGCGAGCGCAGGAGAGTGTTACCAGTGTCCGCGCGTCCTGCGCGAGCGCACGATGCCGAATCGCCCAGAATTGCCGCTTCTCGATACTCTCTTCCGCGCAGACCGCGAGGTCAACCAGGCTCGTTGGGGCCGTTCCCAGCACATGCGTCAGGACATCGGTTCCGCGTACACCAAGCGAGCGCGGAGAACGTGAGTCTTCGCCCAGCAGGGGCAGGGCCATCCGCACGCCGCGCTTGCCATCGGGGGCGACCTGTAGCGTCACATCCAGTGAATAATGGGCCGAGACCGCGCGTTGGTGCAGCGAATGATTCCATAAGCGTTCGCCACTCACGGCATCCCAGACATGTAGGGCGAGGCGGCCCCAACCCGCGAGCAACGCCCCCGCCTCCGAGAACCGCAGTTCGCGCACAGACTCAACCGTCAGCGTGGGGTCAGTCGCGAAGCTGAGCGGCGACCCCGTCGTGTCATGCGCCAGAAGCCAGACGTTGCCCTTGCCGTCAAGCGAGCCTGCCGCGACGAGTAGCCCGTTGACTGACGCGACACTGTTGAGGGCGGAGATAACGCCCAGCGTCGAACGAATGACGGGGCCTGCGTGTAGCGGCCCCTTCGTGCTGAACACGCTCATTCCGTCGAACGCCATGTCCTCCGTCGGGTCAAAGGTATGCTGCTGTGGACGCGGACGTGCGCCTCTGCGGAAGTCCAGCACGCCACCAATCACCGCGTCGTAACTGCGCCGCTTCTCCGCGTCACTCAATACCGCGTATGCCCGATTGATGCGCTTCATCTCCGTTGCCGCGACGGGATTGGCTCCCGCAAGGTCGGGATGAAACCGCCGCGCCAACTGGCGATACGCGCGTTTGAGTGTGTCGCTGTCCGCGTCTATAGGTACGCCCAACACGGCGTAATAGTTTTCTGGTGTGTCCATCATGATGATTTTATCGTATCACAGATTGCAGGGAATTTTCCAGAGGTTACAGAGACACGATGCGTGTGCGGGCGCGGGTGCTTTGTCGCTGTTCCACGCGCCGCGCTCCCCACATGTACCAGGTCGCGAACGTGCGAAATGGTCGCCAGAGTTCGCCACGCGCCCGCAGCTCTTTTGGCTTCGGACGCGTCGGGAGGTTGTACATGACGCGCACCGCTTCGACGAAGCCGAGGTCATCGACGGGCAGAACATCGGGTCGGGTGAGACTGAATATCAAAATCATCTCGGCAGTCCAGCGACCAATCCCTTTGAGCGCGACCAGCGTATCGATCACTTCCTCGTCGGGCAGGGCGGGCAAGAGCGCGAGGTCGAGTTGCCCACTTACAACCTGTTCCGTGAGATTTCGCAGGTAGTTGGATTTGGGCGTTGTAAAGCCGAGTGCGCGTAAGTCCTCGTGCTGAAACGTCGCCAGCGCATCGGGCGTCAGGACATTGCCAGGGGCCGCGCTACGCAGTCGCGCGACCATCGTGTCGGCGGCCTTGACAGAGATTTGTTGCGAGATGATCGCGTCCACCAGAGCCTCGAAAATATTGGGATTGGGGGCCAGCGTACACGGCCCGACGCGCCGAATCGTTTCCGCCATGATCGGGTCGATGTCGCTCAAATAGGTTGTCGCGGTCACTATAACGTCCGCGAGCGGTGCCTGTGGAGTCATGCGATGTGCTTTCAATATGTGGTGACGGCGATAGTGTTGCTCTACAGTATACGACACGAGGGCGCGGGCAAGGGGCATGGCCCTCGCCCGCGTTACCTTTCTGTTTGCTTGCCCCGTCCCTACGTTGTTGGCAGGTCGCGCCGATTGAAGATCGCCAGACCCGCGAGGCCGCAGAGCAGGCCCACGCCGATGAGTACCCACGGATGCCATTGCGTGAAGTCGTGTGTCAGGAACGCTTGAATGCCAGGGGCGTAATAAAACGGTTCGATTCGCAGGAGCCAGTTGAAGTTGTTCGAGAGGCTCCCGAACGTGTTCATGAAGTAGGCGAGAAAGATGATGCCAACCGCCGCCCCGCCCGCCGCACGGCTCGCGTTCAGGAACGAGCCAAAGAGCATTCCCAGACCGACGGAGAACACGAGAAAGGCCATTTCGATCAGCTGCGTGACGGTGAGCCATTGCCAGTTGATGTTCGCGTCCTTCACGAACAGCGTACAGACCCAGATCGAGAGCAATGTCAACAGACACAGCACGACGCTGGCAATCAAGGCCGCGCCCCACAGTTCAAGGTAGTAGCGGGTGCGACTGAAGGGACGGGCGAGCGCGAGGTCGAGCGTGCCGTTCTCGATGGTGAGGGGTAGCGCGGAACCCGCGATATAGGCCACGATGCTGCCGAAGATCAGGCCATAGAATGCCCCGTACAGTTCAATCGCGATGAGGGTCGAGAAGGTCGAGAAGTTGGTGATTTTGACGCCGCCCGTGCCGACAAGCCCCGAAACCGCGCTTGAACCGAGGTACGCGCCTATATTGATTTGTGAGATAGACGGATAGAGAAAGCCCACGATGAGCGCGATGAAAAAGGCGTAGAACGCCCCCGCACCGAGTAACGTCTTCGCGTTGACGAGGGCGTTGACGAGAACGGGCAGGCCGCGCACGCGTCTCTGGGGCGCGACACGCGTTGTTGCGATTGTTGCCATGATGAGTTGCTCCTTTACTTGCGGCTACTTGCGGAATTTAGCGCGATACACTGTCCACTTTTACTTGCTGCGTCGGCACGTCCTCGTAGAACTTCAAGAATACCTCTTCAAGCGGAGCCTCTTCAACGTGCAGACGTAGCACCTCGTGGCGGCTCAGAGCCTTGATAAGCGCGTCCATGGGGCCACTCATGCTCATGTGATAGCTCCCCTTGCTGAGAGTGACATCGCTTACGCCCACGACCCGCTCTAGCTCCGTGACGGGAACCGACGCGTCGGGGGCGAACTCGACGGTGATGCGCTGCCCCGCCTTTTCGCGCAGTGCCTCCACGCGCTCAACCGTGACCAGCTCGCCGCGCCGAATGACCGCGACGCGTTGACACACCTTCTCGACATCGCTCATGATGTGCGAACTCATGAAGACGGTCTTGCCCCGCGCCTGCTCCTCCAGCAAGAACTCGTTGAAGGTCTTTTGTAGCAGTGGGTCGAGGCCGGACGTTGGCTCGTCGAGAATGAGCAGGTCGGGGTCGCACATGAACGCCAGCACAATCCCGATCTTCTGCCGCATTCCTTTGGAGTAGCCTTTGAGAGGGCGTTTCAACTCGACATCGAACCGCGCCACCAGTTCGTCGCGCAGCACGGGCTGCAGGCCCTGAAGCTGTGAAAAGTAGTTGAGTACCTGCTTGCCCGTCATCTCCCCCGGCAGACGCACGTCCCCCGGCAGGTAGCCGATGCGCTGATGCAATGCCTGCCGATCATGTTGCGCGTCGAGGCCCAGCACGCGCACGGCCCCCGACGTCGGACGAATGACATCGAGCATACAGCGAATTGTCGTTGTCTTGCCCGCGCCATTCGGGCCGAGAAAGCCAAAGATTTCGCCCTGCTCTACCCGCAGCGAAATCCCCCTGACCGCCTGCACCGCACCATACGTTTTGGTAAGCTGGTCAATCTCGATAACCGAGGCTCCTACATTCTTCATGACGTTTCCCTTTCGTTCTTCTGTTGCTGCTGTAACGCGTCTACCTCATGTTCTACATACTGGTTGAACGCCTGCGTGAGTCGCTGTTGCTGCTCTGGCGCGACGGGCGCGATAGATGCGAACGTGCGCTTAATTGTGTCGGCCAGAAGTTCCGCCGCCTCCTCGTTCGTCAGCTTGAAATCGTCGGGTATAAACGGGTCGCTTAGCAAGAAGCCCATCGTGATGTTCGTGAGCATGAAGACAAACTGTTTTACGCTCAGGTCGGAGCGAATCAAGCCCTGACCGCGGAGCGTCTCGTAGTAGATCAAGAAACTTTTCATGGTCTCCTGTGACGCGTGAGTTGCGTATTCGCTCTGTGTCAGCTCGCCCAGCATCTCCGCGTCCTGTGTCAGAACCGCCTTCCAGATGGGCCGTTCCAGCGTCACAAATGTGGCGTGTTTCATCAGGCCGTGCAGCGTCGTGCCTTCGGGATCGTCCGCGATACGTTGCCGCAAATCATCCATGAGCTTCAATTCCTCCCGCACCAGCACCGCCTTGAACAACTCTTCCCGCGTCTTCCAGTGCAGGTAGATTGTTCCCTTTGCCACTCCGGCCTCGCGTGCGATATCGTCAACCGTCGTCTTTTTATAGCCCCAGCGCACAATCAATTGCGCCGCCGCCTCCAAAATCCGTTCGCCCCGCGTCTCGTGACTTGAACTCGGCACTCGCTCTCCCGCCTCTCTCTCAATACAACGTGTGTGTGACTCTATGACCAAATAATCATATCTAGTCATAAGTATACTGACGCTGTGCGTGAAATGTCAAGGGGGCAAGCGGACAGGACAGGGAGGCAACATCACAGGGCTTGTCCCCGTGATGTTGCCCCCCCTGTCCTGTTGCCCTCCGCCATGTCGCCCTCTGTGCTGTCCGCTTCTCTGTCGTGTCCGCTTGCTCGCTCGCCACCTCCGTCATATTCGTTTGCTCCCCTGCTATATCTGTCATGTCGTGTCCGCTCGCCCGCCCTGTCGGGTCTTTCATGTCCCTGTCCCTTTCCCACACACTCATTCACTGTCGGCTATTCACATGGCGACATCCCCACCCCTACGCGACCTGCTATTCGAGCCGATAGCTAAGCGAGTGAGCAGTATTATCTCACGGTTTTGTATCGATGTTGTTCTATAACGAAAAGAGTTTTTTTGAACCATGAACAATGCTTTTGTGCCGGACTACATAGGAAGAGAGTTTGGCGATTATCAGACGCGGGTGGTCAAGTATGCCCTGCATTATGCGGACAGAGAATGGCCTGTTGTCCCTCTTTACAGCATATACTCTAAGACGGGCGCATGTAGTTGTCGGCGCGGCGCGGACTGCGCGAGTCCCGCGAAACACCCCATTCCGATCAACGGAGTCAAGGCCGCGACGGTCAAGGTTGACGTAATCGAGCAGTGGTGGAAGCAGCACAGGAACGCGAATATCGGCATCGCCACGGGTCATGGATTGCTGGTGATCGACATTGATCCGCGTCACGGTGGCTCGCTGGAAACGCTTGTGGAGCGTTTCGCGTTACCCGATACCGCGCTGGTGCGAACGGGCAGTGGCGGGTGGCACCTCTACTTTGCCCATAGTGGCCTGCTGAAGAACAGCGCGGGCAAGCTGGGCGAGGGCATCGACGTGCGCGGTATTGGCGGCTATGTCGTCGCGCCGCCGAGTCTGCACGCGTCGGGCAACTATTATGCGTGGGCCAATCAGCTTAACCCCGTACCTCTACCGGAAAACCTCCTCGCGGCCCTCACCGCGCTAGAAACAACGAAGCGACCCGCGCCCGCCGTCGAGCCGCAAGTTCCCTTCTCGCTTCTCGTGCCACCTCGCGAGGCGAAGCAGACGCCGCTCATAGACGCGACCAAATTGCTCGAACTCGCCAGAGAGAACCCCATACCGGAGGGCAAGCGTAACGGCGTCCTGCTGAGCATGGGGGGGGCGTTGCGAAATCAGGGGGCCACGGTCAAGGCGATCTATGAAGCCCTACAGATCATCAACACCGTGCAGTGTGAGCCGCCGCTTTCGGAGAAGGAGGTGCGGGCCATCGCGACTGCTGCGATGAAATGGGAACAGGGGAAGTTCTCGCAGGAGCAACTTATTCTGCCCCAGATGTTCACGCTCGACGTGTTGCTCCGCACGGTGCTGCCCGAACCGCAGTGGGCCATTCCGGGCTTTCTGCCACAGGGGGTCACGCTGCTGGGGGGCAAGCCCAAGATGGGCAAATCGTGGCTCGCGCTCGCCATCTCGCTTGCCATCGCGGAAGGCTTGACCGCCCTGGGCAAGTTGCGCGTCACGCGGGGGGATGTCTTGTACCTCGGTCTGGAGGACAGTATGCGGCGTATGTCTGACCGTGCCAATAAGCTCTTGCAGGGTCGCACGCCGCCAGCGAATTTCACATGGGTGGGCCAATGGAATATGCTAAACGACAACGGGCTAGCCGATCTCGAAGACTGGATCGCCGCGCACCCAGATACGCGGCTCGTCGTTATCGACACGCTCGCAAAAGTACGCCCGTCGGCAGGCGTCAATGGGAACGGGTACAGCGACGATTACGGCATCATGACGCCACTAAAGCGGATTTCGGAAGAGTACAACATGGCGATCCTCGTCATTCACCACCTTCGCAAGATGGGAGCCGCCGACGTAATGGATACCTTCAGTGGGACGACGGGCCTGACGGGCGCGACAGACTGCAACATGGTGCTTGACCGTGAGCGCGGCAAAGACACGGCGACGCTCCACATCACGGGCCGCGACATCGAGGAACAAGAACTACTGCTGCGCTTCGAGAGCGAGACCGCGCAATGGACACTACAAAGCACCGACAACGCGCCGCGCCTCTCGAAAGAACAACGCGAACTTCTTCACATTCTTGACCATGCTGCTGCTCCAATGTCACCACTGGAGATCAGCAACAAGTTGGGGATAAACCCCTCGTATGGGCGCAAACTCGTGCATGATATGGTCAAAGCCGACCATTTACGGCAAGTCAAGCGAGGATTATATGAAATGGTGCGCGACGTTACTGAGGGCAACGAAGCCGACGAAATATGAGTAATGTTGTAACGTTCATCGTGTGAACCCGCTCTACAGGCGGGTTGAGGGGGTAGTAACCAACGTTACTGCCTCCTCTTATTTTAGTAACGTTGTAACGTTGAAGGCTCAAAAAAGAGTGCACGTTACAACGTTACTAAAATAAGAGGAGGCAGTAACGTTCGAGTAACGCCCTGAAGTGGCTCTACAGGCGGGTTGAGGGGCCAACGTTACTAAAAATTATATATATATATTATATTTACTTACTTACTTACACCCTTGCACCTTATTTCGAGGTGTTAACGTCCACCCGAAAAAAGAGGCTCAAACGCCTCTTCACTTGGGAAAAAGCGAAGGCACAATAAGGTGTACTGGTCAGTTTTACTCCATCTTCTTACACCAATCCTAATACTTCTGTAGCAAACGTTGGATGAATTTTGAGTATCTCTTTTAGATAATTTTTGGGTACCACATGTAGTAGTTCCCAGCAATTAAAGTGGCGCACCGGAATGTTTCTAAGTGCCTGAAATTCTGCTTGAAGACAGAGAACCTCATGTAACGGTAAAATAGACGCCAAACAAGCATAAAGAGTGGGTAAAAGTACAATATCTAATCTGGCTCTATGAAGTTCTACATGATGATGTCCGCAAAGCGCAATCCCATTATCTCTGTCTAGTGAACGGTCAGGAAATAGTGCTACAGGTAAAACATGATGTGCTTGTAACATACTAGTGATACCGCAGCAACGACAGCGACAATCCCGCATTACCTAACGGGCCAGAAGGCCCCTGACTTCTAGTCATGGGGATGAATGGCCCTCCCTTTGAGGGCGTGATGGGCGGTATCCACATGGCAAACCTATATTTTAAGCAACGCTTGACTTTTAGCTTAAAACATGGTATACTT
>JBBQVS010000052.1:0-27956 GCA_038211295.1 Ktedonobacterales bacterium | reverse complement strand
TGCTAAATAAACTGGTGGAACTGGCGGTGTTCCGTGAGCCAATCGCGGCTATACTATCAACGTGCAGAGGAACCTGCTGGTAGAGGGCCTGGGGTTGGCACTACATTGACTGTGGAACCCAGTGTAGCGTTAGATTTTCGCATATGTGATCCGACCTGTGTACCGTTATCCTGCGAGCGAGGCGCGATTGCGCGACACACAAAGAAGCGGTTATGTATGTGGACGATGCCATCGTATATGGCTTCGAGGGTCTTCTCCGGTAGAGTTCGTCAGTAAGAATACCTGTAGGGATTGAAAAGGGATTGAAAAAGAGGAGCAAATAGCATGAGTCAGTGGGCATACAAAGTGGTCTACATTGACTATCGCGGGCGTATCTCCTGCGAGGGACTTGAAACATTGATTGGCGACGAGCGGCGCAGCACCTTTGCCCGCCGTTATATGAACGGTCTGGGACGCGACGGTTGGGAGCTTGTAGGCATTCAGTCCCTAACCTCAAACTCCGCGTACTACACCTTCAAACGTGCGGCTCAAGAGAGCGATTACGCGGAGCCAGCACCCGCTGCGACCACACAACAGCCGACTCCTGAAGTGCCACCAACCAGTGGGCCAAACGTAGAGTCCGTATAAAAAGTTTTATTACACAAAGAGACGCGCCCTTACCGATCAAGGCGCGTCTCTTTGTGTAACAAGACATTGTCTTGCTAACCAATCAACGTCTGAATTGACTCCATCGCAATGGCGGAAGCTTCTGTACTGATCCAATTTTCGGTGCCTTTGTACAGTTGATAGTCGGGTGTGACTTCATACATCCAGCCGGCAACTGGCCCCGGAAAAAACGATTTCTTCGTAACGGTAATCAAGCTTTTCTCGAAGTCCGCATAGCGGTTGTTGAAAATCGCGTTTGCTTCATGCACGGATTGTAGAATATGCAATTGACGCATTTCTTTACGACTGTTATCAACCTTGCCAGAATCAAGCATGAGTTTGAAGTGAATGCCATCACCTGTAGTATCACGCAGGCCGACGTTCGGGTCTGCCGCAGCATCGAGTATCTTTTTCGCGAGGTCGAGGTACGCGTTATTGTGTGTGTAAAAGCCTACCTTGAGTAATGCGTCCGTCTCCTGCCCAATCTCGCCGCCTTTGGCTTCCCAGTCCCAGATTTTTCCTTGACAATAGATACGCGCAAACAGGTTATATTTGGTGACGAACGTCTGCTTTGTTACGGTATCTACTTCCTGTGTTCCTATCTGCGTCCAATCGGGTCGATTGAACCGTGTGCCGGCATCGATTAGAGCTAAACCATTCTCCAACGATTGGTCGACGCGGTAGCCATCATCGCATTTCGGGGCGTTATCACCAGTCGATTTGATAACAGCAGCATGAGCGACGCCAACGTTTGGATCGACCTTTTTCGCGATATACTCAGCCCAGTGCTTCATTGTGTTTGTCCAGATGGTGTTATCATCATACTGTGCCAGGCGTTGGAACAGAAAGTAAATCCAGCCTTTCGGATCTGTTGAGCCTTTAGAGTTGGCGGTTGTGGCCCATTCCGCGTAAACCATTGGTTGCAGGCGGGCGATGCTCGCCTTCATTGTAGTGTCACTTGGATGACGAGCCTGATACCAGACCATGTTTTCGTAGGCGCGAATATCGTTTTGTCCGTCATGGCCCTTGTTTTGCTGACTGGTAGGATTGTCGCGATACCAGTTGATGTAAATGCCCGTGCCGTATTTTCCAACGGAGCCATAGCCATACTGGTTGATATCGTCAAGCGTCTGCTTGACCATCATATCAAGCTGCGGGTCTACTATGGGCGTGCCTGACCCCAATGTCGCTCCCGGCGTGAGGTGTAAGACGATAGGCGTAGACGTTGGTTTTTTAGTTGGTGGTGTGCTCGCTTTGTTGTCCCCACCAAACAGTGAACAACTAGTGATGCTTATACAGCTTAGCAAGAGCAAAAGCGAAAAGAGAAATTTTTTACCATGTATTTTCAATGTGAACCCCATCTTGTATTTCAGTAACAGGTGAGCGCGAATACAAACTCTTCATTGACATTAAACGATGTGTAGCCAAGATGAGTAACAAACCTACTACCCCTTACACAAGAGAAGACGTAGACGCAGCAGCTTTGTGGGGGTGATGTATGGTGCCTCATAGGGATTGCCGTCTGCGCTGACACATATTCATGGGCAAGATTTGCGATGCGAAGAGCATATGACAATGGAATAAGGCAGGCATAATACTACTGTTCGCAAGGATATACCAGCCATTCGCAGTTCTGCCTGCGTTGCCTATTTTGTAAGTTGGGTTGGCATCAGTTGCGTTCTGAAACAGACCAACGGCAAGCTTGTACACACCAGTGTTTACACCCTTAAAGGCGAATGTAGCGCGTTCAGTTGTGGTCAGCCCTGGCCCCCACGCTCTGGGATTAGAACCAGCGAACCATTGCTGTTGCACAACGTTGTTTGTGTTGTCGAGCAAGGCGATTGCAACACGGGCGTTTTTGTACAGGTATGTAACACCTTGATTGCTCCATGATAAGCTGATTGTGGTACTCTGATCGCTGGTAATCGTTGTTGGCAGCGTCGCACTCGTCAGCACAAAATGATAGCCCATGCGGTTCGCGAGGTCGCGAATGAGTGGTTGCTCACTGGCAAGCATTACCTTTGCGTCATCGTCCCATTGGCCCATACCCATATAGCTGGGTTTGCCCTTTTCCACTTCTTTACGCAGTCGCGTACCGTTCCAGTATCCCTCGTCCTTGAGCCACTGATAGCTGCCATAAAACTCGAAAACCGAGGGTGTTTTCCCATGTGCGCGGTTCAGCTCATCGCCATCGGAGTCTACCATCATGCCGTCGCGTCGCATTCCCACGCCGTTGTTGACCGCCCAATCATAGACGCCGTTATAGTCTGTCGTACCCCAGGGCGCGATAATCTGCGTGTGTGTAAAAGCGTTGCGATACATTTGGATATGTGTCTGTACACCAGCCGCAGACAGGGCAATAGAGGGCGTGATGCCATAGACATGCTGCTCACCCCAGTTGCCATACGAACGGACATCTATATACGCGATGTGCGGGTTGTTGTCATAGCGTCGCGCAAGAGCTGTGACGAAATCGCGCACCTTCTGCAAGAATATCGGATCGTTCCAAACAGGCTCGTACTGTATCCCTGTATTACCCATTATACCGTCAATCGTTGTACAGCGTACAGAAGCCGCTCCGTCAGCGAAGACCCAGCGGGGCGTGATGTACTTTACCGCGTCGGAACTGTTCGCGTTCATCACACCGAACGCGAATTGTTTGCCTTGCGCGACCCATGCGTTAAGGTCATTATCGATAACCGACCAGTTATACTGCCCTTCGCTCGGCTCAATGCTCGACCAGTCATAGCGCACATAGCCAACGCTCGCGTAGGCCATTGTGCTCGCGGACTGGTTTACAGGCGAACCATACAGCACCCACCCCTTTCCTGGATTGAGCAACACGTCATTCGTTGTCTGCGGCGTGATAGTCGCGGAGGGTGACGCGGCGTTTGAAATGCTCCCCTGTGCCGAGGCAAAAGGCAGCAAGAAACTCGTTTCAGCGAGTAACACAACAAGCAGGGCGTAGTATATAAAACTCTTGTACAGGACGGTACGCTTGGGGAAGAACGTGCTTTTTCTTTGCATAACTGCTCTCCTAAAGAGATAGATAAGAATATATGTCTGCTCTTCTCTTTCGACATTCTTGCAGTTCTCTGTAGAGGATGTTAGGGTGCGTAATAGTGGGCATGGCATAGCGCGGAGTGGGAGCGAGCGCGGACAAGCATGACGCGTGTATAGTAGTGGCGCGGCTTGCCCGCGCCACTACTATACACGCGGGAGCGTGGCAAAGCCACGCTATATTACTTTATCATGAACCGTGCGGCTTGTTGTGCGAGGTCGATAAGCCAGAATGGGAGAACCGTTCCCATCGCCAACGTACCGAGCGCGGCAATTCCGATACCTGTCCACGTCATCCAGTTCAGGCCACCCGTTGCTTCCTGCTCGACATCAGCACTTACGACGGGCGATGCTTTCAGCAGACCTACCGTTGGTGTCTTGACCGCGACAGCAGTAGCCGACGACGAAGACGAGCTTGCAAGCCTGCCTGTTGAGCCACTTGCGGGGACAACACGCGGTGTCGCAGGAACGCCTGCCGTCGCGGGGGCGTTGCCCAGGCCCAGTACCTGTGCCAACGCGCTGTCACCCTCCATAAACATCGCAGCGATGAGACGGAGATAGTAGTACATGCCGAGGATGCTCGCCAGCACACCGATGATGAGTAGTTCTGGATGACCGCTATTGAGCGCGGCATAAAAGACATAATATTTACCAGCAAAGCCCGCCATTGGGGGAAAACCCGCTAAGCCTAACAGGAAGAACGCTAAGAAGCCCGCGACCACCGGACGCCGATACCAAAGGCCACGCAAGTCCTGTATATCGTTGCCCGAATTGTCGGCCCGTTCCAACAACGACGCGATACCGAACGCGCCCATATTCAAGAATGTGTAGCAGAGCAGGTAGAACAGGATTGAAGAGAGCGCAGTAGTGACACGCGCATCTACAAACGTTGCCCCGACACTACCAACGCTACCACCAAGAGCCGCAGGGGGCGCACTACGGCTCACCCCAATGATTGCCATCGAGACAATACCGATCAGCAGGTAGCCTGCGTGGGCAATGCTGGAGTAGGCCAGCAGGCGTTTGAGGTTGCTCTGTACGAGGGCCAGCACATTGCCACCAATGATAGTGAGAATGGTGATGGTCTCTACGATAGGCAACCAATCGCCGCTTTGTCGCGCGAAGACGATACCAAAGACACGTGCGAACGCGATAATCGCCGCCGCCTTTGTACCAACCGACATGAACGCGGTTATCGGAGCGGGTGCGCCCTGATACACGTCAGGTGTCCAGGCTTGAAACGGAATCGCCGAAACCTTGAAAGCGAAGCCAACCGCGAGGAGTCCTATTCCAATCAGCAGCATCGTGTGCGTCGGAAAAGCGCCCCCGCCATGATTGCTCAGAAAGTCACGCACACCCGCGAACGAAGTGTTGCCCGTCGCACCATAGGTGAGCGCGATACCGTATAGCAAGAAGGCCGACGCGAACGAACTAAGCAGAAAGTATTTCATGCCCGACTCTTGCGAACTCTTGCGTCGCGCCACGAAGCCGCACAGGATGTACAGGGCAAGTGAGAGCATCTCGATACCAATAAAGACGGTCAAAAAACTCGCTGCTCCCACCAACAGGAGCATCCCGATAGTTGCCAGCATCAACAGAGCGTAGTATTCACCCTGATGCACAAGATTGAGCCGCTTGAGATACGCGGGCGAGAACAGAACACTCATCAAGCTCGCGCTCAACACAATCAGGTAGCCGTAGAGCGAACCCCAGTCAGCACTAATCATATTATTGAACGCGTCATGGGGAACCGATGTCGCAAGAACATTTGAGTATTGTGGAAGCGGCCCTGCAACAAAGAGCGTAATGGTCGCAGCGAAAGCTCCCAGAATACCGACAATGCTGATGATTGGTAGTGCGGAAAAGTTTGACGTGCCGCTATGTTTATCTCGTGGGCCGTTTCCCGTTTGCGGTAAAAACAGGTCCACCATCATAAGTATGAGCGTGATAGCCGCCAGAACCAATTCGGGCGCGATACGCGCCCAATCCAAAGCGGTGACTGAATAAGTAAACGTCATGATGAAACCTCTATCTCACAAACGCGTTGCCGAGATTTTGCAGCGTACTAATTACCGATGGCTCTAAAATAGCAGTCAAAGGCCAGGGTTGCAATCCAATGTAAAAGATCAACAGGAGCAGGGGCGAAATCGCCAGAAACTCACGTAGCCCGATATCGCTCAGAACGTTTCTGCGCTTGGTTGATGCCGCCTCTGGATTGCGTGTTCCCTGCATCACGCCCTGAAAGAAGCGGATGAGATACCACGCGGCAGGCACGACAACAGCAGTGCCGAGCGTACCGAAGACAACGCTACTGCGGAATGTTCCCAGGAACGCGAGAAATTCGCCCGCGAAACTGTTGAGTCCGGGCAGGCCAAGCGACGACAGCACCGCGATAAACAAGACCGTTGCCAGCACTGGAACGCGGGCCGCGAGACCACCGAAATCGCTGATGCGACGTGTGCCAGCGCGTTGCTCGATAAAGCCAGCGATCAGGAACAGGGCAGCGGTAGTGATGCCGTGATTAACCATTTGCAGCACGGCACCCTCGGATCCCTGTACATTGAAGGCAAAGATACCCAGCATAACCACGCCCAGGTGACTGATACTAGAATAGCCCAGGAGCCGCTTCATATCCGTCTGCATTAACGCTAGCACCGCGCAATAGAGAATACCAATAACCGCGAGCGTGTTGAAGAGTGGTGCGAGCGTCTGCATGGCGTTAGGAAAGAGTGGCAGGCAGAAACGGAGGAAGCCGTATGCGCCCGTCTTCGACATCGCGCCGGCAAGCATCGCGGTGACAGGCGCGGGTGCCTCGCTATAGGTGTCAGGCAACCAGCTATGGAACGGCACAAAGGGGACTTTGACCGCAAAGGCCGCCGCGAACGCCAGGAACAACCACATCTGCACTCCGCTATCCAACTTTGTGTTCAGCAGCAACGAGAGTTCGAGCGTATAGCCCCCACCCGCCGCGAGTTGGTGATAGTAGCCAATCGCGATTACGCCCGCGAGCATAATCAAACTACCGACGGACGTGAACAGCACAAACTTAAACGCCGCGTAGACGCGACGAGGGCCGCCCCAACTGCCGACCAAGAAGTATGCCGGAATGAGCATAAGTTCCCAGAAGATGTAGAACAGGAACAGGTTGGTCGCCATAAAGACGCCGATAATGCCACATTCGAGCAAGAGCATAAAGGCCATGTAACTCTTGACTTTATTCTCAATGTTGAACGAAGCAAGAATACAAATCGGTGTCAGGAGCGCGGTCAGCACAATCAACAGCACGCTGATACCATCGACGCCCAGGCTATAGTTGATGCCAAGCGAAGAAATCCAGGTCAGATTTTCGGTAAACAGGAATGTACCCGCAAAGGTCGCGCTCACGTTCGATTGCGAGTAGCCAAGCAGCAGGCCTAGCGCGAACAGCAGCGTCACACCCGCGATGCCAAGCGCGGCCCAGCGAATCAGGCCAACTTGATTTTTGGGCAAGAAGAGAAGCCCAATTCCCCCTAGAAGCGGGAGAAAGGTAATTGTTGTAAGTAATGGAAACATGACCGCTACCCCCTCACCGCGAAGTAAACAACTATCAGAACAGCACCAAGCAAGATCGCCAGGGCATAGTTACGCACATAGCCAGTCTGCAAGCGACGGAGACCGTCACTTGTGCCTCGGAACAGGAGCGCGAAGCCACGCGCTCCACCGTCGAGGGCGTCGCCTTCGATAAAGCGCGAAGCGACACGCGCGAACGCGAGCACGGGATTGATGAGCAGGGTGGTCAGAGCTTCATCGACATAGTATTTGTTCAGCACAAGCTGATACAGGGGACTCTTGTTTTCTTGATAGGCAAAGCCACGTCGATACAGCGAGTACGCCGCGAAGATGCCAAGTATGCCAAGTCCAAGACTCAAGCCCGTTGAGGTCCAGGCGATGGCGAGCGAGGGGTCAACGCTACTCGCGTGAACACTCGCAAAGACTGGCGCGAGGAAACCGGAAAGTGGATGCCATTTCGCGGCTCCGAAGAGTGCCAGCGAACCGACGAAACCACCGATAAGAGAGAGAACCGCGAGCACTGCAAGCGGCGCCCACATCAGGGGTGAAACCTCGTGAACATCGTTGTAGCGCACATTGCCCGCGTGATGTCCGCCCGTTTCGTCCTCCTCGTCCTCTTGTTGTGCCGATGCGGTGCCTCCGCGATACGTCCCAAAGAAGATACCGAACACAAGGCGAAACATGTAGAACGCGGTCAGTCCGGCGGTCAGCAAACCGACGCCCCAGAGAATGTAGTACCAGACATTGCCCGTCGCGACTGCCAGAGCAAGCATCGAGCCAAGCAGTTCGTCCTTGCTCCAAAAGCCAGCGAAGGGGAAGATACCACTAATAGCAAGGGCGGCAATCAAGAACGTGGCAAAGGTGATTGGCATTTTGCCGCGTAGGCCACCCATTTTTCGCATATCCTGCTCGCCACCAAGCGCGTGGATGACCGCGCCCGCACCGAGGAAGAGCAGTGCTTTGAAGTACGCATGTGTGGTGAGGTGGAAAATACCCGCGCCATAATTGTGCGCTCCCTCGCCCAGAAACATATAACCAAGCTGACTGATCGTCGAGTACGCAAGAACGCGCTTGATATCAAGCTGGAAAAGTGCGATGGTCGCGGCGAACAGGGCCGTCGCGCCGCCGATAGCTGCGACAGTGTTGAGAGCGATTGGCGCGGCCTCGAACAGGGCGTTGGTGCGTGCCACCAGGTAGACACCCGCCGTTACCATTGTCGCGGCGTGAATCAACGCGCTGACGGGGGTCGGGCCTTCCATCGCGTCGGGAAGCCACATGTACAGGGGCAACTGCGCCGATTTCGCGGCACACGCGACGAAGAGCAACAGACAGATAGCAGTAACGGCTCCCGTTGGCGCGGTGCCGACCTTGCTCAATACGTCTTGATAGTTGAGACTACCAAAGTTTACGAAGATCAGGAAGATCGCGATCATCAGACCAAAATCACCGATAATATTGATAACAAGAGCTTTTTGAGCTGCCGCAAGAGCTTTTTTACGCTGATACCAGAAACCGATAAGCAGAAACGAGGCGAGTCCAACCAGTCCCCATCCAACGAGCAGGAAGAGAAAGTTGTCCGCGAGAACAAGCAAGACCATTGAGAAAATAAAGAAATTGAGATAGGCAAAGAAACGCCAGAAACTCGCATCGTCTTCCATATAGCTTGCTGAATAAATATGTATCAGCAGGCCCACGCCCGTTATAATCATCAGAAGCGTGGCGGAAAGTTGGTCATAGAGCAGACCAAATTTGAGTTGAAACGTGCCGGAGGCTACCCAGGTATAAACCTGCTGGTCAACAGTTCGTGCCGCATCGGGCGTTGTGGCAAGCATCGAGAGAAAGCTTAACGCGGCACAGGCAAAGGCCAGGCCGCACGCTCCCCATGCGATGCCAAGAATGATTGGGCGCGCGAGAGACCTGCCAAGTATGCCCAGGAGAATAAACCCCAGGAGTGGCAGGAGTAGCACCCATAAACTAAGATTTGTCATTATCGATTAGCCTCGCAATACATTCATTTCGTCAACATCGATATTGCGGCGTGTGCGGAAGATGGAGACGATAATAGCTAGCCCGACGACCACCTCGGCGGCGGCGACGGTTAGCACAAGAAAGACAAACATCTGTCCATCTGCCGAATTGAGAAAGTGTGAAAAAGCCACAAAAGAGAGATTGACGGCATTAAGCATCAATTCAATAGACATAAAGATAACGAGTGGGCTACGTCGAATAAGCACGCCCAACACGCCCGTTGTGAATAAGATAGCACTAACAATAAGATACGCTGATAGTGGCATAATATATGCTCCTGTTTTGTCCTACGCCCTGCGTCCAAACACCATCGCGCCAAGAATAGCCACGACGATGAGCAGGCTTGTGACCTCGAACGGAAAGGCAAAGCCGTGAAAGAGAGCTTGCCCGAACGCCTCGATGTTGCCTTGCTTATCTACGACGGCCTGTAGTCCATTGGCGGACGATGCTCTTGTCGCGGTATTAACGACGGTTCCTGTGAATAAGAGATAGCTCAACGCACCAACCAGCGAGAGGCCAAGCACACCACTAACCACACGTTGCCAGCCAATCGGGTCACGCACACCATCCACATCGTCGCCATCGGGCGCAAGCATTGTTACAACGAACAGGAACAGTACCATGATCGCGCCCGCGTAGATCAAGATTTGCACGATGGCGATGAACACCGCACCCAGTTGTAAATAGAAAAGCGCGAGAAAGATGAGCGTCAAGATAAGGCTCAAAGCACTGTGTACCGCGCTTTTGAAAACGATTACGCCCAGCCCTGACGCGATGGTCGCGACGGCGAGCACGTAAAACGCGATAATTGTCGCGATATCCATTACAACATTCTCCTATCCTCATCCTGCTCCGCGTCCGTTAGCAAAACGGCACGTTCCATGCGCGTGTTGCCCAGGCCAATCGCGGCGGCACTTGTCGCGGAACCATCGAAGACCTTACTAGCCTGTGGTACAGGTTGCGCGGCCTCCTCTGGGGCGGGCTCGGCCCAGACATCGTTTGAGCCGATAGTGTGTTGCCCCTTCGCCTCTAAGAGTTGCTCTTTGTGATATACGAGATTTTCGGGATAGTACGCGGCAAGCTTATAATCGTGTTCCAGCGTGATCGCTCCGGTGGGACAGGCCGCCTGACAATACCCGCAGAAGATACAGCGCAGCAGGTTCACATCGAACGTCTTAGCGTACCGTTCGCCCGGCGAGACACGGTTCTCTTCGGTGTTTTCCTCGGCCTCAATATAGATAGCATCGGCGGGACACGCCCCCGCGCAGAGATAACAGCCTACACAGCGTTCGAGGTCATTCTCGTAACGGTGCAGAACGTGACGGCCCCGAAAGCGTGGCGGCAGTTGTCGCTCCTCTTCCGGGTACGAGATGGTGGATGGCTTCTTCCCGATGTTCTTAATGGTTGTCGCCATACCCTTGATAATATCAAAAGACATATATTGCTCCTTGCCCGTATACGGCGGGTGTTTTTATTAGTATAAAGCTGTTATAAATTGTTCAGTATGAAAGAGCGCGAAGGCTATACTTTCGCGACCTCGTTTTGTGTGGTTTCGACTGGCGGCACCGGCTCGGCAACGAGAGCGTTGAGCTTCTCGAATTTTACGAGACGAACCGATGTTGGCAGAATAGCTTTTGTCGCGCCTTTGCCATCGTGTTTATCCAGTGTCGCGCCCGTGAAACGTGTGCCTTCGGTGATGCTATACCTTCTGATAGAGAAGAGCAAACCAACCACGATTGCCAGACCAGCAACACCGTTAATCCACCAGGGCAGGTGGAACGCGACTACAACAGCCGTGATGACGATGTTTAGTACCGCGAGTGGCAGGAGTGTCTGCCAGCCGAGCGTCATCAAGCGGTCATAGCGGATACGGGGCAGCGTCGCGCGGAGCCAGATGAAAAAGAATAGGAACGCGGCAACTTTCACCAGGAAAATCAGAATAGAGACGCCGGGGATACGCTCAAGGCCCAAGCCAAAGAAGCCCCAGCCGCCTAGAAAGAGCGTCGAAGCAACGGCACTTACAGTAATCATATTGATGTATTCAGCCATCTGGTACAGACTCCAGCGAAGCCCACTGTATTCTGTAAGGTAGCCAGCCGTAAGTTCCTGCTCCGCCTCTGGCAGGTCAAAGGGGGCGCGGTTGACTTCCGCGATGCCTGCGATAACGTAGATCACGAAACCGAGGGGTTGCGCGGCGATAAACCAGATGCCCTGATTGAGTTGTTCATGCACAATGCCAACCATGCTCAACGTGCCGGCCCACATCAGCGTACCGCTTAACGCAAGTCCCAGGCTTGTCTCGTAAGAAACCATCTGGGCCGCGCTTCGCAGCGAACCAAGTAACGAATAGCGGTTGCCGGAGGCCCAGCCGCCAAGCACGATACCATAGACAGCCAGCGACGAGATCGCGAGTATCCAGAGAATACCAATATTCACATCGCCAATCACGGGATCCCACACGCTCGTCTTACCAGTAATCCAGTTGTTGCCAAGCGGCACAACAGCGAAGGCCGAGAGCGCGACAACAACCGAGATAACTGGAGCGATAACATACACGAGTTTTTTGGCCTGTGTCGGAATAATCTGCTCCTTGAATGCCATTTTCAGCGCGTCAGCGACGGGTTGCAGCAGCCCAAACAGTCCCGTGCGGTTGGGGCCGATACGCCCCTGTATCTTGGCGACCACGCGCCGTTCGATCAGCGTCATGTAGGCGAACGCGGTTAGCAGTGCCAGGATGACAACGGCACTTTTGATAATGGTTGCGACGATAGGGTTATTGAGAAAGTCAAGCACGCGCCACCTCCTGTTCTTGCGTGATACGAACGCCCTGCTTGCCCAGGTCTTCCCATTCGAGACCAGTATAGAAGGGGTTGTTTTCGGCTATTTCGTGCAGAATATCGGCAGGCGTTTCGTAGTCCCACGTCTTGCCCAGGTGCTGCGCCAGCTCGACCAGAATCTCCCAGTCAGCCTTCGCACCTGGTAGCGCACGTAGACTGCGCCGAATGGCCTGTACGTGGTGGTCAAGGTTTGTCATACTACCATCTTTTTCCGCGAAGGTCACAGCGGGGAACACCACATCGGCCTGTTGCGCGGTCTCGGTCAGCAGAATATCCTGCACTACAATGAACTCAAGTGACGCTGGTAGTTCGGGCTTAGGCAGGTGACGCGCGGGGTTCGCACCCATTACAAACAAGGCTTTAATCTCTGGACTGCTCAACATCTCGTTATACGTTTTGCCAACCTCTGACGCGGGTTGGTAGCCGGGGAGAACGTCGGGCAATACTCCCATGTCACGCGCACCAAGCGAGTTGGCGTCCTCGAACAAAGGGCCAACTCCAGCACCGGGACGCCCGATATTGTCGGTTAGCACAGCTAGAGCTTGCAGGTCTGCCGCGAGGTTCTGGCAATCGGGGTCAAGCGTCGCCATCTCGTCGTAGAGAATAACCGCGCCCTTCGCCTCCGCGATTTCGTGGGCAAGTTCGACCAGTTGTGCCGTAGCCGCCAGGCCGAACGCGGCGGCGTGTTCCTGTGTGATCGCGTTCTCGCTCAACACGCGTGCGCTAATCGCTTCGTTGCTCGTTCGCAACGTCTCGCCTTGCACGATGTTGCTCAACAGCAGTTTCGCAGCCGCCCCCGCTCCATATTGCGGAATGGTAATCTTGCGTGCCGCGAGTCGGTCAAGTTCGGTAACGTCCGAGTTGAGGACAAAGATTTTCGCCCCCGCCTTCATCGCCTTTTTGATACGCAAGTTGAGGACAGGTTGACGCTTATAGGGGTCGGAGGCAATCAGCACAATATGCGACGCCAGCTCGATCTCGGCGATGCTGTTCGTCATAGCCCAGGGCTTGTTTGTCAATGGGTCGCGTGGCGCGGGAAAGCTGCCGTGATGATGGTCAACATTGGGCGTTCCCAGCACGGTACGCAGAAACTTCTGGAACAGGTACGCCTCTTCGTTAGTCGTGCGGGTCGAGCCGATGCCACCAATTGACTGCGCCCCGTGCTTGGCGATGATGTCCTTGAAACGTTTCGCGGTATAGAAGAGTGCTTCATCCCATGTCGTGGGGACAAGTGTTCCACTGCGGCGAATCATCGGTGTGCGTAGGCGTTGTGGGCTATTCACAAACTCGAAGCCCCAGCGGCCACGATCACACAACCAGCCATCATCGATCTCGTCGTTGGCACGCGACATCAAGCGCATAACCTTATCGACACGCACATCGACGCGTGCGTTACAACCAACACTACAGTTGTTGCATACGCTGGCCGTGCGCTTGAGTTCCCATGGACGCGACTTGAAGCGATACGACGCGGCGGTCAACGCGCCCACGGGACAAATCTCGACGGTGTTGCCGGAGAAAACGGAGTCGAAGGCGTGATCGGGTGCCGTGCCAACCTCCATTTTGTAGCCACGCGAAATCATCACAAGCCCATTGTCCATCGAAATCTCGGAGCTAAAACGTGTGCAACGCTGACACAAGATACAGCGTTCGCGGTCAAGAAACACGTTGTCGCTGACAGGCACAGCTTTGCTGTAGTGCCGCTTATGCTGGTCGAAGCGTGTTCCACCGGGGCCATGACGCAGCGTGAAATCTTGTAGGTCACACTCGCCACCCTTGTCGCAGACGGGACAGTCCAGCGGGTGATTGATGAGCAGAAATTCGAGCGTGCCACGACGCGCCTTCAAAACCTTCTCGGTCTTCGTATGCACAACCATGCCCTCGCTAACGGGCGTCGTACACGCGGTCTGCGGGGGCTTGGGGAGCTTCTCGATTTCGACAAAGCACATGCGACACGCGCCCAACGGTGGCATCTTGGGATGATAGCAGTAAATAGGGACTTCTATTCCGGCCTGCTTCGCCGCCGCCCACACCAGCGTTCCCGTCGGAACCTCGACGGAGGCGCCATCAATGGTGAGGTGGATAAGATCAGTTTTTTTCTCTTCTGGCATATGATTTCTTCTTAATAAATATTTCAGTGTAATAAACGCTTCTACATAATAAAAATTCTGCTTGGGCGTGATATATCACGCCCCTAAGTATTTACACCGCACCTGCGAATAGCGAGGCACCTTCGACGGCTCCAATTTCGGGGCGTGTGCGGCCCGCGCCAACCATACAGTGACCATGCGTGACGTGATATTGGAATTCTTCGAGAAAGAGCTTGATGCCACTGGTAATCGAACTGGTGGATGCATCACCTAGTGGACAGAACGATTTCCCACTGATATTGTCGCAGATATCGACCAGCAGCTTGATATCGCTCTCTTTGCCGTGTCCGTGTTCGAGACGTTCCAGGATTTCGGTCATCCAGTACGTTCCCTCGCGGCACGGCGTACACTTGCCGCATGACTCGTCGCGGTAAAACTCGGTCATGCGGAGAATGGCGCCGACCATGCATGTATCTTCGTTGATGGCGATTACGCCACCGGAGCCGAGCATCGAGCCAACAGCGGCGATAGACTCGAAATCAAGTGGCGTATTCACCTTGTCCGCGCCCAGTATAAAGGTAGAGGAGCCGCCGGGAATGATAGCTTTAAGTTTTTTGTCGTCAAGCATTCCGCCGCCGTACTGCTCATCGTATATCAGCGTGCTGATTGGCGTGCCAAGCGGTAACTCGTAGTTGCCCGGCTTCTTGACGTGTCCGCTCAGGCAAAAGACGCGCGTCCCCTTGCTCTTTTCGGTGCCGAACGATGCGTACCACTGTGCGCCTCCCTTGATGATCGCGGGAATAGTGCTTAACGTCTCGCAGTTGTTGATAACGGTGGGGCCGCCATAGAGACCGACAACGGCGGGAAACGGGGGCTTGAGCCGTGGATAGCCGCGTCGTCCTTCCAACGATTCCATCAACGCGCTCTCTTCTCCGCAGATGTACGCGCCCGCGCCACGATGCACGATGATGTCCAGGCTATAGTCGCTGCCAAGAATGTTCTTCCCGATTAGTCCGGCGGCGTATGCCTCCTCGACGGCGCGTGTGACCTGTCGGCCTGCCTTCGCGAGTTCGCCACGCACGTAGATAAAGGCGGTAGTCACGCGGCAGGCAAAACTGGTGATGATAACGCCTTCCACAAGCTGATGCGGGTTTTTCTCCATCAACATGCGGTCTTTGAAGGTTCCCGGCTCGCTCTCATCGGCATTGCAGCACAGGTAGCGCGGCATGTTGTTTTTCGCGAGGAAACCCCATTTCATACCGGTGGGAAAGCCCGCGCCGCCGCGTCCGCGTAAGCCGGAGTCTTTAATCAGCGCGACCAACTCATCGGGTTGGTACGCGGTGAGGGCGTGGGCAAGTGCCTCATAGCCGCCGTGTTCGCGGTACGTGGCGAGCGTGTCCAGGCCAGGAATAGCAAGGTTTTTGGTGACAATCAATTCTGGCATTCTTCGTGGTTCCTTTATAATAGACAGGTGCTTTATCAGGCACGTGCCGTTTCGTTCCAGTCACGTATAAGCGCGTCGGCCTTTTCAAGCGTCACATTCTCGACAAACTCCCCATTGACTTGCAACACGGGTGCCGTACCGCACGAGGCCAGGCATTCCGCCGTGAGTAGCGTAACGTTGCCGTCGGGCGTCGTCTCGCCGCGCTTGATGCCAAGACGTTTTTCCAGATGCTCAACCAGCGCGTCGCAATTACGCAGATAACACGAGATGCTAGTACATACATGCACAACGTGCTTACCCTGTGGGTGCTGCTGATACATTGTGTAAAACGTGGCGACGCTTTCCACCGCGTCAACCGTCATCCCAACGGCGTCGGCTACAGCCTGTAGTCCCTCGGAGGTGATATAGCCTTCTTCCTGTTGCACGAGATGCAGTGCTGGCATGA
The DNA here is from genome assembly GCA_038211295.1 of Ktedonobacterales bacterium. GTDB lineage: Bacteria > Chloroflexota > Ktedonobacteria > Ktedonobacterales > Ktedonobacteraceae > JBBQVS01. Next base: position 11,858 of record JBBQVS010000052.1, on the reverse strand, counting down.
CCGCCGAACGCGCGACTGGATAGCGCGAGGCGAGGTCGCACATACGCTGTTTTGTCTGTTCTGAAATCATCTATCTACCTCACCAAGCACAATATCGATGCTTCCAATCGAGGCCACCACGTCGGCGAGGAAGCCACCCTCGACCATCAACGGCAGAACTTGCAGGTTGGCGAACGAGCCGCCGCGCACATGCATTCGGTAGGGTTTCGCCGTACCATCGCTCACGATATAGTAGGCCAGTTCACCTTTTGGCGACTCTGTACGCACGAATACCTCGCCCTCTGGCGCACGATAGCCCTCTGTGTACAGTTTGAAGTGATGAATCAGAGCTTCCATGCTGCCCGTGATCTGCCACTTTGGAGGCGGGGCAAACTTGGGATTGCTAATGCGGAACGCGCCCGTTGGCATCGCCGCCATCGCCTGCTTGACGATGTTTAAGCTCTGCTCCATCTCAAGCATTCGCACCAGATAGCGATCATACACGTCGCCATTGGAGCCAACCGGAATGTCGAACTCAAAGTTTTCGTAGCCACTGTATGGAAAGACTTTTCGCAGGTCCCATACCACACCACTGCCGCGTAATACTGGGCCAGTCGCGCCATACGCAATCGCGTCCTCTTTGCTCAACAGGCCGATGCCGCGTGTGCGCTCAAGCCAGAGCTGGTTGTTGGTGAGCAGGTCGTGATACTCCTGCAACTTCTCTGGGAAGATGTCGGTGAACGCTGTGACTTTTTTGTCGAAGCCAACCGGAATGTCCGCTTGCAGACCGCCGGGGCAGATGAAGCTGGTCATCATACGCACGCCGGAAATGTACTCGAAGATATCGAGGATAAGTTCGCGCTCGCGGAAGCAGTACAAAAAGGTACTTTGCGCTCCGAGGTCGAGGGCGTGTGTCCCCAACCAGACAAGATGACTCGCGATACGCTGTAACTCGGCAAGCACAACGCGGGTGTACTTGATCTTCTCGCCAATCTCGTCCTCGACACCCAGCAGGCGTTCGACGGTGAGCGAGTAGCCCAGGTTGTTGCACAGGGGCGCGAGATAGTCCATACGATCCGTCAGGACGAGTGCCTGATGATACGTCTTAGCCTCGGCGGTCTTCTCGATACCTGTATGCAGGAAGCCAATATCAGGAATGGCTTTAAGGACGGTCTCACCCTCGATTGTGAGCAGGAGACGCAAGACGCCATGCGTGCTGGGATGTTGCGGCCCCATGTTGATGGTCATGGTATCGACGCGCTGCCCACCTTCTAAGGTCTGGCTATCCTCTATCGAGTAATAATTTTCTATCTTGGATTCTTGTGTTTGCATCTGTTCTATCCCGTTAGGGGCGTGATACATCAGGCCCGTATGTTATTGAACATGCTATTTCAAGCGATACAGATACGGTAGCGTGATATATGAGGCCCATACAACTAGCGTTTGTTTGTGCCTGGCTCTTGCCCTGTGTTGATATTCGCGCGGTTATCATTAAGCTCGCGCCCGTCGGGTGTACGCAACGTCTGGCTCCCCGTGCCGCTACTGGTAGCGTAGGGAACTTGTCCGCCCCAATGTGGCTCTGGCAATTCAAAGCCTGTGAGGGGGTAGTCCTTGCGTAATGGATGTGTAGTCCAGTCGTTGGGCATCAGAATGCGGCGCATGTCGGGATGATCGGTAAAGGTCAGCCCGAACAGGTCGTATATCTCGCGCTCGTACCAGTTCGCGCCGGGCCAGATGCTCGTCACGGTTGGCACAGCGGGATGCTTTTCACGACGCTGCCCGACCTGTATTTTCAGGCGCAGGAAGCACTGATGCTCGATTGCAAGCACCTGATAGACGACATCGAAGCGGGGGAGACGTTCGGGCCAATCAACCGCCGTGACAGTTTCTAAAAAGTCATAACGTAGATTTTTTTTCAGATACGTACAGATTGTGAGAAGATGTTCCGACTTGAGCAGCATGGTCTGTTCACCACGAAATTCGGTTACGCCCAGAACTGCCAGTGGAAACTTTGCCTGTATCGTCTCAACCGTCGATACTGCTGTCGTGACCATAAAAATTATATTTCCTTAAATATATCTTTATCCTGCTACCAGAGGAATGGGACGCGAGAGACATGTTTTTCTCCAGGCAGCAGGACAAATTTTAGAGTTCTTCACCGATAGGGCCGACAAGTTTCATCCCGGCATCCTTCAAGGGATCAGGTGGATTGGGAATACCCGCGCGTATCTTGCTCTGTAGCTCGTTGAAGCCAAAGAGCAACATATCAGGCGTTGGCGGGCAACCGGGGATAAAGACGTCGACGGGAACAATCTTGTCAACGCCCTGCACAACGGCGTAGTTATTGAAGACGCCGCCACAGGAAGCGCAGGCACCCATCGCGATCACCCATTTGGGTTCGGGCATCTGGTCATAAATCTGGCGCAACACGGGAGCCATTTTCACTGAGCAGCGACCAGCGACAATCATCAGGTCCGATTGACGTGGTGAAGCACGGTAAACCTCGGCACCAAAGCGCGAGATATCGAAGCGGTCCGCGCTGGTCGCCATCATCTCGATAGCGCAACAGGCCAGCCCGAATAGCGCGGGCCAGAGCGAGGCACTGCGACCCCAACCCAGTAGTTTGTTGACCTGTGTTGTCAGAACGCCAAACTCGCCGCTTTTCATCGTCAGCTCGCGGCGCGGTGTCTGCGTATTTGAATAGGTCTGTACTGGCTCCCAGGGGTTTTTGACTACTCCCATGAAAACGCTCCCTTCCGCCAAACATAAATATAGCCAATACCCAGAACCACAAGAAAGACCAGCAATTCGACCAGACCCAACGGGCCTAGTTTGTGGAGCAAGATGGCAAGCGGATAAAACGATACAATTTCGATGTCAAACGCAATAAAAAGCATGCCTGTCAAAAGATATTTTACAGGGAAGCGGCGATGTGGAGCTTCGATCTCCTGAATGCCGCATTCATATGGGGCCAGTTTCTCCGGCGAAGGCTTTTTAGGGCCAATGATGGCGGTAATACCCATCACCAGAAAGCCGAAGAGGACTGCCAATGTCACCATAATTAAGAGGTAGGTCATACCCATGAGCGGGGATTCCTTTATAGTTGTCTATCGCTGTGAACGTACATCTATACTCTTTTCATCATACACGATAAAGCATAGAGTGGTCAGTAGGCACAAGCACATAAGTAGACAGAATGCGTCATTTGGCTAGTGTTCTAAGTACACTTCCTCATTGTCAATCGTAGCACAGGTATAATGGCGGTGTCAATATACAGATTTGCCATAGTTGTTTCTCTAGGCAGGTTGTTCTATGATATAGAGGAAGATGTCGAATAGCTAGTACGGGAACAGAGACAAAAAGACATGGCAACGACGATACAGGAACCAAAAACAACACTACCCGCAGGGCCGCAGCCGCTTCCTCTGATTGGCAATGCGTTTTCATTTCGGACACAGCCGCTTGCATTTCTTCAGCAATTGCAGCGCACCTATGGCAATATGACAACGGTCTATCTCGGACGCGTGCCGATTGTGGTACTTTTTCAGCCCGAACATGTTCGTTACCTGTTGGTAGAGCATCCGCGCATATTCTCGAACCGCGCGTTCACACAGGGCAGTGGCGGGACAAGTGAGGGCATTCTTGATGAGGGCCTGCTGACAATTGATGGCGAGGCGCACCGTCAGCAGCGTCGCGCCGTCCAGCCAGCCTTTCACAAGAAGCGCGTCGAGGGCTACGCCGAAACGATGCTGCTAGACACACAGGAGCTGCTCAAAACATGGCACGCGGGCGATATTGTCGATGTGTCACGCGCGATGCAGGAGCTGACACTTCGCATCGTGGGGCAGTGCCTCTTCAATATCGACCTCAGCACGCAACTTACCGATATCGGAACCGCGTTCAATGGCGTGATTGGCACACAGCCGGGCATTCTCGAAACGGTGCTGAACACACGAATTGACCAGCCGTTCACGACATATGGTAAGCGCATGGCGGCAATCCGCCGTCTCGATACGCTTATCTACACGCTGATCGCACAGCGACGCGGCGATAAGCAGGAGCGCAACGATGTCCTCTCGATGCTGCTCACAGCACCCGACGGACGTGACGCAGAACATGCTGAAATACCTTTGAACGACAAGCAGGTACACGACCACATCATGACGTTCATCGCGGCCGGCCACGAGACTACCGCCAACGCGCTGACGTGGACATTTTACCTGCTCTCAGAACATCCAGAGGCACGCGAAAAACTGCTCACGGAGATGCGAACCGTCTTGAATGGACGCGCCCCGACAATGGAAGATATGGCGAACATGCCCTACCTCGACTGGGTACTAAGCGAGTCAATGCGCCTCTATCCGCCCGCGTGGATACAGGGTAGAAGTTCGTCTGAGGAATTCGAGATGGATGGTGTGCGCTTTCCGGCGGGTACACTCTTCCTGTTGAGTCAGTGGGTGACGCATCGCATCCCCGAAATCTGGGGCGACCCCGATGTGTTCCGGCCCGAACGCTGGAACCCTGAGAACGGACAAAAGGTACAGGCAGGTGCATACTTCCCCTTTGGCGCGGGGCCGCGTATCTGTATCGGAATGCCGTTTGCCCAGATCGAGTCCAAGCTTATCCTGACAACCATTCTACAGAAGTTCACGCCGCGCACGACGCCCGGCTATCAGGCAGAGATTAGCCCGTTGATTACATTGCGTCCAAAAGAAAACCTGAAGATGCGGTTGCTGCCAACTTCGACAGAGGCGTCATCGGCTCCATCATGGGAGCAGGTGCTACGTGTACCCTATGCGTCGCAAAACGAGGGTGCCGAGCGGCTCGGATGTCGCAATGCGTTCGGCGGCATCTTCAATCTGTTGCGGTTGTAACTCTGTAAGAGAGACGTGACACAAAGACACACGTGGCACAAAGAGATACGTGGTGCAAAGAGACATGACAGGGGCAAGCCCTGTCACTACTATACACGGAACCGCGTGGCTTCGCCACGCCATAATGAGCCACGAAGTGGCGATACCTCGTAGTATAGTAGTGGCGGGGCTTGCCCCCGCCATGCTCTATTGCTACTATGCTTCCCTCTTGCCACAATCATACGCTCGTCCTCGCTATGCTCCCCTCTTGCCACAATCATACGCTCGTCCTCGCCATGCTCCCCTCTTGCCACAATCATACGCTCGTCCTCGCCATGCTTCTTATTCCCATCATACGTCCCACTTACGTGTATCATTTATCCGCAAACGCACATATCGCGCGGACGCCGAGGGTGAGTTCTTCCTCGGATGCCGCGAGCGAGACACGCACGAAGCCATTCGACACACTTCCGAAGCCGCTACCGGGGGCAACTGCGACGTGATGTTCACGCAACAGGTCGAGCGCGAATTGTCTATCATGCGCTGTACCGTCGCGGCCCGCGATGTCGATGAGCGCGTAAAACGCACCGTGCGGCGTGTACAGGTAGCGGCCATTATCTTTGAGCAGACTCACGGTGAGATCGCGGCGGTGCTGGTACGCGGCGCACATTTCGGTGACACATGCCTGTGGGCCAGTTAAGGCGGCGGCGGCGGCGCGTTGCACGAGCGTGCTGATATTGGTCTGACCGGCGTTGAGTACGTCGATAATCGTTTTGAGCAGTTGTGTACCCGTGACGACATAGCCGATGCGCCACCCCGTCATGGCATAGGTTTTAGAGAACGTGTAGATACCGATAAAACGCCCTGTCTCAATTTCTTCGGGCATAAGCAGTGTGGCGGGACTGATATGCTCCCCCTCGAAAACCATCTGGTCATAGCACTCGTCTGAGACGAGGTACAGGTCATGACGGCGTGCGAAGTCCAGCAGGTCGCGCACAACCTGCGTCGGAAAGACCGCTCCCGTTGGATTGCCGGGCGTATTGATGACCAGCATCCGTGTGCGCGGCGTCACCAGCTTTTCAAGGTCTGCCACCGAGGGCAACCAGTCGTTGTGTGAATCGAGCGGATAGAACACGCCCATCGCGCCACAGGTCGCGAGTTGCATAGGATAGTGAGGCCAACAGGGGTCAGGAATAAGCACCTCGTCGCCGATGCTTACCGTCGCGTTAAAGGTCGCTTGTAGCGCGCCCGTCCCACCCATGCCTAGCGCGACATGCTGCGGCCCAACCGTGTACCTGTTGACACGCTGTATCTTTTCCGCAAGCAGTTCGCGCAACCAGGGCCATCCGGCGGCAGGGCCATAGGTGATAGGTTCGCGTTCGATAGCGTTTATCGCCGCCTCGCGAATATGTGCAGGCGTGCGAAAACTCGGCTCCCCCATGTGTAAAAGCACCTGCGAGAGGGAGGCGTGGCCCTGTTGTTGCGCCTCGTGTTGCAAGTGGCGGGCATATTCGGCAACGGTGGTGATGGCGTTGGCGGTCTGGTTATGAATGCGCTGTAACCCTGTTTTCATGCTGTTGTTCCCTGACGGCTAATTTGTCGTACCAGACCTGCTAATAGCGCGATACGCACAGGCAGGTAGTCAAGCTCGATATATTCGCCGGAATTGTGCGCGAGACCACCACCGGCACCAAGCCCGTCAATGGTCGGCACGCCCAGACCGGATGTTGTGTTAGCGTCCGACGCGCCGCCACTCCCCAAATCCTGAATTTTCAGGCCCAACTCCGCTCCTGCATCTTTCGCGTATCGCACAAGCCGCATGTTGCGCTCTGACCGCTCGAAGGGTAGGCAGCGCATATCGCCACTCAGCGTTGTGGTCGTACCCGCGATAATCGTTTTGGCGGCGACTTTTCGCATCGCCGCCTCGATTGCCTTGATACCCTGCATGTCGCTCGCTCGTACATCCATTTCGCAATAGGCGAAGTCTGGCACAACGTTGGTGCGCTCGCCGCCGTGAATAATGCCCACGCTCAACGTTGTACCGGGAATTGTGCCATTGAGAGCCTGCATCGCCTGCACTTTGTAGGTCAATTCGTGAATGGCGTTGCGCCCGTTCTGTGGCTCTACGCCAGCGTGCGCGGAGAGTCCACGCACCTCGACGCGATACTGACCGGAGCTACGCCGCGATGAGACCACATGCCCGATTGCTCGCCCCGGCTCTAGGACAATTACGGCGTCGGCCTGTTTCGCCAGTTCCTGTATAAGCGGCTTGCTATCAGGAGACCCGATCTCCTCGTCGCTGTTGCACACAAAGGTCACGCGCTGATAGTCGGCGTGGTCAGACGCGATCATCAGGTGTAGCCCGTACATACCGATCAGCACGCCAGATTTCATATCGAGTACGCCGGGGCCTGTCGCGATCCGCATTCCGTTGCGTTCACTTAGGGCGAAGGGACGCTTTTCTACCTCGCCTGCTGAGAAAACCGTGTCGAGATGTCCAACCAGCAGGATGTGTGGCCCCTTTTCCGCGCTTCCGGTGTGCGTCGCGACAAGGTTATTGCCGTATGTCTCTTGCCTATCGAACGACGTGGAAAACCCCATAGTAGCGAACCGTTCGGCTAGATACGCTCCCACGCGGTCAACGCCTGCCTTCGTATATGTGCCAGAGTCGATATTGACAATGGCTTTCAGGTCGTCCATGTATGGCCCGATGCTGGTTTTGGCCTGTTCGAGAAACGTGTGATGCAGCATGTTAGATCGCCCCCTGCGCTTTGAATTGTTCAATCTCGGTATCACTATAGCCAAAGCTCTGCAATATCTCGCGTGTGTGTTCGCCAAGCGTCGGGGGAGCGTGATGTTGCTCCGCTTCGACACCGGAAATGCGCGGAAACGTGGGGAGCGTGTGGAACGTAGCGTCTCCATCCCTCCCAACACCCGCGCTGTTCGCAGTGACGCCTCGCGCCCGTGCGTGTGGGTCATTGAGAGCCTCGTCGATGCTATACACTGGCCCGACGCATGCATCGATATCGGCAAGCTCGACCATCCACTCGTCACGCGTCTTCGTTTTGAAGATGGCGCGAAGCAGGTTCATCGCCTCGTCGCGCTCCTCGCGTCCGCGTGGTTGGTGAAAGGGCAAGAGTTCAAGGTGTCCAACATGAGTACAGAAGATATGCCAGAACTTTTGCTCAAGGGCCGCCAGCGTGACGTGCTTGCCGTCCTTCGTCTCATAAATATTGTAGCAGGGTAGGCCACCATCAAGCGAGGAGTGACCAGGTTTGGGTGCTTTGTTCGTGTTGAGATACGCGGTTGTGGCAAGCGGTAAGAGAGACATCACGCCCTCGGTCATCGAGACATCGATGCCACGCCCTTCGCCTGTCTGGGCGCGTCCAACCAGCGCGGTAAGAATACCGACAACCGCCATATAGCTGCCACCCGCGAGATCGCCAAGCTGCGTTGGCGGCATTGCTGGCTCGCCATTTGCCCCCCGGTTATAATCCAGAATACCAGCGTAGCCTTGATAGTTCAGGTCATGCCCCGCGCGTAAACGGGCCGGCCCCTCTTGCCCATAGCCGCTAATGGCGCAATAAATAATGGCGGGGTTGACCTCTTTGAGCTGCTCATAGCCGAGGCCGAGGCGTTCCAGCACGCCGGGACGAAAGCTCTCCAGCACAACATCCGCGCTTCGCACCATGCGTAGAAATATCTCACGCCCCTGCGGTGATTTTAAGTTTAGCGTCGTGCTGCGCTTGTTGCGGTTGATCGCCAGAAAAAAGAGGCTCATTCCGCCGGGGCCATATGGAGGCATGTACCGCCCATAATCACCGCTTCCCGGCTCCTCAATCTTCATCACATCGGCCCCGAAATCCGCGAGCATCTGCGATGCGTAGGCACCGGGGAGCAGGCGCGAGAGGTCGAGGACACGTATGCCACTGAGAGGCTGAGTCATATAAAAGCTCCTTCGCTGGGGTACTGAACAGTCATTGTTGTATGCGTCTAGGGTAGCAGGGATGAATGTGAGTTGTCAATCACACGCTTACAAACGAGGCGAGACGTGATATAATTTGCTACACACCCTCACGACGAGGGGCTTATGCGAGAGGAGTGGGCGGGCTGTCCGTCCTGCATATATGTTTCGGAAAATTTTGATTGCCAATCGTGGTGAGATCGCGCTACGCATCATTCGTGCCTGCCGCGAAATGGGTATTGTGAGCGTAATCGCGCACTCAGAGGCGGATCGTGACTCGCTCCCCGTGCGTATAGCGGACGAGCGCATTTGTATTGGGCCGGGGCCAAGTGGAAAAAGCTACCTGAACATTCCAAATATTATCAGTGCCGCCCTTATTTCCAATGCCGAGGCCATTCATCCCGGCTATGGGTTTCTTTCGGAGAACACGAGTTTCGCCGAAATATGCGCCGATGTCAACATTACATTTATTGGCCCACCGGCTGCGGTGATGTCCGTCATGGGCGACAAGGTATCGGCACGACAGGCAATGGCGAAGGCGGGCCTGCCAATGTTGCCCGGCACACCGATTTTGCGAAATGTCACCGAGGCACTGGATGCCGCGAAAGATATCGGCTATCCCCTGATGCTCAAGGCTGTGGCCGGTGGCGGTGGACGTGGTATTCGGCTGGTGAAACGCGCCGACGAGCTGGAACGCGTCTTTACGCTCGCGCAAAACGAGGTACGGGAAGCGTTTCGGGACGATGGCATCTATTTTGAACGCTATCTTGAACGCGCCCGCCACATCGAGATTCAGGTGCTGGTGGATAATCACGGCAACGGCGTGCATCTGGGGGAGCGCAATTGCTCATGCCAACGCCGCAATCAGAAGGTGTTGGAGGAGTCGCCAAGCCCGTTGCTGCCGCGCAAGCTGCGCGACGAGATTGGCACAAAGTCGATACGCGCCGTACAAAAAGTGGGGTATCGGAATGCTGGCACGCTGGAATTTCTGGTAGACGAGCAGAACCGTTTCTACTTCATGGAGATGAACACACGTCTACAGGTCGAGCATCCCGTGACCGAGCTGGTAACGAGCCTTGACCTTGTGAAAGAACAATTGCGGATCGCGTCGGGAATGCGAATGCAGCTCAAGCAGGACGCGATACAGTTTCGCGGTCACGCTATCGAGTGTCGCATCACGGCGGAGGATGCGGACAACGATTTTCGCCCGCAAACGGGAACGGTTGAACGCTATCTTCCACCCGGCGGCCCCGGCGTGCGTGTCGATAGCCACCTGTACGCGGGCTATGAGGTTCCGCCACATTATGACTCGCTGCTCTCGAAATTGATTGTCTGGGCCGATACCCGCGAAGAGGCGATTGCACGGATGCAACGCGCACTCGATGAGTATGTAATCGAAGGCTTGACGACCACGATTCCGTTTCATCAACGCCTGCTAAAACATCCCGCCTTCCTGAGTGGCGAAACCTATACGCGATTTATACAAGAGGAAGCGGCGGCATTGGGGATATAATACGAGGAAACTATTCTACACATAAAAAAGGAGAACACAATGTCTCGCGTCGTTGTAACGGGAATTGGACTTATCACGTCAGTAGGGAACGATCTGGCATCATCATGGGACGCGCTATGTCGGGGGAAATCGGGTATCGGAGAGATTACGGGCTACGATAGCAGCAAACACCGCGTCCATTTCGCGGGCGAGGTCAAAACGTTTGACCCTGCACTTTACATGGATCGTAAAGAGGCACGCCGTAACGACCCCTATGAGCAGATGGCGATTGCGACCAGCAAGCAGGCACTGGAACAGGCAAAGCTTGTCATCACTGAAGAGAACGCGGACGATATCGGCGTCTACATCGGGAGCGGCATTGGCGGACTTGTGACACTCCATGAGCAATTCAAGAACCTGTACGAAAAGGGGCCAGACCGCATCAGTCCATTCTTTATCAACATGATGATTGTGGATGGTGCGCCCGGTATCGTCTCTATTCTGACGGGCGCGAGGGGGCCAAACTGGGCGGCGGTCTCCGCGTGCGCTACTAGTGGCAACACAATCGGTGAGGCGTGGGAAACGATTCGGCGCGGCGACGCGAAGGCGATGATCGCGGGCGGCGCGGAAAAAGCGGTGACGCCAATCGCGATGGGTGCGTTCGACAACATGCACGCGCTCTCGCGCTACAACGAAGACCCGCAAGGGGCGAGTCGTCCGTTCGACGCGACCCGCGATGGCTTTGTGATGGGCGAAGGGGCCGCGATACTGATACTCGAAGACCTTGAGTTCGCGCAGGCTCGCGGGGCGACTATTCTGGCGGAGCTGGTGGGCTATGGCTCGACGGGCGACGCGCACCACGTCACCGACCCCGCGCCCGGCGGCACTGGCCTTGTACGTGCAATGCGTCGCGCCCTGCAAAAAGCGGGACTGCGCCCGGAACAGATCAGCTACTACAACGCGCACGCGACTTCGACGCAGGCCAATGACCGCACAGAGACGCAGGCTATCAAGACAGTCTTTGGCGAGTACGCGAAACGACTGCCAATTAGCGGCACAAAATCAATGATCGGGCATACGCTGGGTGCCGCTGGCGCGGTTGGCGCGGTGGTTTCCATTCAGTCCATCCTGACCGGTGTCATTCCACCGACCATCAACCTGCATCATCCTGACCCGGAATGCGATCTCGACTATGTACCGAACGAGGCACGTCACACTACCGTAGATGTCGCGATGTGTACGTCGATGGGCTTTGGTGGGCATAACGTGTGCTTGATCTTCAAACGATACGCAGAATAATGTAGGCGGGGAAAATGGACGAAGACAAGACATCGTGGCTAACGCGTGTCGAGGAACTGATTCAGGTACTCGAAGGAAGCACGATTGGCGAACTGGAGTTGACGGAGGCAGGCACAGAGATTGTAATTCGGCGCAGACCGGGCATGGTCATGGTCTCCTCCACACCGCAACAGCAATCGCTGAGCATTCCGCAAAACGGAACCGGCATTATAGCAGTACAACCCCTCGCGGGGCCACCAGCGAAGGTTGACAAGAGCCTCGCTATCGCTAC
>JBBQVS010000051.1:0-28586 GCA_038211295.1 Ktedonobacterales bacterium | reverse complement strand
AACAGCCCAACGGGAAAGAGGACTTTCCCCAGCACGGCACGGAACGCGAGAGCCACAAGCAGCAAAACGACTGCAACGCTAAAAACAATCAGTGTTGCAAGGAGCAAGGGACGTGTAAGCGTGCTGGCCATCGGGATGCTTGCCCGTTCCTCCGCGATCTCGGCGACCTCATCTTCCGCGTCAACCTGTGATGCCGTATCGAAAGCTCCGCGCTTGACCAGCAACTGCTCGATCATCTGGTACTCTGGTATCGAGGGAGCCTGTGTCGCGTGTTCGTGTTCAAGCTCCACAAGGCGGGCGAAAAGCTCTTCGTTGTTTGCCTGCACTGCCGGCTCGAATTGTTCATACCACCAGACAAGCGGACAATGTTCAAATTCCGCAATCTCGCTCGCTGTAAAGAGCCGTGTGGCTTGAGTATGATACTGTGGTTGTTGTGCGCGTCGTTGTTCCATTGTCTTTCGCTGGCTACTTGCTCAATTCTTGCAATTACACTGTGGGAGTAGGCGACTCATGTATGCCCACCAGACCGAGCGCGGGCGCGATGCTTGTCATTGCTGCGATGATAAAGGTAATGTGCTCATCCAATCCAACGCCGAGTTCCGCCGCTCCGTTTACCAGATCGTCACGGTTGACTCCTGCCGCGAAGCCTTTCGTCTTCATCTTTTTGCGAACTGATGAGGCTTCCAGCCCAATAATACTTTTTGTCGGGCGCACAAGGGCCGTTGTGGTAATCATGCCCGTCATCTCATCACACGCGTATAGGCCCTTCGCGAGTAATGTAGTACGTGGGTACTGGTCAAGGTTAACATCATTGTGCGCGAGAATCGCGTATACAATGCGTTCGTCGTACTCGCTCTCGCGCAACCAGCGTGCCGCAACCTGTGTGTGTTCGTGTAGGTCGGGGTACTCCTCATAATCGCTATCGTGAAGCAGGCCGGTTATCGCCCAGAGTTCTTCGTCCTCGGCATATTTCCGCGCATAAAAGCGCATCGCGACCTCTACCGCAAGCATATGTTTTTGCAAGCCCTCGTTATGAACATGGCTTGTCATGAATTTATAAGCATCTTCGCGTGTTGGCATAGTATAGTCTGTCCGTCCTCTTCGTTGTGTCTGTGAAGCCTGGTTGCCATGACGCCTATTATACCATACGAGTTCTTGGAGTTCTCGCGCCCTCCGTGTCCCGTGCTATTATGTAGTCAGGAGAATTTTTTGTAGCAATGGGAGCAGTTATGACGGCAGCGATCACTATTCTGGGCCTCGGCCCTGGCGATATAGGCGACCTGACAGTACAGGCACGCGCGATACTAACACAGGCGGCGGAACAGCACCAGACAGTCTATTTTCGGACAGTTATTCATCCGACGGTTGAGCAACTCGTAACTGCCATGCCGACCCTTGAAATTATTTCGTTCGATCACTTTTATGAAGAGTCGGTCAATTGGAGTACGCTCTATCAGCAGATTGCGGAAGAAGTATGTGGCCTCGCGGCACAACGTCCAATCGTGTATGGCGTACCTGGGCATCCGTTGATTGGCGAGTTGTCGGTGCAGCTTGTGCTACGGTTGGCGCGGGAACGTGAATTGAGTACGACGATTGTCGCGGGTCTTTCCTTTATTGAGCCGGTCTGTACCGCTGTTGGCCTGGACCCGTTCGACGCTGGCACACAACTCATCGACGCGACTACGCTGGCAGGCTTGCGGGCCGACGAGATCGCGGGCAAGGTTGTTCCCACGATTCCTCTGCTGGTGACGCAGGTGTATAATCGGCGGCTCGCAAGCGAGGTCAAACTGGCTCTGAGCGAGTGTTATCCCGACGAGTGGCTCGTGAAGTTGGTGCGGGCCGCGGGTGTCAACACAACCGATGCAAGCATTGACGAAACCGTGATTGAGCTACCATTATACCAGCTTGACCGCAATACATATGCCAACCACCTGAGTACGCTCTATGTGCCGCCCGTTGGCGCGATGCATGCTTTGCGCCTGCCCGAAACTCTGCGCTACCTCATCATGCGCCTGCGTCGTGACCCCGATGGGTGTCCCTGGGATCGCGCCCAGACGCATCAGACGCTTACACGCTACGTCATCGAAGAGACTTATGAGGTTGTTGAGGCACTCGAAGAAAACGACATGGACAAGCTCGCGGAAGAACTGGGCGACCTGCTGCTTCAAGTGTACCTGCACGCCGAAATCGCGCGTCAGGAGGGAACGTTCGCGCTTGGAGATATCTACGAGCATATCAGCGCAAAGATGATTCGGCGGCACCCGCATATCTTTGGCGATGTCGAGGTAAGCGGCGCGACACAGGTTGTGCAGAACTGGGAGGCAATCAAACGAGAGGAGCGTGTTCAAGCAGGCAAAGATGTGCAAAAGGAGAGTGTCCTTGATGGCGTGCCGCAAGCCTCGCCCGCGCTGACCATCGCGCAAGAATACCAGAAACGCGCCGCGAAAGTCGGTTTTGACTACGCGGCACGCGAAGATGTGTACGAAAAACTGCAAGAGGAGCTACGGGAGTTGCGCGAAGCTACTACACCCGAACAGGAGTTAGAAGAGTTGGGCGACCTGCTCTACATAGTCGCGCGCCTGGCCCGTTCCTATAAGTTCGACGCGGAAGAGGCACTACGCAAGGCAAACCGCAAGTTTCGGGGTCGCTTTCAGGCAATGGAAGAGACCTTGCGCGATCAGAGCCGCGAACCATCGTCGTTAAGCACGCAAGAGTGGCTCGCGTTGTGGCAAAACACAAAGGCGACCCTATAAGCAATAGGGCATGGCGCGGCGAGGCGGCGCGTGTTGGTATATAGTAGTGGCACGTCTTGCCCGCGCCATGCCCTCAACTGACTAAACACTGTACACAGCATGGTAAAATGGGGGTATGCGAAACGAATTGCTCTCCTGGTTTGCACGTGAAGGGTTGCTTCTCACCGATGCCGTGCTTGCATCGAGTGATGGCGAAGAGGACGAAATCAAGATAACGGTGAAGGCTCCGATTGTCGCGCTTAGTCGCGTCAGCTCTGACTTCCGCGAATGTCCAGACCCCGTGCTATTCGGCTATCCTGAAGAGAGCCTGGACATGATGCTGCTGGATGACATGCACCAATTTGTGTACCAGTGGTTCGAGCAGGCAGTCGTGGCAGGTGTCGCACGCTGCTTTGTCTGCAACCGCGTTTTGGCTCTGGAGGACGAGAAGCCCTGGGATGCGGTATTTATTGCCACCGAGCTATATTGCTGGCTCGTGGTGCATTTTGACTGTAAACGCTATCTTAACCGCGACCTCAAGGGGCGCAACCCGTTTGAGGTCACGACGCACCCGCCCGAATTTTTTGCTCTGCGTTTGACATAGTTTTATGTAGTTTGACCTGACCTGTGAGGTTTTCATGGATAAACATCAGATCATCAACCAGTTTGAAGAGATTGCCACTCTGCTCGCGCTCAAAGAAAAGAGCAGCATCTTCGAGGTGCGGGCGTATGAGAACGCGGCCCGCGCCCTCGGTTCGCTCGATGGTGACATAGCCACCCTTGTGCATGAAAACAAGCTCAAAGGTACGTCGGGTCTGGGGCCTGGTACGATCAAGCGGATTGAAGAGGCCGTCGAGACGGGACACATCGCTTTTTACGACGAGTTACGCGCCAACACGCCGACGGTCAAACTGGATATGTTACGCATCGCGGGTCTGGGGCCGAAGAAAATCAATGCGGTTTACGAGCAACTGCATGTCACGAGCATCGCTGAACTGGAGCAAGCGTGCAAAGACGACAAAGTGGCGCACCTGCCCGGTTTCGGCAAGAAGACACAGGAGAAGATACTGCAAGGCATCGATCTACTAACGCAACACGCGGGTCGTTTCCTCTATCCAGTCGCGGAAGAAGAGGCGGAGCAGATACGGGCCGCCCTTGCCACGCTGCCGGGTGTCGTGCGTCTACAGGTCGCGGGAAGTCTGCGGCGGCGGCGCGAAACGGTCAAGGATATCGATATGGTGTTGAGTGTCGCGGACGATGCCAGCGACGAAGTACGAAGCGCGATCATGGATTTTTTCACGCAACAACCTTCCATACAGGCAATCACAGGCAAGGGAACAACAAAGTCAAGCGTTGTACTGGGAAGCGGCATCGCGATGGACCTACGGCTCGTCAACGATAGCCAGTTTCCCTATACCTTGCATCACTTCACGGGTTCGCGCGAACACCACATTCCGTTGCGCCGCCGTGCGCTCAGCATGAACCTCACCATCAACGATTACGGATTGTTCAAAGGCAAAGACGCGACGGGGGAGCTTATACCATGTAAGGACGAGACCGAGTTTTACGCCGCACTGGGTATGGAGTACGTAGAGCCAGAGTTGCGCGAGGACATGGGCGAGATTGAGGCGGCAGCGCAGCACACACTGCCAAAGTTGGTGCAGGCGAGCGATATACGCGGTATCCTACACGCGCACTCGGTCTGGAGCGACGGACAAAACACGATTCGCGAGATGGCGGAGGCATGTATCGAGCGCGGGTACAGCTATCTTGGCCTGACCGATCACAGCAAGCTGGCGGCGTATGCGAACGGATTGAACGAGGAGCGGCTCCACAAACAGGGCGAGGAGATTGACCGTTTGAACGCAGAGTTCGCGGGCCGCTTTGTAATTCTCAAAGGCTCGGAGTGCGATATTTTGCGCGATGGTGCGCTGGATTTTGACGATGAGACGCTGGCGAGTCTTGATTTCGTCGTCGCTTCGATTCACAGCAATTTCACGCTATCGGCGGAGGAGCAGACGCAACGAATGCTACGCGCCATCGCCAACCCGTATGTGGACATTATTGGGCATTCTACGGGGCGTATTCTGCTGGGCAGGGCAGGGTATGCGTTGGACATGGAAGCCGTGATTGACGCGGCAGCGGCACATGATGTGTGTATCGAGATCAACGCGCACCCGTCGCGTCTCGATCTGGATTGGCGGCTTGTGCGGAAGGCACGCGATAAAGGCGTGTGTATTCCGATTGACCCGGACGCACACGTACTTGCAGGATTGGACGTAATGCGTTATGGTATAGGAATTGCACGCAAGGGATGGTTACGCGCCAGTGATGTGCCAAACACGCTGGAAATCAACGCGCTCCGCGAATTTTTCCGCACCAGAAGAGCAAAAAGAGTGGCCCACCAGAAGCAATAGAAGCGAACAGGCGTTACAGAACGTGTGTATTGCAGAGATAGCTGGAAAGAGTGGCCCAATACCCCTTTGCGTAAAAACGGGAAAGGTGTATACTTTCCCTACTTGTTAGTTTGTTAGAAAGAGGAATACTTAGACATGGCAGAGAAAGTAGAATTGCCAATAGCTCCACGTGATATGATGGGCAAGGCAACCAAGAAACTCAGAAGAGCAGGCATTATTCCTGCGAACATCACAGGCCATAACGAGCCATCGCAGGCCGTCCAGATCGATGAGGTCTTGTTTGACCGTCTGCGCCGCGCACACCATTCGACCAGCATCCTGACGCTCACAATGCCTGATAGAACAACGCTCACGGCTCTTATCCGCCACGTTGAACACGCTCCCAAGTCGGGCAAGATTATTCATGTGGACTTTTCGCGTGTGAACTTGAACGAGCGTATCACGATGAAAGTGCCTTTGAACTTTGTGGGTGAGTCGTCCGCCGTGAAAAACGATGGTGGCGTGCTGCTGCATCTGGTCGAGTCACTGGAAATTGAATGTATGGCATCAAACATCGTGGATAACGTCGATGTCGATATCTCATCACTTGTAGAGATCGACGGCGTTCTACACGCCCGCGATGTGAAGTTGCCAGAGGGCTTTACGCTGATAACCGACCCTGCTGAGCTAATCGCGAAGGTCGCCTCGACACGCGCCGAGGTCGCGGAAGCCAACGCCGCCGTCGAGGTCGCCACACCAGCGACAGCACCAACAGAGACGCCTGCCGAGTCATAAGGGTGTACATCGTAGTCAAGGGGAGACCCTTGCGGTCTCCCTGAAACATGTAGGGGAGACCCTTGCGGTCTCCCTGAAACTCTCTGAAACTCTCTGAAACTCTCTGAAACCCTCTGAAGCTCCCTGAAACATGTAGGGGAGACCCTCACGGTATAACCACAATATGTCGATTGGCTACATAATAGGTGTGGTCTATCATGCCCACATTGGTATGTATTTTTAGCAAAAGTGAGCGATAGTTATGCATATTATGATTGTGACAGATCAGTACCCCCCGATGATTGGCGGTGTTCCAACCGTTACGCACAACCTCGCCATTGATCTGGTAGGGCGCGGACATCAGGTATGGGTTGTGGCTCCGAGCTACGGTATGCGTGACGCGCGTCGTCTGGAAGGGGGTGTGCGTGTCTATCGCTTCTCTTCTTTCGAGTGGCCTTCCTACAAAGAGCTTCGTATTCCATTTTTGCCGTTTATGCCGGTGCGTAACTTGATTAAGAAGAGTGAGCCGGATATCATTCATATTCACTCGCCTGTTGTGCTGGGCAATATCGCGCAGATACTTGCCGGCGGTCTTCGCAAGCCGGTTATCGCGACAAACCATTATCTCCCCATCAATCTGAGTCGCTCGTTGACCTCGGATCCGTTGATTGGCAAATACTTCAGCAATGTAACCTACTCGTACCTTGTCAACTTCTGTAACCGTTGTGAATATGTGACCGCGCCGACCATGACCGCCCTTCAATTGCTCTACGATCATGGGCTACGCGCACCCGCTAAGGCCATTTCTAACGGTATAGACCTGACCAAATTCGCTCCCGGCGAGCGCGACCCCTTTATTCGCCAAAGCTTCAACCTGCCCAATGATAGACAGCTTGTGCTACACATCAACCGTTTGAGCGAAGAGAAGCGCGTTAATGTGCTGATCGATGCTGTTGCGAAGATGCGGAGCAATGCCCATATCGCGCTTGTAAGTACGGGGCCAGCAGAGCCAGACCTACGCGCACAGGTCGCGCAATTACACCTTGAGGATCGTGTAAGCTTCCTCGGCTATGTGCGCGACGCCGACCTGCTCGCGCTCCGCCGTTCCGCAGACATCTTTGTTATTCCGTCCGAGGCCGACCTGCAAAGCCTCGCCACAATGGAGGCGATGGCCTGTGGGCTTCCCGTCGTCGCCGCGAACGCATATGCATTGCCAGAACTTGTGCATCACGACAAGAACGGGTTCCTCTTTAGAGGAGGCAATAGTGAAGAGATGGCGCACTACATGGATGTTTTGCTGGGCGATGCGGCACTACGCGCACGCATGGGGGCAGAGAGCCTGAAAATCATCGCGAAACATGACCGTGTTCAGGTACTCGATCAGTGGGAAGAAATTTATCATCGTCTCTCGCTAGAGTTTCTCGAAGCAAAAGAGCGGCGTCTACAATGGCGTGTTGAGCGCAAGTATCCCAACTACGTCGCTGATAGGTCGCGTCGCCCCCGCATTAGACGCACGGGCGACCTCGCATTATAAGAACGGGTTGAGAGCATGGCGGCGAGCCGCCGCCATGCTCTCAACCCGTCTACTGAGTTACTTCGTGAGTTCTTTGGATTCAACTCCCTACACCTCTGTATGTAGTCGCGCCAGACCCGCCGCGATTGCTGCCGCTATGCCGGTCTCCTCTGTTTGGCGTGCGACCCGCAGAGCGTTCTTGATCGCCTTCGCGTTCGAGCGTCCGTGTGAGACAATCGCGGAGCCATTCACGCCGAGCAGGGGGACGCCCCCGTATTCCGCGTAATCAAGCCGCTTGAACACCTTGCGTAGGCCGGGACGTAGCACCGCCCCCGCCAGCTTGCTTGAGAGCGAACTGGTCATCTGTGTGCGAATAAGGCCGAGCAGGGTGTCGGCGAGACCCTCGCTGAGCTTGAGCACAACGTTGCCGACAAAGCCATTGCAGACCACGACATCGGCCCCGTTCGCGGGAATGTCGCGCCCCTCGATGTTGCCAATGAAGTTGATGCCGAGCGTTGCCGCGTTGCTCTTGAGCAACTGATGCGCCTCAACAACTTGCTGGTTGCCTTTGCTTTCTTCTTCACCGTTGGCAAGCAGAGCGACACGCGGCTCTTTCATTTGGAAGACTCGCTCCATGTACAGCGACCCCATTAAGGCGAACTGCTGCAAATATTCCGGCTTACAATCTGTGTTCGCGCCCATATCGATGACGAGGCACGCACCATTTTTTGTTGGCAAGACGCCGCCAAGCGCGGGCCGCTCGACACCCACGATACGTTTGAGCGTGAACAGCGAAGCCGCCAGCATCGCGCCACTATTGCCCGCGGAGACGGCACCCACCGCTTTGCCATCGCGCACAAGCTGTAGTGCGAGCGTCATAGATGCGTTCTTCTTGTTACGCACAGCTTTCGCGGGATGCTCGTCCATCTCGATTACCTCATCGGTATGCAGAATTGGCAGATCAAGACCCGTTGTGTCATGCTTGGCGAGTTCAGCGCGTATCGCGTCCTCGCGTCCAACCAGATACACGCCTATGCCATACTCGCGTGCGGCCTGTACGGCACCCAGCACTATCTCGGCGGGCGCGTTATCACCGCCCATCGCGTCGAGCGCGACCCGCACGCGTGGCTTTTCCTCACCTGTCGTACTCATGCATTCCCCCCAGGTTCACCAATGATGGCTCGGACGGTTGTAAGCAACTTATCAAGGTCAAAGGGCTTGTACACAATCTTTACGACGCCCGCCTCGCGGAACTCTGCGTCCTCTTTATACGCGTCGAGAAAGGCCGTCACGAGAATGACAGGCACACGGCGGAGTTTGCCCGAAGCCATATCCATGCCCATCAATTTCAGCTCGTCTCGCCCATCCAGGTATGGCATCATGATGTCGAGCAAAATCAGGTCGGGGTCGTGCTCACGTACCGCGTCATAAAAGCGGAGGCTTTGTGTGGTCATATACGTCTGGTAGCCCTCATCACCCAGTGCCTCTTTGAGTAAGTCGGCAATCGTCGGGTCGTCGTCCATTATCAGTATCTTTTTCGCCATAAAACCACCCCTGTTATCCTATTGTCTATCATGCAGAGAGGACACGCTACCTCTCATATCTCTAAAAACGTTACCTCATTATAACATCATGCAGAGCGACATGCGGCTACTTTCTAGGACTATCAGGTTAATGATGCAAGAATTCTTGCACCATAGCCGTCAACTCGACTGTCGCATGAATACAAACCACGATCAGCGCGACACAGGCCAGCACAATATGAGTGTAACGCCATCCCGCGATGATGCGCCGCGCTATCCTCTGGCGATTAAGCGAGTGCTGCAACACTTCACGTTTGACGAGTACCTCGTAGGCTTGCCGAAAATCTCCCTGTTCGTTCGAGCCGAGTTGGGGCAACATGTCCTTCTTGCCCCGTGTGCAATAGTCCTTGAACGCGGCAGATTTGCCGGCGGAGAGTCGTTCCAGTAATAAGTTCAACTCATGAATACGCGCCTCAACTGCTTGAATGATGCCCACACCGTTGCTCCGCGCCTCTTTCGCGATGACGCGTGCGAAAACGTAGTCGAGGAGCCGTCCCGTAATGCCGCTCAACACAAGGAGGAGCAGGGCATAGAGAGCCGCCATGCCGCCCGCCGCCGCCGTGAAGGTGGGGATGTCGAAGGCGTAGTTAGTGAGAATATTTTGGTAGTTCTCGTGAAGGAACGCAATCAAGATACTGATAACGCCGAACCAGGTGTGCAACCATAACCAGCTCTGCACTTTGCCCGGAAGGACGCGCACAAAGCGACGACGGAGCGAGTACGCCGCCACGATAAGCACTAGCGCGAAGGCGATGATACCGAAGATGCGAAATGGGTTTGCTGCCGGATCGGGCGGCATTGTTTTTGATGCGAGAAAAAACCACAAGTAGACGCCTCCGTACAATATGAGCGAGAGCGCGAACCAGACCCAGGCGGCGCGTGTGAACGGCGTCTTCCAGATGCGCTGTGCGGGTTTCGATTGTGGCAATGGTGGCTTTGTTGCGAGTGCCATGTTTTCCCTGTATCCCTTCTTACGCTTGATCGGTTAGCGTTGTAATATCTCTTCGGTTGAACCAAAAAATACGGCCGGTTGTACGCGAATTGCCGCCCCGGTTGGACATGCTTCAACGCACGCCTGATCTTTGTAGCCCGCGCACAGATCACACTTGATAGCGATTTTCTTGCGTAACTCCTCATACGCGTCACGCGGACTATCGAGTGGGCCAGAGACGACAAGTGGGCCAGAGGCGCGTGCTGTAAGCGTGTTGACGCCGTTGAGCATGGGCAGGTTCGTGCGTTTGCGCTCTTTGACAATACCCTGCTTGAAAACAGCACTGAAGCGTTGCCATGACGATTGCTCCACTTTTGTCGCGCTGTCCTCCGCGTCCACAATGGAGATGGCACCATAGGGGCAGCGTTCCGCGCAGATACCGCACCCGATGCAGCTTTCGGTGATATACACCTCGCCATCGGGGAGTCGCGCGATACCTGCGCGACTGCACAGCAAACACACGGGGTCTTGACACTGGCGGCAGGCGGTGGCGATGCTGATATTGCCAACCACCATGCCTTTGCGGTTCATGCGCGAATGTCCATGTCGTCGTTCGCACGCCTCTTCACATTCGTTACAATGAATACACTTGTCGAGGTCGATCAGCAAGACCTCTGTTCCCTCGACGACGCCATCGCTCACAAGAGCATGTAACGCTTCAGTGCGTACAACCGCAGGGAGAGGCGATGTTGTAAGCAGTGGCTTGAGCGAATTTCTTGTCGGAACATCCGCTTGCAGGGAGGCCGTGCTGACAATATATTCCCGCAACCGCGACGCGAAACGCTGCTTGACCTCCGGGTAGCGTTCGAGGAGTGCCTGCATCGCACGGTGCGGTATCTCGGCGACACGCGTGCGGTTGATTGAGGTGACGGTTACAGCACGACCATCGCCAAGCAGGTCGAGGCCACCCGCGAAATAATCGCCCCCCTGCCGATAGGCGATGACGCGCTCGTTGTCCCCTGTCGGATTGCGACGGGCGACCTTCACAAAGCCTTCGAGCAAAATGTGGAGCGTCTCCCGTGAGGGACGCCCGCCGCGATCTTCTGTGAAGAGCGGGGCGTTTCGCTCGTAGTTTCGCAATTCTGTTTTCGAGAGGAGAAACTGCAAGCTCGCGTCAGGTACGCCTCGAAAAAGTGCCATCTGCTTTAACAGACCAAGTGTGGAGTTGGTGTGATTGACCTGCTCGAAGCGTGCGCGAACGTCTGGCACAAGTTCCATTAAGCGTTGTACACCTTGCTCTGGGATGCGTAGCAGGAGGGTTGGTGTCTGCGCGGTTGCCGTCGCGGTGTACTGCTGACCCGTGAGCATTCCATACTCGCCAATACACTCGCCCTGCCGATAGATTGCGACGGGAACAACCTGTGTGGTGTCGTCGGTCATAGAAAGCGCGAGGCGACCTTCCAGAATACAGTACAGGTCACGCCCGTACTCGCCTTCACGAAAGACGACTTCGCCAGGGCGCAGCGAAAGCAGGGTAGAGGACGCCAGCAGGTGCAGAAGATAGTTTTCTGGCACGACCTGTGCGTCGTAGAAGACGTGCTGCTCACGAACACGGCCGATCAACAGCGGAACTGTCCAACCCGCGAGGAGCACGGGCGCGAGCCGTTGCGGGTCAACCTGCTCTTCCCACGAGGGGCCAAGCCGTTGTTTGAGCGACAACATCAAGAGGTCGCGGTGGTTGTCTACCGGACAGACCGGCACGCACGAGCCGCACATCACGCATTCATGAGTGAAGCGTGCGATGTGGGCCGCGACCTGCGGTGTACCTGTAGCGGCGTTGAGGTCGGCTATACTCACCTGCGCCGAAAGCGGCACGGGACATGCGCTCATGCAGCGATCACATCCGATACACATGTCAAGCTCAAATTGTATTTGCTCTTTCGCAAGCACCTGCATCTGTGTGCGATGCGTCATGCCCCCGACAAGCGGTGTATCCGTCGGGGAAGTGTCTGTGCTACGCACCTGAAAGCGAAATTGAATATCGCCAATGCGAAGCGTATCGTGTAATTGAAGCGTGTGCGCGGTATTGCGGGCAAGTTTCAGCGTGTTGACAAAGGTGCCATTGGAGCTTTCGACGTCGCGCAGTTGATACTGCCCGTGTGCTCGCACAATATCAGCATGGTGGCGCGACACAGAACGATGTGCAATTTGCACGGTCATTTCGGGGGCGCGACCCAGCGTCACAACATCGCTCCCACGTAGCGACGCGAGCCATATTTCGGGAATAGTCGCGCTCGCGGGTATGTCAGGATGTGGTACGGGAACAAGTATCGCGTCTACCGCTATTTGTGTGTCGAGGTATTCATCAAGGGAAAAGTCGTCCGCGAACAGGTGCCGAATGACGGGGGTAAGGTTGATCTGCTGCTCAATCGCTCGCTTGAAAGCCAGGGCGTTCTTGCGCTCACCCAGAAACAGAATGCCCACAGGTACACCGTTGCGAAGCAGCACTTTGCGATAGCTACGCGATGCTGGCGGCGCGATCACTTCTTGCAGAAAAGGGGCATGCGTCACCTGGGTTGTTATACCAAGCGAAACAAAATCGAGGCCGCATAAAAAGGTCGCGTTATAAAATACTTCCAGCGAACCCGTCTGCGGTGCCGCTTGCTCAAGCATCCCGAACGCCGCCGTTTGCGCCTGCTGAATCGCGGGATACCATTGCCCGATGACGCGTGTCTTGCCCGTAAGTCTATCGGTTGTCTCGACAACATCACCCGCTGCGTAGATGGAGGTGTCACTTGTTCGCATCGTCGCGTCAACCTTGACGCCGCGTCCACAGCGAATACCGCTCTGGCGCACAAAGTCGATGTTTGGTTCAATGCCAACCGCGATGAGCACCATATCACAGGGAATATGACGTCCGTTCGTTGTCACGACCTCGCGTACTTGCCCGTCGCTGCCTACAATCTCGGTGATCTCCTCGTTGGTGCGAACGTCGATACCGAGCCGCCGCTCTTCGTGCAACACCATATCGGAGGCGGTTGTGTCGAGCACCTCCGACCAGAGCGTTGCGTGGCGGAGCAGGTGTGTAACCGCATAGCCTTTATGAACGAGCGTCTCGGCGGTCTCTAACGCCAGCGTGCCGCTTCCACACACAACAACGCGCTTCACGTTTTGTAGACGCGTCACAACTTTCTGGTAATCTGCGACGGTACGAAGGGTGCTGACACCACCCAGTGTCTGACCGGAACAGGCCGGTTGGCGGGGACTCGCCCCATTTGCAAGCAGCAACTTAGAATAGCGGATGTGTTGCCCGTTGCTTAGCTGAACCGTGCGTGTCGCCGCGTGAATCGCGACCACACGTCCACGCATAAAACGAATGTCTAGCTGTTTATATAATGTGGAGGGACGCGCCCACAACTTCTCTTCAGAGACACGCCCCCCTAAATAATCTTTGAGTGCGGGGCGATAATACACGGGAAACGGCTCATCCGCGATGAGTGTAATTGCACACAACGCATCTTCGGCACGAAGAATCTCGGCGGCGGTCACGCCCGCGATACCATTTCCAATAATTACATAATTCGACTGCTTGCCCAATAAAACCCCCTCTTGACTGTGGCTCCTTGTTCTATCGGTATCAGTCTATCTTGTTGTCGCAAGAAACGCACGGAAATAAGACTATCTTGCTATACAATGACATCTATTGGTTAAGATACGGCCTGTGTATCTTCCCACAAGTCCTATCATATGCGAAGAACATTGACGCGGCTTGCTACGTTCTATACACTCTACTGTAAAAGATAGCGCAAAAGGGGGATTGTTTTTCTTCGCGGGAAGAGACAACAATTCTGGGGATGCGTACAGGGAGCATACATGCAAGCAGTAGTGATAGAGCAACTTGTAGGACAGCGTATTGGCAAGTATCAGATCACGCGATCTCTTGGACATGGTACATTGAGCGCGGTCTATGAGGCACGTAAAGAGAACGTTGATTTTATTTTGACACTCATTCTTGTTCCTGAAACGCTTTCTGCACAGGCACGCGAACGCTTCCTCACACGTTTCGCGCAAGAGAGTGCTGTTTTGAGCCGCCTCGAACATCCCTATATTTTGCCTGTACGGGACTTTGGAGAACACGGTGGCAACCCGTTCTTTGTGACTCCCTTTATCAAGGGTAGCACCATGACAAAGCTACTTCGGCGCAAGGGGCAGTTCACGCCACAACAGGCGTCGGAGTTGCTCAAGCGGCTCGCAGACGGTTTTGATTATGCTCATAGTAACGGTATCGTACACGGCACCGTCAGTTCCGCCAATATTCTTCTTGGCGGCGCGATGCAGGTTGTCGGCTTCGGGCTACTTCGCCTATTGGCAATGCAGGGTATCGATGAGGGTGTACAGACTTCGACGCTCAGTATCGCGGGTACGCCGCTTGGTACGCCAGGCTATATCGCGCCAGAGGTGCTACAGGGCAAGCCATTTGATGGACGTATAGACGTGTACGCGCTTGGCATTCTCATGCTAGAACTATTGAACGGCTCATTTCCGTTCCCGCCTATGAAAGACTTTACTCCGCCGCTACAGTCGCCGCGTCTGACACTGCTACGCCCGGACTTGCCCGCTCATCTGGACGGGGTTATTCAGCAGGCACTACAGGCGAACCCCGCGCACCGTCTCAAATCCGCCGGAGAGTTTGCGGAAGTATTCGCGCAGGCAGTGAGCAGTATGCCCGTTAACACCATCCAACCAGCGCAAAACACGACCAGTACGCAAAAAACACTACACGACCCACAGGTTACGTTGCCCAGTTCAGTAGACTGGGCCGTCGAGGAAGATATTTTGTCGACGGGAAGATGGCAGGCAACCGCGCCAATCCCGCCAACTATGGGAACAAAAAAAGTCGCAGGCACAGGGAAAAAGCCATCGGTGGAGATACCGCTGCCCAATCGCAAAAATACACAGCGTAATAGTAGCCGTGACAACACCGACCCCTTCGCGTGGTGGGCGAACATGTCCGCGTTACAGGTCGCGGCGCAACAGTCCTCCGAAGTTGTGCCAAAGACAACCGCGAAGAAAACTGGAGTGGCACCCCAGCAGCGAAGTCGTAGACGGGTTGTTGCGATGCTGGCGGGTGGTGGTGTTGTTGCCATTGGTGCGCTCGGCTTTGGTGGCGTCACGCTGGCGCATGTGTTGCAGGGTAAGCAGATGATGACCGTCGCGATGCAAGTTCCGCCTGTGAATAAAGCACCCGTTACACATCCTCCTACGCAAAAGCAGGGGCAGACGCAACCAGTAAAAGGCGGGAAGACGATGCCCCCGCCTCAGAAAAAGGGAGCCGTGATCGGACGTACCAATCAGGCCGTGAATACGTCACAACCATTCACCAATCCGCAAGATGGAACTGCGAGCATTCTTGTACATCTGCCCAATGGAAACTTCGCGGCATACAACAAGGCATGTACACATCAAGGCGTCGCCGTCTATTATGACGCTAAGACGCATAGGCTCATGTGTCCCGCGCACGGCGCGATTTTCGACCCTGCCAATGGAGGCAAAGTTCTGCAAGGCCCGACCACCGTCGCGCTCGCGAGTGTTGCTATTCATGTCAATGGGGATGGTACAATCACCGTTGGATAGAGAACAACACGGCTCTCTACCTGTATGTGCGCCAACCAAGCTGAAAGAGAAGAGAAGCTGTGGAGTATTCACAAGAAGAGTTAATCGCGAACCTCAATAGTACCCGCGCGGGTTCTGTCTGGGACGTGCTGGACATCACGCTGGTGACGGCGGAGAAAGCGCGCGTTGTGGCGACGATGCCGATAGGCCCCAACCATCGGCAACAGGTTGGTTATCTACACGGGGGCGTCTCTGTGGTGCTGGCGGAGTCGCTCGCATCGCTGGGCAGTGTGTTGAACATCGACGCGAACAGGCAAATGGCGTTTGGTCTTGAGATCAACGCCAACCATCTCCGCCCCAAGCGTGAAGGAATGCTCACGGGTGTTGCGATTCCCATTACGCTTGGGCGTACTACGCATGTGTGGGATATCAAAATAACGGACGAGAACGACAAACTCATCTGTGTCTCGCGCTGCACCGTCGCAATTGTAGACCGCCCACCCGATACCCTTCAAAAATAGGTTTTGCGGCTCGCCCCTGTCTTTGGCCTCTTGCTGTTAGTTATTGCACGTCTTTGAGTACGTCTGCTATACCTTCGTAGACGTATTCGGCGGTGAATGGCGACTTCTCTATGTCTGCGCGACTATCTTTGCCGGAAAGAACGAGTAGAGTGTGAGTGTGCGCGGCGAGTCCACCAGCGATGTCGGTGTCGAGACCATCGCCAATCATGAGAGTTTCGGCGGGATAGCTGCCGAGCATTCGCATCGCCTCCTGTAACAGTGTTGGCTCTGGCTTGCCGATAACCTCCGGGTGCGTGCTACTGGCGGCCTCAATCGCGCCAACCATCGCCCCACAACCGGGGATAACATCGCCATCGATGGGGAGCAGGGGGTCGCGGTTGATAGCAACGAAGGCGGCACCCGCGCGAATAGCCGTAACAGCACCCGTAAGCTTCTTATAGGTAAACTCGCGGTCAAGGCCCACAAGCACTGCATCGGCTATGCGACTCACGGGTCGAGTCGGGTCTGCCGGTAGCGTCGCGATCCGTGTAGTGTCGAAGACGTGCAAGTCGTATGCCCTGACGATCTCCAACAGGGGCGGCTCGCCGACAACGTAGACTGTGCCATTGGGAAAGCGACGCGCGATATTCTTCACCGCCGCCTGAGCCGCGCCAAGCACATGCGTGGCGTCGGTTGTAATGCCGAGTCGCGCGAGCTTCGCGATGACCTGCGCCTCTGTAGCAAACGAGTTATTTGTGAGAAAAAGATACTTTTTGTGCGTGCTATCGAGCCATGCTATAAACTCTTTCGCCCCCGCCAAAAGGTTGTCCGCCCGGTAGATAACACCGTCCAGATCGATAAGAAAGGTTGTGAATGCTGGTAATGAGGATGCCATTGTGTACCCTTTTTGTTGCTTTTACTACGCTTATTCGCGTAGCAGTTGTTCACGGATAGCGATAATTTCGCGGCGGAGGGTAGGGTTGATGTTCGCGTCGCGCTCGATTTTTTCACACGAGTGCAATACTGTGCTATGGTCGCGACCACCGAAGAGTTGCCCGATTTCCAGTAGGGATGCCTGCGTTTCCTGCCGAATGAGGTACATGGCGATCTGGCGCGGCGTCACAATATGTTTATCGCGCTGCTTGCCGCACATCGCGTCGAGCGAGACGTGGTAGTAGTCCGCGACTGCTTCCGCGATTTGCTTACTTGTGAGGCGCGACTCACGGGCATCATTGCCCAACGACGACATCGCGGTGCGTGCGACCTCCATTGTCAGCTCGATACGGTGCAACTGCTGATATGCCATCAGACGGTTCAGGCATCCTTCGAGTTCACGAATGTTTGTCTGGACACGGCCCGCGATATACGCGATGATATCATCTGGCACACGGTAGCGCAGAAGGTCGGCTTTGACACGCAAAATCGCCATACGCGTTTCCAGGTCCGGCGGTTGAATGTCCGCGATAAGCCCCCACTCGAAGCGTGAACGGAGCCGCTCTTCCAAACTGAGAATCGCCTTTGGAGGGCGATCACTGCAAATCACAATCTGCTTGCTCATCTCGTGCAGACTATTGAAGGTGTGAAAGAACTCTTCTTCCGTAGACTCTTTGCCCGCGATGAACTGAATATCATCGACCAGCAGAATATCGACGGAGCGGTATTTCGCTCGGAACTCTTCGGTGGTACGATAGCGAATAGCGTTGACAATCTCGTTGGTAAACTGCTCCGAAGAAACATAGAGTACCGCCAGACCTGTATGCACGCCCTGATGACCAATCGCGTGCAAGAGGTGCGTTTTGCCCAGACCGACGCCGCCATACAAAAAGAGCGGATTGTACGAATCTCCTGGTGCCTCGGCCACGGCAAGTGAGGCCGCGTGCGCTAGACGGTTGCTATTGCCCACGATAAAGGCGTCGAAGGTATAGCGTGAGTTCAAACGGTTATTCATGAGCATGTTGGCGCGTTGCTCGTTGTCCCACTCTTCTAGCGAGCCAGTTGAGTGTGTTCGCGTGTAGCGTAGTTCCGGTTGTGCTAGCGGTGTCGCAGCACTCGGCTTCGCGTCATAGTAGGCGTAGTTGCTCTGCTGATAGTTTTCTGCTGACGCCCCATTTTCAAACGCGTCGGTTCTGAACTCCTGCTCATGCTGTCGTGCTTCCTCTTGCAGTGCCTGTTGCGCCTGTTGTGCAACTGTCACGGTCATAATTGTGACATGTTGTCCCGTGACATCCATGAGAATATCTTCGAGGGAACGCCGCCAACGTGTGTTGATAACGTCGCGCGCGAGGTCACTTGGCACTTGCAGTACAAAGTACGCCCCCGGCTCCTGCGAGTCGGCGTCCATGTCGTCGGTTGTCGCGTTCTGCATAGTTGAGAGTTGCGCGTCCTGCAACCATGCTTTCGAGGCGGCGTCAATCGGTGTTTTTTCCAGACGTTCGAGTGTATCTTGCCAGATGGTAGTAGTGTTCACCACTGTTCCTCCCTCACTTAACGAGCGTTGGGAGCAACAATAGCGACGCACTCAATCTCAACAAGTGCTTTTTTGGGGAGTTCGACCACCGCGATAGTTGAACGCGCCGGCTTTGTCTCTAAAAAATATTCCGCGTAGATGGCGTTCATAGCTTGAAAGTCGTCCATTGTTGTGAGAAAGACCGTCGTCTTCACAACGTGTTGCAGAGAAGACCCTGCGCTCGCGAGAACTGCCTGAAGATTGCGAAAGACCTGATGCGTTTGTGCCTGTACATCCGTGCCGACAAGTTGTCCATTCTGCGGGTCAAGGGCTACTTGACCAGAGGTGTACACAAAATTTCCGGTACGAATCGCCTGATTGTATGGCCCGATAGCTGCGGGTGCCTGCGGCGTGTTGATCGCTGTGATTGCTGCTGTCTCGTTGTGTTGCATAAAGCTTTTCGCATAAACCCCCTTGAGCAGGGGAGCCATGCGAGGCTCCTTTCTCGTAACTATAGAAGAGCCGCTTTACGATGAGTACGAGCGGCGTCCTGTTGGCGGTTGTGGGCCTTTACCATCTGTCCCCAGAGAATAGCGTGAATATGGTTGGGCCGTTGACGCGGGTTGGGCCATCTGGTTGCCGCGTGTAAGTTCACGCGCACAGGTACGCAACGCCTGTTGCATCTCTGCGGCAGAATTGAAACGGTCTTCGGTCTCTTTCTCCAGAGCGCGTAGCACAAGCTGCTCAAGAATTGGTGGAACG
Organism: Ktedonobacterales bacterium; assembly: GCA_038211295.1. GTDB lineage: Bacteria > Chloroflexota > Ktedonobacteria > Ktedonobacterales > Ktedonobacteraceae > JBBQVS01. The sequence continues at coordinate 9,336 of JBBQVS010000051.1, read as the reverse complement.
GCGGGATTATATTTGCGTATGGGTGGCGGGTTGGTTGACGCGTGCTGCATCGCGATGGAAACAGCGGTGGGGCCGACAAAGGGTGGTTGTCCTGCCAGCATTTCAAACATCACCACACCTAACGAGTAGAGATCGGACGAGGCGGTCAGCGTTTCGCCGCGTGCCTGTTCCGGCGAGAGGTAGTCGGCGGTTCCCAGCACGATGCCGCTATTGGTCAAGCCTGCATCTTCCGCGACACGCACGATGCCGAAATCGGTAAGTTTCACCAGTACGCCGCGATCAATAACCGCCCCTGATGGGCCACCAAGGACAAGCATAATATTCTGCGGCTTAATATCACGGTGAATGAAGCCGCGAGCGTGGGCGACCTGCAAGACGGAGCAGACTTGCACCGCGATCTCGATTGCTTCACGCGCCTGTAACTGGCGACGTTGCCCCACCAGTTGCTTGAGCGTGGGGCCGGGAATATACTCCATCACAAGAAAGTATTGACCTGCCTCTTCCACAAAATCATAGATTGTGACGGCATTTGGATGGGCAAGGGCCGCTGCCGCGCGTGCTTCGCGGCGGAAGCGTTCGACGGCTCGCGTGTCGTTCTTGTCCAGAGAGCGCAATACTTTGATTGCCACAATGCGCTCCACGCGGTTATCCCAGGTCTTGAACACGCTTGCCATACCACCTGTTGCGATATGTTCGCGTATCTCATACCTGCCTGCAATAGGTTTGTCTCCGAATTGATTCAACGTTCCACCTCAAACAACCGGGGTAGTATGCCATAGCAAAGAAGTATAGTATGTCAGTCGCTAGTATACCATCATTGCATTATAGAGTCCAGAATAGCCGCGAATCTCTAGCCATATCGAGCAACGTAGAAATATTTAACCTTCACTTAGCAGGTGCTTTACATAACTCTAAGCCTCTCTTAATCCGTGCGTGCTACTCTCAGTATGAGGCGTATTGTAAAGAATGTCCTCTATGGATGAGAGAAATAAAGGCTTATTATGCGCGTAGCTATTATTACTGAAAACTTTCTCCCTAAGCTCGACGGTGTGACACGTACACTGGCAAAACTGCTGGAACATCTGCAACTCACCGGACATTCGGCGATGCTGCTTGGCCCTGATAGCGGCATGGAAGAGTACGCAGGAGCGGAGATTGTTGGGACGGCCGGGCTACCCTTTCCGTTCTACCCCGAATTGAAGTTCAATTTTTTCCGTCCGCTCTTCATGCGACGGCTCGGCGAGTTCCAACCCGATATTATTCACCTCGTTGATCCGGTTATTCTTGGCGCGACGGGCCTAGCGGCGGCGCGTTTCTTCAATGTTCCCCTTGTTTCATCCTACCATACCAATCTCGCGGCCTACTGCGAGCATTTCGGCTTTTCCCTGCTGACACGCCCCATGTGGTCCTATAACCGATTCGTACATAATCAATGCTCGATGACCTTCTGCCCCTCGCCCTCTACCGCCGCGATGCTGCGTTTAGAGGGTTTTGAACATCTGCGTATCTGGCCTCGGGGCGTCGAAACCAGCATTTTTACGCCGACCCGCCGTAGCTTGGCACTACGTCGCGCGTGGCTTGGCCCCGATGGGGAGCACAAAACAGCCCTGCTCTACGTTGGGCGTGTCTCGTGGGAGAAAAATCTGCGGCTACTGGTGCAAGCATATCGTGGCATGAACCATCGCACCTGTCACCTTGTCGTTGTGGGCGAGGGGCCGGCATCGCTTGAGATGCAGCAAGAGTTGGCGGGCCTGCCTGTTACCTTCACGGGCTATCTCGCGGGCACCGAGCTTGCCACCGCCTTCGCTTCTGCCGATGTGTTCGCGTTCCCCTCGCGCACCGAAACCTTCGGGCAGGTGGTGCTGGAAGCGATGGCGTCCGGGCTACCCGTTGTGGGACTCGTCGCGGAAGGCGTGTGTGATCTCGTCGAACATGAGCGTACCGGTCTGCTTCTCGATGATCGTCGCTTGACAGAAGATGAGCAGACTACAGGCTACCGCGCACGGCTAGAGCGGCTTATTCAAAATCCGCAGCAACGCGCGGAGATGAGCAATGCCGCGCTACTGGAAGCCCAACGCCGCTCATGGTACGAGGCAATGGAACAGCTTGTACGCGGCTATAAAGAAGTGGTAGAGGCGACAAGTCCACTGGTCGCGGCCTAGAATTCCAAAAGCAGGTACGCATGGACAACCCGAACGGATTGTCCATGCGTACCTGCTTTTGCCTATTTACTTCTTCTCGTCCTGACGCGCTTGAATAAACGAGAGAATGAGCGAACCGACAAGTGTCCCAACAAGAATAATCTCCATGGTGCTAAATGTTCTCTTTTTCTTTTGCATTGCAATTCTCCAAAAGTGTTATATCATACTTTCATTGTTCCCCTATTATATCTTAGTCCACAACTCTTTGCCCTGATAGTATTTTTGTATAAGATGAAAATGCTGTTTGAGCCACGAATAGAACAGTGCAATATTTTTTATTCGCAAGAGACGCCCCGTGTAAAATAGCACCGTGTGGACGGACGGTTTGCTCGCCTCGGTAATCAGCATCTGTGGCGTAAGATAGCCCGTGCTGACGCGAACATTCGAGGTATCGACCAGAAGCGGGTCAGTGTCGCGGTTCGCAAGCCCGACCAGAAACTGGGCGTCGGTAATGACAAGCTGGTTGGGCGCGGTGACGCGCTGCACATCACGCTCCACATTGACATCCCAAACCGCGATAGGGAGGGCAGAACTTTGTTGCACCTGATTGGGATAGTAATGCTGAAGCGCGACGGCATTATTAAAGGTGAGGAGTACGAGCAGCAATACAGCAAGCACAGTCACGTAGGTGGAAAAAAGGGCGCGAGCCTGCTTGCTTGCCCGCAAAGACGCTAGAGGGGAGGAGTCAATACTCATAATTGCGAGCGCGACAAGCGGAGGGCTTAGCGCGACAAGGTGATGTGAGAAGAGCGGCACCTGCTGCCATAGCAGAAGCGCGGTTGTGCCAAACCATGCGATAAGCGGTAGCACAAGCCAGTCGCGGCGCAATAACGCCACCGTCGCGCCGTATAGGGCCGCGAGCGCGAGCAGGGAAAGAAGCGCGTGTCTCATCAAAGGAAAATTTCCCGACTTCGTGGAGGCGTATGCGCTACTGGCGGCAGTGTGAAAAGAAATGACGCCTTGTAGTAGCTGCTCAAACGAGGACGCGAACGGTACAAGAAGCGCGATGCTCACGAGCAGAAAGGCCGCGACGCCGAGCAGGAGCGAGCGAGCGGCAAGCAGACGCGTTGCTTGTTCCTGCCGCAAGATACGGTACAGGTGGGCAAGAAAAAGTAGACTAATGGGTACAAGCGTCGCGAGGCCGAACAGTTTACACAGAATACTGAACGAGAGGGTCGCGCCAGCAAGGGCGGCGTATACCAGACCGCGCTTACCATCGGGATGCTTCCACCAGAGATACGCGGTTGCGACGGAGAGAAGCGAGAACGCGATAAAGGGCGTTTCAGCTTGTAGCGTTTGTGATTGTTGTACATAGCGCGGATCAAGCACGAGTAGTAGCAGGGCCGCGAGTCCGCCGAGCCGTCCACGCAGGGTGTACCCCAGCAAAAACGCTCCAACCAGACCGAGTAGGGAGAGAAGCGCGACACCAAGACGGGCCGACCAGAGAGTTTGCCCGAAAAGCATATACGTGGGGTAAAGTGAGAGCAGAAAAAAAGGAGGTTGCGAATAAAATATTTGCTGATAGAGGTGGTAGCCACTTCCCATAGAGCGGAGCGATTGCCAGTAGACACCCTCGTCGTAGCCATCGCGGTCAAATGGGAGGCCGAGGGTATAGAGCCGCGTCCAGAGCGCGATGCCTGCGAAGAGTAGCCCTACTAGCAGCGTCAAAACGTCATAGAAACTGACGCGAAAACGTGTACGTTTTTCTCTGCCTTTCTCTTCTGTGGTAGTTGGAATTGTGCGTGTTGCCATAAAATTTGTCTCTTTTTATATAGGTGAATAGTCCGATTTCGCGAATTGTGCGTCGTTCAATAGAGCTACCATACAGTATACCGCGCGGTTTGACAAGACCAATGAGAGAAGAGAAATGGCACAACGAGCAAACCCGTTGTGCCATTTCTCTTCTCTCATTGTTGCCTATTTCCCCTGTTTGTGTCCCTCTTCCACATGAACCTGGTCGGCGTCTTCGGTTGGTTTGGTATCGACGTGCGTTGTCGCCTCTACGGGGGACATATCTTTGTTGAGTTTGCCCGCCATTGTGCTGACAAAGGTCACGATATCATTAGGAATGGGCAGAACCTTCTCGAAGAAAAAGGCGTTTATCTCGGCCCCGATGAGCAAAATCATCGCGAAGTAGTAAAAGAAGAGGAGCAAGATAACCGCGAACCCCAGAGGGCCAGCGTAGCCACTGAAAAAGTTTGCGATGATAAGGGGGAAGACCGCGAGAAAGATTTCCGTTGCCAGTGCCGCGAAGACCGCGCCACGCCAGCTATGTTTCCAGCTAACACGCTGATTGGGAACAACAATATAGATAATCTCGAACAGGATAAACGCCGTAAGAAGGCCGCCGAGAATACCACCAAGACTGATAAACACAAAGCTACTGCCGGGTATGTTATGAAGAATGGGCAGTTTATTCAGCGTCGAGAAGACGAGTGTTGGCGCGGCGGACGCGAAGACCATAATTGGAATAAGCACAACGAAGACCAGCAGCATCGCGAAGGCGACGACGAATTGGCGCACGGGTGGACGCTGACGCACACGGTATACAATATCCAGACATCCTTCGGTCACAACAAAAAGGAATGAGCCAAAGAAGATACCTAAAATAACCGCTAAGATGCCGATAATGCCCGACGCGTGCTGTAATTGTGTCGTCGCGAGATCGAGGGCGTTTTGTTGGCCCGCGAGTCCCGGAAACAGGGCCGTAATCTGCTGAATAACGGTGGTACGGATATTTCTGTCGCCCAAAAACGTGCTGAGAATTGCCACGAGCGCAAGAGAGATGGGTAGCATCGCCATGAGCATATTGTAGGCAATGATGCACGCGAGATTGAGTATCCAGTCGTTATTTAGTTTAAGCAGAAAGCCTTGCAGCGGTTTCAAGTCCTTATTGAAGGTCTCCATCGGGCCAGGATTGTCTTTTACTTTTCCGCGCTGGTGCGCGTTCGCTGTCGTATTTGTTGCCATCGTTGTTGTTTCCTACTCATGTTGTGTCTATAAAAGGCTAGAAGAAAAAACATGTAGAGGGTAAGTATGTGGTTATACTCTGTCTGTAACACGTACCTGTGTAGGAAAGAGTGTCATTTTCTCCAAGAAAATCGCATGTTTAGAATATTCTAACATTCGGAAAAATTCCCTCTATAAGATTGTACAAATGTTTGTTATAATAGGCATATTACAGAGAGTCTAACGTGCAGGAAGGTAGGACGACATTATGGACGGCAGAAAAAATATGCTGGAAGGAGCAGGGGACTATATCTGGTTGCGCTACTCGACAACGATCACCCTCGCTGGTAGACCGCGTACCATCGAAATTGGTGTCCCCATGCCGATTGGGGCGGATGAAGAGGTACGTGAGCAACTACTCCGCGAAGCTGATGCGGGCATGAATCAAGTGATGGGGCATGTCGAGAACCGCATCGCGCAGATGTTACAACGCGTCCAGCCAACGCAGGGCAATATTCCAGCCCCCACTCCAGCCGCCAAGCCTTCGGTCAACCCGCCACCGCGTCCAATTGCCCGCCCTGCCTCCATGTCAGCACAGGGGGCCGTTCAGCAGAGCGGGCCACTCACCAATGCTGGTCGCGCCCCCTCCGCACCGCAACAACAGCAACAACCACGCGAGATACGAGAAGCACGTTCGGAACCCTTTGTCGCGGCTTCCACTCCATCTACATCGTCCATACCATCTACATCGTCAGAAGACGAGGCTACGCCATCGCAAGCTGCGCGTGCCACAACGGGCGTAAGTATGCAGACGACGGGCGATGTGAGCGGCAATCTTTCGATACCACAGTTTATTCGCGTCGTGAAAGACCGTTTCGATCTGAACCCTACACAGGCAATGGAGCTGCTCAAACTCAAATCATTAAGTGGCGTCAACTTGCGCGAAAAGCTCGACCAGTTGCAACGGATGGTTAGCTCTGATGCGAATGGCGAGAAAAATGTCTTGCCCGACTCCTCTGACAATGAGCATGACGCCGACGAGCAACCAGTCGTCGCGAGAAGTGAGACGCCTTCTGGCAAGCTCTCGAATACTCCCAACTCGTCTACCGCATCCAGACCGCCAACGCCTGTACGCACAAATACTCCCTCTTTAGAAGATACAAACGGGCGCGTGCAAGCGGCACGTCCGCCCACAACGAATAGTGGACGCAACGGAAAAGCTGCGTACTTCGACGAGGAAGAGGATTTTGAAAACGTGCTCGCGGAACTTGAGGATGACAGCGAGCTTGACGCGAACGAACTCGCGGAATTGGGCGAGGCACGCGAGTTGAAACCGGATGAGCGTCTACATGCCAAGAACCTTGTGAGCAGGTTCCGCGAGTCACAGGGTGCCGCAGTCGCTAATCCCGCGCGTCTGCGTGTGTTGAGCAATGTGACCGATGGACAGGTGAGTGAAGAGCAGTTACAGGACTTGATCGAGGGCATCTGGAATATGTCCGCGCTCAAAAAGCTGAAAGTCGATCAAGCCGAGTCGCTCATCTCGTGGGCGAAAGAAGACGATTTCATAGACGATGTAGGCGTCGTCTTATTGCTCCTGGAGGAGGAAGCCCTTGCGCGTGGTAACAGGTGAAGCGAAGGGGCGCAAGCTCAAAACGCTCAAAACAATGACGGGGACGCGTCCGATTATGGATCGGGTGAAGACGGCACTTTTCGATATCCTTTCTGATGAGGTGATTGATGCCCAGTTTCTTGACCTTTTCGCGGGTACGGGCAGCGTCGGCATTGAAGCCCTGAGTCGTGGCGCGGCACACGCGACTTTTGTTGAGCTAGACCGTGCCGTGTTGAAGCTGGTGCAGGAAAATCTCCAGAGTACAAAACTCGCGAACCGTGCCGACACGCTACAGGCCGACGCCTTCAAGTTTCTAAACAGTCAGGCCAATGTTCCCGTCCCAAAACGCAAGTACGATATTATCTATGTCGCGCCTCCGCAGTATCAAGAGATGGCGGCGCGTATCCTGCCCCTGCTCGATGTGGTGCCGCTTGTGCCAGACGAGGGGCTTGTGATTATTCAGATACACCCAAAGGAGCGTGCCAACGTCGCCGCCGTGCCATGTACCCGCCTGCTCTTGACGGACGAACGACGCTATGGCAGTACGCTTTTGATGTTTTACAGAACACCAGCAAAAGAGGAAATAGCAGATGGTGAGTAAATCCGGTGGTGGTCGCTTCGCCTTTGTCGATGCCGGCGAAACGGCGCGACGACTCGGCATAGACCGCGTAACGCTCGATCAGTGGATCAAAGAGGGCCGTATCAAGACGCATCGGGGCGTTGGACGCGATGCCTTTTTCCGCGCGGGCGATGTCGAGGCACTCTACAACGAACTCCACCCGGTTGATGAGCTTGCCGCAGCAGTGGCGGCAGACGAAGCGGAGAGCGCAAGCGAGAGTAAAGACACGCCAACACTCACGAAAAAGAAGCAAGACCCCCAGATGCGCGTCTACCTGCGTCTACAAGCGGATACCAAATGGTTCGACATAGCCGAGGATGACATCCGCACCTGGGCGCAGCTGCTCGCACCCGATGGCTACGAACGCAACAAACGCAATGCCGAACACACGATTAAGAAACTGCAACTCGCCATTAGCCTGATTGAGGATGCACAAAAACGGGAACAAGGGTAGGGGGAGTTGGGATGAGGTGAGGTGGGGAGAGAACATGAGGTGGGGAGATGAGATGAGGTGGGGAGAGAACATGACAGGGGCAAGCCCTGTCATGTTCTCTCCGCTCCGCCCATTATGCCAGCTTATTCGCGCGGTTCATTGTTCTTCAACCGCTTCTTCCTGTTTTCTATAAACTCGCGCAAATCTGTCTTAGAAACGCGATATCCTCGTTGTCCAATGGGAAATGCCGCAAGTTCTTTGCTTTCGATCCATGCACGCACAGTTCTCTCATTGACACGCATAAATTGGGCCACATCCGACGGCTTCATTATATCTATTAACTTTTCAAATTCATCATTCATGTGATGTTATACTCGACGGGTGTGGTATAGCAAATTTCATGTGACTGCTTCGCCATTTTGTAATCGTCTTTTTCTATTTTCTATGAATGTGTGCAAGTCATCTCTGGAAATACGATATCCGCGTTTGCCAACAGGGAATGCTACGAGTTCTTTGCTTTCAATCCACGAACGCACGGTTCTCTCGTTGACACGAAGATATTGTGCAACATCGTGGGGTTGCATTATTTCAGGTAATTTATCGAACTCGTCTGCCATAAAATAGGGTACTCCGCTCTGTTTATGCTCTACATTTTAGCAGACAAGCGTATATACAGTCAATGAACCGATAAGAACTCTATTTTAGTACCTTGCTGCAAAAAGCTTGACTTTATTTAGGAAACAATGTATATTTATAAAAAAGCGATTTTATCGGAAGGCGATTTTATAAAATCACTTCAAAGAACGCTTTAAGAAAGGAGCAAATATCTACAACATCAGAAAGAAGAGTATCATTTATAGACCATGTTGTATACAGTAGCTCCTAAGTAAAAAGCTAGCCTTGTGATTCAGACAAGACTAGCTCGATAGGACTGACTTACCCCTTTAAAAACGTTAGCTACGGCCCCATGCCTTATTGTAGCATCAGGGGGGGCCGTTGCGTCAAGCACAAAAGGAACAAGCACCATTATGCACACCGATGACACCATGCCTTTGCCCCTTATGGGAGGCGACATGCGCCCGACCTTCAAGCAATTTCGCCAGTGCTACAACGCCAGTTGCGAGACGATTGCCCAGCACGCTCGTATTCACCTCGTTTTTGTCAAGCGTCTGGAGAGCGGCACCCGCGTGGAGGCGTACCTGGCCCTGCGCGTTTTTACGACCCTCTCCCACTATGCAGAGCGACAGATACGTTTCGAGGAGATACGTGGTATCCGCATCAAAGGCCCCAATGGAGTCAAACGCTACTAGCGGCAAGGAGAGGAGAACGTCATGCCACAGAGAGAGAATAGAAGCGAGGTCGCGTGTCTACGCGAGCGCATCGAACTGGAATGTCAGGCCGTGCGTCGCATGTTCGACCAACCCGCCAGCGTCGCCTCCCACGACTCGATAGAGGCCCGATACCGCAACCTGAACGGCCTCAAGGAGTCCCTCATTCCGCTTGTGGGCGGCACTCAAGCGATGGA
>JBBQVS010000050.1:0-28859 GCA_038211295.1 Ktedonobacterales bacterium | reverse complement strand
CTCACTACCCACATTCTCTATATTCTACTACAACCTCTGCACTCTCCCTCCCCACTTTCTCTATCTTCTACTACAAACTCTGCACTCTCCCTCCCCAAATTCTCTATCTTCTACTACAACCTCTGCACTCTCCATCCCCACTTTCTCTATCTTCTACAACAACCTCTGCACTCTCCCTCCCCACATTCTCTATCTTCTACTACAACCTCTGCACTCTCCCTCCCCACATTCTCTATCTTCTACTACAACCTCTGCACTCTCCCTCCCTACTCTCTATCTTGCTTTACTACAACCCCTGCACAAAATCTGTCAGCGCACCCGCCACCGCGTCGGGGGCGTCGAACAGGGACATATGTCCGGCGTTGGGAATAACTACGAGTTGCGAGTCCGGGATATCGTGGTGTAGACGTTGCCCGTAAAGCACGGGTATTTGCTGATCGTTTTCTCCCCAGACGATTAGGACAGGCTTACCCAGCGTTTTGAGGTCTGATGACACGGAATTGACATACCAGGGAACAAGCAAACGGATATGTTGTAGCAGCACCTCTTTTCCCAGTTCGCTGTTCCAGGGCGCGATATAGTCATCGAGGACGTTGTTGAAGCCACGCGTGTTCACAACTGCGGCTGGTAGGGCTGCACGCAAATCATGCATCAGGTCTGCGATTTCCGTATTCTTGGGCGCGTCGAAGTCCTGACGCTTCTTCATATCGGGTAAAGGCCAGTTCTCGGCGAAGGCATCAAGGTAGCAGATACTATCAACCAGCACAAGGCTTGCGACGGTATTACGCAATAGCCGAGTCGCCAGAATTTGCGCGACGCCGCCACCCAAGCCGTGTCCAACTAGAATGATGTTTGTGAGATTGAGGTCATGCACGAGAAAACTGAGCGTATCGGCATGGCCCCAGGGCGAAGTGTCTGCGGGCCAGGGATGCGCCGACTCTCCGTGACCAAGCATGTCAATTGCGTAGACGGCGCGACCAAGACCAACGAGCTGCGGCAGAACCGCGTTCCAGGCGAAGGCACCGGCGACGATATCGTGCAATAACACAATCGCGCCATCGGTTCCATGTTCCGCGCCCTGCACCAGATAACTAATATCGTAATGGACGGCATGTCCCGTGCGACGCTCCGGTATCTGTTGCGTGCGCGTACCGCCAGATGTATTGCTTGCCATAAATCGTATCCTCTTGAGAAGTAATGGAGGGCGTGCTAAATCGGGCCGCCTCTACATATTACGCTTTCGCGTACAGACTTGGTACATTGTAAAACGCACTGAAACCAGCGTAACGCGCCGTCTCGTCGCCCAGTTCATTCTCTATCACAAGTAAGCGGTTGTATTTCGCTACACGCTCACTACGCGCAGGCGCACCTGTTTTGATCTGGCCTGCGTTTGTGGCGACGACGAGATCAGCAATCGTGGTATCCTCGGTCTCACCCGAACGATGCGATACAACGGCGGTAAAGGCTGCTCGCTTCGCCATCTCGATAGCCTCCATCGTCTCCGTCAGCGTGCCAATCTGGTTGAGCTTGATGAGAATGGAGTTCGCGGAATGCTCAAGAATACCACGTTTGAGCCGTTGCGTATTGGTGACAAAAAGATCGTCGCCGACCAACTGAATACGGTTGCCGAGCCGTTGTCGCAGTAACGACCAACCCTCCCAGTCATCTTCCGCGAGACCGTCTTCGATAGTGACGATTGGATACTCGCCAATCCACTTTTCGTACAGATCGACCATCTCGGTTGAGGTCAGAGTACGCCCCTCACGCGCAAGGACGTATTTGCCATCGTGGTAAAATTCTGTCGCGGCAGGGTCCATACCCAGAAAAATATCGACGCCCGGCTTGTAACCCGCCGTCTCTATAGCAGCGACAATCACTTCAAGGGCCTCACGGTTGGACGCGAGCGAGGGCGCGAAGCCGCCTTCATCGCCAACATTCGTGTTCTGTTTGCGGTCATGCAGAACCTTTTTCAGTCCTTGATAGACCTCGGCACCCATCCGTAATGCCTCGCGGAACGATTTCGCACCAACAGGCAACACCATATATTCTTGCATGTCGGTTGAGTTATCCGCGTGCTTGCCCCCGTTCAAAATATTCATCATCGGCACGGGCAGAGTGCGGGCCGCGACACCACCGAGGTAACGGTAAAGTGGTTGTCCCTGCGCGTTCGCCGCCGCCTTCGCTATCGCGAGCGAGACGCCGAGAATGGCGTTCGCACCAAACTTGGCCTTATTAGGTGTGCCATCTTGCGAAATCATCACCTCGTCGATTGTCGATTGGTCGAGCGCATCAAGGCCGATCACGGAGTCACTGATGACCTCGTTTACGTTGTTAACCGCGTTTAGCACGCCCTTGCCACCATAGCGTTTTTTGTCGCCATCGCGCAACTCTACCGCCTCGTGTGCGCCCGTTGACGCGCCCGACGGGACGGAGGCAACACCAGTCGCGCCCCCAATCAAGAGGACCTCAACCTGTACTGTAGGATTGCCGCGTGAGTCGAGAATTTCGTGCGCCGTGACGGATTCAATAGTCGTCAAGTCGCTTATATTGTTTGGCATTTGCCCTCCACTAAATTTTTCCTGTTTTTAGCATTTTGCATCGTGCGGAATTATTGTATATCGTACCACAAGAGTGGGCATGGCACGGGCAAGGGGACATGGCGCGGGCAAGCCGCGCCACTACTATACACGAAACTGTGCGGCTTCGCCACACCATGATGCGATTCTCTTGTTTTCTTGATATACCACCAGATACGTTTTCGCTTTTCGTACTTTTGTTCTATAAATTTGTATATCTAAGTCACTTGTAAAACGTGTATAGAAGAGGCACGAGGGTTTGTTATGTTCTCCCTCATTTTCACCTGAAAGGAAAAGCTAATGACACAACCACATACATCGGGACACGAAACACAGAGCGACAATATGAGCGACTCGCCAATGATGGCGTACTTGCTTGGCGCACTCAAGGACGGCACCGATATTGGACATTATGGACGTTTGACGTTTGTGATGATCGCGCGTCACTTTCTCAAAGACGATGAAATTGTCGAGTTGCTCAGTCATCAACCCGATCACAACGCAACCGAGGCACACGCTCTTTTGCAGCAGGTCAAGGCACGCGACTACAACCCGCCAAAGCGTGAGCGCATTCTTGAGTGGCAGGCAAAGCAGGACTTTCCGATCTGCCCAACACCTGATGACCCCGGTTCCTGTAATGTCTATCAGGAATTGCGATTCCCAGACGGCATTTACGGTAATATAAACAGCTTTTATGAGGAACAGGCCGAAGCTGAGGAGAAAAAACAATAACAAAGAGAAAGTGGAAGACTTGTTGCAAGTCTTCCACTTTCTCTTTGTTATTCTACTAGTTGCCCTGCTCAGTTGGACGAATCAGAATCTCGTTGACATCGACGTGTGCGGGCTGTGTTACCGCATACACGATAGCTGCCGCGATATCTTCGCTTTCGAGTGGCGTCATTGAGTTTGCCCAATCTTGCATTGTCTTTTTCGCTGTCACGTCCGTGATGTGGTTGGTCAGCTCTGTAGCAACAATACCCGGCTCGATTATGGTCACACGAATTTTGTTTTTGAATGCTTCCTGTCGCAACGCCTCTGAGAAACCAACAACACCCCATTTGGACGCGTTATACACCCCACTGCCAGCACGGGCTGTTCTACCCGCAACCGACGAGATGTTGACGATGTGTCCGCTATTCTGCTGCTTCATAATTGGCAGAGCGGCATGAGTGACGTACAACAGGCCAAGCACATTTGTGTTTATCATACGTCGCCAATCTTCTGTATTGGCTCCATCGATCTGACCAAGCAACATCACACCTGCGTTGTTGACAAGAATGTCTATGCGCCCAAATTCCTTGTGTGCCTGCTGAATAATCGCGTTTGCCTGCTCCTCTTCCGCAACGTCCGCGACTATCGGAAGAGCTTTGCCGCCCTTCTCGGTGATGCGCTTGACCAGTTCTTGCAAACGATCCGCGCGGCGTGCTGAAATAGCGACTATCGCGCCTTCTTCCACCAATGCCAGCGCGGTGGCCTCGCCAATGCCAGATGAAGCACCTGTCACAACCGCAACTTTTCCGGTAAGTTTCTGTGCCATATACTCCTCATTCCTATTCTATAAAAATAAGCTTTCGCTGTTTGCGTTCTTAACACTAAAAAAAACAAGCTAGCAGTTTTGTTTATTCCTTACAGGCGCGGCACATGCACCATCTTTTCCAGGAGAGCTTGCAAAACGGCTTCGGGGTCAGAGCAGAGTCCACTATGCGGAGGTGAGGTCTGGATAATGGTGCTACGCGGCGCGACGAGCCAGTGGAAGCGTTCGGATTGCGACAACTGCCCGATTGGGCCGGCATCTTTACCACCGTCGCAGATCAGTGCGAGCAGGTCGAGATGATATTTTACCTCATCTATATCGAGATAGGGCGCGATGATAAGCAGGCGGGATGTGTCGAGCGCGATATATGTGTGCAGAAAGCGGCGGGTGCGGCAAAAGAGAATCACGCCCACATTGAGAAATTCGCCGCGCTCCACACGCGGCACCACTCGCACTACAGCGTAATCATAGGAGGCTAGCGCGTGCATGAATGGCCTCCTCTACGAAAATCTGTGACGCCTCTAAACGGTCTAGCAGATAGGCAAGATACGCGGCCCGTCGCTCCTCTTGAGTCGCGAACAATGGGTCATCACCGAGCCACACATCGGGAATGGACGCGATAATACGTTCGAGCAGAGGCGCGTTGAGACGAGGTTTTAGCAACGCGTCGGCTTCCACAAGTTGGCTCGCGACCCGCAACAGCACATGGTCTTTAATCTGTGCAAACGGTGAACGGCTCCGTTCCAGATACCGCGCCCCCGTATGCTGAAAGTACAGTGATGCCCCGTGGTCAATCAGGTACAATTGCTTATGCCAGAAGAGCATATTAGTGTTGCGTGGTGTGCGGTCAACATTGGAGACATAGGCGTCAAACCAAACAATCGACGATGCCAGCAACGGGTCAAGCAGACGTGCATCTACTGCATCGAATGTGAGCGAACCAGGCAGGTAGTCGAGCGCGAGATTGAGGCCGGTGCTAGCCTTGATGAGGGCGTATACTTCATAATCCGGCTCGTTGCGCCCAAGAGCGGCGTCTACGTCCATGAACACAATCTCTGGCAGTGTGAGACCGAGGGCGCGGGCAACCTCGCCCGCCACAAGTTCAGCAATCAGGGACTTGGGGCCTTGTCCCGCGCCGCGAAACTTGACTACATATAGTCCGTCATCGTCCGCCTCCACTATCGCTGGTAGCGACCCGCCCTCGCGCAACGGCGTTACATAGCGTGTAGCAGTAAGTGTTCTTAACATGCTAGGTATTTTACCATATCAGGGTACGGTATAACACATTTCTACATTTGGATAAAGATACTTCAAACACATAATTTTTATGCCTGGTCATCTTTGTGCCCACGCTAAATTTGTTACTTTAGGTATCTTAGCAACATCCTTGACTTTTAGTATCTCTTCTGATGCCATAGAAGTATAATATTCCCTTCTTCTACAGGTGAATCGATGGCATGATGGGGATAAGCCGATTCGCGGGTTGGTCAGATGCATGACGCAAAGGGGATACCATCATCTGACTGTTTCTATTCCAAGTTCTTGATATGTTACTTGGTACTCAAGGTGTGTGCTTAAAGCAGTACATGCGCGAGCCGCTAACGGCGCTCTCACTCTTTCACCCTTTTCTATTTTTTCTATTGTAGCGCGTGACACTTTCGCCTCAATAGATAATTGGGTGATTGTTAGTCCGGCATTCGTTCTTAGCTCCTCAAACTTTGTCATAAGCACAACCTCGTCGATTTCCTTAATTTTCTAAATGTTATCACACACGAACTAAGAATACAATTAACTTACTAACAATCGCTAAAAAATGCTGTTAAAGGCTTGACATTTTGAAATATCTTAATTATACTATTGTCAAATAGGTGCTAATAATCGCACTTATTTGACAATATAGCATAACAAAACGACTTCTTATTTGAAAGGAGATGTCTAACAAGCTGTTCCTGTCTAGAACACAGAAACAGCCTAACAGGGCAAACATAGACCCCTTTAAAAGTCAGATACGGCCCCACATGATTATATCATCATCGTAGGAGCCAGTACGTCACGCATGAAAGGCTCAACCATGAACGAGTTAATCCCTATTGGTAATACCATTATTGCTGTTGCGGACGACGAATACGTCAGTGCGTATCAGTCAGGCTACCTCACCTACAAACTTGACTATGGTAAAAAGACGCTCAGCGATATGGACATCTACAATTTCTTCGCGAGCGTTATACCCAGCGTTCGCAATTCTGGACGCTACAACGCAGGTTTTGTAACTGGCTGGATAGCCGCCTTAACAGAGGTAGACATCTCGCTCAACCACAAACATATACACGCGATGCACACGGCGCAAAGCAGCGAATGTATTAGGCAGTGTAAACGCCTCTATAAAAAAGCGTGTAGCGTACATGAAAAGCATCGCAACAATAAAAGGAGTAGTGGGGCAAGTTCTGCTGCTGTAAGGGCCGCTTACGCGGCGACCCTCGTCGTATAGTAGTGGCCCGGCTTGCCCGCGCCTTGCTCTCTCACTTGCCTTCATGCCTCATATTTCCATAGACAAGCACCCTGTGCTGGGGCTATAATGAGGGCAAAAGGCACTGTTCAAAGACGAGCAGGAGGACATTATGCACATACGTATCATTGGCGCACCCATGGATCTGGGCGCGGACAGGCGCGGCGTTGACATGGGAGCAAGTGCGATCCGTTACGCAGGTCTGAGCGATCAGCTACAAAGTTTGGGCCACACCGTTCACGATATTGGTAATTTGGCGATTCCGCAGCCGGAGAGTAGGCCGGAGGGCAACCCTCACCTCAAGTATCTTGAACCCATCGTTCACGCATCCGAAGAACTCGCGAGGCTCGTAAGCAATTCGCTACAGGAAAACGAGTTTCCGCTACTGCTTGGTGGTGACCACAGCATCTCACTGGGGTCTGTAAGCGGCGTGGCACACGTTCACAAAGATATTGGCGTCATATGGGTAGATGCTCACGCGGACTTCAACACAGACACCACAACGCCATCAGGGAACATTCACGGCATGATTCTCGCGGCACTTGCGGGCATCGGTGACGGACGGTTGGTGAACGCAAGCGGATGGATGCCGAAAATCAACAAAGAGACGATTGTCATACTTGGCGCACGCGACCTTGACATACAGGAGCAGGTGCTACTGCGTGAACACAACATTCACGTCTTCACCATGTCGGACATTGACCAGCGCGGGATGACCAGCGTCACACAAGAAGCGATTGCGCTCGCGAGTCAGCACAACAACCCTATTCACCTCAGCCTTGACATGGACTCGCTCGACCCACGCGAAGCTCCGGGCGTTGGCACGCCTGTACGCGGTGGCCTCAGCTATCGTGAGGCGCATCTTGCAATGGAATTGCTTTCAGTCTCGCAGAAGCTTGTTTCGATGGATGTCGTCGAGGTCAACCCCATTCTTGATAGCGAGAACACAACCGCGAAGCTCGCCGTTGAACTGATTCTCTCCGCGCTCGGTAAGAAGATACTCTAGTTTTTGTGTATGGGAAGCAGGAACACCTACAGCCAAAGTCGGAAGGAACCGCGACTTGGCTGTACTCATACTCGCTTTCGCTGTCGTATACTAGTTTTATACGCAGCACAACTACTATAAAGGAGGCTTTGCGATAAGTGGCATCGCTGCTACTTATCCTGAAAACGTTATGAATGCAAAAGAACTGTTTATGAATGGCGAGTTTATACCCGCCGAGCGTGGTGTCATTTCTGTACGCACACATGGGTTCGCCTATGGCACAGGATGTTTTGAGGGCATTCGCGGCTACTGGAATCAGGAAGACGAGCAAGTATATTTGTTTCGGCTCAGAGAACATTACGAGCGATTGCGCCGTTCGTGCAACATTTTGTATATGAAGCTTCCGTACACGGTAGAGCAGTTGATTGAGATTAGCGCGGAACTGGTGCGGCGCAATGACCAGCACGAGGATGTCTACCTGCGCCCGGTTGTCTACAAGGGTGGCGAGATGCTTGGCGTGCGCCTGCACGATCTTGAAGATCATTTCATTCTCACCTCGGAGCCACAGGGAGGTTATGTTCCCTTGTCTGGCATGAAGTGTGGCGTCTCCTCGTGGCGGCGGCTCGATGACAACGCGCTGCCAGCACGCGCGAAGGTCACGGGCGGTTATGTCAACGCGGCTCTGGCGAAGACCGAGGCGATGCAGAATGGTTTCGATGAGGCCATCATGCTCACGAACGAGGGAAATGTTTCAGAGGGCAGCGCGGAAAACATTTTTCTGGTGCAAGGCGGAGAATTTGTCACCCCTGCCCCAACTGAGAATATTCTGCTGGGCATCACTCGCGACACGGTGATGAAGCTGGGGCAGCGCGAGCTTGGCTATACCACACAAGAGCGTGTGATAGACCGCACAGAACTCTACAATGCAGATGAAATGTTTCTGTGTGGCACGGGAGCGCAGATTGCGCCTGTGGTCAGCGTTGATCATCGTCCAATTGGTGATGGCAAGGTTGGCCCGATTGGGGAGAAGCTCCAGGCACTGTACTTTGATGTCGTGCGCGGCAAGCATCCAGATTATCGCGAGCAGTGGTGTACGCCTGTGTATGCGAATGTGGCGCACCATTCGCAGGCAATCGATTAGTTTCGCAGACACCCCTAATGTGAAGTGTAGGGAGGCAGTACGCGACTGAAGGAATGTAGGGGAGGCCGCGAGGGTCTCCCCTACATTCCTTCAGTCGCGTCTGAACTATTAACGTTTCGTGTATTGTGGGGCCTTACGAGCACGCTTCAGACCTGGCTTTTTACGTTCCTTCATGCGTGGGTCACGCGTGAGGTAGCCAGCCCGTCGCAGGGCAAGTTTGAACTCCGGGTTCATTCGCAGCAACGCACGCGAGAGGGCGTGACGGATTGCTCCGGCCTGTCCCGTTGTGCCACCGCCGAGAACGCGAATGGTCATGTTATAGCTATTATCAATGTCAACGGCACGAAAGGGCGCGGAGACAACGGAAAGCAATGCCTCGCGTCCGAAGTACGCGTCAGCGGTCTTACCGTTAATTTCGATGCTGCCATCGCCATTTGGGAAGAGGCGCACACGAGCCACAGCCGTTTTGCGTCGTCCCATACCGTAGTAGTACTCGCCTTTGATGGTATCGACCAACGTGATTTCTCCTCTGCTTACTTCGCCTCGGTGGTCTCAACCGATGGCTTCTTCAACAACGCCTCTGGCCCTCTCCACAGCACTGGTTTTTGCGCCGCGTGTGGATGATTGGTGCCAGCGTAGACCTTCAAGCGTTTCATAATGTCCGCGCCCAGACGGTTGTGCATAACCATGCCGCGTACAGCATGTTCTACAGCCCGCTCCGGGAACTTGCCCTCGATGGTCTGACGCAGGGTTGTCTTCTTCATACCGCCGGGGTACTGGCTATGACGGTAGTAGATTTTCTGCTCCATACGATTGCCGGTTACAGCGATTTTGTCGGCATTAAGAACAATCACGAAGTCTCCCGTGGGAAGATTCGGTGTAAATGTCGGCTTGTGTTTTCCTCGCAGAATCTGCGCGATCTGCGAAGCAACACGACCAAGTATCTGCCCTTCAGCATCGATGATGTACCATTGAGGATTCATATCACCGGCTGTTGCAGTATATGTCTTCATCATGTGTTTGTTGCTCCAAACTCTTCAGGATACTTTACCCGTACCAGACACAGCCCATGTGAGGGGGCCGCCGAACCAGGGTGCGTTTTTTCCGCACGTTGTACAATATTCTCGAACTCATCCAGGGAGACACGTCCTCGTCCCACCGCTAACAGTGTTCCAACCATTCTGCGTACCATGCCTGTCAAAAAGGCGTTCGCGGTAAAGTCATAGTAGATGCACGCGTCCTCTTCCTGACGAGTACACTGTGCCTCCAGCATTACCCGCACGCAAGAATGCGGGCCGGGCCGCATCGGGTTTGTCTCGTCGGGACTGCGCCCGAACGCTCCAAAGTCTTTGCATCCCAGCAAAAGCTGACACGCTTCTTGCATTCGCGCCACGTCCAGGACGTATGAGCAATGGTAACTGTATCGCACCAACAACGGTTTTGGTGCGGTAGCGTTCCAGACGGTGTAGCGATAAGACCGACTCTTCGCACTGAAACGTGCGTGAAAATCGTCGGGCATTGCCCTGGCCCAGCGCACTGCCACCGACGTGGGCAGTTTCGCGTTGAACGCTCTTTGCCATACTGAGGGTGTCAACTGTGAGCGCGTATAAAAGTTGATCACCTGCCCTGTCGCATGTACGCCTGAGTCGGTACGGCCTGCGCCGTAGATGACCGCCCTCTCGCCTGAAATCTGTGCAATCGTTGCTTCTAGCACACCTTGCACGGTCTGTCCATGGCGCGTGGGCTGGCGTTGAAAGCCTCGATATTCGGTGCCATCATACTCGATGCCGCACGCAATGTTCATGGCAATCGTTGATTCCTACATGAGCGCGATCTGCGCGATGTCGGCCGCGTCGCCTTTGCGCTTGCCCAACTTAGTAATGCGGGTATAGCCACCTGGGCGATTGACGTAGCGTGGTGCCAGCTCGTCGAACATCTTTTTCACGACGAGTTCGTCTGGCAACGCGCTTAGAATGGTACGGCGGGCATGTAGCTCGATAACCATTGCGCGGTACGCGGCTTGTAGGGCCTTCTCGGCGTCGTCCTCGTTAGAGATGATGCGGAGCAATTCCTCGCGCCGTGCTTTGTTCTTATCTTCGAGGAACTTGCGTCCCTTGTCGGTAAGAGGAGCTTTCTGCTGCTCCAGACGTTCCTCGTTTGTGGCAATCTTCACCTTGAGGGAGAAGCGACCACGACGGGCGAACGCGAGCACCTGTCCAGCTTTTTCATCGTCATCCACGATGTTTTTCAAGTAGGCGCGGGCCGCGAGATGGCCCTTGACGGCCGTATCAATTAACTTCTCGACTTCCGAGCGAATCGCGCGGGCGCGGGCCTCAGTAGTCTTGATGCGATCATAACGAATAAGGCCAGCCATCAAGTTGCGACGTGCGGAACGACGGCGTGGCTCTGGCATACTTAGTCGGTTGCCAGCAATTCTGTGCCTCAACTTACTCCTCCAATTCGCCGTCGCCGCTCTCTACGGTACCGACAGCACTTTTCCCAGGACCGGGCAAGAAACTTCGCTGGTGTAACCGCTCCTGTAGCTCGATCAAGCTCTTCTCACCAAAGTTACGCACACCTAGAAGGTCTTCCTCATTCATCGAAAGCACTTGCCCAACCTTCGTGATATTACTGCGTTTGAGGCAGTTATATGCACGCACGGAAAGATCAAGTTCCTCGATGGGTGTATCATAAATCTTCGGCGGAATGGGCAAGCTGCTCAGAGGTGGTTTCTCTATCTCTTGCACAGTTGCGCGATAGTTGGCGAGCAGTGTGAAGTGCCGCACCAGAATATCCGCGCTCTGACGTAACGCCTCGTCAGGTGTGACGGTTCCATCGGTTGTCACATCCATAACGATTTTATCAAAGTTGGTCATTTGCCCTACACGTGTGTGCTCAACCGTATAGTTGGCCTTTTGTACAGGGGTATAAATGGCATCGATTGGAATAACGCCGATTGGCTGATCGTCTTTTGAGTCTGCGGGGACATAGCCCCGACCCGTCTCGACCACCAGTTCCATTTCGAGCCGCGCATTCTCATTGTCCAATGTTGCGATGTGAAGTTCGGGATTGACGATCTCCACAGTGCTTGGTGCAATGATGTCGGCGGCGGTCACTTCGCACGCCCCTGATACTTCCAGACGCATCGACACAGGACCGTCTGAAAAGCAACGGAGACGCAGTTTCTTAATATTCAGCACGATGTCAGTCACGTCTTCCATGACGTTCGGGACATCCTGAAACTCGTGTTGTACGCCCTCAATCCGAATAGAGGTCACGGCAGCACCGGGGAGTGACGACATCAGCACGCGTCGCAGCGAGTTGCCGAGGGTCATTCCGTACCCCGCCTCTAACGGCTCAATATCATAGCTCGCATAGTTTCCCTGTGTTTTTGTGTTTTTAATGCGAGGCAGAGCAATATCTAGCAAGGTTCTAACCCGCCTTTCTTTTTCTACCACTCTCCAGTGTCTTCTTGCCTTACGAGTCCACCATACGCGTTCACTCAAGGAGAGAAACGTTGTTTCTCACAAGCGAGAATGCGTATCGTTCGTTCCCCCAACAACAAAGCTGGTAGGGTAGTCCAAGAGTTCTTCGCCTAAGTCAGCGACATTATCGCTGGTAGAATTCAACCACCATCTGCTCATCGAAGGGCAGTTCGAGGTCTGTGCGTAAGGGGATAGTGATAACACGTCCGCTCATCGCGTTGATGTCCAGGCTAAGCCATGTAGGAACGCCTTTTTGCGCCAGCAGCAGAGTGCGAGTCTTGAAGTACTCAAGGCCCTTGCTGCGATCACGCACGGTAATTACATCATTAGGCTTGGCAATAAAGGATGGGATATCTGTTTTGCGACCATTGACCGCGAAATGTCCATGGTTGACAATCTGGCGGGCCTGGGCGCGGGAATCAGCAAAACCCATGCGGTACACCAGGTTGTCCAGGCGCATCTCAAGGATTTGTAACAGGTTCTCGCTGGTCTTGCCAGGACGGCGGGCGGCAGAGCCGAAATGTTTGCGGAACTGACGCTCCAGAATGCCATAGGTGCGACGCACGCGCTGCTTCTCGCGCAGCTGCTTCGCGTAGCCGGACTCTTTACGAGCGCGGGCCGCGCCGTGCTGTCCAGGTTTTGTATTGCGGCGTTCAAGTGTGCATTTTGTCAGACACTTGTCGCCTTTCAGAAAGAGTTTAACCCCCTCACGCCTGCACAGCTTGCAGACGGGGCCGGTATAACGTGCCATCTAGTTGAATCCTCCTCACACGCACAGTGTGGAACACAATGATTTTCCCGCTGTAACGGGTGAGTTATACACGTCGTCTCTTTGGTGGGCGACAGCCGTTGTGTGGAATAGGTGTAACATCAGTAATCGAGGTAACGGCGAGGCCGGAGGTCTGCAAAGAGCGGATTGCGGCTTCGCGACCAGAACCGGGGCCTTTGACATATACGTCCACCTGCCGTAGACCATGCTCCATCGCTTTGCGAGCTGCCACTTCTGCTGTGACCTGCGCCGCGTAAGGAGTGCTCTTACGTGAACCCTTGAAACCTTGACCACCAGCACTGCCCCAGGAAAGCACATTTCCATTAGGGTCGGTGAGGGTCACAATTGTATTGTTGAATGTTGCCTGAATATGAGCATGTCCGCGTGGAACGGACTTGCGCTCACGCCGCCTGACTTTGGCGGCTCCGGTTGGCTTCTTCTTGTCTGCCATGCTTACAAATCCTCTCCGGCGTTACTTCTTCGCTGCGGCCTTCTTCTTGCCTGCAACCGTTCGTTTTGGACCACGGCGTGTACGTGCGTTGGTGCGGGTTCTCTGCCCACGCAACGGCAAGTTACGACGGTGGCGCATTCCACGATAGCAGCCAATCTCGATGAGGCGTTTAATGTTCATGTCCACTTCGCGGCGCAGGTCGCCTTCGACCTTATGCTCGCGGTCAATAAACTCACGAAGACGATTAACCTCTTCTTCGCTCAAGTTTTTTACTCTCGTGTCGGGGTTAACGCGTGTTCGTTCCAGGATTTTGCGGCTCGTGGTCAGCCCGATCCCGAAAATGTAGCACAGCGATATCTCCACGCGCTTCTCGCGGGGGATGTCAACGCCGGCGATTCTAGCCATCTTTTCCTCCAGCTTTCAGTTTCGTGAGACGCTTATGAACGTCCTAGCCTTGTTTCTGCTTGTGTTTTGGGTCTTTGCTACAAATCACCATCACAACACGGTTGCGACGAATAACCTTGCAGCCATCACAGCGTGGTTTTACTGAGGCTCGCACTTTCATGCTTTGCCCTCCTTTTGCTACTGGTCACGTAGATCGTTGTGTACACTATAGCGATCAATGAGACAAAACGTATAAAAAATCGGAAGGAACGAAGAACGGATAACTCCAGCCTTCCTTCGCGGTACGGTCTATTTCCAGTCACTGGATGCTCGTTCAGGAGAGAAGGAATAGAGAAGGATGCTCTATTCGTTACCCCACGATCAGCACGGACATCATGATCGCGGACGATAAGTGATTCTGCCTCGTGTCAGGTCATAGGGGGACAGCACGACCCGCACTTTGTCACCTGGCACGATACGTATAAAGTTCATACGCATTTTTCCTGAGAGAATTGCGAGAACTTCATGTTCCTCGTCAATCTGAACTTTAAACATAGCATTGGGGAGGGCTTCAATCACTTTACCCTCTACCTCAATCTCATCCTTCTTCGCCATTAGCATCCTTTCCCTCATCGCGGGGTCAACAGAAAGTACAAAAGGGCAGCAGTTGACACTGCTGCTGCCAACTATGAATTATAGCATACTTTTTTTGAGAAGTCGAGAGGGAAAATTTACACACATGTATCTGTGTACATCTTTACGCCTCGCCGCCATCGTTCCTGCTACTGTGTCAAAATGTCGGCGTCGCCCTCAGTGATGGCGACGGTATGCTCGAAGTGTGCCGCGAATGTTTTGTCCGCCGCGATCACGGTCCAGTCGTCGGCGAGTACCTGCGTCTTCTTTTCGCCCATGATGACCATAGGCTCAATCGCTATGACCATGCCAGGTTTGAGAGCGGTATTTGGGTAGCCAGTTTCAACATAGTTGAGCACTTGTGGGTCTTCATGCATACTGCGCCCAACGCCGTGTCCACCGTAGTTGCGGACTATCGAGAAGCCCGCCGCTTCGACAAACTGTTGCACGGCACGTCCAATATCGTGCAGGCGGTTGCCCGCGCGTGCAGCCGCTATACCGCGATAGAGGGCGTCTTCCGTCACTTTCAAGAGCCGTTGTGTTTCGGGAGAGATCGCGCCCACTGGAACGGTAATCGCCGAGTCCGCGTGCCAACCATTATAATTCGCGGCAAAGTCCAGCGTCACAACGTCGCCTTCTTGCAAGATGCGCTTGCCGGGAATACCATGTACGACTTCTTCATTTACTGACGTACAAATCGAGGCCGGATAACCGTGATAGCCCAAAGCACTAGATTTGGCTCCGTGCCGCTTGAGTGCTGCCGCGCCAAGCACGTCGATATCGTGTGTTGTGATGCCTGGACGCACCGCGCTACGGAGCTCTGCCAGCATCTCCGCGACAATATGTCCAGTTGCTCGAATCTTCTCGCGCTCTTCTTTTGATTTTATGATTACAGCCATAATTTGTTCTCTCGCTATTTGCCGCCATGAGTACGTACAGCATTCACAAGGTGTTGCTGCACCTGCTCAATATTCTGATTGCCGTTAACCTCTGATAGCTTTTGCTGAGGTCGGTAGTAGTCGAGCAAACGGATTGTCTCATTGAAAAAGATGTCGAGCCGTTTCTGTACCGCGTCGCCGCTATCATCGGGTCGCTGATACAGGTCGCTGCCATCCTTGTCGCACTTCCCCGCCACTTTTGGCGGGTTGGTGTTTATATTGTAGACATGTTGACGCGCCCGACAGATATATCTCCCTGAGAGCCTGATGAGCAGAACGTCACGCGGTACGTTCAGGTAGACCGCGACATCGATATGTCGCCCGTTCGCCTCTAATCCTTTGTCCAGTGCCTGAGCTTGCGCGATTGTACGAGGAAAGCCATCCAGCAGTACACCATTGTCGCAATCAGGCTCCTTGATACGGTCAAGCACCATTTTGACGGTGAGAATGTCAGGAACGAGTTTGCCGTGATCAACGTACTCTTTTGCCTTGAGTCCCAATTCGGACTGCTCTTTCATCGCATCGCGGAACAGGTCCCCACTAGCAACATGAGGAATATCTAACGCTTCCGCGAGTCTGTCAGCCTGTGTTCCTTTACCTGATCCTTGAGCACCAAACAGGATAATGTTCACGTTTTTTCTCCGGTGGAATATCGTGGGAGCGCGTCATTGCACTCAGGCGATCCTTGCGTGTTGCCACAATGAACATACTCCCGATAGGACGGTACGAGCGAGTATGGGGCGTGGGCCGTTGATTTGTGTGGCTCGCGCCCCCTCTCATTATGACAAGAAGCCGGAATAGTTACGCATGACCATTTGAGCTTCGAGCTGCCGGATCGTGTCTAGTACCACACCAACCGCGATGAGGATTGACGCACTGCCCAGCAATTGGTTCGCGCCTACACGCGAGAGAAATGGCAAAACCGCGATCAGTCCCAGGAACAACGCGCCCGCAAGGGTGATACGATTCAGAATAGCGTACAGGTACTTGCTGGTGGGTTCACCGGGACGATAGCCCGGAATGAACGCGCCCTGCTTCTGTAAGCTCTCTGGAATGTTCTGCTGTTGCCACACAACGTAGGCATAGAAGTAGGTAAAGGCGACTACCAGGAAGAAGTAGATCAGCCAGTACCACCAGGTACTTGTATTGACAATATAGGTCTCGATGAAAGATGCCGTCGCGCTCAGCCAGGGGGTGGTGCTTGCCGTAAGGTACTTCGAGAGGACCGCCGGAAAGATCAGCATGGATTGCGCGAAGATGAGCGGGATCATACCCGCGCTATTGACCTGCATGGGTATGTATGTGGTCTGGGCAGAGCCAACCAACATACCGCGACCCACCTGTCGTTTTGTCGGATACTGCACGGGGATACGTCGCTGCCCTTGATAGATGTAGACGACGCCAAGAATTGTAATCAAACCAATTAGCAGGAAGACTACAATGCTGATGACGCCGCCACCGGTGCCACCGCTTGATGTGGATGCCAGGTAGCCCTGTTGCACAAACTGTGGGAGGCGGCTTACAATGCCCGCGAAGATAATAATTGAGATGCCGTTCCCGATGCCATTCTCCGTAATCAATTCACCAATCCAGACCAGAATCATTGTTCCAGTTGTCAGGGCAATCAAGATAGAGAATGTTTCCAGGGCATACTTAGGGTCTACAAGGCTAAAGTTGTTTAGCACGCCGGCCTGTTGAAAGATCGCGCACTGCCCCAACGCCTGTAGAATGGCGAGTGGCACGGTGATGATGCGTGTGATCTGGCTAAAGCGGAGCCGTCCCGACTCGCCCTGTGTCGAGAGATTTTGTAGGGCGGGGATAATTGGTTGTAGGAGTTGCATCACAATAGTCGCAGTGATATAAGGGTATACTCCAAATGCGACAATGGAGAACGTCTGCAACGACCCGCCTGAAAAGACATCGAGGAGACCGAGCAACTGGCCCAGGTCTTTACTCTTACTACTATTAGAAAAGAGATTGAGTAATTGGGTTTTCTCCGCTCCCGTCAACGGAACTGTGATGTGTGCAAGAATGCGAAACACCAGCAGCATCGCCAACGTGAAGAGAATCTTATTGCGTAGATCAGGAACGGTCCAGATACTTCGCAGTCGTTCCCACATAAAAGACTCCTTCGCTACTCGCCTTTGGTATATTTTTCTTCGAGCGGCCCGCGTCATAAGGGGACGCGTCGGACGAAGACATACAGAGGAAAATATGTATACAATCTACAGAGATGTTTATAACACATACTATACGAGCAAGGTGTCAGGGAGTTCTCACTCCCTGACCTCCTGGCTATTGTGCGTACTAGTTCTCCTGCTGAGGAGCTGCTGAGACGGGTGTCTCGGCGGCTAGCGCGGGAGTTTTTTCTACTTTTTTGCGCTTGGTCTGCTCATAGGTTCGCACAGGAATAATAGTGATCTTGCCGCCAGCGGCTTCGATCTTCTCCCGCGCACTCGCGGAAACCTTATGGGCGTGAATGGTGAGGGCGCGATCAAGCTCGCCATCGCCGAGGACTTTGACCAGTCCGCGACCACTTGCGGGGGTCATCAACCCCACCGCTACCAGGTTTTCGGGCTTAATCTCGGCATTCGCGTCGAACATTACCAGATCATCAATGTTCACAACGGCGTAGTTGTCACGAAACGCCGTGTTGCTGTTGCCAAGACCACGCCTGAAAGCTAAACGCTTGGAGAGACGAGTCTGACCGCCGTTAAACGCGCGGTGGACTTTGCCGCCAGTACGCGCCTTCTGGCCTTTTGTCCCACGTCCCGCCGTCTTACCACGACCAGAGCCATGTCCACGTCCGACGCGCTTTTCATGTTTGTGCGCTCCAGGAGTGGGTCGTAAATCAGAGAGTTTCATTGACGACCTCCTCTACTTGCACCAGATGCATCACTTTGCGAATCATCCCACGAATGGCGGGGTTGTCGTCGTGTTCAACGGTGCGTTGAAGCTTACGTAAGCCCAAGGATTTAATTGTTGCTTTCTGATCCTTTGGGTTGCCAATAGAGCTTCGTACCCATTTTATGCGTAGTTTTCCCATTGTATCTGCTCCTATCGGCGACGTTCGCCGCCGCTACCGCTACCGCCACCACGGCGGTCACGATCACCACCACTACCACCACCGCCGCGACGATCACCAGTGCCGCCGCCTGTGTTGCCGCCGCGACGGTCTCCACCGCGATCACCGCGTTCGCCACCAGAGCGGCGGTTCGAGTTTGCGCGGGTCTCGCGGGCCTCTTCTTCGCGTGTGGCACGCATGGCTGCGGCCTGCTCCGCCGCGTTCGCGTTGGCTACGGCGATACGCTCTGCTTGCTTTTTGCCAACGATATCGCTCACGGTTTTGCCGCGTCGCTCTGCCTCGCTGTCGGCCGAACGCAGCTCATGTAATGCTTTAAGACATGCCTGCACCGTGTTTGCTTTATTTGTGCTGCCAAGCGTTTTGGTGAGCACATCGCGTACACCTGCCGACTCCATCACCGCGCGTACTGCGCCACCGGCGATTACGCCAGTACCGGGTGCGGCTGGTTTGAGCATAACTTCAGAGGCTCCAAAGTTTGTCTTTACCATAAATGGAATAGTTGTTCCCGATAGGGGAACTTGCATGAGGTGCTTCTTGGCATCCTCGACACCCTTACGGATAGCCTCGGTGTACTCGCTCGCCTTGCCAAAGCCAAAGCCGACAAAGCCATTATGGTCTCCAACGACGACCAGGGCGCGGATGCTGAAGCGGCGACCACCTTTGACCACTTTGGAGACACGGTTGACTTCAACCACGGTCTCTTCCAGGTTTAGTTTTGTAGCATCTATTCTTGCCATGAATCTCTTTCCTTTTGCGGTCCTAGAAGTCCAGGCCCGCTTCACGAGCACCTTCGGCGAGCGCGGCAATGCGACCATGATATGCGTAGCCGCCACGGTCAAAGACAACACGAACAACGCCCTGTTCTTTTGCACGTTGCGCCACAAGTTTCCCGACCTCGCGTGCTACCGCGACCTTTCGGTTATTCGCGATTGCCACAAGAGCCTCGATAGGAGTCTTGGGCGCACTCTTCTGGGCGGCTGGAAGATTAACCTTCGGCACGGCCTGTCCGCCGGCTTTACCACCTTTTTGCGGTGCTTTCGCGGGTGCAGACTTGGCACTCTTTGCTTTGTTGCCCGGAAGCGCGTCAGTGGCGGCCTCTACGGCAGACTGTATAGCGTCACCAACGCGTTCCAGCAGGCTTGGCTCTTCTTGCTTCTGCTCCGGTTGCGCGGGTTTGAAAGAGCGCAGTGTCTCATCGAGCGATGAGGCCGCGACAAGCGTCTTGCCAGTTGTATCATCGATGACCTGGGCGTAGATATGCTGTCCACTGCGGAAAACGTTCAGGCGCGGACGCTCCTGTGAGCCTTCCAGATGGCGTCGCATACGCTGGTGCCGCCGCAGCCGTGCTTGATTTGAATGAAATCGTTTAATCATACTTTTAGGAAGCGGAACGCCACCGCATAGTGTTTGCCTGGCGTGTTTCCGCGTCTCCCCTTTCATTTACTGGGCAAAGAAGGCGGGGTGTAGAAAGCTACGTGGTCGGCACTACGTTTCTTTGGCCCCACCCGTCATACATGAGAAATCTATTTATGAATGTTAAGCATAGCGGCGTGCCAGTGAAACGCTTATATGCTCCCCAGCACACCATCGTGTTTACGCGCAGCTTATTTCTTTTTGCCGCCGACTTTACCGGCTTTACCAGCCTTACGGCGAATGACCTCACCTGTGTAGCGAATGCCTTTACCTTTGTATGGTTCTGGCTTACGCACATTGCGGATAATAGCTGCGACCTGCCCGACCAGTTGTTTGTCGATGCCGGTAACGCTGACTCTTGTGGCCTTTGTTGCCGCATCGACGCCATCGACGGCGAGCGAGATACCGCTTGGTGGCTGCACCTCAATGGGGTGTGAGTAGCCAACCTGAATCACCAGATTCTCGCCGACTTTGGCGGCACGATAGCCAACGCCGTGAATTTCTAACTGTTTGGTGAAGCCGGTTGTCACTCCAAGTATCATGTTGTTGACCAAAGTGCGGTATAGTCCGTGCTTTGCTTTGTGTTCTTTACTATCCGAGGGTCGGGCTACTGAGAGCGTGCCATCTTCGAGCTTCAGGGTCAGAGCAGGATCGACCTGCTGTGAAAGCTCGCCTTTCGGCCCTTTGACCGTAACCAGATTGCCCTCGGTCCAGTTCACCTGCACCTTTGCTGGCACAGTGATCGGAGCGCGTCCAATACGAGACATGCAATCCTCCTGTCTACCAGACGTAGCAGACGACTTCGCCACCGAGACCTTGATGGTAGGCACTGCTGCCAGTCATAAGTCCCTTTGGAGTCGATACAATAGATATTCCCAGACCGCCACGAACGCGGGGGATGTCGGTGCGCTTCGAGTAGACACGCAGACCGGGCTTGCTGACGCGCTTGACGTTTGTCAGGACCGGGGACTTTTCTACATAGCGCAACGTAATACGAATTGTTCCCTGTGGGTTATCTTTCAGGATTTCGATATCCTTGATGTAGCCCTCTTCTTTGAGCACACGCGCGATAGCCAGCTTCATTTTCGATGCTGGAATGAGTACGCGGGTGTGTCGTGCGGTGACCGCATTGCGAATGCGTGTAAGCATATCCGCAATTGGATCAGTCATATTCATGGATTATCCTCCATTCGCCCTTTCAGCTTCGTACTTACCAGCTTGACTTCGTCACACCGGGTAGCTCGCCGCGTAGCGCACGTTCACGGAAACAGATACGACACAGACCAAACTTACGCATATACGCGCGAGGTCGTCCGCACAAATGGCAGCGATTATGCTGCTGTACCTTGAACTTAGGCTTGCGCTTAGACTTTACAATCATTGATGTTTTTGCCATTGTCGCCCTCCAGCGTTACTTCTTAAAGGGCATGCCCATCAGTCTGAGCAGCCGTCGTCCCTCTTCATCGGTGCGAGCCGTTGTCACGATGCTCACTTCCATTCCGCGTACCTTATCGACTTTGTCGTACTCGATCTCCGGGAAGACGAGTTGCTCACGCAGGCCAAGCGTGTAGTTGCCGCGCCCGTCAAAGGCTTCGGCGGAAACGCCCTGAAAGTCGCGGATGCGGGGTAGAGCGACGTTAATCAGCTTATCCAGAAACTGGTACATGCGCTCACCACGCAGTGTAACCATGCAGCCAATCTGCATTCCTTCGCGGAGCTTGAAGGTCGCAACGGACCGTTTGGCGCGGGTTATGACGGGACGCTGCCCGGTGATGGTTGAAAGGTCGTTCACGGCAGCATCCATCGCCTTTGCGTTCTGAATGACTTCGCCCATGCCTATGTTGATGACGACCTTGTTCAGAGTCGGAACCTGCATCGGGTTCATGTAGCTAAAGTCTTTTTGCAGGGCAGGCACGACTTCCTGACGATACTTTTCTTTTAATCGTGATACCATGACGTTTAACTACTCCTTCGGCTGAGTCCGGTCAGCGATGACCTTTTCGCATTTCTTGCAAATGCGTACTGAACGAATCTTTTTATCGTCTCCCAAAGGGCGACGCTCATGACCGACGCGTGTGGGCTGCCCGCATTCCGTGCATTTGAGCATGACGTTGGAGACTTGAATCGGCATTGCCTTTTCAATCACGCCTCCCTGGCGGGTTTGGCCCTGCGGACGAATGTGTTTTTTGACCACATTGAGACCTTCAACAATAACTTTGTTGGCCTGTGGCATCGCCCGCGACACGGTTCCTTCCTTCCCTCTGTCCTTGCCGGTGATTATCAAGACGGTATCGCCCTTCTTGATGTTCAGCTTGGCAAGGTGAAGAGGTTTCTTCTCTTTTGGTTTTAGTGGCATTTTCTTCCTCTATGGTATGGAGTCCATTGCTGGACTCCACCATCGCTAGAGCACTTCGGGCGCAAGCGAGATGAGGCGAGAAAAGTTCTTCTCTCTCAGTTCGCGTGCGACGGGGCCAAAGATACGGGTGCCGCGTGGGTTGTTGCCAGCGGCAAGAATGACGGCGGCGTTTTCGTCGAAGCGGATGTGCGACCCATCGGGCCGTGCATACTCTTTCGAGACACGGACGATAACAGCGTCTACAACATCGCCTTTCTTAACCTGTCCGTTTGGCGAGGCTTGCTTTACAGAAGCCTTGATAATGTCGCCAACCGTTGCGTACCGTTTGGCGGACCCACTCAGGACACGAATACACATGATTTCTTTTGCGCCCGTGTTGTCTGCAACCTTCAGGCGTGACTCTGGCTGAATCATTAACGCTGCTCCTTATTCTGTTTCATCGGAGGAGCTAGCCAGAGCGGGATCAACGTCTGTCAGTAACTCTTCGACGGGAACGATACCGCTACCGCGCCTGATAATCTCCACGAGCTTCCAGCGTTTCAAGCGACTGACCGGCGCACATTCCTGAATCCGCACGGTATCACCGATGGTACAGGTGTTCTCCTCGTCATGCGCGTAAAAACGCTTGGTTTGCTTGTAAGTGCGTTTGTAGATGCGGTGCTTCTTCAACGACTCTACGATTACAACAATCGTCTTGTCCATTTTATTGCTGACAACACGCCCAACTTTTTGCTGACGACGGGCAACCTTCTGGGGTGTCTGCTCTGCTTGCTGTGTCATTATTCGTTCTCCAACAGTGATAGCTGATGCATCAAGCGAGCGATATCCTTGCGCGTTTGCGTGAACATACGGTTGTTCTTCACCTCGCCGCGCTGCTGCTGCAAACGGAGATTGAACAGTTGTAAGCGCAGTTTTTTCAGTTCTTCCTGAGCTTTAGCTTCACTAAGGGCTGAAAGTTCTTTGCGACGATCACTAACCTTCGACACTTTCGGCCTCCCCTCTAACAATAAAGCGTGTTTTGACGGGTAATTTGTGACCAGCGAGGCGAACCGCTTCTTTCGCGACCTCTTCGCTTACGCCACCGAGTTCAAAAATGATGCGCCCCGGTTTCACAACCGCGACATAATGATCGACGGCGCCTTTACCGCTACCCATGCGGGTTTCGGCAGGCTTAGCGGAAACAGGTTTGTCAGGGAAGACACGGATCCACACTTTACCACCACGCTTCATGAAGCGGGTGAGCGCGATACGCGCGGACTCTATCTGACGGGCCTCCATCCACACAGGCTCAAGTGCCTGTAGGCCGAAGTCACCAAAGGCCAGGGTGTTGCCGCGGTGGGCCTCACCCTTCATGCGCCCGCGATGCTGGCGGCGGTATTTTGTACGTGACGGTGCCAATAACATGAATTGAAACTCCTCTACTCGCTCTGAGTAGCACTAGCATCCTCTGCTGGTGCGGCTGGTGGCGGCGTCGGCGCGGTCTGCTGCTCAGGCTGTGAGACCTCGTTGACAGGTGTCTGGTTCACAGGCGTCTCATTGACAAGAGGTGTCTGCTCAGGACGTGGTTGGCGATCCTCCTGTCCAATTGGACGAGGTGGACGGTCTCCCATTGGACGTTGCGGTCTGTCGCCCTGTGGACGATCTCCCTGTGGGCGTGGGCCTCGGTTATCGCCGCCCTGTGGACGCGGGCCTCGGTCTCCCTGTGGTCGGTCTCCTTGCGGACGCGGACCACGATCTCCGCGCGGTGCGCCACCATCACCCGGACGGCGGTCTCCGCCGCGACGGTCTCCACCGCGCCCACCATCTCGTGGTGGGAACGCCTGCTGCGCTGGCTCTTGCTGAATATCGCCAAGTTCTCGACGCTTACTGGGTAGAATGTCGCCGCGATAGATCCAAACTTTGATGCCGATGACGCCAAACGTAGTATGCGCCTCTACCAGCCCATAGTCAATATCGGCCCGTAACGTGTGCAGAGGAACTTTGCCTTCGACCTCTTTCTCAGTACGGGCGATTTCCGCGCCACCGAGTCGGCCACCGACAATAACCTTGATGCCCTTCGCATTGGCACGCATCGACTTTTGGACAGCCTGCTTCATCGCGCGGCGGAATGAAACGCGCTTCTCCAGTTGCTCGGCGATGCCACGCCCGACCAGGTACGCGTCCAGTTCCGGCTGGCGAATCTCAACTATGTCCAGGCGGACACGCTTCTTGGTCTTGCTCTCCAGCGATGCCTTGAGCTTCTCGACCTTTTCGCCGCTCTTGCCGATAACAATACCGGGCTTGGCGGTAAAGATTTTCACCAGAACCTGATTAGCGGCGGCACGCTCGATCTCGATACGGGAGACGGCGGCGTTGAACAGGTCTTTATTGATAGCGTTACGAATTAAAAAATCCTCGGCAAGAACGTCCTTATAATCACGCTCAGCATACCAGCGCGACTGCCAGTCCTTCACGATGCCGAGCCTGAAGCCCGTTGGGTGTACTTTGTGTCCCAAAAGCGTTCTCCTTCCTAACGAGCGGTTCGGTCAGCCGGATCATCTGAAACAATAACTGTGACATGGCAAAAGCGGCGCAGAATGCGGGCCGCGCGACCATGAGAGCGAGGTTTCACACGCTTAATCCGAAATGAGTCATCCGCCATAATATTGAGAATATACAGTTTATCTGGATTGAGATTATAGTTATTCTCCGCGTTCGCTGCCGCCGATGCCACCACTTTACTCACAGGTGTTGCACCAGCTTGCGGCAGGAATTGAAGAATAGCCAGAGCCTCATTTACCCGAAGCCCTTTCACCGCGTTCGTGACCAGACGCATCTTGCGCGGCGGAATGCCAATATCTTTTGCAATAGCCCTGACTTGCATTTTATACCTCTAAAAGGGCGGGTTTGCATACGCCCTACATGCGATAGATTGCGTCCCTATCGTACTGACGTGGTTTTCTCATTCTTACCACCCGCGTGACCACGGAAGTGGCGTGTTGGTGAGAACTCACCGAGCTTGTGACCAACCATATTCTCGCTGACGTACACCGGTACATGAATTTTCCCATTGTGTACACCGATGGTCATACCGACCATTTCGGGGAAGATCATCGAGGCTCGCGACCAGGTTTTGATCAGGCGTCGGTCTCCACTCCGCTTCATGCTCAGAATTTTCTTTCTGAGCGAAGGATGGATATATGGTCCTTTTTTTCTCGAACGCGACATTACTTTCTCCTACCCGCATTGCGACGACGAACAATGAAGTGGTCAGTTCTCTTGTTGTTACGAGTCTTGAAGCCCAGTGCCGGCTTGCCCCAGGGGGTTTGTGGTTGCCCACCAATAGGTGCGCGACCCTCACCGCCACCATGTGGGTGATCGTTCGGGTTCATTGCCGAGCCACGAACCGTTGGACGACGGCCCATGTGACGTGAGCGACCCGCTTTACCAATGCTCTGGTTCTCGTGATCGACGTTTCCGACCTGTCCCACCGTCGCCATACACAGGATGTTGACGTTGCGCTGCTCGCCTGAAGGCAGACGGATGAGCGCATACTCGCCCTCTTTTGCCATCAACTGCGCACCTACGCCCGCGCTGCGAACCATCTGACCGCCTCGCCCTTTTTCCAACTCAATGTTGTGAATGGTCGTGCCAGTCGGAATATTCTTTAGTGGAAGCGCATTGCCAACGCGAATATCCGCGTCCGGCCCGGCCTGCACACGGTCTCCAACTTTGAGACCAACAGGTGCCAGAATGTACCGCTTCTCGCCGTCCACATAGTGGAGCAGGGCGATACGCGAGGTACGGTTTGGGTCGTACTCGATGGCGGCAACGCGTGCTGGCACGTCCAGTTTGTTGCGCTTGAAGTCAATAATGCGATATGCACGCTTCGCACCGCCGCCCCGATGACGGGTAGTGATCTTGCCCTGGTTGTTACGTCCGGCGTGCTTGTTCAACTTCTCTGTCAGAGACTTCTCTGGCTTTGTCTTGGTGATCTCCTCGAATGTCGAAACAGACATGCCGCGACGCCCAGGAGACGTTGGTCGATACTGTCTAATTGGCATAGCTCAATCTCCTACCTTACGCCTTCAATGCGTCGATTGTCTGTCCCTCGCGGAGGGTAACAATCGCCTTTTTCCATTCGCGTGGTGCCACCGGGCGAGGCGCAGACCCTTTGCGGCGGATCATCTTGACCTTCCCAGGCATCCGAATCATGTTTACCGAGACGACCTTCACATTGAAGATGGTCTCGACGGCACGGCGCACATCAATTTTGTTCGCGGCCACCGCAACCTTAAAGGTATATTTGTTCTGCGCTTGCAGCTGTACCGTTTTCTCGGTTACAAGACCCTGGCGCAGAATTTCTGTGATTTCCATGATCTTCTCCTCTATGCTTCGCTCTCAGCAGAAGGCGTTGTTCCAGTCTCTTCCACAGGAGAAGGCACCAGTGGCAACGTCTCGCCCTGAGCAGGTGCAAGCAACGGTTCAGGCGTCAGGGTCGCGGTACGGTGCACGCTATCCTCTGGCGTCGTCATCTCCGGGTCGCTGAAAATCTTTTCAGTCGCTGCGTCCGCGCTCATTCCCTCGCCAAAGACGAGTTCGAGCCAGCGCACGGTTTTGAGTGGCAGAATAAGGTATTCATGGTTCAAGAGTTCGACCACGTTGATCGAAGAGACATGCTGCACCTTTGCCAGAGGAATATTGCGCGTTGAAAGCACGATATTCTCGTCGCGTTGTGGCAGCATCATCAAGACACGCTTGCCGGCACTGGGGAACAGGCCCAGCAATTTAATCATGCTCTTGGTGCTGGGGGTTTCCAGGCCGAGTTCGTTGACGACGATCAGGCTCTGATTTGCCAGCTTGTCGGAGAGTGCCGAGCGAATGGCGAGACGGCGCATCTTCTTAGGGACATCATGATGATAAATGTGAGGTCGTGGACCCCAGACGACACCACCATGACGGTACTGTGGAGCACGGGTACTTCCCTGACGGGCGTTACCTGTTCCCTTTTGCTTGTATGGTTTTCTACCACCACCCGATACTTCGCTACGAGTCTTGGTCGAAGCATTGCCCTGGCGACGGTTGACCAGTTGCGCGGTGACAACCTGGTGCAAAACCGACACATTAGGGGTAACTCCGAACACCTGCTCGCTGAGTTCGAGTTCTTCTATGGCTTCGCCAGCCATGTTATACACTTTAGTCGAGGGCATTTCAGTTTACCTCATCACATGCTTCTTGACCGTGAGCAAACTGCCGTTAGCTCCGGGGACGGATCCCTTAACCACGATCAGGTTACGCTCAGGGTCAGCCTGAACCACTTGTAGTTTCTTCGCGGTGACACGCACATTGCCCATGTGACCAGCCATACGCGTTCCCTTGAGCACTCGGCCTGGCGTTGTGCCTGAGCCGATTGAACCTGGCGCGCGGTGACGGTCTGACTGACCATGTGTCTTGGGGCCACCTTTGAAGCCGTGTCGCTTGACGCCGCCCTGGAAGCCTTTACCTTTTGTGGTTCCAACGACATCAACTGACTCGCCAATCTTGAACAGACCTGCGTCAAATTGTGCGCCAAGTTCGATCTTCTCGGATGCCGTGCCGCGTTGCAAACCAACCTCACGCACCACCTTGAATGGTCCCAGTTCTGGGCCAGGGCGACGTTGACGGTTTGTCTGTATCTTCAACAGACGCTGTAGCTGCTTGGTGGCCTTCCCCCTCGTTGTCTCTACAGGAGTCGCGGCTACAGCTTCCTCGTCTGTGGAGGTTGCGTCTGTCGTGGCCTTTGTGCGCTGGTCTTGCTGATGACCCTGCAAGGCTTTGCGCTGTGCCTTCAATAATGGAAGGCTATGTCCTAGATGTCCCAATTCGGGACGTGTCGAGTGCTTGTTTGTTGTTTGCTCGAAGCCAATTTGAACGGCTTCATACCCATCATTCGTGATGGTTTTGACTTGTGTTACAAAGCAGGGGCCGACCTCGATGATTGTCACAGGTACTACTATTCCATTAGGTCCAAATACCTGGGTCATGCCGATCTTTCTGCCCAATAATGCATCTAGCATATCTTCTCCTCTCCTCACTGTACGCGTCTGCGGGTATGACACCCTGCGTTCCCGTTACAGTTTGATTTCGATATCTACGCCTGCGGGCAGATTCAAACGTGTCAGGGCTTCAACGGTGCGGTTCGTCGGATCAATGATATCAATCAAGCGTTTGTGTGTGCGAATCTCGAATTGCTCGCGAGAGTCCTTATGAACGAACGGTGACTGCATGACCGTGAATTTGTCAATCTCTGTTGGCAGAGGGACGGGGCCTGAGACGCGTGCGCCTGTCTGCTGAGCGGTGTCTACTATCTGCATCGCCGACTTGTCAAGGATACGGTGATCGTATGCTTTGAGTCGAATGCGGATGCGTTGTTTAGTTCCTGTCGCCATTTCTCTCTCCTGATATAGGTGTGGGGCCACCCATTGCGGCGTGGCCCCAGAAACCTTAGTTTTCGATCTTGGTGCAGATGCCAGCACCAACGGTACGACCACCCTCACGAATGGCGAACTTCACGCCCTCTTCCATCGCAACCGGTTGAATAAGCTCCACCGTCATCTCGATGTTGTCCCCAGGCATCACCATCTC
>JBBQVS010000049.1:0-29750 GCA_038211295.1 Ktedonobacterales bacterium | reverse complement strand
TCAGGTGGGCAAGACCCGCAGAACTACACGTTTGTGCAGGAGGGTGATATTCAGGGGGTGGCTACTGGCTTGCAGGCGGGACTGGTGGCGCAGGCGCAGGCGGCGTTGAAGGGGCAGATACGCGCGAACGAGCAGATCGCCGGTTCCACGACGTGTTCGCCTGCGGTGACATCGAGTAGTAAGGCGGGGGATAAAGCTACGTCGGTGACGGTGACGGTGACCGCGACGTGTCGGGCGGAGGTATACGACCAGAAGGGGACGCTGGCACTGGTGACGAACGTGCTCAAGACGAAGGCCACGAACGACTATGGGGCGGACTACGCGCTGGTTGGAAATATCGTGACACAGGCGCAGGTGCAGGGCGTGAACAAGGGTATCGTGAGCCTGCTGGTTAGCGCGAAGGGAGTGTGGGCGTATCAGTTCACGCCAGAGCGCATAACGGCTCTCAAGAAACTGATCGCGGGAAAAAGCGTTGCCGATGCTGTGACAATACTCAAAGGTAGAACGGGCATCGCCAACGCGTCAATCGACCCCGCCACGGGAACCCTGCCGACGAACCTCGATGACATCAAGTTTCAGATACAACCAGTAACAGGCTTGCCCGGTGGTGGAACGTCGGGTGGAACAAATCCCAATCCGACGGTGACGGGGCCGGGGACGAATCCGACAACGCAACCGGGGCTTGGTGTTAGCGGTAGTTAAGGGAAAGGGAGACAGACGCAATGCTGTCTTTGGAAGGCAAGCAACTCGGAAACTATGAGGTTATCCGCCGTATCCGTGTCGGTGGTATGGGGGCTGTTTATGAGGGGAAACAACGCACCGCGTTTGATCGGCGCGTGGCTATCAAGGTTATTCTTGGTGACTACGCGGCAGACCCAGACATGCGGAAGCGGTTTGCTCGTGAGGCCCGTACCGTCGCGCGTTTGCATCATCCTCATATTCTCCCTCTCATCGAATTTGGGGAAGAGCAGGGAATGCTCTTTCTTGTGATGCCCTTCATCGATGGAGGGACATTGACAAGCTATCTACGTCGTAGCCTGCCACCACTCGCGGAGGTGGCTACGATGTATCAGCAATTGCTTGACGCGGTAGAGTACGCTCACGACGCGGGGCTGATTCATCGTGACATCAAGTCATCGAATGTGCTGCTTGAGCAACAACGGAGCGGGACGCCCTATGTGTATCTCGCTGACTTCGGGTTGGTGCGAAACTCGCGCAAGGTCGAGATGGAGCAGACGGGGAAGCAGATACCACTCGACCAGGTGCCGGGAACGCCACATTATATGGCACCGGAGCAGACGCGCGGCATTATCACGACCTCCACCGATATCTACGCAATGGGCGTGCTGTTGTATCAGATGCTCACGGGTGAATTGCCATACAACGACGAGGATGATGTACGTGTCATTCAAATGCAGCTTTACGCGCCGATTCCTTCGCCGTGTGACCATGACGCGTCCATTCCCTACGAATTGGGCGAGATTGTGCGAACGGCGATGGCGAAGCGGAGCGAGGATCGTTTTCGTACTATTGGCGAGTTGCGAACGGCCTTTGTGGCCGCAATCAAGGAGCCGCTCGATATCATCGAAGACGTGCCATTAGAGGTGGAGTATACTCCGCCGCCAACACAGAGACGCTCGGTACACCTGCAACGGCAAGAATTGCCCAGTCCCGTCCCCATGCCATTGCCCGTCCCACTCGCGCCACCGCGCCGTATTCGCAACGACCCCACTCCCGTCCCTGTTCGCGAACGCTACGAACGGCCCGAACGTGGAGAGCGATTGGAACGGGCTGATCGGCAGGACAGGCCGCGCATCACCGAGGAAACGGTAAGAAACGCACGCGAGAAGCAGCGTATCACAGAGGAACCAACGCAGTTACGGCGGAAGCGCAGGGGCGTGCCGTTGCTGGCGACAATGGCGGTTCCCGTCGTGCTCCTGCTTCTGTTACTGATGCCGCGTGTGCTGGGCATCAGCTTTTTCCCGTCGGGCTTTCCCGTCTTTGGCACGGCACCTGTCGCCACCGTTTTTGTCACGCCACAGACAAAGGTTGTGCAGGCGACGTATGTATTGACCGCTTCGCCGCGCACAACGGCACCCGACCTGACGGCGCGTACTATTCCAGATCGTGTGCTGCAAAGTTCCGTCGTTGGCAACAGCGTTGTGCAGACGACGGGAACGAAAACGGTGGCCGGTACACAGGCACGCGGCACTGTGGAGCTGCTCAATAGTACAAACACGCAAGTTATTGTGCAACCAATCGTCCTGACCACGCCTGCGGGCATCCGCATCCAGCTTACGCAAGCCGTACCCGTGCCACCGCGTCAGAATGGGCAGATCGGTAAAGCTACTGCGCCCGCCCTCGCGCTCGACGCGGGTGTGAGTGGCAATATCGCGGTAAACACGTTCAATGGGCCATGTTGTGGCGCGGGTATCGTCGCGAAAAACGTGGTGGCGTTCGCAGGTGGTGTTGACACACAAGTGTTGCATCTGGTGACGCAGGGAGATATAGACAACGCGCAGAACGCGCTACTGTCGAAGCTTCAGCAGCAAGTTGTGCAGAAGTTGCAACATCAAGTTCCTGCCGACGAGACAACCGCAGGCGAACCCGTGTATGATACAACCGTTTCGTCAAGCGACATCGTGGGGGCGCAGGTAGATCAGGTGCAAGTGCAGGTACA
This sequence comes from Ktedonobacterales bacterium, assembly GCA_038211295.1. GTDB lineage: Bacteria > Chloroflexota > Ktedonobacteria > Ktedonobacterales > Ktedonobacteraceae > JBBQVS01. The sequence goes on along the minus strand of JBBQVS010000049.1, from coordinate 27,070 downwards.
CGTGACCGGAAGTATTCCCGCATATAGTCGAAATATGATGAACACCGTTGCAACGCAATTGCTGGAGAAGCAGGCGGTTCAGACGCTGGGGCCAAATTATCAGTTACAGGGCAATCCGACAATCGGGCCGCCTCATGTGGATGTTCATGGAAAAGATGGCCTTGTGTATCTGAATGTAGCGGTACACGGGAACTGGACATACATGTTTTCGGCGCAACAGAAGAACCAGTGGCTACAAACCATCAAAGGGGCCACATCTGCGGCGGCACTGGCGTATTTGAACACGCAAGAGGGTGTGGGAAGTGTGCAGATACATCTGCCCTTTCAAGCCACCCATTTCCCGATCACCAACGATGGTATTCACATCATGATTGTGGGAAGTGATGGGGGGTCGTGAGGGTGCGAGTGCGGAGAGGGCGAGAGAAAGACAAGGCATGACGGTGTGGGAGGGGAGCATGGTGTGGTGAGAGTGAGTATGACGGTGTGGGAGGTGAGCATGATGGGGTGAGAGAGGGGCAAGGCAGGGAGCATGACGGGGGCAAGCCCCGTCACTACTATACAAACAGGTTCGTCGCTTACGCGCCTCATTATAGCGTGGCTTGCCACGCTCCCCCGTGTATGGTAGTGACGGGGCTTGCCCTCTCGTGATGCTCCCTGCCCTCTCGTGATGCTCTCCCCTCTCGTGATGCTCCCTCCCCTCTCGTGATGCTCCCTTCCCCCTTGTCATGCCTTGTCTTTCCAATGGTGATTAAGAACGTGGGCCTGCCTGTGCTATACTATCTGTACAGGCAAGCAAAAAATCGCTGGCATAGCGTATGTATAAGGAACAGGAAAGTGCAAGAGAAGACGGAAGCTTCAACGAGCGAGATACATTATTATAACTCTATTTTAGAGGCGATAGGCAACACTCCTCTGGTGCGTCTGCAACGGGTGGTGGGTGATGTCCCCCCACTGGTACTCGCGAAGATGGAAATGTTCAACCCCGGTGGCAGCGTGAAAGACCGCATTGGCCCCGCGATGATTGACTATTGCGAGAAGAAGGGGCTATTGCGTCCCGGTGGCACAATTGTTGAGCCAACGAGTGGTAACACAGGGCATGGTCTGGCGATAGCTGCCGCGATCAAGGGCTATCATTGTATCTTTGTGATGACCGAGAAGGCCAGTGAAGAGAAGCGGAGCCTGTTACGTGCATATGGTGCCGAGGTTGTGATTTGCCCCAGCAGCGTCGATCACACGTCGTCGGAATATTACAAGAACGTCGCGCACCGACTCGCGGACGAGATCCCCGGCGCGATTTGTCCTGACCAGTACGCCAATCCTGCCAATCCCGCGACGCATTACGCGACGACGGGGCCAGAGATATGGCGCGACACGGCGGGCCGCATCACCGCGTTTGTAGCGGGTATTGGCACGGGCGGCACCATCTCTGGTACGGCGCGTTTCCTCAAAGAACAGAACCCGAACATTAAGGTTATCGGTGCTGACCCCCCTGGTTCCGTCTACTCTGGCGATACGCCTAAACCGTACAAGGTCGAGGGGATTGGCATGGATATCTACCCACACAACTACGATCCCACGCTGGTCGATGAGTTTGTGCGTGTCGATGACCGCACCTCGTTCTACTGGGCGCGTCGGCTCGCACGCGAGGAGGGTATTCTTACGGGCGGCTCCGGTGGAACCGCGCTTGCTGCCGCGCTGACCTACGCACGCAAGCTTACGTCAAACGATGTTGTGGTTGTGCTGCTGCCAGATACGGGACGTGGGTATCTGAGCAAGGTTTTCAACGACACATGGATGCGTGAAAACAACATGTTGGTGCAGAACGAGCTAAGCGAGCCGACGATGCGCGATGTGCTTACCTACCGCCGTAGTGGTACGCGCAGTATGCCACTTGTTGTCAGCGTTGCCCCGGATGATACTGTCGCGGACGCGGTGGAGTTGTTGCGTCGCTATGGAATCAGTCAGACGCCCGTTATGGAGCATGGACACATGGTGGGAAGTCTCACCGAAGACTTGCTACTGCGCCGCCTTGCCAGTGGGGAGCCGCTTACCTCAAACACGGTTGGTGATTTGCAGGGGCCGCCGTTTCCACTGCTTGACGCTGATGCCCCTGCCCGCGACGCCTACACGCTGTTTGGCAGTGGTCAATCGGCGGTAGCGATTATGGGGGGGAATTCCGCATTAGAGGGCATCGTGACGAAAAGTGATCTTTTGGAGTTCTGGGCGCACGCTCGTAGTCCTCAGGAAGAGAAAGTAAAGACAAGCTAAGTGCAGAACAACAAAGGTATGAGTCAGGGGCAAGAGGCGGCGCACGCTTCGGTCTACATTCTTGGCGATATTCATGGTCAGTTCAAAAAGCTGACCATGTTGCTACAAGAGGCGAGGATACTCACGCCTATGCTTGCCTGGAACGCGGGAGCCGCGAGCCTCTGGTTCCTCGGAGATTTTTTTGATCGTGGGCCGGATGGTATCGCGGTCATCGAGCTGGTTATGCGCCTTCAACGGGAAGCCGAGGCTGCTGGTGGTCAGGTACACGCGTTATTGGGCAATCACGAGGTGCTGATATTGAGCGCGTACCGTTTCGGGCGACGCCCGACAGGATTTGGTAGTAGCTTTATTTCGCGCTGGAAGCAAAACGGCGGCAACACAAAAGACCTCAAAAAGCTGAGTATGAAGCATGTGGAATGGCTTGCCGCCCTTCCCGCAATGGGAAGCGTTGAAAACACGCTGCTCGTTCATGCTGACTCGCCGGTGTATATCAAATACGGGTGTTCGCTTGAAGAGGTCAACGCGGCATTCAAGAAGATACTGAGTAGAGGCGACACGCTGGCCTGGGAAGAGTTGCTGGAAGACTTCTCGCGGCGTGGGGCGTTCAACCACACATTTGGCGGCGACGAATTCCTGCGGCGTTTCCTCGATCTCTTTGGCGGCACACGTGTGGTGCATGGGCATACTCCCATTTATTTCATGCGGGATATTCAACCAAAGCATGTCACGGAGGCATGGGCATACGCGGACGGACGCTGCGTTGATGTGGATGGCGCGTTGTTTCTTGGTTCGCCGGGCTTTGTGTATCAGCTCCCTATAGAAACATCTGGCGAACTTACCGAAAATCCTCTTGACAAATAGCAAAGCAGCAAGTATTATTGTCAGTGTACTACTGTTTCTACTACAAACAAGAAAGCGAGGGTCACACCATGTACCCCTATCAGCACTGTACCTCACAACACGCTGGATTCTCGCTGTTTAGTATAGCATAATGGTACGTCCCGTACCCTATGAAGTGTTCGATCATACCGCAGACATTGGCATCACCGTTTATGGCGCAACGTTGGCAGAGCTGTTTATTCATGCCGCGCAAGGCATGGAAAGCCTGATGGTCGCGCCCGAACAGGTGCAGCATGTTACGACCCGCGCAATCACCGTTACAGGGCATGACACTGTTTCCCTGCTTATTGCGTGGCTGAACGGGCTAATTCTCCTGTTCGATACGGAGTATCTGCTCTTTCATGAATTTAAGATCGAGTCACTCACGGAGACGCACCTGACCGCCTCTGCTTACGGCGAAGCGTACGATTCGCAGCATCACGAGTTGAGTAGCGCAATCAAGGCCGTCACATGGCACGAAGCCGCCATCAACGCACTTGGAACAGGTTACACGGCTCGTATCATCTTCGATATCTAAGCGTTTTCGCGAAGTTCACATGAATACAGTCGCTTTGGTGGCGCATCATGCCATACGCAACCACGCTTTTTGCTACGTGTGGCTATGTGTACCTGCACTTCTACAGAGAATTTCGCTAGCGAGGGCATTTTGCGTCCAAAAACATGTACTCGGTGAAAAAGTATTATACCGAAGTGTGATGAAAGAGATACAAAACTGTATGGCTAATTCAAAGGAAAAGATACCTCTTGAGCGTATAGATGCCAATCGTTGGCGTATTCCGCAACGGTACAACGAAGAGATGCGCGTGCCGGGGATGGTCTACGCCGACGATGAACTGCTGGAGCAGATGTTGAGCGACAACGCGCTCCAACAGGTGGCGAATGTCGCGACGCTCCCCGGCATCGTCGGGCATTCGTTGGCGATGCCTGATATTCACTGGGGCTACGGCTTTCCCGTTGGTGGTGTTGCCGCGACTCATGCCGATTACGGTGTGGTCTCGCCGGGAGGTATCGGTTTCGATATCAATTGTGGTGTGCGCTTGCTCGCAACCGACCTGTTGCGCGATCAGGTGCGCGGCAAGGTCGATAGGCTCGCGGACGAGCTATTCAACAACCTGCCATCGGGCGTTGGTGGCGCGGGTATGCGGTTGCTATCACTGAGCGATATGCGGGCCGTTATGACGCGTGGGGCGGCCTGGGCAATCGAGGAAGGCTACGGTGTCGCGGACGACCTCGAAGTCACTGAAGAACGCGGGTGCCTGGCGGGTGCGGAACCCGACACGGTGATGAAAAACGCGATTCTGCGTGGCAGCAAGCAACTCGGAAGCCTGGGGTCGGGGAATCACTTCGCGGAAGTGCAGTATGTCGAACACATCTACGACGCGGAAGCTGCACAGGCACTGGGCATCGGGCAGCTTGGACAGGTTGTTGTGAGCCTGCATTGTGGGAGTCGCGGCTTTGGGCATCAGATCGCCGAGGACTACATCGAAATAGCCGAGGCCAAGCAAAAAGATTACGGCTTCACGCTAGTAGATCGTCAGCTTGCCTGTCTGCCGTTGCAGTCGGATATGGGGAAGGCATATCTTTCCGCGATGGCGTGCGGGGCGAATTTCGCGTGGGCGAATCGGCAGTTATTGATGCACGGTATTCGGCAGGCGTTCGCAACCGTGTTTGGACGTAAAGCGCGGCCCAAAGAGATGCCGATGGTGTACGATGTATGCCACAATATCGCGAAAATGGAGGAGTACCTGATCGATGGTGAGATGCAGCGTGTCTGTGTGCATCGCAAAGGGGCGACGCGTGCGTTTCCCGCGAACCACCCTGAGTTGCCCGAAAAGTACCAGGCAGTAGGGCAACCTGTGCTTATTCCGGGCGATATGGGGCGTTACTCGTTTGTGCTGGTGGGGTCACAAGGCGCGATGGAGCAGAGTTTCGGCTCGTGCTGTCATGGCGCGGGTCGTCGCCAGAGCCGTACCGCCGCGAAACGATCCATCACCAGCAAAGACCTGCTAAGCCTGTTAGATGCGCGGGGTGTAACCGTGCGCGTGCATAGCAAAAATTTATTACCGGAGGAGGCACCGCAGGCGTACAAAGACGCGCAACAAGTTGTTAACGTCGTACACAACGCGGGCCTGGCAACGCTTGTCGCGCGACTCAAACCGATGATTGTCGTGAAGGGCTAATGTTGCGCTAGTGTCGCAAAACGGAGAGAGGCATACATACGTTGTGTACGCCTCTCTTTGCTGCACACTTACCCCTTGAGGGCGGTAAACAGGATGCCTGGCACTTTCCAGAGCGAGGGATTGGCCTCAAGGTCAACGATCATCGGGAACACTTTAGCTGCGGTCTTAGCCCGTTTCGCGAACCAGGGCGGTGTGGGCCAGGTGCGGAACGGTGCGCGTAACACCGTCTTCTGTGGACGTGAGAACATCAGCGTGTTGTGTACCACGCCGTTGCCTGATTGGATATCATTGAGAGGATGACCGGGGAACGCGCCCCAGGTGGTCGAGCAGAGCGCGAAGCTCGTCCCGCCCCAATAGTTGAGGCCGATTGAGCCATAGCGCAGATTGGCGATTGCGCGTTCTACCGCCGCCGCGATCAACGGTTCTTTCAGCGACGTAGGATGTACCAGAATCGTCGCGCTTAACGTTCCCCACAGGTTCTCGTTGGCGAACACAACCGCCTTGTCTATGTATTCCACCACCGACGCGGCTTCAAGCGGCGTTTCCGCGAACAATCCACAAAACGCCTCGGTTGTGAAGCACACGTCGTCGGTATTGTGGGCGTCCACGTCGGTGACAAACGTCCAGGGCAACTCGCGCTCGTTCGCTGAACCGATCTGTTCCGCGTCTGGATGCTGCGTGATAAACATCTTCTGGCGATCCTGCGCCCCCGGATAATATGAGACACGCGTCGGCACCTTTTGCAGTGTCGTGTGTATCTTCTCAAGCAGATTACTGCGCTTCGCCCATGCCTCATGATTGATGATAACGCGTGTCGCGTTGCAGTTGAAACCAGCGTTGTTTGTCAGCATCGAGACAATGTGTTCTGCCTGAAACGCAAGGTCGCCGCTACTCCAGGGGCCAGGCACGACAATCACGGGACTGACGTTGCCAAGTTCGCCTGTGATACGTTTTGTGAGCGTAGGCGTGTTCTGCGCTTTACGTTTCGCGCCCTCGGCACCCGTACCGAAGACAATTGCGTCGAACGTTTTATCAGAGCCGGTGATATGTATTTCGTCGATACCCGCGTGATTGCATAGATACGCGCCTTCAACCGCGCCACCATAAACGACGCGCAGAAAGCCCTTCTCTATTAGCGCACGGAAAGCCTCCTCGATAAGCGGGCCAGTATACGCATTGACTGGATTCATCTTGATGACAGCAACCTGATCTTCGACAAAAAGTTTATAGAAGATATCCATTGGCCCAATGCTTGGCACGTTCCCGGCACCCAGCACAAGCGCGACCTTGCCATCGTGTTTCGTATCGCCATACATAGTCGCCTGCGTGCGGGGAAGTTCCTCGGCAGTAACTCCCGGCTCCATCCAGATTTCGGCGGTGACGCCCGTAAAGAAAATACGGTCATAGGGAGTCAGAGGAAACACGGGCGCGACAACCTGGCCGTTGGGGAGCGTTTTCACCTCACCGGGGATTTTAGGATGCCCACTTGTCTCGATATCCAGTAGCGACTGGCGGAGCTGCCGTAAGTTTTTGAGAACAGGCAGTACGCCTGCTAACCAATCTTCGCCGGGGGCGATCTCGGTTATGCCTTTGACGCTTTGACTGATGCTTACCCAGCGTTGGCTAAGCGCGAAAAAGTCTCTGATGAGTTCGTCAATCAACGCGACGCGTTCGCGCACGGTAAAAGCAACCCACGCGTTTTTGTGGTCTTGCACTTCCTGTATTACAGCATCCATCGTCTCACATGTTGAAGGCGGAATACTTCCCGCGACAGTGGGAAACTGTGGCGCACCCTGACGTGTACTAACAGACATAAAACCTCCACGAAGTATACTACTATTGAAAAGCCTCTTTGTTCTAGAAACGTACCACGCGAACAGACACCATCACAAGCTCGCGTTATTTTCCAGCGCGGGTGTGTTCCCAAAGACGCGTGCTACGCCCTGTGTTGGCGCGGCCCAGCGCACCGCGTTGGCAATGACGCGCTGTATATCGGAATTGTGGTAGGTTGGATGTCTTTCGTGACCAGGGCGAAAGTAGAAAATCTTGCCGCGCCCACGCGTGTAACAGGCCCCACTGCGGAAAATTTCCCCGCCGCTAAACCAGCTTACAAACACCAGTGTTTCGGGGGGCGGCACATCGAAATGTTCACCATACATCTCTTCCTGTACCAGGTCGATATATTCGTCTAGTCCTTCCGCGATTGGGTGTCCCGGCGCGACAATCCAGAGCCGCTCATGATCGTTGCTCTCGCGCCATTTGAGGTCACAGCTTGTTCCCATCAGTCGCTTAAATATCTTCGAGAAGTGACCAGAGTGCAGGACAATCAACCCCATTCCGTCCAGTACCCGTTGTTGCACACGGTCTACAACCGCGTCCTGTACTTCCCCGTGTGCCATGTGTCCCCACCAGATCAGCACGTCGGTTGCGTCCAATACGGACGCTGTGAGGCCGTGTTCGGGTTCGTCAAGCGTGGCGGTCTGCACTGCGAAACCCGCCTTTGTGAGAGGGCCAGCAAGCGTGGTATGAATGCCGTTGGGATAGATCGCCGCAACGTCCTGATCGGTCTGTTCGTGGCGGTACTCGTTCCATACAGTGACGCGAAGTGTCGAAGCCAAGAGAGATATCCTTTCTTTTTACGAAGGGAACGTGTTAAGCCGTATCGCATCACTTAACACTTTAGCGGACGGAAAGAAGAAACCATACTACGTGCCGTTTCAACCGATTGCCGAGCATCATAAGTATCCAACTGGTGAGCAAGAAGACCAGCAGAATAACTACGCAATAGAGCGCGACGATACCATAACCGCCGACTTTACCGGGATTGATGAACGGATAGGCATAGAAGCCTACAAGAGAGCCACGTATCAGAGAGTATATCAGGTACAGCAATGGAAAGATGAGCCATACCCATATTTGCGAGATGAGGAGTTTTGACTTCGGGGGCTGATAGAGCCAATCGGCTACTACCACAATCGGCATAACGTAGTGTAGAACGGTATTTACCCAGGGCAAGAGCGAACCCAGGTCTTCGTCCCGTAGCAAAATCGCGAAGACAATACCCACCAGTGCCATACAAACCACTGACGTTCCCCGAACAATGTCGTCGGCAACGGTTGGTTCGCGCCGTTGTATCAAATAGAGTGCCGCGATAATCAGCACGATAGGCGCAAAAATATTCGACAGGTTAGTAAAGTAGCTGAAGAAGTTTACTACGCTGAAACCATTCCGAATTTGAATAGTGAGCTGAGTAATGATGGCTGCCAGAGTGAGTATACCGAAAAAGAGCCGCGCCACAATCAGCACCGTTCTTTGTGTAACACGCATACAAAGTTCCTCTTATCTACTATACCACGCACTAAAAAATGGACATAGCGCAAAAAACTTTTGCTTCTTTTGAGGAGCCTGAGATGTTGCCAAGCACACGCACAGTGTACCCTCCATTGTATGTGTTCGTCAACACGGAACGGTTTGAGGCAATGGTACGATGTGCCTGTTTCCCTCTTCCAAAATGGAAAATTCTATGGTATTCTTACTGTATTGCTATCATATTCATTAGCGTTGCCGAAAACCCATCGGCAAGAGTAGAAAAAGAAAGGGGGTGCCAAAATGACAACAGGTTATCAAGCTCTATGCGTACTGTTTCGCGGTCAGGCTGTAATATGCGCTGACGCAACGTTGTATTTTTCAGGAGATGATAACCGATGCGTTTTACACGAAGCATCCTCAGTGCGTTCACCTTGTACCTTTTGTATTCAGGTGCAAGCTCTCTCTTTTTGTCTACCATTTTTACCGTCAATCTTATCTATCAGATAGAGATTGCGAAACTCAATCCCCTTCAACTCGTCCTCGTTGGCACTGTCCTTGAGACGACCTGCTTTGTGTGCCAGATACCTACGGGTATACTCGCGGACACCTATAGTCGTCGAATGGCTGTTGTGATTGGCGTGCTTGCTATTGGTGCAGGCTTTATGCTCGAAGGCTCTTTCCCCAATTTCGCTGTTATTCTTTTCGCGCAGATTTTGTGGGGTTTTGGCGCGACCTGTACCGATGGCGCGGAACAGGCGTGGATTACCGACGAGATTGGCGAAGAGAAGGTCGGGCAAGCATTTATACGCGCCACTCAGGTTTCGCAGGTAGGCGGCTTTGTCGGTACACTTGCGAGTGTGGGGCTTGCGAGTGTTCGCCTTAACCTGCCGATTGTGCTTGGTGGTGCGTTCATGATACTATTGGGAGCGTCTTTGCTCTTCTTTATGCCTGAAAATGGCTTTCGTCAGGCCCAGCAAGGTCAGCAGGAGTCATGGAGAACAATGGCTCAGACGTTTCGTAGTGGGCTACACATTGTGCGAATGCGAACTGTTATCCTCATTGTTGTGTGTATTGAGCTGATATATGGCCTATCGAGCGAGGGCTGGGATAGACTTTCAACGGCGCATCTCCTCACGAACTTTACGTTTCCCGTGCTTGGTAACCTCAAGTTCGTTGTCTGGTTCGCCATTTTCAGTATCATCGGTTCACTGCTAAGCCTCGCGACTACCGAGCTTGTGCGTCGCCGTGTTAGCATGACCAATCAATGGCAGATGGTTGCCGTGCTCTTCGCCTCAAACGTGCTACTGATCGCCGCAGTTCTGACGTTCGCGTTTGCAGGCAACTTCTTTGTTGCTGTTGCCGCGTTTCTTGGGTATGGTGTTGTGCAGAGTTCTGTTAAGCCAGTCTGGACAACATGGCTCGCGCAAAATATCGATGCGAAGGTTCGTGCTACCGTCTTCTCGATGGTGGGCCAGATGAACGCGTTCGGTCAAATTGTAGGCGGCCCGCCCGTTGGCTATATTGGCACAGTCTTTTCTCTGCGAGCCGCGATGGTGAGCGTCAGCATTCTTCTGTCGCCCGTGCTGCTGCTTTATGCTTACGCGCTACGGAAAGTTGGCAAGAAGCTAACGGCTCTATAAATAGGATACGGCTTGCCCACGCCATGCCCCCTACTATACACGCGAGAAGGGGCAATTGTACTGCATACGCTAGTTCGTGACTAACGACGGTTTATTAGAATATTTGGCGACGTGCGTATACTCGCCTTAGAGAGATGCTGTTGGCTCGTGCAAAAATCTTCTCTAAAAGAAGAGAAAAACAGTGAGGGAGAAAAACGTGAAGGTACTGGTAACGGGAGCGGCTGGTTTTCTTGGCGGACATCTTATAGCCATGCTTGTAGAGCGCGGCGATGAAGTACGCGCGATGGTGCTGCCAAACGAAGATACACGCTACATACGTACACTATCGAACGTAGAGATTGTGCAAGGAGACTTAACGAATGTCGCGTCACTTAAACGCGCGGTTCGGGGTATTGCGCGTGTCTACAATGTCGGCGCGAAAACAGGCCCCTGGGGTGCGGAAGATGTGTACAGGGCGATCAATGTGCAGGGGCTTGCGAACCTTGTTCATGCCGCGCTGGATGCTCATGTACAGCGTATTATCCACACAAGTTCTATCACGGTATATGGTCATTCGCTGAACGGCACTGTCACGGAGGCGTACCCCTATCAGGCCGAAGACAATCCCTATAGCCGCACAAAGATTGCGGGCGAAAAGCTGCTGGCGAATCTGGTCAAAGACAAAAATGTTCCCGTTGTGATTGTGCGTCCGGGGTGGATTTACGGCCCACGCGATACCGCGAGTTTCGCGAAATACGTGAGTCGCATTGCATCGGGGAAGTTCTTTCTGATTGGTACTGGCAAAAATGTTGTGCCTCTTGTCTACGTGCGTGATGTGGCGCAGGGACTTATCAAAGCGGGCGATGCTGGTAGCGAGGCTATCGGGGAAGCGTACACGATTGCGAATGATGAGCATGTAACGCAGGAAGCGTACTTTCACGCGCTAGCTGACGAGCTACAAGTGCCACGTCTCAAGTTGCACGTTCCCTTTGTCCCGCTTTACGCGGCAGGTCGCGGAGCCGAGCTTGCCTGGCGGGCGATGGGCAGACGCAACGCCGCGCCCCCGCCACTCACCACCTACGGCATCACGCTACAAGGCGGAGAGCAACGTTTCTCGATTGACAAAGCACGCCGTGAACTTGGGTACGTGCCACACTACTCACTCGCGCGTGGCGTTGCCGAAGGTGTGCGCTGGTATCGAGCCTGGCAAGCTGGGCAAGAAACAGGCGAAAATTCAGTACGTGAGGTTGCAGACGCGAAACGTTAGACACCGACTTGCAGAACCCCCCTACCTATGCAACGGTTTCGTCTCCCTGCCCGTCGAAAATTTGGGGAGACGCCGTTGGCGCACATGAAACCAGTTGAAGAGGTATGCCAGCGTCACAAGCATAAAGAAAAAATTCCGTATAGCCACAATTTGAAAGAAGCCTGGAGTGGCTGGAATTGCTATGGGTTCAACTGGTCGAGTATAGAAGTAGGCAAAGATCACCGTTGTGAGTACGGCGGCTGGCCCCCAGAAGCAAAACCAGAAGAGATCGAACGCTCCTACATAACCAAGTAGAGGAATAAGCCAGAGAATATATTGTGGGCTAAACACTTTGCCCGTCGCGATAAACACGAAAATCAGTGCTATTGCTGTTTGTACAATATCCATGTGGCCCCGCCATTGCATAAATAGGCAATAGACAAAGCCAAGCAAGAGCAATATAGTGCTTAACAGAGAAACACTGCCGCTAAATGGATTGACAATATTGATTGAGCCATAGACGTAGTTGATTTGTTTTGATGCGCCGAACAATGTTGTGAGCCAGAGCAATGTACTTCCACTTGACTCAACCTGCACGGGACGTTGTGCGAAATAGGCAAACTGGCTCACAATCGCATTCTGGAAATTGAGGATTGCGAAAATGCCTGTGATGCTACCGAGTACGGCGAGAAACGCCAGACAGTTTTTCCACTCCAATCCCCGGAACCCGCCGCGTATCGTTTGTCCGAGCGAGGCAAGCAGACGGTGAAAAGGGAGCAAGTTTGGGGCCGCATAAAAACGCCCCGACGCCTGTTGTTCCGCGATAAAGAGAGAAGGTAAGAGCAGAATTGGATAAATCTTCAAAAGAACGCCAAACGCAAGTGCCACGTATGCCAGTCGCCATGCGCGTCGCTCTGCGGCGATCAGGCTGATAAGCGTCAACACGGCGGGCAACAGGTCGAAGCGCACATGTGCCGTGGCAACGGCACCACCTAGTAGATACAATGTGAAGATAAGGCCAGCACCGCGTGGGCCATAGCGCAGGAGCAACCAGTACACCAGCACAGCAGTGAGTGCCATCAGTAACGCAAAGACGAGTTGATAGTAGGAAAGCGGAGCTAGCAGAGCGAGCGAGAACGGTACGAGTGTCAGAGGTGGATATTCGCGTGGCAACATATGAAAGGGGGCTTGTACTCCTGACGCGGCATCTGCTGTCCACAGGAACGCGCATTGTTGTTGTGGTAACAGGTGTGCGCCGTTGCTCCCAAACCAGAAAGTCAGCGCATAGCATTGATAGCGGGCGGGGTCCGTCGTGGTCATAAACGCTTCCCATGACGCGGCTATAAACATAAGAACCACTACAAACGTAATAGGAATATACGCGACTATTCCTGTACGAGCAAGAAATGTCTCTTGTTGTGACGTTAAAAATAGTTTACATCTATCTATGACATCTATACTGTGTGTGTTTTGGGTGTGTTCATGCAACAACAGTGAGTTCTCCCCATCAATTTGACATGTTTTCAAGGCGAGTGCTACAATTCCGAACAGAGTACATTTTGTAACTAGCTGTACGCTATAACAGTTTGACGCATGCGGACGCAATTGCACACACTGCATGACGAATAGCGAGCAAGGCTAGTAACGTATCATTCGTGCATTCTGTGGAGAGTACGAATGTCAATTTTAAAAGGGATACAATTTGATGGATAATAGAAATCGTACTGAGACAAAGACATTGAAGGTGGGAGATACTGCCCCTGATTTTACACTCAAGACAGAAAAAAATGGCGAGTGGCACCTGACGGATTTTCGTGGCAAGAAAAATGTCGTTCTTGCTTTTGTCCCCTTCGCCTTTAGTAGCACTTGCTCCATACAGCTTCCCGCCTATGAAGCAGACCTGAGCCGTTTCAAGGATTATGACGCCGAAATCGTCAGCATCAGTATGGACAGCCCCTTCGTGTTGGGAGCCTGGAAAAAGTCCATGCACACCTCGTTTCCTCTGCTCTCGGACTTCTATCCGCAGGGAAGCGTGGTTGACCGCTACGGTGTGCGCCACCCTGCTGGTATGGCGGAGCGTGCGCTCTTCGTGATAGACAAGCAGGGAGTTATTCAGTATATCGAGGTGCAGCACTCCCCCGGCGAGATGCCAGACAATACAGACCTGTTCGAGGCAATGCAAAAACTCTCATAATGATATTTTCCCCTTCTTGCCCAAGAAGAAAGCAGGGTGTACCAGGCAAAAGTTGCTATGGTACACCCTGCTTTCTTCTTATGAATTGCTGGAATTCTCGCCCTGTTTGCTGTGCAGGTATTCCGCACAGTTGCGGTACGTCTCTTCTGAAATCAGACCTTTAGACATATAATGCGTCAACATGACGTCCAGCTTGAGAATGCTCATCAGGTTGTAGCCGTGTTGGCGGAGCCGCTCTGCCGCCCCGTGCTCACGGTCAATCAGGACAAGCACATCCTTCACCTTCACGCCGTTCTCTTCGAGCAGAGCCGCCGTTTCGATGGTGCTGCTTCCTCTGGTAATGAGATCGTCAATGATAAGGGCGGTGTCACCTTTTGCAAAACGGCCCTCAATACCACGCTTGCCCGTGCCTTCTGGACGGATACGAGCATAGATCATTGGTGTTGAGGTCTCTAGTGAGTATGCAGAAGCAAGGATAAGACCGCCAACTGGCACGCCCGCGACCAGATTAAAGGGATTGACGCGTGCGCGACGCAACGATTGCGCGAGATTGATTTCCTGTTGCATCAGTTTGCCAGCAACACGAAGCGCGGTTGGATTGCTAATTAAGACCTTGGGGTTTATGAAAATTGGAGAGCTAACCGCCGATTCGCTCACCGTAAAATTTCCAAATTGTACTGCGCCGAGATCGAATAACATTTGCGCCAACCAGAGATTATCCAGAGACTGTTCTTTCGCCACCTCTCATCATCCTTTCTGGGAAAAACGTCTTATTGCATTGGAGTATATCATATCACATCGGTATTTTGGCGACACTTCCCCATCAAGGATTCTCTTGCATCGTGACGGCGAGTATGGTACTCTTCTGACAAAGAAGCGAAAAAATAACAACATTTCAGGTGAAAAGCTATGCCAATTCTGAGTTGTACAGAGGTCGGGAAGTCGTTTGGGGCGGAACGTATTTTTGCTGGTATCACATTTCAAATCAATGAACTTGACCGTATTGGGCTTGTTGGCCCCAACGGTGCCGGAAAATCTACCTTGCTAAATATTCTTGCTCGTCGAGAAACGCCCGACGAAGGCACTGTTGCCATTGCTCGCAACACGCGTGTCGGGTATCTCACACAATACGTTGATTTTCAACCGCAAAATACACTTCGTGAAGAGTTGCTGACTGTCTTTGCCGAATTGCGTCTGTGGGAACAAGAATTGAGCATTCTCACGCAGGAGATGTCCGCGCCCGCGACCAGAGAAAATACCTCACTCTATGCCTCATTGTTGGCGCGGTACGATGAGCTGCAAACACGCTACGAACACGCCGGTGGCTACACCTATGAGAACCGCGTTGAGCAGGTGCTTGACGGCCTGGGCTTCACACGGGAGCAGCAAGAAGGGCCGGTTATGCGACTGAGTGGTGGGCAACAGACGCGTGCTTCGCTGGGAAAGCTGCTCTTACAGGAACCTGACCTGCTGCTCATGGATGAGCCAACCAATCATCTGGACCTCGCGGCCCTCGAATGGCTAGAAACGTACCTTCTAAGCTGGAAAGGGGCGATGGTCATTGTCGCGCATGATCGCTACTTTCTGGACAAGATTGTGTCTCGTACAGTTGAAATGGCATTTGGGCGTATCGAAGAATACCCTGGCAATTATACAAAATACCTGAGCCTGCGTGAAGAGCGTATGGAGCGACAGCAACGCGAATATGAGGCGCAGCAGGCGCATATAGCGCACACGGAAGAGTTTATTCGTCGCTATAAAGCAGGGCAACGTAGCAAAGAGGCGCGAGGACGGCAGAAGTTGTTAGACCGTCTTGAGCGTGTCGCGCGACCACAAGACTTTCCAGAGCTACACTTCGAGTTCACATCAGTCATGGATAGTGGCATGGTTGTGTTTTCAACGCATAAGCTAGAGGTTGGCTATGGTGGTGGCGCAAGGCGTGACCCGGAAAGAACGAGCGACGCCGCCACGCTGGTGCGTGTCGCTGACCTTGAGCTAGTGCGTGGGGACCGCGTTGGCTTCATTGGCCCAAATGGAGCGGGTAAGACAACTGTTCTGCGGACTCTGATTGGTGAGCTGCCCCCTGTGAGTGGGCAAGCGCGGCTTGGTCATGGTGTCCGTGTCGGTTACTATTCGCAGACGCACGCGGGTCTTGATTACAACCGCACCATTCTTGATGAGATTCGTCAGGTAACGGTACTAAGTGAGGAGGGCGCACGTGGCTTTCTGGGCCGTTTCCTCTTTTCTAATGACGATGTATTCAAGCTGATTGGCTCTCTGAGCGGAGGTGAACGCAGTCGCGTCGCGCTGGCGAAATTGACGTTACAGGGTTCCAATTTGCTCATTCTCGACGAGCCGACCAATCATCTGGATTTGCAATCCCGTCAATTTCTTGAAGAAGTGCTAAGCGAGTTTGACGGGACGTTGCTCTTTGTTTCGCATGATCGGTACTTTATTGATAGTCTGGCGACAAAAGTTTGGGCAATCGAGGATAGTGTACTCATTCCTTACATGGGAAATTATACGGAGTACCGCACGAAAAAGCAACCAATCCTTCTTGATGTTCCCGCTCCCGTCACCAACAAAAAAACGGTTCCAGAGCCAAAACCTGCTCCTCCTGTTGTGAAGCCAACAAAACCGAGTAACAAGAAGCAACTCAAGAGCAAAACCCGCATGGTAGAAGACGTCGAGCGTGATATTGAGAGAGCTGAAGCGCAGGTAAAAACGGTGGAGGCCGCGCTTTCGGAAGCCGCGCTACAGGCAAATGCCGAGCAGTTGACCGTGCTTTCGGCTGAATACGAGCGTGCGAGAGCGCATGTTGATGTGTTGCTTGTTGAATGGGAACGCGTCGCCGCCGATGTGGGCGCGTGAGGAAAGCATTAGTGGTTGCGCCGTACTCTCGTCACTGAGCCGATGATAAACGCAACGATTGCTATGAGAACTGGAAGAACTGCCGCGACAGCAAGCCACGCGCCCAGAAAGAAAAGTGGCAACATATACGCTGGATGCGCTTGCAACTCAAGCATAAGCTGTGTGTACACAGGACGAAATCCTATACCGATGCCAAGAATACCAGCTGCCAGCAGGCTAAAGAAAAGCGTAATGAGTACGCGCGAAAAGCCATAGCGATACGAGTAGCGAGCTGCGTTGACACACAAAAATGTTAGCCCCAAGCTTTGTAAAAGCAATGGAACGAAGGCCGGGATTGCTGGCAGCAAAACCGCAAGTACGCCGCCCGTAATGCCAAGCAGCAAGCTGACAAACTGGAAAAGGGCTGCTACAAAGAAAGACAATGGCCCACTGCGTTTCTTCTCTGACGCGATCAACTCGTTTCTGGGGAGCGTTTTGTTGCGCGTTTGTGTAACCGCGATGCTTGCCATTATGTTCGTTTTGATAGCGTAACTTTCGGGATTGCTCGCATCGAGTTCTAGTGAGCGTTCAATTGCCGTCAGTGCTTCCTGATGGCGTCCTATATTTGTCAGCAGGACGGCACCCATACTCCATATTAGCGCGTTGTTCGGCTCCTTTTGACGTGCTTGATCGACGATAGCAAGAGCTTCTGGAAAGCGGCCCATTGTGCCGAGAATCTGTCCTTTGAGAATGAGGCCGGCACTCTCATCAGGCACAATCTGTAGTGCCTGATCGGTGAAGCGTAGAGCTTCTTCGATGCGCTGCGTCTTAAACGCCTGCGACGCGCGTTCGAGGAGGAGCTTGCTCTGCTGTTTACGCTCCTCTTCAAGAGAATGCATGTCTTGTCTTCTTCCCTGTTGTTGAAACGATGGTAAGATTTGTGCTGTCGCCGTCGCATTATACGAACCCTGAAGAAGAGGTGACTCCTGTCGTGCCTGCATTGTATTTGCTGTATAGACTGCCATCGGTTGCGAGGTGGCTAGAGGCGGCGTTCGTACTATCTGTTGCTGTCCCTGCTGCACAACTCCGCTCGCCAATACGATTGGAGCAGGTGCTTGCCCAAAAATCTGTGGACGCTGTTGCTTTGCTAACTTGCTGATGAGGTAGGTATACAAGTTTTGCAAGGTAACATTGCCCGTTGCGGGGTCGGTTCCGGCGCCACTGAGTCCGACAATGATGCTATGCATGAGCAGGCCCAGACCGCGCTCGCCTGCCTCCATTCCAAATTCATTGCCGCGACAGGAGCACAGAAACACACGATTTGGATGTTGCTGTATTCCAGCAAGCAACGAGGTGCCTAGTAGTGGTAGAACGTCATAAGGAGAGGTACGACGTGCACTCCAACCCTGTCCTGTTTGAAAGCAATCAAGAATGAAGACGATCTGGTTGGCGCGGCTCCAGGGCATTATTTGCTGCGCGAGTGAGAGGAGGTGCAACCCCGTTTTGGCATCTCTGTATGCTGTATCTGTGAGTGCGAGGTAGCCATCGCCGCTTCTTTCGTCGATGAAGGCGTGGCTGGCGATATAAATAACGACGAGATCATCCGGTTGGGCGACGGAAAGGCAAAGTTGTAGTACAAGAGACTCAATCGCGTCTCTTGTGGCATGAATACCCTGTATATATTGCACATCGTTTAATGCCCATTTGCCGCCCCTGCTATTGACTAACCACTGGGCAAATACACGCGCGTCATTTTCAGCAAAGCGGAGTGGCTGAAATGTAGTATCTTGATACTGGTTGACACCCACAACCAGTCCGAGGCGTCTGCCCATGTAGTTTCCTCGCATCTAGCATTCTTCGTGATTCGTATGAGCATTGTACGCTACATTCGCTATTTGCGGGAAGAAACGAGCAGAAACAAGTACTTTTTGGATACGTCTTGTTCAGACACCCATTTTTCTCTGCATAAAAATAGGGATATGTTATACTACTCTGTAGTAATTCTGCCGAAAGGAATTTTGCATGCCGCGCGTTTTGGGAATTACCGGCAACATAGCCTGCGGGAAAACATCCGTGGGGCATATGTTGCTGACACTTGGTGCCGAACGGTACATCGATGCAGACGCAACGGTACACGCGTTATATGAGCAAGGCCAACTCATCGCGGTGCGCGTCGCTGAGACTTTCGGGCCTTCAGTTATGGCATCAGACGGAAGTGTGAACCGCAAAGCACTGAGTGCGGTTGTCTTTCATGATGCTGAAGCGATGCGCCAACTTGAACAGATTGTTCATCCGGCGGTAGGAACCGCACTTCTACAGGAACTCACACGGGTCAGCGCGACAGGAATCGTTGTTATCGATGCCGTCAAACTCTTAGAGGGAAATTCGGGCGCACTCTGTAGCAGTAAATGGATGATTATTTGCCCGGAAGAGCAGGAACGGGCGCGACTAATAGCGCGTAATGGCTTCAGTGAACAAGAGGCGCAGGCGCGTATTCAGGCACAACCCTCGGTTGCTGAGCGGCTCCCGCTTGTAGACGAGGTGATCGACAATGGTGGTTCGCTGGTAGAAACGCGTCGTCAGGTCGAAGACGCGTTTCGGCGTTTTTGTGATAGGTTTCCTCAATAATATATTTATAAGTAGGCTCTACATGCGTATTTCACCTTTAACGCGTCGCATTTTGTTCGGCGTTTTTATGATAGCAGCTCTCTCATTGGGCTGGTTTGTGCGGGACATGCAGTTCATCAGTACGGGGAAGGCACCAAGTAGAAGTAACATAGCTCTCTCAGTCACCGGTAGTCCTCTCTCTTCAGCAGTACCTGGCTACTCACCTACAGCTCTCATGCCGTACAATTCAACGATGCGAACGAGGCTAGCGCAACTCACAAACGGCTTGCGCTCAGGGCGAGGTGAGCCTATCCCCAATGTTCACAATGTGCATGAGTTTCCAGCAAAGGATGTTCTTTTCTACAACTGGCGCGGAGAGTTGCTCTCAGGGTGGCTGGTGGTGCAAAAGCCACAGGCACCTGTGATTATTCTAAATCATGGCACACCGGGAAATCGGGTCTCCATGGTAGCCCGTGCGGCATTTTTGTATAAGCATGGTTATAACATACTCCTTTTTGACTTCCAAAGTTATGGAAATAGTCAAGGGCCGCTCTCAACACTAGGGATGGTTGAATCTGAGGATATTCTGGCATCAATTGTGTATTTGCATAGTCTCGCAGATACACAATACAGCAAAATAGGAGTGCTTGGCCTCTCGATGGGAGCAACCGCCGCCGTGCTTGCAGCCGCACGAACAAACGATATTGCTGCGTTGGTGGCGGAAAGCTGTCCCGTCGATGCGACGCGTGTTACGGGTGATGTGCCGAGCGAAGAGATACGCGAGGCGGATCAATTGCTGGTCGAGGATGAGTTTGGGGTAGACATCACGCAGGCACGTCCAATCGATGTTGTACAGAAGCTTGCGGGCCATACGCCTATTTTTTTCATCAACGGCAACACGGACAACGTAACACCTCTTCCTGGCATGTATGCCTTGTATAATGCTGCGAGCAACCCGAAGCAATACTGGGTTGTACCGGGGGCCGCGCACGCTGCCTCGTTCGCTGTCGATACACAGGGATACATCGCGCACGTCAACGCATTTTTTGACACGTACCTCGGCGTCTCAACTTAGTACGCTTTTGTGCCGATAATTACGAACAGTGGGTCATGACCTCTGCGAAGCCATGAGGCTTGTGTGTCCACATGTTGCTCAACCTCAACGTTGGCATAACCGCCCGCGAGTTCGTAGTATCGTTGTACAAGCGCAATATGACTTTCGTTGTTCCCCTCATACCAGATGCGTACAGCTTTAGTGGGAAACATACGGTCAGAAAAATTCACCAGTGAGATGCCATCGGGCTTGAGGACACGGGCGATCTCGCGAAAAACCTCAACAGGACGTTTCAGATATTGAACTGATACGGTATTGATTACCGCGTCAAACTGGGCGTCTGGAAACGGAAGCTCAGGATTTTTGTTGAGGTTTTGCACTACAAAACGTGACAACTGTGTATTTGCCTGTAACTCGGCCTCGTTCATACCCAGTCCTACCACTTCTTGATACCGCACCTCTTGTGGTAGATGTGAGTGATAACTGCTCATAATATCGAGCACACGCGCCTGAGCGGGAACGTGACGACGAATAGCATCGGTCACGGCTGCGATAGCATGTTCATCGATGTGAGCAACCATACGCGGGGCAACATAAAAATTTGTATCGTCTGACTCATCTTGCCGTGTAAAATCGCGAGGCGAGAAATTGCTAATCATAGTTTTCCTTTTGTCTACCTCTCCCTTTTTTGAGAATAGTCCTTCTCCTTATTATGTAGCAGCCGCGTATACAAAAGGCAATGGTTACGGTCTTTTCTAAGCATTCTTAGTATGGTGCAAGCGTTCGCAAAAATACTCTCTTGACAGGTACGTTATGATTCCGTATAATCTGCTCATCTATTCGACGCAAGACCCTGGCCCTACAACAAAGCGTGTATTCCATTTTGAGAACTACAAAGCTGTAGACAGTCGTACACCGAGTATTTGGCGGGGAGGTTGTGAGGTTCACAGCGTTGTTGACGTATACCCTTTAAGAAGAACGCGGTTTTAGAGTTTACTCTAAGTCGCGCACTTCACTGTAAATTGTTTTTACGTCGTAGCTGTTACTGTTGAAGGAGGCTGACTGCACTATGCAGAAGCGCACGTTACGTATTTTTTCCCTGATGATGGGTATTCCCTTGTTGCTTGCCATGCTTGCCGCATGTGGCGCAGGCACGACCACGAGTGGCAACGGTGGTACTACCGCGAACGCCGGCTCTACCACGATCAAGATTGCTACAGACTTGCCAGTGTCTGGTGGTGACGCAAGTATTGGCAAACCTACAGAAAATGGTGCTCGTCTGGCACTCGATCAGGCAAACAAGAATGGCACAATCAAAGGCATCACATTACAACTGGTGGCAAATGACGATGTTGGTGTTGGCGGTGTGCATGATCCGAATAAAGGCGCAAACAATATCACCTCGATGATCGGCGACTACCTCGTCGCAGGCGTTGTTGGCCCCTTCAATAGTAATGTCGCACGCGCGGAAATGCCTATCGCAAACAACGCACCGATTGCTTTGATTAGCCCGTCTAATACTAACCCATGTCTGACACAAAATTCTAAGGTGTCAGGTTGTGATGGTGAAAACGACAAAATCTCCGTGTATCGTCCTTCTGGAAAAGTAACATATTTCCGTGTTGTCACAACAGACAACTTGCAAGGGCCTGCTGCTGCCGATTATCTGTATCAGAAGCAGAACTACAAGAAGGTGTATGTTATCGATGACACCGAAACCTATGGCGTGGGTCTTGCCAAGTACTTCATTCCTGAGTGGCAGAAGCTTGGTGGTACGGTCATTGACCACAAGAGTATCAAGAGCACAAACTCATATGTTGGCTTGCTAACAGAAGCCGCCAGCCAGAAGCCTGATGTGATCTACTTCGCGGGGAACTTCTCCACCGGTGGTACACTCATCCGTAAGCAAATGCAACAGGTGCAAGGCTTGCAAAATGTTGGCTTTGCCGGTGGTGATGGCATTCAAGATAGCAGTTTCGCAACGGCTGTTGGGACAACCGGCGGCCCAGTATTCGCAACTGTGCCTGCTGTTGATCCAACCGCGTCACCTGCTGCAAAAGATTTCATCACAGCATACACAGCACAGTATGGGACCATTGGTGCCTACAGTGCTCCTGCGTATGAGGCCATGAACGTTGTAATTCAGGGCATCAAAGTTGCTCTGACCAAGACGCACGCTCCTAAAGACTCTGGCGATGCCGCGCAGGGCAAGATATTCCGTCAGGCCGTGATCGACGCGATGCAGGGCCTCTCGTTCGATGGCATTCTGGGTCACACGGGCTTCGACTCGAATGGTGACACCACAAACAAGAGTCTGACCATTTATCAGGTTGCCACAGTGGACAACAAGATCGGTTGGAAGGCTGTCGGCACACAGGCTGTTTCATCCTAACAACAACCTGTACGATAGTGTCTAACGTCTAGTCAGAGGAGGGAAGCGGTCAAGCGTAATAAAAGACTGCTTCCCTCCTTATCCCCTCTCTCTCTCTGCATACAAACATGCAAAAATCTAGCAGGAAGGTAGAATACTCTTTTATGGATGTAGGACTTCTCTTGCAATTGCTCCTGGTGGGGCTTGTTACAGGGGCTATTTACGCACTTATTGCCCTGGGATACACAATGGTCTATGGCGTCCTTGAACTTATCAATTTCGCGCATGGTGATATTTTCATGATTGGGACGCTTGTCTCTATTGTGGTGGTTAGTGCGTTTGGTATAACCGACTCTTCTAAAATTTCACTTTTGCCCCTGACTGGTATCCTGATTATCTCGTGTCTTACCTCAATTGTGGTATGTGCATTGGTTGGTGTGCTGATTGAACGCATTGCTTATCGTCCCCTGCGAAACGCGCCGCGACTGGCTCCCCTTATTTCTGCTATCGGCGTCTCTCTGATTTTGCAAGACATCGGCAAATTCTGGAAGGGATATCGCCCTGTTCTGTTTCCAACAGTTTTTCCACGCATTATTTACCACATTGGCCCCATAACAATCAGTAACATCGATTTTATTGTGCTTATTGTGGCGGTGGTTTTAATGGTGGCTTTGCAGACATTCGTGACGCAAACACGTACAGGTCGTGCAATCCGAGCGGTAGCGCAAGACCGAGAGGCTGCCGCACTCATGGGCGTGAATGTAGACCGCACTATCGCGATCACCTTTCTTATTGGTGCGGGATTAGCAGGTGCTGCCGGCTTCATCTACGAACTCTACTTCGGCAACACTATTTTTTCTATCGGGTTCCAGATTGGCCTGATCGCGTTTACCGCCGCAGTGCTTGGCGGCATCGGCAATATCATCGGTGCTATGTTGGGCGGACTATTGATAGGATTAGTACAAGCCTTAACAACCTATATCCCGGACTCTAACCGGGGCGGCTTTGGTCTACCAAATGGTGGTACTGCCTGGGCGCCGGCTGTCGTCTTTGGTATCCTCATTCTCATTCTTGTGTTTCGGCCTACTGGCTTACTTGGTCAGCAAACGCCTGATAAAGTGTAACACGCAAGTGAAAATGTTTTGTGATGCAAACTGGCATCGTCGAATGTGAGGGAGTGCAAACGTGTCAATATCGATGAGCAATCAATTGCTTCGTCCTGCACGGAACACCCGAATGCTACTCATACGCTGGATTGTAGCATTGCTCGTACCCGTGATTGTCTTTACTCTGTGGAACGGTGAGTCCATTGTCAATACTGTTGTTTCGCCAAGTACCGCCGCGAATGATGTACCAGTAGACCCGGCTTCGCTGATTCTCGCGGCTATTTTCACGATTATCTTTTATGGCACTGTGATCGCACTCACAGGATATTTTGTGGCATCCGATAGTGGGCGGCGGCGCACAATGGAAATATGGATTGACGTATTTCTCTTTGTACTGGTTCCACTGGTGCTGGTCATTATCCTGGGACTCATTGTGGGTATCGCGCTGTGTGCGGTTATCTGGCCTTTGTACTTCTACATTCGTGGACGTGTACGCAAGGCGCGTAATTATGTCGCCCCCAGTCCGCTCGAAAGTGCTGTAATTCTCAACGCGGAAGAGCGAACGGCTTTACTGACTCGCGCAACTGCCGCCGGCCTCTGGTTCGCGTTGGCCTTTGCCGCTATCTCGCTTGTTGTCGATGTCGTCTATATTATTACTGGTGCTTTTACGCTGCCTTTGATTATCTGGACTGTCGCACGTACAATTTTGCTGCCTATCGCGGGCTACTTTCTGGGACGGTTGGGTGGCTTGATCGCGCTGCGCTATGTGATCGCGCCGAAAGGTAGCGCGAACGGAAACGGAAACGGGCTTGCCGCACGCTTCAACAAACAGCGTCAGCTTGAAGTGCTTTCGACTACGCGTGCTAAAGAGGAAGCAAAGGACATTGTGCCGAATGATCTTCCACTCAGAAGTACGGGCGCACAACGTTTTTACCTGATACTGCTTACCGTTTTTGTTCTCTGCTATCCCATTCTTGACCCTTTTCTGTTTGGTTCAAGTAGCGCGGGACGGATCGCCAGTTACGCGGATGCGGGACGCTATGTGATTCTTGCGCTGGGCCTCAATATCGTGGTTGGTTTCGCTGGCCTGCTTGATCTGGGCTATGTGGCCTTCTTCGCGATTGGCGCATATTCTTGGAGCATGATCGGTTCGGGTCAGTTTACAACGCTCTTTCATACTCCTATCAATGCCCAGTTCTGGCCCTGGCTCTTCTGGCCAATGCTGCTGATTGGGGCGTTAATCGCGGCTTTCTGGGGCGTGGTGCTGGGTGCGCCAACGCTGCGGTTGCGCGGTGACTATCTCGCAATCGTGACGCTCGGCTTTGGTGAAATCGTGCCGGTGTTCTTTCTTAACCTGGACAAGTATACGAACGGCACAAACGGTCTGGTGGGTGTTTTTTCGCCTGCCTTCCCTGGTGTGCAATGGACAACGTTCACGCCTATCCCGTACTACTATCTAATATTGCTACTGATTGGCTTTTGTCTGCTGGCGAACATACGCCTGCGTGACTCCCGTCTGGGACGTGCCTGGGTAGCCATTCGCGAAGACGAAATCGCAGCCGCATCATCTGGTATCAACCTTGTGCAAACCAAACTCTTTGCCTTTGGTGCTGGCGCGTTCTTCTCCGGTATCGCGGGTGTGTACTATGCCGCGAAATTGGGCGGTGTCTCGCCCGAAAACTTCAGTTTCAGCGACTCGGTGATCTATCTTGCTATGGTCGTCATCGGTGGTCTGGGCAGTATTCCAGGGGTTATCGTGGGCGCACTCGCGGTATACGCGATCAACGTGCTTATCCTGGGACAACTTGACGTAACGGCCTCCGACCCCCATAACGTGCTGTTCCCCCTCTACTCCGGTATTCAGCATTACTTCCCCGATTTCTCTTTCAGCAATATCCGCAACCTCGTCTTTGGGGTGATTCTCGTTTCTGTGATGATCTTCAGGCCAGAGGGACTTATCCCAAGTGCGCGTAGAAAGCGCGAACTGCACACTTCAATAGATGAGCCTGCGGTAATAGATGAGATGGAAGCACCCCCTGGATCACCGGGCTTTGAAGCGGGAATGCATGTTGAGTAACGATGTAAGAGGACAAATAGCATGAGTATATCTGACGTGAAGCCAACTGGAGGGCCAGAGCAGACGGTTCCAAACGGCACACCGTTGCTGGAACTCAGTAAGGTAACGAAACGCTTCGGGGGTCTGGTCGCGGTACAAGATGTTGACTTGCAGATTCGCTCAGGCGAGATTGTGAGCGTGATTGGGCCAAACGGAGCAGGCAAGACAACCGTTTTCAACCTGATTACTGGCATCTACAAACCCACCTCTGGCGATATCCGTCTTGCCGGAAAGACCACGCTTGGTCTGAACCCTGACCAGGTGCTTGTGCGCGGTATCGCACGGACTTTCCAGAATATCCGTCTGTTCAATAACATGACGGTGCTTGAAAATGTGCTTGTTGGACAGCACACGCAACTCAAAGCAAGCATCATTGGGTCACTTTTACGCACGCCAAATGTTGTGCGTGAAGAGGAAGAGGCCCGCAAACGTGCTGTTGAACTGCTCGGCTTCTTTGGCCCTACATTAGTAGAGAGACAGGAAGAGTATGTGATTAACCTGTCTTACGCTGACCGCCGCCGCGTCGAGATTGCCCGCGCCCTCGCCGCGAAGCCAAAGCTGCTCCTGCTCGACGAGCCAACGGCTGGCATGAATGACACCGAGACCGCCGAGGCTGTGCGCTATGTGCGGCGTTTGCGCGATGAGTTACAGTTGACTATTCTCTTGATTGAGCACAAGTTGACGGTAACAATGGGTCTTTCTGACCATATCGCGGTACTGGACTACGGGCGTAAAATCGCTGCTGGGTTGCCAGACGAAGTACGTAACAATGAAAAGGTCATTGAAGCATACCTGGGCAAGCCTACTAAAAGAGACCAGAGTACCGCCGAGGAATAAGAGCAATGAGTTCTTTCTTCATTCGTTGTCGAGATGAGGGAAGACACAATAGAGTACGAGGAACATCGTCAAGAACCCCTCCTGTAGAACGGGAGAGGCTTGCGTGAAAACGTAAGTCCGATCTTGTCCAGACTCAGTGCCACGTCTTTCAAGGCGTGGGACTACGTTAGAGGTGAAATTAGGTATCAAGAGATGCAAGGCCAGTCTCTTGCTCTACGGTTGCAGGTTAAAAGAGCAACGGGTATGCTCGGTGCTTGCAACGCCAAACCACTTTATAGAAGCGGCCTGTAAAACCCCGCGCTTTTAAGGCGGGGATAGAAAGGCGTTCCTTGCGGGGCGTGATGGGAAGGGGCTTGACAAATGGTATACATAGGCGTATAATACATACCATGAACACACAGAATAGGAACCCT
>JBBQVS010000048.1:0-29826 GCA_038211295.1 Ktedonobacterales bacterium | reverse complement strand
ATTTACGCGGCGGAACGCAATGTTGCGGCGCGTACTCGTGTGGAGACGGGCGATGTGGAGCAGGGCTTTGTGGAGTCGGAACTGGTGATCGAGGCTGAATATCTTGTGCCAATGACGCGTCAGACTGCCCTTGAAACGCGTACCGTTGTGACATATTTTGATGAAGACGAGTATCTCGTTGTGCGAAGCAATGCCTATACGCCGCACGTTGTACAGCGTGTTGTCGCGTCGGTTCTTGGTATTCCATCGCGTCGTATCCGTGTCGAGCAACCTGCGCTTGGAGGCGGGGCGGGAATGCAACAGGGCATTGTGTTGGAAGATGTGTGTGCGCTGCTGACACAGGCGACGCGCGAACCTGTCTGCCTCATCTACTCGCGTGCTGAAGAGTTACGCGAAAGCCTCGCATATTCGCAGCACATTGTGCGTATGAAGACCGGAGTGAAGCAGGATGGCACAATCGTTGCCAACCAGATGATTGTGCTGGCGAGTACGGGGGCGTATGGCACCTATGTACCATATGTGCCGTCTGCATCGCAAACGCCGCGTCCGGGTAGTGTTCTTGCTCTCTATCCCTGCTCCCACACACGTTTTGTGACGGAGGTGCTCTACACAAATCTGCCGCCCGCGAGTAATACGCCCGGCGCGGATGCGGAACTCTTCGCGCTCGAATCGCATATCGATGAAGTCGCGAAACGGCTTGGTATGGACGCGCTTGTGTTGCGACAAAAGAATTGGGTCAAACCAGCAAACGTGCAGAACACAGAGAGTACGCAGGGAACGCAGACGGCAGGCACGAGCAACGGGGGCGGAAGTCTCGCCGAGTGTATGCAGTTTGTCGAGGCAAAAACACAATGGCAAGGCAAGCGTGGACGCACCTGGAATAGTCGGTTGCATCGGGGCGTCGGTGCTGCGCTCGCAAGCTTCGATAATGTGTTGAAGCGTGCAGAAAGTAGCGGCGCGATTGTCAAGCTCAATGTGGATGGCTCTTTTGATATCTTTATCGCAGTCGCGGACGCCACCAGTAAAACGCTACTCACGCAAATCGCTGCCGAAGCGTTGCACGTTGCGGTGGATGCTATTCTTTTGCACGCGACCAGCACCGCGAGCACGCCGTTCGCCACGACCACCAACGGGGCGTCTATCCTCTATAACGCGGGTGTCGCCCTGCGTCAGGCGGCGGAACAGATGTATCAGCAGATGCTGAACGCGGCGGGAAGCCTACTCGACGTCTCAGCAGAGACGTTGACGATACAAGATGGTAACATCACGCCCTCGCCACTGAACGGACAGGTGCTCACACTCGCACAGGTCGCGTCACACCTGTTGCTGGACAAAGGGCAACAGGTTGTTACGAGCGCGTCGTGCAAAGAGGCCAACGCGCCAACCGCCTTTGCTGTACACGGGGCCGAGGTAGAAGTTGACATGGAAACAGGGAGTGTGCGGGTCGTGAAACTCGTGTGTGCAGTTGATACTGGACGCGTGCTCAATCCCTTGCTCATAGAGGGGCAGGTGCATGGAAGTATGACGCAGGGCCTGGGTGCTGGTATCTGTGAAGAGATTTTGTATAACCAGCAAGGGCATTTGCTCACAACCACACTAAGCGATTACCACATCTATAACGCGGCAGAGTTACCAGAGATGCAGACATACTTTACACAGGGCGAGAATATTGCGGCGGGCAGTTTTGGCGCGAAATCTGTAGTAGAAGTCGCGCGAAGCGGCGTCGCACCCGCCATAGCAAACGCGGTTGCCGATGCGCTCGGCTTCCGCGTGCGTCAACTTCCCCTTACGCCGGAGCGCGTGTTGCGTGCTATTCATTCGCAGAACGCGAAAAGGTAGTACCACGTAGGCGAAAATTCGCGTCCTCAACAATATCTTCTTTGAGAGCGTTTATTTGAAAGAAGAGACATAGGAAGCAGACGTAGAACAGAGTTTGTCTCTGCACTACCTCTGCTTTTTTGTGCCTACTTCACATCGGCTCCATTTCTATAGAAGAGTACATATGTATCTCTATTTTAACTCGTTTTTTGCTCTCGTATTACATATTCTTAATATGAGGCGAGTATGATAGGTGAGCATATCAAAAAAGTCCCGGCAGGAGAAAGCATGGAAAGCGATCTACAAGTGTCCTCACTGGGGACAGCGAAAGCACTGAACACGCCACCGGAGAAGCGATCACGCCGTTTTGGTGAGGCGAGGCAGGCATATTTTTATTTGTTGCCTGTCTTTGCTGTTCTTTGCGTCTTCGCGTATGCCCCTTCGATCTTTGTTTTCTACATGAGTTTATTTAAGTGGAACTTTCTCAATCGCGGCGCACAACCGTTTGTTGGACTTGACAACTACAATTTTCTCTTCCATGACGCGAACTTCTGGCAATCTATACAGGTGACGCTTCTGTACGTGCTCGTTTCGGTTCCGTTACATCTGTTTATCTCGCTATTGCTTGCGATCCTGCTCATGTCAGGTATTCGGGCGAGAACAACATGGCGGTTAGCGATTTTTACGCCGTTTGTTATGCCGCTTGTAGCGACCACAACGGTCTGGTACTGGATGTTCGACAACTATCACGGTCTTTTTAACAACATGTTGCGTCTCGTGCATCTGCGTCCGATTGACTGGCTTGGCGACCCACACTGGGTTTTGACGAGCATCATCGCATACACAACCTGGAAATCGGTAGGCTTTAGCACAATTCTTTTTATGGCTGGCCTTAGCAATGTATCACCTGCACTCGCGGAGGCTGCACGCGTCGATGGTGCAAATCCCCTTCAGGTGTTTCAGAATATTACCTGGCCTTTGCTTATGCCGATCACGCTGGTCGTTTTGCTGTTAAGCACCATCGAGTCATTCAAAATGTTCCAACCTGTTTTTCTCTTCGTAAACGCTGAAGGTGGGCCGGAGAACGCTGCCCGCACCACCGGACTGTATATGTTCTCGCAGGCATTTGCCACCAATACGCACGATGGCCTGGGTGCGGCGATTTCCGTTGTTATCTTTTTACTTGTCTTCACAATCTCGGCGGCACAACTCCTGTTTACACGCCGTGATGCGAATGCGGCATATTAGAGAGGGAGGAGCATTTTCTATGGCTACGTTACCAACGGTGCCGCCAATGGCTATGGTTACAACGACAAAGAGGCGCACAAGACGCCCGTTTGGACGCTATCTGCGACCCTGGCGTGCGTTGACTTATCTTATTGTTGTGCTTGTCTCGATTAGCTCGATCTTTCCGCTTTACTGGATGTTTGTTACATCGCTCCTGACAGAGCATAGCGCGTATGCCGAGACGCCGATATTCTGGCCTGAATGGCAATGGACAAACTACGCCCGTGCGTGGGCATTGGCTCCCTGGCTGCAATATTTCATGAACAGCCTTTTTATTTCAGGCTGTACCGTTGTACTCGCAGTTAGCACCTCGTTGCTTGCTGGCTATGCTTTTGGGATGATGAAGTTTCCGGGTAGAGAGGCACTCTTTCTCGCAATTCTGGCCCTGATTATGATTCCATTTGAGGCGACGCTTATTCCAAGCTACT
Source organism: Ktedonobacterales bacterium (assembly GCA_038211295.1). GTDB lineage: Bacteria > Chloroflexota > Ktedonobacteria > Ktedonobacterales > Ktedonobacteraceae > JBBQVS01. Next base: position 26,293 of record JBBQVS010000048.1, on the reverse strand, counting down.
TGATTGTCTCGTCGCTTGGCTGGATTGATAGCTACCAAGCACAGATTATCCCGTTTGGCGTGAGCATTTCTGGTATCTTCCTGTTACGCCAATTCTTTCTGTCTCTTCCTGATTCGCTGTGGGAAGCCGCGCAGATTGACGGATGTTCGCGCTTCAAGTTTCTGTGGCTTATCGCGGCTCCTCTGGCGCGTCCCGCCTTGGCGGTGGTCGCGTTACAGGTGTTGATTGGAAGCTGGAACGCGTTTTTGTGGCCCTACCTGGTTACAAGTTCTGACGCGTTCCGTCCCGTCGAGGTGGGCCTGAAGGCGTTTACCTCGGTTGATGGAACCGACCCGACAGGTCTGGCGGCTGCGGCTGCTTTTACGACGTTACCTATTCTGCTTGTGTTTTTACTTGCCCAGAAACAGTTCATCGAAGGTATTTCGGTGGGCAGTACAAAGGGCTAACATTCATGCACCAGTTTCCACTGGCCCGCCGTTCTATTGAACGGTTGGAGTGTGTTGAGATAGAAATACACCTTTTATTCGTTCGTCTGGTATTTTCGTAACAAAGGAAAGGTTTCACATGCGTCACAAACGGTCTCTTACGGCCTATATTCTCGCGACACTGGTACTGCTAGTTTTGACGGCCTGCGGTGGTTCGTCTGGTAGCGGTGGCAACACTACCACAAATAGCGCAAATCCGGGTGTACTCGATTCTGGTAAAAAATACACGGTAAACTTCTGGGATGCTTTCGGCTCTGGTGCCAACAAAACGGCAATCGATACGCTGACAAAGCAGTACATGCAGAAAAATCCTAACGTCACAGTCAACGTGCAGGCGTATGACTCGTATGCCACGCTGAAAACGAAGATCACCGCCGCGATTGCCGCCGGCAAGCCACCCGCCATCTCACAGGTGTACGAAGAGTGGGCGACTCAGTATCAGCAGTCGAATGCGATTGTTTCATTGCAACCCTTCATTTCAGGGAAAAATGGCATCTCTGATCTCAACGACTTCTACCCCACGTTGCTAAAAGACGGTCAGCTCAATGGTACACAATACATGTTGCCCTTTAACAAGAGCCTGATTGTGCTGTACTACAACGTTGACGCACTCAAAGCCGCGGGTATTACGCCACCGACAACGATTGACGAGATGGTGAGCGACCTTACAAAGGTTACGAAGCCCGATGGCTCACAGTGGGGACTCTCCTACACGCCGGACGTTGATTTCTGGTCAATTCTGTACAAGGGTCTCGGTGGCACGAATTTCGTTTCTCCTGATGGCAAGACGGTCGCTTTTGCAACGGGCGCGAATGCTGCGATTGCGAAAGATGCTCTCGGCAAACTTGCCCCGCTTGTGCAATCAAAAGCTATTCACATCACAAGCGCGAATGCCTGGCAGAACGACTTCGCCTCACAGAAATCATTGTTCGGCATTAGCTCAATCGCTAGCTATCCTTTCTTGAAGAAGGCTATCAACGGAGCTTTCCAGTTCAACGAGGCACCAATTCCCGCCGGCCCAAAGGGGCAGTTTACAACGCTGTTTGGCACAAACCTGGCGATGTATGCGGGCGTTGACACGGATACACAGTCGGCGGCGTGGGACTACATGAAGTTTCTCACGAGCTCCGAATCAAACGCGTCGTTCGTGCAGACAACAGGATATATGCCTGTACGTCAATCGACGTTCAACAGCACAACACTACAGGACTACTACACGAAGAATCCCGCGCGTAAAGCTGGGCCAGCATCGCTGCAATATGGCTTTGTTGCCTCAACCATTCCAGCGTGGGATCAGTGTCGCAACATCATCTCGAACGCTTTCACAAGCGTGCTCAAAGGCCAGTCATCGGCGGATGATGCCTTCAACAAGATGACCGCGAGCAGTAATTCCGCGCTTGCACAGGGCTAAGCTTCGCGCTTTGTAGAAAGATGGGCGGTATCTCACATGAGGTATCGCCCATCTTTCTGTGAACTAAGACGATTATGGCAGCGTAGTATACTAGAGGTAGAGGTACTGAGCGTTCTTCTAGTGACCTGTTGTTATATATATATCGTACTATATCGCTACTACGAATTATCCTCCACACCACTAATGCAATATTCATGAGGAGTCGCCAATGGCTCGCCGCTTTGATTCACAGAGTACCGCAGAGGAAAACTTACGCATTATTGCGCGTGCTATTCCCTGGAAACTTTTGCTCCTGCTTCCGGTGTTCTTTGTGCTAGCTGTTCCAGCATACATTTTCGCGTCGAATGCGGGTCGGGGCATTATTCCCGGTGTAACAAACTATTTTTATGGCCTTTCCGCGCCACCTCCACCGCCCGTTTCTACGCCACCGCCCGCTTTTCCAACGATACTCCCGCAGGTCGGTTCTTTGCTCTATACGGTTCAGGGGGGCGACTCATGTGATAGCATTTTGACATATCAGATGCGAATGGCGGACGCAGGGCAAGTGTTTAGCGACGTAAATCCTACTACGGTGAAGGCATTGAACGCGTCGCTGGGACAGGATTGCCACGCGCTCCAACCCGGCATGGTGCTCCCGCTCTCGCCGCACTATCCGCTTGTCGCCCTGGGCGGCGTTGTGCTAAAGATCGAGGCAACTTCGCCACAGCAGGTCTTGCCGACGCCAATCATCAAAGCCTCGAATCAGCAGTTACCCGCCGACTGCACGGGCGGGTGTGCGTTGACAGTGCGCCTGGCGTCACAGGTACAGGTGCGCCTCACGGTGCAGACGGTGCTGGCGATTCACGTTGGTTCCTGGATATGGACGCAGGCTATGCTTGCTCGTAAAAGTGTCTCGGACTTTCCCGCCTACCCCTATGCCGACCCGAAAGCCTCATTCGACGGTATGGCATTACATGCCTGCGATTTTCAAGTCGATGATACTCACGATGATAACGCGCTTCCCTGCGACCAACTCATGCCCAACTCGATTGACAACGATAGGGGCGCGTGGTTGCTTGGCGTTATTGGGACGAACGCGCTCACTCACTGGCACTACGATATTCGCCTGCCCGCAGGAACAAGAGTTCTGCTCTGGTTATCGAGCGAAAATGGCACCTTGAAGTTCCATAAAAGCAATCCGTTATACAAGTATGATGATGCCGCGCATGTGTATGTAGCATTTACACGCTGACAGCTCTGTGGACATGGTTCGTACAATGGACATGCTCCCTTTTCTATGAAAAAAACAACGGTGAAATATCCTGATATACATCTCCCACGCAACTAAAACGCTGCTCTAACGTCTTATTATAAGAAGAACAAAATTTATGAGCGGCGTTACTTCCCCGCTCTTTCCCCTAGTGGTGGAGAAATTCGTATGGCAGGCTTAGAAGGGCGGGTATTGGATCGCTATGAGTTGTCGAAGCTGGCAGGGCGTGGTGGCATGGCGGACGTGTATCGTGGATTCGATACGCTGTTTCAGCGTGAGGTTGCGATAAAGGTGTTCAAGCGCGAAGATGAGGAACTGTTGCGGCGTTTCGTGCGTGAAGCGCGGCTTATGGCTTCGATGAACAACCCTCATCTTATTCCTATTTTTGATACAGGTATGGCGAGATTGGATGGCATCCCACACTATTATATTGTAATGCCCTTTATGGAGGGTGGCTCACTCCGCGCTCGCACAAAGCGTGGCCCACTGCAACTTGCGGACGCCTGCCGCTACTTGCGCGAGATCGCGGATGCGCTGGACTATATTCACGCGAAGGGCATTATTCACCGCGATATCAAGTCCTCAAATGTGTTGCTTGACGCGGACGATAGTTGCTATCTCGCGGACTTCGGCATTGCTCGTACAACCTCTGATGCGACACAGCTTACTTCAACAGGAAATGTTTTGGGAACGGTTGATTATGTTGCGCCCGAACTCTTCGAGCAAGATTATAAAGCAGACCCACGCAGCGACTTCTATTCGCTGGGCGTGCTTGCCTTTGAGATGGTGACGGGGCAGTTGCCCTTCTCTGCGGAAAATCAGATCGCGGTAGTCACCATGCATATGACGAAGCGTCCCCCCGTGCCAAGTAGTATTGTGGAGGATGTTCCCGCGCAGCTTGATCGCGTCATTTTGCGGAGCCTGGAAAAAAGTCCTGACCTGCGCTATTTGAGCGCAACTGAACTCGCCGACGCGTTTTGTCAGGCGGCGAACATGCGTGGGCGCAACAACACACTGGGACGTGTTGCCACGCCCTCACGACGACAAGAAGCATCCGCGCAAAATGCTCCCCTTATCCTACCCGGAATTGCCGCGCCCCCCCCAACGCGTGGACGTGTCACGCGTGTGATACAGGAGCCAGCGTATACGCCACAATATATCGCGGAGCCATCGGTTCCGCAACCAAGCCGTATCACGCAGAGATTTGAGCCGCCGCGACCATCACCCGCTCAGACGCGTGGACGCATCGTTAGTGTGCTTGCGTTGCTTGTGCTACTCGCGGTAATGGGGCCAGTTATCTATGTGTTGCTGGGTAACAAAATTCCTGGCGTTGGTAACACTGCGATAAGTGGAACACAGACATCAGCTACACGCGGTGTCACTGTGACAACTACTGTGAGTGCTACCGCGACGGCGACGCCCAACCAGACCGCGACGGCTCAAGCTGGTGTCGACGCGACACAACAGGCAAAAAACGCAACCGCAACCGCTATCGCAGGTGCTACCGCGACTGTGCAAGCGAACGCGTCAGCAACTGCGGGCGTTGTGCTGACCGCGACCACTGGTACGCCGCTTTATACCGACCCGTTGAACAATGCCGATGCAGCGCAAACGCAGAAGGCGCAGTGGGATACAAATGCTAATTGTACCTTTACGCCCAACGGTTATCAAGTCACCAAACAGAATGCACTCTTGAATCTGGGAACGTTAAAGGGATGTATAGAGAGCGCGAACAAGTATGGGAATATGACCCTTTCGGTTGATATGACCATCGCAACTGGACACTCAGGTGGCGTCTTCTTTCATGTCAGCAAAAAAACACTTGGCGCGTATGCGGGCTATCTCTTCGAGGTAGATAGTATGGGAAGGTACAGAGTTTCAAAGTCCAGCAACTTTAGTACCGCCACGAACAACACCGTGTTGCAAGATTGGCAGACATCAGCAGCAATCAAAGCAGGGGCGAAGAACACGGTGCAATTTATCAGCAATGGGAATACCTTCTTGCTTTACATAAATGGTGTGTACCTGGCGAAGGTGTCAGATGCGGATAACAGTTTCACCACCGGCTACGTCGCGTTCCTGGCCTCAACTGTCTCTGGTGGTGAGGATGCCTCGATTGTGTATAGCAATCTGAGCGTGTATCCGCAGTCCACACCCAAGCCCTAATATGTTGTAGTGTGAGTGAGGTTAGCGCGTTGCCTCAAAGATGCCAATGCTTTTGGTGATGTGGATAGCACCATTCGTCTGGATGTCATGGTCAATGCTCTCACGCAATGTTTGCAGTTTTTCAGCACTCATGAAGGATTGTACGGGCATTGAACGGATGTACGCAAGTAATGGTTCTGTTTCTGTTATTCTCAGGCTATCATCAATGACACGCAATGTGACATGTGGGAACCAGCGTGTGAGCGTCTTCGCGCCGTTTTCAAGATTGAAGATATTCGCGCTAATCTGTTGAATGTTGTACTTTGGCTCAATGCGGCGTACCAGATCGCCCAACTCTTGCAAGTGTGTTTGCCCACCAGTCGCGGCATAAAAGCGCCCCTTAGGACTGAGAATGCGCTGTACCTCTGACAGGGCTTTGTCGAGGTCTGGTACATGATAGAGCATGTGGTTGGCAATGACAAGGTCGAAGCTGTTGCTTTTGAATGGAATAGATTGTATGTCGAACTGCTGAAAGGTGAAGGAGTGCCGTACAATCTGAAGATTATGATGTGCCTCTTGCAACATGCCTGCGGAAAAGTCAGCGAGTGTAATGTCCCATTCTGAGGGGATGCGATCAAAGTTGTTAAGCCAGAGTCGAGCGGGGCCACATCCTATTTCGAGCACACGGCTCTCAGGGCTAGTGTTGAGCTGATCGAAGACCCAACGCTGCCAGTCATATGTGTTTGTGCTAAAGCGTTCGTGAAGCTGAATACGTGCATTTAAATTCGCGGCATCTTTGTACTGCTCATGCAAGAGATAGTTCTGTCCGGCAGAGTCAGAGGGATACATAGCGTCTGTCATGTGGAGATGTGTCCTTTCCTAGCGGTGCTGCTACTCGTTATGCCGTGCATCTCGTGGCGGCACAAGCCTGTTTTCTACTGCGAACGCGGCGGCCTCGCTGCGCCTTGATAGTCCCAGTTTCTCAAGGATGTGACTGACGTGGTTACGCGCGGTTTTCTCGGTGATAGAGAGTGCTTCCGCTATCTGCTTATTTGTATAGCCACGAGCAACCAGCGCGAGGACTTCGCGTTCACGCTCGGTCAACTCTTCACCGGGAACGTGTGCCATGCCGTTCGCCAGCGAGAGTATCCGCGCCATCGCATGTTTTGCGGAGACGGGATCAACCAGTATCTGGCCCTGCGCGACAAGGCGAATCGCTCGTAAAAGTTCGGCACGACTGGCGTTCTTAATAAGGTAGCCACTCGCACCTGCGAGCAGGGAGTCTTCTGCCGCTTTTGTGTCGTCGTGTGAAGTAATCATCAGCACAGAGACGTTGGGATGCGTGTTTTTGATATCGCGACACGCTTCAACTCCGTTCATATTTGGCATCCGCACATCCATCAAAATCACCTGTGGGTCCAATACGCTCACTTTCGCAACCGCTTCGGCACCGTTGCTGGCCTCGCCGACGACGTGTATGTCTGGCTCCAACTCAAACAAGGCACGCATCCCCATTCGTACTATCTCGTGATCGTCAACAAGCATCAGGCGTATCTTTGCCATCGCGTCCTCCTTCGTCTATCGATTGTATTTCTCTGCTACCTCGGTATTTGTACATGGACTTTGACGCCACCCTCCGCGAGTGGCGCGACCTCGAATAGTCCGCCCAGTTCCTCAGCTCGTTCACGCATTCCGCGCATTCCATGACCGGAGTAAATACGTTGTTTTTCGCTCTCATTCGTTAGCGTATAACTATAATATACCGACTGCATTCCGTGTCCGTCGTCGCAGATATCAACTGCGACCTGTTGCGGAGAAAGTGAAAGATGCACCCAGAGTTGCGTGGCGTCCGCGTGTTTGTAGGCGTTGGTCAGTGCCTCCTGTACGATGCGAAAGATAGCCGCGCCCACCTGGGCGTATCTGCGAACGTGTTGCTGATCGCCCGTCTGTACCTCTTCGACGCCCTCAACGGTGAAGTGCGTTGGCAAGCTACTAATCGCTTGAAACTCGCGCACCTGATTGGTGAGCATCTGCGTAAGGTTTGTTGTGCCGCTCATTAGTGGCTTGAGATTGAACATATAGTTGCGCGTTTCCCAGAGAGCTTGTTTGGAGACTGTGACCAGCGTATCCAAACGGTGCGCCAACGGTTGCACCAGTTCCGCGTCTTCCTCGGACGCTTCTGTGATGCGGTGGGCCTGAGTCGCGCACGTTTCAGCGTTAAGGCTCATCATATAGACAAGTTGCGCGATGCCATCGTGAATTTCGCGTGCAATACGGCTCCGTTCTGCTGCCGCGTTTAGCTCTATTGTCTGTTCGGTCAGGCGAATGTTTTCTAGCGCGACCAGTAGTTGTGCGCCCGTGATGGCGAGAAACTCGGCTTGCTTCTCGCCATAGGGTGCCTGCCGAACGTTCTCCGCGCCCAACACAAGGTGTATCTGGCCCTCTTTATAGAGAGGAAGGTAGAAGCGGGCGATACCGTATCCGCTCGCGTCGTGAAGCGGAGTAAAGGTATCGAGCGGTTGTCCCGACTGTAGCACCTGTTGTATGAGTGACGCGGTATCGTCTGGTATCGCACTCTGGGCGTCAACCTCGACACATACAATAGGCTCTACAGGCGACTCTTTCTCTATTTCGTCACCTGTGGGCATATGGACAAGCGCGATCATGAGCCGTTGAAAATGTCCGCCCTGACGCATCGGCGTAATGCTCTGTTGCAACAATTGGTGGCTATTAGTTGCGCCGCGTGCCAACGTCTCACTCACGCGAACCAACGCGCGTTCGCGCCGTGCGTTATCCTGTTCACGCCGCTTGCTCTGCGAATAGCTTGCCAGCAAACTCGCGAACGAGGCCGCGATGATCGCCACAAGCGGTGTATCGAAGAGCGAACCCGCGATGTCCACTACGTTTGGCGTATACGGTGGTGTGGTGGGTGCCTTAATCAGCATACCAAACACAATAAACAAATCGTATCCCACTGATGCCGCGATGGCTCCTCTATAGCGATAGGCAAACGCCGCCGCGAGTGCTGACGACATGCCATAGCGATAAAACGGCGAACTATCCCCAAAGTACGGCGAGCCACCATTGGGGCCACTGAAGTACACGACAAGCCCACAGATAATTACATCAAGGGCGTATACCGCAACCGTCTGATACATATTTTTCATACTCGTCAGTGGAATTAAAATATCGACGTTCTCGTCCTGCGCCAGCCGCTTTGGTTGTATTGATGCTCGTGAGCCGCCGATTCTTGGGAGCAGAGGGAAAAATACCCGAAAGACGGGGGCGTACAGAGTCGCTAACACTGTTTGTAGAAAGGTGATGCCGAGCAACGCAAAGCCAATGGTGATAGAAAGCTGCGTCGTTGCGGAATGACGGAAACCCGCGATGATAATTGCCGCATAAAGCCATGCGCTCCAACGCCACAGGAGGAAGAGATAATTGGGCGTATTACGCAGGCGGCGTAGCGTCGTTCCTGGTAGCGTGCGGAAACTCTGTTGGCTCATGCTCTGTATTCCTTTGAGGATGGCTCCAATACTCATTGTTCCTACCTGTTCAGTATGTACGTTTTCTTGTGTGCTGTCAATTATGCTGTAGCCTGATAAGTATAAGAGCAAACAGAAAAAACGGTGTGGGGCATATGTCCTATTTTTCTGTAATCCATTGTGTCCTGTTAGACGTATAGCATGGTGAGTGTAAAAATACTGTACACGGCAGAAGCGCGTTTTTAGAAATTGTGTACCCGTTTTTCAAGTAGCAAAACGTCTATACAATGTGGTATGCTGTTTAGGGTAACGGTTTCCGTTTTACAAGGGCTAGAGAAGAAGATATGTGCAAACACTATTTTTTATAGATGCTTGCGGGACGGAAAGAAACTTGTAGGAATAATGTCCTAGTAGAGAAGGGACGGTTTATAGTCATGGAAAAAGCCGAACAGAAACGTACATTGTTGCTGGCGGATATTGGCGACCTTAACCGACCTTTACGCGTCCGACCTGTACGCAGTATGGGACGTGAATGGTGGGCCATTGATCCCGACGACACCTGGCCTGGAATGGTTATGGATCTGCGCCGTCTGGGATTTGAGTCGGTTGCTGTGGGTAGTGAGGTGCTGGTACGCGAGGGTGCGCCCGCGTATGAGATGCAGATGGAGGGGCCTGCGGCTCCAACGGGCCTCAAGCCTTTTCCAACCATCAATCAAACAATCCGCGTTCGCAAGGACTCGTATTCTAAAGATTATTCCGATATGGTGTATCTGGACGAGTACAAGGACGAAGAGGACGAGGAGGATGATTTGGAGCCTGAGAACCTGGACAACGAGTAAGTTGGTTCAGGTTTTTTAATTGTACGGGTATAACATACAGGTACACTTCTGAGACTCCCCATGCATGGAATGCAGGGGCTTCTTACTACCGTGGTGTCGCTTGCGTGTTATACCCGTGCTAATTTTAGCTTGAAGTATTGACTTGTATAGGTCACAAGCCACCATATTGCGCCAGATGCGAATAGCAAGAGCATTGGTTCAATCGGAGCACGGAAGCGTGGAATACCATAATAGCCAATACTCTGCGCCAGCGTAAGCGTTATGATGAGGTAGAGAAAGAGCAAGTCGCGCCAGCGTCTCAGGGTTACAACGAGACCAAGCAAGGCCAGAGCGAAAACAAATGGCGTCATGCTCTCCATCATCAGGACAATAAACTGTGACGTACCTCTCTGCGGGAAACGGTTAATGGCAAGATCGGCCTCCTGTGGTACAACCGCCCATGTGTTGATAAAATGTTGCTCCAGCATAAACGGAATGTAGGAAGTGTGACCCGTCAGCCATTGGAGTGCGGCCGCTTTATATGCATTGTCGCGTTGTACCTCACATGGCCCCGCGCACTCATGTGGAAACTTTGCCGTGACCCATGGCGTTGCCTCGCTTGGAATAATCCACACTCCCGCATAGTAGCCGTTCTGATAAAGCGGGTCGGCGGTCTCGTAGTTATACGCGCCCAGCAGCACTTTGCCATCGCCTACAGCAACGGGAATAAGCGCGTGTGTGATGTTATAATTACGGAGCGTCCACGGCGCGACAAAGGCGAGCGAGAGTAGCGACACCACAAATACACTTTGAACAACTCTGGGCCGTGAAAGCACCCGCCGCCATCCCAATACACATACCCACACAATAAACAACCCAAGCAACGCGATACCATTAGGTCGTGTGAGTGAAAGCAGGCCGAGCAACACGCCGCCTGTAACCATGAAACAGACGCGGGGCGTATGTTGCATGTGATAGAGCGTATAGCAAAAAGCGAGTAGTAAAAAGATGTAGAGCGATTCTGAATAGAGTAAGCCATCATAGACATACAGAAAGGGATAGATTGCGCCCACGATACCCGCGAAGGTGCCAACGCGTCCACCAAACAAATCGCGTGCGAAGTAATAGAGCAGTACACAGGTCGCGGAGCCAATCCCACAGAGAAAGAGGCGCACTAGAATATCCTGCGGTCCAATCACGCGATCAATCAGGGCGATAATTAGGGGCCAGAGTGGGGCGCGGTCAACGGTTGGTAGATGAGAATAGAGACAGTAACAATGTTGCTGTACAAGATGAAACGCGATAGTCTGGTACGTCAACGAGTCATGCAAAGGGTAGTAGCCAGCAGCAACCGTGAAGTTATATGCTACGCGGATAGTGAGCGCGAAGCAGAAAACAAGTAGTGCTGGGAGTGTAAGCAGCGACTCTAGACGTTTCATAGATATCCTTATGCGTTGTACTTACGCGTGTGAAACCTGCATTCGGAAATACGATAAAAATGGAGCAGATATACAGTCAGTATAGTGTTGCTTAGAAGCGATTATCTTGAATGAACGTATCGGTTTGTATATTTTTACGTTTTGTGTCAGTAGGTCATGACCTTATAAGTTGACATGATGAATGAGAAACAGAGCACCAACGAAAATTGGCTAGCGAAATAAAGGGAAACAAAGCTATGATATCCTATACCTGGGCGACCTGTTCAAAAGTTATACAGTCCGAGGTAAACACGCTGACAACAGAATTGCCACGTCTGCTGGGAAAGCAGCAGCTTCTCGGCCTGTATCTGCATGGATCACTTGCTCTTGGTGGCTTTAACCCAACGCGTAGTGACATCAATATGCTCGCCGTGACCCGGCATGGTATGAAGGTAGAGACGAAGCGCACAATTGTGGACTTGCTGATGCGCGTCTCCAAGATGCCGTGTCCAATTGCTCTACATTTTCTCGTCGCGCAAGACATTGTTTCGTTTCCACATCTCCTCTCCCACTCACTCCCCTACGACTTCTATTACAGCGAAGCGCAACGCGAACGTCTTCAACAAGACCTCCGAAACGGTGCCTGGGAATACTGGAATGAGGTCAGAAATCACGACGCTACTCTCACAATGGCTTTCTTTCAGCATCTAATCTGTCTTGAACCATTCGCGACGGAGCTTCCTGTTGTGTCAAAGCAAGCGTATCGTGCTGCCCTAATCGAGGCTACGCGTGTGGCGCAGAAGAACCCATTGCACAACCCGCTTGCCTTTGTGTTGAATGTCTGCCGCGATGCTGCCTATTTGCATGACGGTTCCGTTCTCTCCAAAGAAGCCGGTGGGGTATGGGGACTTGCACACTTGCCTATACAACAGCATCCACTGATTGAGCAAATGTTGACTTTGTATCGTGGTGAACGTGGCGGACGACCCGTTGGGCGGGCCGCTTTTGGTACTTTTGTGGACTACGTGCAGGCGACAATGCTCACTTGAAACTGTTTGTACTCAGCAATATATGAGTTCTCCTGCGAAAATGAAACAAAATTGTGACAATGTCTCTCTTATACACAGTACAGTTTTTGAAAACAAGTGCGTAGAGAAGAGAGCATTTTGTTTTGTTCTTGAGCGCACTCTCTATACGTCGTCACCATTATTGCTGCTAGAGAGATAGGTGGCATCTATCTTTCTCGCCATAAAAACAGAGATCAGGCCGATCAGTAAGAAAGAGTACCAATGAACACAACAGCGTCTACTTCAGTCATTACCACAGGTGATGACAGTACGCGACTCTCGTCTCCCTCCTCGCAGGCGTCCACGACGAATTATTACGCGGAATTAAAACAGGTTCTCAAGAAAAAAGGGTTTTTGGAAAAACAACCGGTCTATTATACCTGGCGTGTCGCGCTGCTTTCGGTGCTGCTCCTCGCGGGTGTAGTTGCCCTCCTTACCGTTAATAATTTCTGGTTACAATTGATCAATGTCTTGTATCTCGCCTTTGTCTTCACACAAATAGGACTGCTTGGTCATGAGGCAGGGCATCGACAGATGTTTCAGAAGTCGTGGAAGCACGACGCTATCGCGCTTTTCGGCGGAAACCTCGTTGTTGGCATGAGCTATGCATGGTGGCTTGACAAGCATAACGCCCATCACAGCAACCCGAACCATATGGATATGGACCCCGACATTGAGATTCCTTTCCTTGACTTTACGGGAATGGAAGACCTTGCGAGCATGAGCAAATTCAGGCAGTTCCTGGTCAAGCATCAAGCGTTGATTTTCTTGCCAGCGTTGATGACCGTTTCGCTGGGACTGCAATACAACAGTATTGATTTTCTCTTGCACAAAAAAGCCAAATACCCCGTTCTCGAATGGGTTTTGATGATCGCCCATTTCGCGCTGTACTTTGGCATCTTCTTCTCGCGTTTTGTCTGGTGGCAAGCTATCATTTTTATCGTTGTGCATCAGTGCGCGACGGGTGCGTACCTCGGTTCCATCTTCGCGCCAAACCATAAAGGTATGCCCGTGCTTGAAAAAGAAAGTACTATGGACTTCCTGCATCGGCAGATTCTCACGGCGCGTAACATTTACTCTAACCCGATCACCGACTTTGTGTACGGCGGCCTCAACTATCAGATTGAGCATCACCTCTTCCCAAGTATGCCCCGTAACAAATTAAAGCAAGCCCAACAGGTTATCAAACCTTTCTGTCAGGAACGCGGCATCTCCTACCACGAGACAAACATTCCACAATCGTTCAAAGAGATATTGCAGTACCTCTACAAGATTGGTGCGCCTCTACGCGGATAAGCTGCTGAAGAAATGAGTTTGTAAAAAGCGTAAAGGAGCAGAGAGCTATGGCTCTCTGCTCCTTCCTCTCTGCCGTCTTCGCCCTGTGCTTGTTCCCTCTACCCCTACTAGACTTCCTCTGTTATAATGAAAAATAGGCGTACCATTCAACTACGTAGTACAATATCAAGGAGAGCGTTTTATGCAAGATATGCAGAAGGATATTCAACAAGGGCAGGAAACAGAGTTGTCTGAGTCCGCACACACTGAGGGAAACACTCAAAGCAATCTTTTCGACGCGCCAGATGAAAGCACATCATCTTCTGATACATCAGAGACACCGTTGGTACAGGTAAATACACTTACCGATCAGTCGAGCTTAGCCGAGTGCATTGTTCCCTACCAGAAAGAGTTGATGTTGCGCGGCAAATCAAATTATACGGTGACGTGTTTCCTCTCGGACCTCAAGATGTTTAGCACGCATATCGGCTACGACACGCCCGCCGGACGCATTACAAAAGAGCAGCTTACCGACTGGCTCATGAAGCTCAAGTTTGGTACGAAGGGGCAGGTTCCTGCACCAAAGACAATGGCACGGCGTGTTACCTTCCTGAAAAACTTCTTTTCCTGGTTGCATACCGAGGCTGTTATCAAAGAGGACCCTGCTGCGAGCCTGACGCTGGAGCGTCCACTGCCACCATTGCCAGAATTATTGCTTGCCAACGAGATACAAGACCTACTTGATGCCGCAGCGGAAGACCCACGCTGTCGTAGCCTGGTATACTTAGCCCTTCACGCAGGGTTGAAAAAAGAAGAGGTCATGGGATTGAAAGTGCATCAAGTGGATCTCTCCGATGAACGCACTCCTCTGATAACGGTGCGCTTTGCTGCCTCGACCAACAAGCAACACCGTGAGCGTCGGCTTGCACTTCCCTCTGAATTCACCCAAATCTTCAGAGACTATCAGCAAAAATACCATCTCACCAACGAAGTATTCGCGTGTACTGATCGTAACCTGAACTATATTCTCGCGAAGGCGGTGAAGGTCGCGAACATCAAGAAGCGCGTTACACTGCAACTGCTCCGCGATACCTTTGCTGTACAGCAGCTAAAAGCGGGTGTGACCCCCGAAGCTCTGCGCGAAAAAATGGGCCTCTCCGACGAGGCGTGGCTAGAGTCCAGAGAGAAGTACCGTCGCCTCGCGCTACCCAAATAAGATACACTTCACTGCGGTCTTTGGCTCTGTGGTGGCATAGGTACAGGTGACGGTGGAGTCGATTGTATTATAATTGAACGAGTTGCACGGCGTTTGAGCCTGTTATTACAAAGCAGCGTGTTAAGAATAATCACCCCGATAGCAAGAGGGCCAAGGCAGACAAGGCCCAGGCCAAAGGTAAACAAGGTGCCTAAAATCATCACAGGCCAATAGACGAAGATACTACAGAGCAGGAGAATAATACCTGTTGTTGTTTCACCACCAATGAGCCATCCGACACCAAAGACGCCAAACAACGAGAAGAGTATCTCAGCAATAAGTGGGCCATCGCTGCTGGGACTTTGCGTGACTACAATATGTCCCTGATAATATGGGGGGTATGACTGTGGAGTATACTCTAGTGTTTGTAGGGGATGGTATACGGGCGGCGGCATTGTTGGCGATACAGGTCTATACCCCGTCTGATAGAGGGGCGGGCCGCCAAATTTGCTGAAATCGTTTGGGAGAAACTGTCCCTGGCCCTGATATGCGGAGGGTTGTGTATACCTCACTTCGCCTGTCGTTGGTGTCTGGCAAAAAGGACACACGGACGCATCACTTCCTATTTCATTTCCACAACGATCACAGAACATAATTTTTATCCTCTTGCTCTAAATATTCTTAGCGTCTTCAGTACATTCTCAGAGCGTAGGCGCGTCTCTCTCCGTCACAGGGGTGATGTGTTAATGCTCCATCCATGCGTATCGCCACTGATCTCTGTCGTCCCCACCTGTGCTGTTTGTAGCACTTGTATCTGTGGCACTGCGCTTGTTGTTGATCTGAGCGATGGTGGCAACACAAGTATGGAGTTCGCGCCACTTTTTCGCAACTTCGGACTTAGCGCACCCGCCATAATCAATAATAGTGAGGGGTGGGCCTGGCGCACCACTTCCAGTAATTCGCTCGAAAATGGTTTATCAACTTCACCTATTACTTGTACGATTGAGGCACGTATATAGTTGATTGGCAGCGTTGTCAACAAGTGAGCTAACGCATAGCGGCTTTGCGCTGCTGCCCCAAGGAGCAAAAGTTGCATTGTTGGCGTGACGAGGCGTAGCACAAGACCATTGTCCCGACCCTCATCGCTTCCTTTGTGCATAGGTGATAGAGGCCAGAGTATTTGTAGCGTAACCTGTGAGCCAACTGCTAGCACCATGCCCTGTGTCATGGTTAGCATATGAAGCCCACGCTGGCTAATTGTTCTTCGCCACAGGGCGTAGGCCAAGCTTGGATGGAGCATACCCGCGTCGAGAACCGTTGTTATCTGATATCGTGTCACGATATCTTGTAAGCCGGCGAGATGTTCGGGACGTGGTGAGGTGAGAACCACCATATCGAGCGTGCGCTGCCATGAGGGAAGGCGACTAGCTAACGCTTGCGAAAGTGCCGTCGCGTCGAGTCCGCCATCAATTAAAATCGTTTTGTTGTCAGGTGTGCGAACAAGAATTGCCTCGCCCTGTGGTTGCTGACCAAGGGGCGCGACATCAAGAAATGCGACACTAAGGCGTCCATCTGGCCGCACTGCGAGTGCTGTTGTGCCAGTCGCCATAACAATACAGAGTGCAAGACTCACCTGTATAAGTATCTTCGTGCGCTGTGACCAGTGAAAAGGCGTCTCATTGGCATGTGCTGATGCCTGGATGTTTGTGGGAAGAGTCATTGCTCGCTTGCGTTGTAGTATGTAGATCACGAGTGCAAGCAATGCATAATATACCCATGCAAGACTACTATCAAGCGGACCAATTGTCATATAAGAATATGGCAAATTGAAACACCATGAGACAACCGTCTGCATGTAGAGGAGAACAGGCCAGAGTATCCAACCAATAAGGAACGCGAACGGCAGAAAGAGGAGGGCCGCGATACACTGTAGCACCCCCAGTATGAGAAGAATAGCCAGCAGGGGAACCGTCAGAATATTGGTGAGCGGTGCTATAAACGAGACTTCGTGGAACGTTACCGCGAAAAGTGGGAGCGTCGCGGTTTGAGCCGCCAGGGTGACGGCGAATATTTCTACGAGGTGTGTGCCAAATAAGAGGTGTGTCAAGGGGTGAAGGCAGCGTTGGAAAAAGGGCGTCAATAGAACGATGCCGAGTGTACCAATAAACGAAAGCAAGAAGCCTGTATCCCACAGCACAAATGGATCAACGATGCTCATAAGGAAAGCTGAAAGCGCGAGTGCAGTATAGATATTATAAACGCGACCAATGCGCGGAGCCGTCACAAGCAACACACCCATGATGCCGGCGCGGATTGCGGCAGGGCCGACGCCACTAAGTAGCGTGTAGATAACGATGCTTGCAACAACGAGGATCGTTGCAAGCTTCTGCCGCCAATCGCCACGTCTCTGAGCAGGAAGCAAGCGTTGTGTTATCTCGTGTTTTTCGTGTAGCCTTCTTGTGATACTAATAACCAGACCTGCCATAATCGTAACCTTGAAGCCAGAAGGAGCGATAAGGTGAGCGCACCCGGTCGCGTTAAAGGCAGGAAGAAGTGGCTTGAGCGCGGGAGTACGCAGGCTCAAAAGAATCGCGATAAGCAGTGCCGCCTCTGGTTGAGGAAGTGATTGAGTGATGAGTATGGCGAGTGTAACCCGCAGGTGGTAGAAGAAAGCTATAATCGGGTTGCCCTCGTTTTGATACACCATGACGTGAGGAAAAGCCATATCCGCGAAGACGCTTTTGGGCGCGATAGGTTGGGGCGACTGAAGTTTGCCTTGCAGCTTAACAACGTCACCGTAGTTTGCGCCATAAGGGTCTTCTATGCTTGTGCCGAGCGTCTGTACCGCCAGTTGTCCGCGCACCTCCTGCCATTGTGAGCTATTCGCCAGTCGCATCTGTTGTACCGTGATAAGCAAAGTACGACTACGCCCCTGGATTTTAGGCTCGTCCGCAACTATTCCAGTCACCGTGACACTTTGCTTGCTATCAATAAAAGCACTAAGTGCGTGTTTGTCATTTGTGGGTGCAGAGAGATTATAGCGGTATGCGCCGAGGAAAAAGCAGATCAGTAAGAGCATTATCATGCGACCTACAGTATCATGGCGAAGTGGAAAGAGAAAGAGGAGCGACGCGCCAGCTCCAAGCAGTAGCGCGAATGTTGGTATTGAGACTGTGGCGGCAAGAAGGACGCCTGCAAGCCACGAGGTCACGAGAAAGACAAGAGGAAGCTTTGGCACAGCAAGTGGTGTTGTGTGGTGTTGTTGCATGGTAAAACTCTACAAAAAGAAAATACAAAGAACGATAAAGAGTTATGGATGAACCGTGTGTATCACATACGTTGTTATACGCACGGCTGCGTACACGCCTAGCGCGACTCCAAGAGCCACGCCAACAAGTCGCCCAAGCTGTTGCCCCAATCGTCCTCCTTGCCTCATGCTCATATCAAGGGAATTTGCGACCATCCAACCGAGCAATGTACCGATTGGCTTACCCGCGAATACGCCAAGACCAGCACCAAAGAGAAGACACACAACCCAGACAACAATGCTTAGTAGCAACGAGAAACCGCTTGCCATCGCTAGTACCGCCATTCGACTATGCAAAGAAACACAATATAGATATGTATTATACCGTACATTGCGCCTTTATTTTGTTGTACATCGCACTGCTTACAACTTGCGCTAATTGATCTACGCTAGAAAAGTTTCCATGTTGTGTTCTATAGTCTATAATGGCTTGTGCGGACTTCTTACTGATATGCAGTCTCTGAGTAAATTCATCTACACTCGCGGTATTGATATTGATAAACTGAGCATTTGCGCTCCCGCCAACGGTTCCGGGAACACCACCCGCGTAAGTTGGTGGCGTCTCGCCGATCAGTGTGATGTAAACCTCTTGCCCATCATTAAGTTTCGCCGCGAGATTGATCGCGACCAGATTGGCCTTTGGAAGCGGCCCACCGGCTGCTTGCACAAGGTCATAGACTCGCGCCCCCGATGGCAATGCATAGAGTCCTGGGTTCTTGACCGCGCCAACGATATACACTTTCATGCCGTCACTATTAGTTACAGGAGACGAACTTGTCGCGGAAAACGTCTGTTGCCCCGCGCTCGTAGTTCCTGCCACGGACGGCGTGGGCGCGACCCCTGCGTTTTGCCAGACAAAACATATTGCACCCACCAATCCTATGAGAAGAAAAATAGCAAGTATACATACAAAGCGTTTCTGCTTGGAAAGAGTAGGCGCAGATATGGGTGCAGAAATTGGTACTACTGATGTATCGATAAGAGAAAATGGAGTTTCGGGTGCACCATTTTTGGGAAGTGTTGTACCTGGTTGTACTGGGAAGTGGACAGGTTGTGGCATTGTTTGCTGGTCTGCGATATACTGGCGGCTCAAAAGACCTTCTGGTCTTCTGCGTTTTGACGATTGCTGGTTCATAAATATTTCCCTCTCCCTCCGACTTATAGTTCTCAAGTGAAAATATAACAAATCAATTGAGAATTGTCAATAGGGAAGTGAAAGAAACTTTTTGTTCCCAGCGAGCGTGATACTAGACGAAATACTCACAACACACCATTTAGAGCGGAGAACAACAAGAATGAAATACGAAGAGTTTATTGCACAGGTGCGGAAACGTGCGCGTCTTGCCACGAGTCAAGAGGCGGAGAAAGCAACGAAGGCAACGCTTGAGACGATAGCGGGACGATTGCACGGCAACGAAGCAACACAGCTCGCGGCACAGTTACCGCAAGACCTTGCGTTGTACCTGCAACCAGGCTATGCTGGTATTGGAGATAGTTATGATCTTGACGAGTTTTTTCGACGCATAAGCGAGCGTGAGGAAGTCGCACTAGAGGAAGCTACCTTTCATGCGCGTGTCGTGTGCGGCCTGTTAAGCGAAGCTGTGTCCGTTGGCGAAATGAACGATGTACGCGCACAATTGCCGTCGGATTTCGCGAAGATATTCGATGTGCAAAACGAGGGGGAAATTCCTGAATTAGGGGACGCTGTAGTGGAGTAGCCCTCTTATTACAGTGTTATCAGCATAGTAGGATGATGTATAGTAGTGACGGGGCAAGCCTCGTCACTACTATACACAGACATGCGTGACGGAGCTGCGTTGCACTAAGAGTCGCATGAGCGACGAAACATGTAGCACAGTAGTAGCGGTGCTTGCCCTCGGCATGTTCTCGACCTTATCAAGCAACTTCACGGGTTCGTTTGGACTCAATAGGTTTGCCCCTATCATGCTCCTACTCTTGTCAGGGGTATATATGTTCGGTGGCTAAGACAAACCTTGAGATTATTTGACACATATGCTATTATCATAGGAACGTTCCCGTAGCTCAGTGGATAGAGCATTGGCCTCCGAAGCCATGTGGGCAGGTTCGATTCCTGTCGGGAACATTTTTGTTGCCATTTTGCCAAATAGTTGCCTGACGAAAGGCTAATATGAGCACATGGAACCCTGAAATTGCCGTATAATGATTGCGTACAGGACGCTTTGCTTATTTGAAACGTGGTATACATAAGAGCGGACTTTTTGAGTGACTCGTTCTGTACTGAACAGTGACAACGAGAAAGGATTTCTATAATGGAACTTGGATTGATTGGCCTGGGTCGCATGGGTGCGAACATGGCGAAACGTTTACTTCGCAACGGACATACGGTTATTGGTTCCGCACGCCGCCAGACTACCGTGCAAGGTGCACTGGATGATAAAGCAATTACCGGTGGCACAACATCGCTGGAAGAGCTTGTAAAGCAGCTCGCGCAGCCACGAACTGTCTGGTTGATGGTTCCTGCTGCCTCGGTTGACGCGACACTGGAAGTGTTGATTCCACTGATGGCAAAGGACGATGTGATTATCGATGGTGGTAACTCATACTATCATGATGATATCCGTCGCGCAAAAACGCTCAAAGAGTTTGGCATTCACTATCTTGACGTGGGTACAAGTGGTGGCGTCTGGGGCCTGGAACGTGGCTATTGTCAGATGATCGGTGGAGAGGACGAGATCGTCAAACGGCTCGACCCCATTTTCTCGACGCTGGCCCCTGGTGTTGGCTCGGTTGAGCGTACTCCTGGACGCGAGAAGATGCAGGCGACGACGGCAGAGCAGGGCTATCTGCATTGTGGGCCGCATGGAGCGGGTCACTTCGTCAAAATGGTTCACAATGGCATCGAGTATGGTATCATGGCGGCCTATGCCGAGGGCCTCAACATTCTGCATTTCGCGAATATTGGCAAAGACACACAGACTATCGATGCTGAAACAGCACCGATCAGCAGTCCTGAATACTACCAGTACGATATGAACTTGCCAGAGATTGCGGAACTCTGGCGGCGCGGTAGCGTCATCGGTTCCTGGCTACTCGACCTCACCGCCAGCGCGTTTCTACAGAGTCCCAACCTCGAAGGCTTCAAAGGACGCGTCGCCGACTCTGGCGAGGGTCGTTGGACAATCGCCGCCGCAATCGATGAGGGCGTTCCGGCGCATGTGTTGACCTCCGCGCTCTACGAACGCTTTAGCTCACGCGGTCAGGCCGACTTCGGCAACCGCATCATGTCAGCGATGCGCTTCCAGTTCGGTGGACACGTCGAGACCGAGGAGACACATAAGGCCGATACCTCTCCAGAAACAGGCGCGGGCGCGATCTAACCGTTTTCTTTTTGATTGCTGTGACAGTGGGAAGCATAGGCTTTCTCCTGTCATAGCCTGACCTCAACACCTTCAACCTTGCGTAAAAAGCTCTTATATGCTATAAACAGTACACTACAAAAATACGTTAAGCTACTAAAATATTTGCTACTCAACATTAAAGAAGATAGAGACATATGAAGCCGACATCATTCTGGAATACCGTCTCACAGCCAATAATCGGTCTGGCACCAATGGATGGCGTCACAGACGCGCCGTGTCGCACCATGCACGGTCTTTATGGGCGACCTGACATTGTGCTGACCGAATTCACCAACGTAGAGGGACTCTGGCGCGGCAGTGACCGTATCTTTCGCGATTTCCTCTATACCTCTGCGGAACGACCTGTCATCGCGCAGATTTTCGGGTGCCGTCCCGAATATTTTTATAAGGCCGCGCACGTCGTATGTGAGCTGGGCTTTGATGGTGTTGATATCAATATGGGCTGTCCCGCAAGCGCGGTAGCAAGTAAGGGTGGGGGAGCCGCACTTATTCGTGTCCCCGATATCGCGAAAGAAATTATTCGCGCCACGCAACAGGGGGTACGTGACTGGGCCAATGGCCATACATTGGAAGAACTGGAGATGGAGCCGACACGCATCGAGCGTATTCGTCAAATGAACGAGGATCGTGTGCGTATCTGGGGCGACACACACAGAATTGAGCGTCGTTTACTGCCTGTCTCCGTCAAAACGCGCCTGGGCTACGATACTGTCACAATCACCGATTGGGTACAGGACTTGCTCGAAATGGAGCCGGCTAACATCTCGCTACATGGACGCACGCTTGCTCAGCACTATAAGGGCGAGGCCGACTGGGACGCGATTGCTGCCGCCGCCGAGATCGTGCGTAAAACCGATACGCTCATCCTGGGCAATGGCGATATTCATACGCTTTATGAAGCCGCGCAACGCATCCGTACATCGGGCGTACACGGTGTGCTTATTGGACGCGCAAGCTATGGCAATCCCTGGCTCTTTCGTCATAGAGAGACGTTGAAAGGCTTGCTAAACGCGGGTGTCAATCCTACAATGGAGGACTTACCTGATGTGTTGCCAACGCGAGAAGAGCGACTCGCGATGGCTCTTGAACATGCACGCGTTCATGCCAAACTCAAAGGCGAAGACCATTTTATTGAGTTACGTAAGCACATGGGATGGTATCTCGGTCACTTTCCCGGAGCGAAACGTGTTCGCAACGAACTTGTGCATATCAATAGCCTCGCCGATGTTGAGCGCATCGTGCAACACGCGCTTGACCATCCCGAATATTACGGCGAGGACGTACAGACCGTCCCTGTCGAGGAACCACACGATGTACAAGACGCGCAACTAGACCTGTCGTGTGCTATATAATATAGCCACAGTCGTACTCTGTAGCTATTGAGCGTACTGAAATTCGTAGAGACGCTTGTACATTCCCTCACGATGCAAAAGCTCATCATGGCTCCCTTGTTCCACAATGTGTCCCTTGTGCATCACGATGATACGATCAACATTGCGGATAGTTGAGAGACGATGGGCAATGACAATCGAGGTACGATTGTGCATGAGCTTGTTCAGGGCGTCTTGAATAAGTACCTCTGTTTCCGTATCGACGCTTGAGGTTGCTTCATCCAAAATCAGGAGAATTTCCGGGTTGAAGGCAATGGCGCGTGCAAAGGCAAGCAACTGTTTCTGCCCGACAGAGAGGCCCGCTCCGCGTTCGCGTATCTCCTCGTTGTATGTATTAGGCAACCGCTCAATAAAGTGTGCCGCGTTGACGTATTCCGCCGCCTGGCGCATCTGTTCGTCGGTGATGCGTTCCTCGTGCAGGCGAATATTGCTGGCGATTGTGCCAGAGAAGATAAACGGGTCTTGTAGCACCGCCCCGACGTGTTGGCGCAGGTCGCGCTGTTGTACATCACGGATATTTACGCCGTCAATCAGAATTTCGCCCTTTTGAATATCATAGAAGCGTGAGACAAGACTGATAAGCGATGTTTTCCCCGCACCAGTCGCGCCCACGAATGCAACGCGTTCTCCTGGGCGTATCTTGAATGAAATGCCCTTGAGTACCCACTCACCTGGATTATACGCGAACCACACGTCCTTAAATTCAATCTCGCCATGCACTTTTTCCAATGAACGGGGTTGCTTTGGGTCTTGTACTGCGAGCGGCTCATCAATGATTTTGAAGATACGTTCAGAACTGGCCATCGCAGATTGTAGAATGTTATATTTCTCTGCAAGGTCGCGTACCGGCAGAAAGAAACGATCTACATATTGCAGGTACGCTACAATCGCGCCCAGCGTCAATGCTCCCGCCAGAATACGTCCGCCACCGTACCAGATAATCAGGCCAATCGCGACGGAACTTAAAAGGGTGGTCACTGAGCCAAACAGGAAAAAGTAGAGCAGTGAGCGCACGTTCTGGTCAAGGTAGTCAGTATTTAGAACATCGAACCGCTCGAAGTTGCGCTGTTCGCGGTTGAAGAGTTGCACGATAGACATGCCGGCGATGTTTTCGGCGGCATAGGCATTGATACGCGCGATACGCACGCGGATGGCGCGAAAATTGTCGCGCATAGCGACGCGGAAATACGTCGCGACCCAGTAGAGTGGCGGTAACACCACGAACGTTACCAGTGCAAGCTGCCAGTTGATAACAAGCAACGCAATCGCCACACCAAGTAGCGTGATAAAGTCGCCAAGGATTGAGATCGCGCCCGATGTAAAAACTTCGTTGAGCGAATCAACGTCGTTTGTGAGACGTGTCATTATGCGGCCCACAGGATTGTGGTCAAAGTAAGAGAGCGAGAGCCGTTGCAGATGATCGAACATCTCCGAGCGCATATCGAACATAATACGTTGCCCCACTACGTTGAGAAGCAGTAGATGAATATAGCGAAGGATTAGACCAACGATCAGCACAACGAGAAAGGCAATAGCGACTCCCAGAATACCATAGCCGCGCTGTGCTGCATTCATGTGAAGGGTATTTGGCGCGATATAGTGGTCGATGCCGTAGCCTGTCAATGCTGGCCCAACCAGGTCTAACAGTGAGACAATCAAGAGTAGTAGTAGCGCGAAGACCGACAAGCGCGTATAGGGCCGTACATACGTAAGCAAGCGGCGCACGATGCGTGCATCATACGCCTTCCCAACAATATCATCTTCCTGAAAGAACGTCGCCATGATCGCTTGTATCCTCTAATTCTTCGCCGATAAGTTGTCTGCGGTACATCTCTGCGTAGATGCCACGTTGCTGAACCAGAGAGCTGTGCGTACCTTCTTCAACAATACGTCCCTCATCAAGTACGACGATATGATCGAGATTTTTTACCGTAGAGCAGCGATGTGAAATGACAATAGTGGTGCGTCCCTGCATTACATCGCGCAGGTGACGGAGGATTTCGGCCTCAGTATGCGTATCGACACTCGACATCGCATCGTCAAGCACCAGAATAGCTGGGTTCTTCGCGATTGCACGAGCGAGCGTTGCGCGTTGCTTTTGTCCGCCGGAAAGAGTCACGCCACGCTCACCGATCATAGTCGCAATACCTTCTGGGAAATCTACTACGTCTTTCGCCAACTGCGACATTTCTAGCGCGTGCTGTATCTGCTCCTCGCTCAACGACTCGACGCCAAACGCAATATTTTCTGTAAGGGGGACAGAGAAGAGAAACGTTTCCTGTGGCACATAGCCAATCTCGCGCCGCACTATGTCTAACTGCAAGTCTCGCACATCGACTCCATCAAGCACTACCTGCCCCTGTGTCGTATCGAATAAGCGTGGGAGTAAGTTGACCAGCGTTGATTTGCCTGATCCTGTTGGGCCTACGATAGCGAGTGATGAGCCGGCCTGCACTCTGATGTTGATATCGTGCAACACCTCATGTTCGCCATAAGAAAAAGACACATGGCGGAACTCAATTTCCCCTGTGAGGTGCGTTGATTGTGGTGCCTGTATCAGTATTGGCGACGCGATCAAGGGGGCGTGATCCATTACCTCATTGATGCGTTGCATCGACGCCGCACCCTGTTGAAAGAGATTGACCACCCACCCGAACGCAATCATAGGCCACGTCAACTGGGCAAGGTAGCCAGTAAATTGTACTAATTGTCCAAGGGTAATACGTCCGTTGATAACGTCGATACCCCCTCGCCAGAGCAAGACAACAGACGCAACACCCGCAAGAAAGAACATGATAGGCCACAAAAACGAATTGTAACGGGCAAAACTGATACTTCTTCGCATATATTCGCTATTGGCCTCGCGAAACGCGGTCAGCTCATGCTCCTCCTGAGTGTATGCTTTGACGATGCGAATACCAGAAAAGTTTTCCTGCGCCTGTGCTGACACCGCGCCGAACTGATCCTGTACACGTTTATAGCGGCGTTCGATCTGCCCACCCACGATGAGGAAGACAATGGTAATCATTGGCAAAACCACGCCTGCGTACAGCGTCAACTGCACATCAATTGTGAGCATTACGCTGATGGTCGCGACTAAAGCAACAAGAGTGTTCATCAGGTTGGTGATGCCGGGGCCAAGCATCGCGCGTACAGAGGACAGATCATTTGTGGCGCGTGCCACGAGATCGCCCACTTTGTTATGTTGAAAGTAGTCGAGTTCAAGCTTTTCAAAGTGCTTGAAGAGATTTCCGCGCAACTCGTACTCGATTTGACGCGCGGCCTTCGCGGGAAAGAAACGTCCACAGAATGAAAGGGCAGCTTGCAGTGTTCCTGCCCCTACAATCGACAGAGCATAAAGGGCTAGCAGTCCAGTATCCACGTGTACACGCAGACTATCAACTGCTAGCCGAATGAAGTAAGGCAAAAGCAATGCTGCTAGGTTTGCCGCGATAACAAAAAAGAAGCCGACAATCACGACTACTTTATGTTTGTTGAGATAGCTTCTTGACACTTCCCCGCTTAGAAAGCAGGGGAATTCTTCTTTCCGCCACGCGACTTGCCCGTTGTCTCTTTCGAGACAGGAGGAGAGGCCATGTGTCCAGAAGCGTTTTCTAAGGTGCAAGCCTTAGCTGTTCCCGTCTGC
>JBBQVS010000047.1:0-30633 GCA_038211295.1 Ktedonobacterales bacterium | reverse complement strand
GGGGTCGCGCCTGGTTCCAACCCATATGTGGAATTTTCGGGCCATGTGGAATACGGCGCACCTCACCCTGAAACAGCCCCAGCCCGCTCACCTCGCCCTCGGCATGATGGTCTGCCAGCAACTGCATTCCCAGACAGATACCCAGAAACGGCCTGCCCCGTCGCGTCGCCTCACGTATAGCATCGTCTAACCCATGCTTCGTCATCTCCGCCATCGCGGAACCACCAGAGCCAACGCCCGGCAACACTACCGCTTCCGCTTCCCCCACAACCAACGGACTGTTCGTGACCTGTACAGTCGCGCCAACATATTCAAGTGCCTTCGCGATACTATGAATATTGCCCGCGCCATAATCAATCAACGCAATCATGCCTTTCGCCCTTCAATATCCCACGATGTTATACCATTATTCCCCATAAATACCGCGAGCGCAAACCCAAGCCAGCCGATATGGGGCGGCATACGTTCCGCATCAAGCAGATTCATGGTCAACAATGGACAACACAGCAGACCCGATTGCATAATCGCAACCCAATCAGATGGCAACGCGTCCGTAGCGCGTAAGTGTGCAAGCAGTGGTTGTAGCAACCGCTCCTGCTTCACCGCGAGTATAGCCTGCCGGACAGGCGTCAATGCATAGTCATGTGTGACATCAAGCGTGGTGTCATGCAATGTGGCACGCACAAAACACGTCATTTCGCGTGGAAAGTACATCCACGTCGCGAACACATTATGGAAGAGCGGCTTGATAACGTCGAGTAAAGGCGAGTGGCGGCCCGCAAAGGCCGGATCAAAGTAGAGATAGTCCCGTCTATCCTCTAAAAAGATGTTGCCGAAATGAGCGTCACCATGCCCGATAATCGTGAACATCTCGCGGTTCGGGTCAAGCACGGTTACAGCACGCTCAATCAATTCGCCCAGCGTGTACTGCTGGTCAACACCGTTGATGCGCCACCGATAGGTAAGCAGCGTCTCGAAGGCGATGTTCCCCACGCCATCGGGCAACACGACCTGCCTGCCAGCATAGTAGCTTTTGAGCCGTGTTCCGGTGAGACGGTGCCAGAAGAGTTGGTGAATGGGAGCCTGCGCGTGTACCTGTGGCGTGCTGTACGCCAGCGTTTGCGTATAGACCGCCAGTAACCGCTCACATTCGCGTTGTTCAGCACTGACCAACATTGTAATTGTTTCATCCAGCGTCTGCTCCGTCTCGACAGCTCGCGTCAAGTCGAACATGACGGGCCAGCGCACAACGGGATAAATAACCATCTGTTGCCCGTGCTCATGCACTGTTCGCAAGGGTTTGACTATGTTGTAGCCGGCATTCCGCAAGACTTCCGCATGATAATATTCTTCTACTACGCCCTGTTCTTCGACATGCGTCTTAAAAAAATAGTCCTCGTCACCAACATTGTAGAAACCATTGAATGAATTTAGAGATACAGCCTTTGGCGTCAGGGTTACGCTCTCTACAAACACGTTCATAAAACGCGCAAACCAGCGTTGAAGCAGACGTTCCGCTTTCTCGCGTTCGGTAAATTGCAGGCGTTGAATAGTCGCCAGACTATCCAGTTGTTGCATCAGCGCGGGCAATTCCGTCACGTCTTGTAGCAAAAAATCGGGACGGCTCTGCTCAAGAATAGTGCGAGCTTGCGGCGTTTTCGCGCCCGTCAGCACCGCGACGGTTATCGCTCCAGCGGCACGTCCACCTCGTATATCACTTGGCGTATCACCCACAATCACAAACGGAGACGTTTTTGGGGGGAGTGAAGTGTGCTGATGCGTTGGGTCGACGGCAAGCAAGAATTGGTATGGATGAGGTTTCACCAGCGATACAGGCGTGCCATGCGTTCGTTGTTCCGCCTCTGCTCTGGCTATTTCGGTGTGCGTCGTGATATGCCGTGTGTCGAAATACGCCAGAAGGCCATAGTTCTCAAGTGGAACCAGTGCCTCCTGTCCAGGGCGACCAGTCGCGATACCCAGCGTATACCCCTGCTTCTGCAATGCCTCAAGAGTCTCGCGAAGCTTTTCGACGGGCAACAACGGCTCTTCAAAGTGAATGCAACCCTGTTTCCCAGTCTGCGTTGGTGGGCGTCCATGATCGCGTATATAAAGGTCGTCGCCAAGATACCACTCTTGAAAAAGCTTTTCACAGAGTCGCCACGATGTGCTATAACGCGCAAACACTCCCGCTATCGGTCTCTCTAAAACACTGCCCGCGTATGCATCAAAGCGTTGTATCAATTCGAGACCGCTATACCCATCAAAAAGCTGAGTGTTCATAGCGGTCAGCACATGGGCCTCGGAGAGCTTCTTATCTGACACGCTTGCTAGTTGCGCTCTAAACGCTGCAATCCACGCTTCATCGGCGGGTTGTAGAGGCAAGAGCGCGTCTTTCTCCGGTACGAGCGCAAGCAGGTGCATCAGATACAGACAAAAGCCGCAATAACAGGTATCCCAGTTGGAATTGATTGCTCGTGACTTGAAGCTCACAATAACCGCTTCTGGTAGCACGCTACGACTCACGCGACGGCTCGCCTCTGCCGTTCGTACAGGATGATACACGTCTGTACTGTTCTCTACATTCCAGTAGCGTGAACTGTAAAGCAACTCGTGTATCACCAGACCAGCAGTGTCCCAGTATGCCTCTTCGCTTGTAACCACGCCATCAAGGTCGAAGATGATAGTGTTCTCGTTCAACGCGCCACCCGCTTTAGCCGCTCGTGCAGACTTCTCACACTGGTGGACGTTTCCGCAAAGCGATAGGTGAGAGGCAGAATGCTAATATTTTTCGCGCCAATGCGCCGCAAAACCGCCACCGTTTCCAGGAGTTCGGGGGCAGAACCACCAACCCGTACAACGCCGCCGATAGTGTACCAGCCGGGATTTTCCGATGTGGCAACTTCCGATGTCGAGATACGCAATTCCGCACGCGAGGTGAGCGTTTTTAGCTGCTTCTGCAACTCCTCTGAGACGCGTTGTATCTCTTCTTGACTTCCCGCCCGCACCTGCGCGGTCAGCATCGAGCGATTACGCGCCTGCGTTCGCGCTTCAATCAGCTCAAGCACGGTTTCAGCAACCGAGAGGGCGTGTGTCTCCTCTAACAACTTCCGTGAATTCGCGATTAAGCACGATTGAGAACGCAACACCACACCATCAGCCAGCAATTTGAGGCGATTTTCGCGCAATGTCGTCCCCGTCTCCGTCAAGTCCACAATCAAATCCGCTGTGTCCGTCAACGGCGCGGCTTCAAGCGCACCATGCGGCGAGAGTATCTTACAATGTGTGATGTTGTGCCTGTGCAGAAACTGCGTTGTCAGAATGGGATATTTTGTGGCGATACGAAGTCCGCGCCCTTTATGGGCAAGATAGTAGCCCGACAGGTGCCACAGGTCGGCACAATTGCTCACGTCGATCCATGTTTCAGGCACCGCGATTACCAGACTACACGCCCCATAGCCTAGATCGCGCTCAAGCACCATCAAGTCCTCGTTTGTGTCTTCCTCTTCATGCAACTCATCGCCATAGCCGCGATGTTCCGCGAGAATATCGTACCCCGTGATGCCAAGCGTCGCGTCTCCACTTTGCACAAGTGAGGGAATATCAGCGGCACGTTGAAACACCACCTCAACATCAGGCATACTATTGATACGCGCGAGATACTGACGCGGATTGTTCCGATTGACCTTCAAGCCGCACTCCGCCAGAAAGGTGAGCGTGTTTGTCTCTAACGCTCCCTTGCCAGGCAGAGCTAAACGCACTCTTGCCTTAGCACTCACAACATTACCTCTTTCACAATCGCATCTTGCGTAAGCTCGATGCTGATTGTACGCTCTACTCCTGTACTCAGGTCGCGTACCGTGACTTCGCTCCGTTCGCGCTCGTTCTCGCCCACAATTAACGCGAGCGGAATGTTCCTCTTGGACGCGAGCTTTAAACCGGAACCTACACCATGCCCCGTGACATCTAGCTCGACGGACATGCCAGAGGCACGCATGGCACGTGCCACCTGTAGCGCATAGGCCATCTCCTGCACGCTCACCGGAATCAGCAGGGCCTGTGTTCCTTTGAGCGTGGGCAGGTCGCTCTTTGGTACAAGCGCAAGCAGCCGCTCAACCCCAAATGCGAAGCCACACGCGCCAACATCACGCGTACCACCAACGACGCGCATCAAGCGATCATAGCGTCCACCACCACACAACTGAGTGTCGAAGCCGTCCGCCTCCCGCGCGTGTATCTCGAAGACCAGTCCGGTATAGTAACTTACGCCACGTCCAAGCGAGAGGTTAAGTACAATGTGTTCACGCGGCACACCACTCTGTACCAGAGTAGCGACCAGTTGTTGTAGTTCAAGTAATGGCTCTGTATCCAGTTGGTAGCGTCCGAGCAAGTCGCGCAACGCATCGAAGACGCTGGGTGACGAACCTGATATGGCGTGCAGGTCGCGTAAAAAGTCCAGCGCGTACAATATCTGGCGTCGCTGTTCGCCACGATCCATCTTCCACAAAAAGCGTTCAATAACTTCGCTCCGTGCGTCGTCATCGCCAAATGAAATGCTGACGCCACTCAGTAGCGACGTGATATAGCGCGAGTCGGGCGTTGTGGAGCCGAGCGGGTCACGCCCTTCAGGAATTTTGGCGATGACAGAAGACACGCTCGCCGTGTTCTTGTTCTCGTCCGCGCCCAATGGATAAAGTGCCTCCAGCCGCGTCTGCGCCAACTGCTCGCCCTCCTCCGAACGGCTAATCTGCTCCATCAGACTCAGCAAGAGACGCGCCGCCTGGTCGTCGAGGTGCAGGCGATTGATAAAGCCACTCGCGACACCAATATGTCCCAATTCTAAGCGGTACTGCGGAATACGCAACTCTCGTAACACGTCGCAGGCAAGCTGTAATATCTCTGCATCAGCCGACGCTGTGTGTCCACCGAACAACTCAATTCCAAATTGCGTATGCTGACGATAGCGGCTTCGCCCCGGCGACTCATAACGAAAAATTGGGCCGGCATACTGGAAGCGTAAAGGGAGTGCCTGCTGCTGATAATGGTCAAGATACAGCCGACAGATAGAAGCGGTGTATTCTGGGCGCAGGCAGAGGTCACGATGATGTAAACGGAACGCATAGAGATTTTGCCACAACTCTTGCCCAAAGCTAGCTTGAAACAGGTCGCTACGCTCAAGCATCGGTGTATCAATCAAACTGTAGCCCGCTCGCACCAGAGTTGCCGTCAAACGGTCTGTTATCCATCTGTGGTGGTGCAGACTCTCTGGTAAAAGGTCGTGCATTCCACGCAAACGCTCCACGCGTTTTTTCATTGAAGGTATCCTCTCAACGTATTATCATGGTGCCAGCACCTTGTTCGGTGAAGAGTTCGCGCAGCAACACGTGCTTCTCACGACCATCTACAATGTGTACACGCGGCACAATCGTTAACGCGTCCAGACAAGCGGCAACCTTTGGAATCATACCACCATTGATGACGCCTTCGGCAATCAGTTGCTGCGCCTCTTTTTCGTTTAGCTCCGATATTAACGAGCCGTCAGAGCGTCGGATACCGACAACGTTGCTTAAAAAGATGAGCTTTTCCGCGTTGAGCGCACTGGCGAGATGTGATGCGACAAGATCAGCGTTGATATTCAGACATGTGCCGTTTGGCCCCTCGCCCAGTGGCGCGATTACCGGAATGTATGCCTTCTCAATTAACGCCTGCACCGGCGTAGGATCAACCGCCTCCACTTCTCCCACAAATCCTAGCTGCTCGCTGATAATATGCGCCCGGATCATGCCGCCATCGGTTCCACTCAAACCAATCGCCTTCCCACCCATATGCGAGGCCATCAAGACCAAGCCTTGATTGACCTGACCCAGGAGCACCATACGCACAACTTCGAGCGTCTCGGCGTCGGTCACGCGCAGACCATTTTCAAAGCGCGTCGGTAGATGCAACTTGTCGAGCCACTGATTGATGTATGGCCCGCCGCCATGTACCAGCACCGGACGAATGCCCAGCTTCTGCAACCAAACGATATCCTGTAACACTGACTCTTGATGCTCAAGCGTACTCCCTCCTAATTTTATCACGAGCGTCTTGCCCTTCAAAAAATCGATGTACGGCAACGCCTCGCTTAACACCTGCGCGATTAAATGTTGGTCATTGATAACGTCGCCCTCCGGCGTCAACGAAAAACTAATAGCCATGCTAAATCTCCTCTTCTTCCTTCAGTTAGGGATAGACAGCCAATCCCGTCAAACCAGTTGTCTCTGGAAGACGAAACAACATATTCGCGTTTTGTACTGCTTGACCAGCCGCGCCTTTGACCAGATTATCAAGACAAGAAACAACAACAAGCCGCTGTGTGCGCGTATCGACAAAGGGATGAATAAAACACGTATTGCTACCATAACTCCATTTTGTGTGCGGCGATTGATCGACAACATGCACAAATGGTTCGCTTGCATAATATGTTTGATAGAGTTCTTGTACCCTTTTTGTAGTCCATGTTTTGTCTTTCAGGTCGGTATAACAGGTGGCAAGAATACCGCGCGTCATCGGCACAAGATGTGGAATGAACGTCAGCCGTAGCTGCCTGGCCTGTGTTCCAGCAACTGCTTCTACCTCCTGCGTGATTTCTGGTAAATGGCGGTGTCCATCAAGGCTATACGCGTTGATGTTTTCGTTCACCTCGTCATAAAGTGTGGTAAGCGAGGGACTACGACCAGCACCGCTCGCGCCGGATTTCGCATCGATAATTACACTTTCATGAACAACGCCCGCCGCGAACGCTGGCAGCAAGGCAAGAATAGAGGCGGTTGCGTAACAGCCCGGATTGGCGACGAGTGAGGCGTATTGAATTTGTTCGCGGTTGCGTTCACACAGGCCATAGGGAGTTGTCGCTAAAAGTTCTGGCGCGGGATGTGAATGTTTGTACCACGCTTCGTATGTAGATGCATCGCGCAGGCGAAAATCAGCCGATAAATCAACAACCTTTGTACCGTTCTTTAGTAGTTGTAGTACCGTCACCGCCGCCGCCGCATGTGGCAAGCAGACAAACGCGAGTGCAGTTGGCGCGGCCTCTTCTGTAATCACCAACGATGAGTCAATCGCGGTCTGCACGTAAAGCTGGGGAAATACATCGCCCAGACGCCTACCAACCGCACTCCTGCCAGTGACGGAGGTCACAACAAAGTCCGGATGGAGCGCGAGCAAACGCAGTAACTCCAACGCGGTATAACTTGTTACATTGACTATAGCAACGGTAATCATACGCCTCTCCTCTTGCAAAAAGCAGAAATACACCCTTCAAGACAATAAAAAAAAGCCCTCATCCCTACGATCAGGGACGAGAGCAACTATTTTGCTTCCGTGGTGCCACCCATATTGTCTTTCAATCTTGTTAAAGAAGCCGTTCTCTTTCACGGCCCACATTCTCTACTTCACTGTAGCGAAAGCGGAAAGACCACTTTATTGACTCTTGTGCTGCGTGTGAGTCGTCCACCTGTACCTACTTGTCGCTCTCTTCTCTCTAAGAGCAACTTTCTTCGGTCAGCCGCTCACGAAGTGGTTCTGAGGGAGCATACCCATTTCCGAACTCTCACCTTCTCTCGGAATCGCTGTCGGACACTTTCCTCGTACTCTGTTCGCTCATCGCGGGTCAGTCTTTATTAAATTGTCTTGTATTTAAGGATAACAGGATACGGGCAAGATGTCAATTTTCATTTTTAGCAATATGTGGCGCAATTCTATGGAGGAAATAACTATAGCACCTCGCACATTCTTGTTCTGAGGACGTTTTCGCACCTCTGGCACTTGCCCTATCAGCAAAGTTTGCATACAATAGGGTATCACGAACGGACTAACCATGTTATTGTCACGCGAAAAATACTAACGGGGGACCACACGTCTCTATGCCACATACTATAGATGCACACCGCGAGAAGACACGCGTCGCGCTTTCGTCGGTTGGCGCGGCAATCGGCCTGACCACCCTCAAAATCGTCGTCGCGCTCTTCACGGGCAGTCTGGGAATACTAGCGGAGGCGGCACATTCTGGTTTAGACCTTGTAGCGGCTCTCATGACCTTCTTCGCAGTACGCGTCTCCGACAAACCGGCGGACGCGACACATAACTATGGACACTACAAGGTCGAGAATCTGTCGGCTTTTTTTGAAGCTGTCCTGCTCTTAATCACAGCCCTCTGGATTATCTATGAAGCGGGACGCCGTTTGCTCTTGCAAGAAGGCAATGTCAACATCAGCGTCTGGGCGTTCGTAGTCATGCTCATATCAATTGGCGTCGATGTAACCCGCTCTCGTGTGCTGCTGCGAGTCGCGCGTCGCCTCGGTAGTCAGGCATTGGAAGCGGACGCGCTGCATTTCAGTACGGATATCTGGAGTTCAGCCGTTGTCATTCTGGGTCTACTCGTCGTCTGGCTCACACATACCTTCTCGTTGCCCAGGTGGCTATCGCAAGCCGATGCCATCGCGGCACTGGGCGTTTCAGGCATCGTGCTCTGGGTCGGTCTGCGTCTAGCAAAAGAGACAATTGACGCGTTGCTGGATCGTGCGCCCGACGAGCTTGCGCCACAGATACAGGCGCAAATAGACCATCTCGCGGGTGTCACAGAGGTTCGACGCATTCGCCTGCGCCGCGCCGGCAATAAGCTCTTTACCGATGTTATCATCGCCGCTCCACGCACTTACTCGTTCGAGCAGATTCACGAACTCTCTGAAGATGTCGAAAAGGCCGCGCTGGATGGCGTGCGAAATATCTCGCCACTGGGAGAGGCAGATGTCGTTGTGCATGTCGAGCCAACTGCGTCGCCACAGGAGACGGTTACAGACCAGATTCACTATCTGGCAGAACTGCAAGGCGTTCATGCACACGATATTCATGTACGCGATGTGAACGGACTCCTGGAGGCAGATTTTGACCTTGAAGTACAGGCGGACATGAACCTGCAAGATGCTCATAGCGTCGCGACACGTCTGGAGCAAGCGGTGCTTGCGGGCAACACACAACTGCGACGGGTGACAACACACCTTGAAGCTCCCAACGAGGTCGTGTTGCCGCGTCAGGAAGTGACGCAGGAGCATGGAGCGATGCGAGCCGCCATCTGTCGCATCGCCGACGAGGTGGCAGGCGGCGGAAGTGCTCACGATGTACACCTGTATCGTTCGCAGCCAGAGATAGGAGCAACAAGCAAGAGTGGAGATGATGACGATAAAGAGTCTCATCTTGACCTTATGTTGCACACGACCTTCGACGCGCAGGTTCCACTCAGCGAGGCACACATACAGGCCGAAGAGATCAAACGACGCTTGCGTCATGCCTACCCGCATCTCGACTCGGTAATCATTCATACCGAGCCACCCGAAGCGTAGCACGATGCTTTTTTGCTACACTGTAACTGTATAGTATGTACTTACCTACCAGAAGAAACCAACGGAGCTTTTCTTATGCCAACTCCTGCTAACCGTGTCGCGACCTTTGGCACAAACATCTTTACCGAAATCAATACGCTGGCACAACAGCACAACGCCCTCAATCTGGGGCAGGGCAAGCCAGACTTTGATACGCCGCCCGACATCGTCCGTCAGCTTACAGAGGCCGCGCAATCGGGCAGGTACAATCAATACGCTCCTGGCCCCGGCAGCCCAACCCTGCGTAAAGCCGTTGCCGATCATGCCGCACGCTTCTATGAAATGGACATTGACCCCACGAGTGGCGTTGTCGTCACATCGGGCGCGACGGAGGGTATTCTCTCTGCCATCATGGGCCTTGTCGATGCGGGCGATGAGGTTATTGTGATTGAACCCTTTTTCGATACCTACGTACCCGCCATTCTTATGGCAAACGCTGTCCCTGTCTATATACCTCTGCATCCACCCGCATGGACGCTGGCCCTCAACGAACTACAGGCGGCATTCACTAGCAAGACACGCGCAATCATCCTGAACACTCCGCACAATCCAACCGGACGCGTCTTCACACGTCAAGAATTGACGCAAATCGCCCAGCTATGCATAGAGCACGACGTAACCGTTATCTCCGACGAAGTGTATGAACACCTGCTTTTCGATGACGCGCAGCATATTCCTATCGCGACTCTCCCTGGGATGTTTGGACGCACTGTTACCGTGAGTAGTGCTGGCAAGTTGTTTAGTGCGACGGGGTGGAAAATTGGGTGGGTGTATGGGCCACCCGACCTGATTGCGGGAGTAGGACGAGCGCACCAGTTTGTAACCTTCGCGGTACATTATCCGTCACAAGAGGCAGTAGCGTATGCGCTTAACCTCTCTGATACATACTACCAGGAGTTTCAGGCAATGTACGAGAGGAAGCGGCAACTGATTATGCCCGCGCTTCAAAGCAGTGGGATGAGATGTATCGCGCCCGAAGGCACATACTTTGTGATGGCGGACTTCTCGCCAATTTTCGCGGGAACGCCATTTGAATTCACACGATACTTGATACAGACAGCTGGTATTGCCTGTATTCCCCCTGAGTCGTTCTATGGACAGGAACATGCGTCTATCGGAAGCAAGTATGTGCGCTTCGCGTTTTGTAAAAGTGACGCGATGTTGCGGGAGGTTCACACTCGGCTTGCACGATTGCCGGACAATCGGCATACAACGACAGAAAAAACTGTTCTGTAACGTTGTACTATGAAGAGAGAGCTAGCGAAATAAAGAAGAGGTAAGCGGAAAAGCGATGGCAAGCAATAGAGGAGACCTTACAGGGAAAACACTTGGCACATGTGTACTTGAAAAGCTGGTTGGGCAGGGCGGTATGGGCGCGGTCTATCTTGCACAACAGACAAGACCGTCGCGGCGGGTAGCAGTCAAAGTGTTACTACCAAATACGGCGATGAGCAACGACGTATATGACGCATTTCTTGCTCGCTTTCGTCGCGAGGCCGACGTTATAGCAAAACTTGAACACGTCAACATCATGCCCATTTATGAGTATGGCGAACAGGACAACCTGGCCTATCTCGTCATGCCCTATCTCAACGGCGGTAGTCTGCGCGATGTACTTATACAGCGCGGCGCACTCTCACTTGAAGAGACCGCGAAGTATCTCGATCAGGCAGCTTCAGCACTGGATTACGCCCACGCGCAGGGCGTCGTACACCGGGACCTCAAGCCCGCCAATTTTTTGCTAGCCGCGGATGGTCGGCTCGTCCTGGCGGACTTCGGTATCGCACGCATCATGGAAGATACTTCTGGGAACGCGGGCCTGACCAGCACAGGCATGATTATCGGCACGCCCGAATACATGGCACCAGAGATGGTGAATGGGGAACAGATCGATTATCGCGCCGATATTTATGAACTTGGCATTGTGCTTTTCCAGATGTTAAGCGGCACGGTGCCATTTAGAGGCACAACGCCCATTGTGGTTATCACCAAGCACATGCGCGAACAGTTGCCCTCACTCCATCAGCTCAATCCAGAGATTCCCGCCTCCATTGATAACGTCATACGCAAAGCTACCGCCAAGCAGCGTGAGCAACGCTACACATCAGTGGGCGCGTTCGCCCGCGCCTTTCGGAGTGCGCTGACACAACCGAACACGTCCTACGTCCCGCCCGTCGTCGATATGCAGAACAATTCGCTTATACTGCCAGAACCGCCGCCAACAGTTGTGCAAACACGCCAGAACTACACGCCACCACCACAAAGCGGAGTGTACTACAATCAGGGCAACCCGAACACTCAGCAGAGCAACATGTACGGCGGCTACAATCCGCAACCAGTTTAC
This sequence comes from Ktedonobacterales bacterium, assembly GCA_038211295.1. Taxonomy (GTDB): domain Bacteria; phylum Chloroflexota; class Ktedonobacteria; order Ktedonobacterales; family Ktedonobacteraceae; genus JBBQVS01. The sequence goes on along the minus strand of JBBQVS010000047.1, from coordinate 18,873 downwards.
CCAACCTATAACGCACCGTCCACAGCACCCTACCAACCACCACCAAAGAGCACCACACAACCACTGGTTGTCATTCTGGGCATTCTTGTAGCACTGGTGCTGATTGTCGGCGGCATATCTGCCGGCGCGTACTTCTCCAGAACACAAGCAAATGTCTCGCCCACGCCAACATTGGGGGGAACGAGCCAACCAACCATAGCACCCACAACAGCACCCACAAAAGGAGTCACACCAACAGCGACAACGCCCCCTACCGCTACTGCTAAGCCGACAACAGCACCAACGGTACAGGTACAACCCGCGCTTATTCCCACCGGCCCTTTGATTTATGCCGCGACAACTCCCGGCGGCGGATGTGATAGCGGCGGTGGTACATGGACGAACTACAACAAAGTGTTGCTCACTTGCCAGAATGGGCAGACGACGCTGCGAAATACACTCGCAACTCCCAATCTGAACGGCACATTTCTTTCGGCCTTGCCTGGGAAAGCATATCCTGCAAACTATGTGATACAGATGCAGATTCAGCAAAGCGGCACGTCTTCAGCAGATTTCGGCGTCTACTTTCACAACCAACCCGGCAATCAGCAACAGGGTGCCTATACTTTTCTTATTCATCCTGACGGCACCTGGGGAGTTGATGTGTATGATAACACGACAGGCAAGGCAACGCCACTTACCAACGGCAAAGGGAAATTCGGCGATATTCACACGCTTACAACACTCGATATTGTTGTGAGTGGCAACCACTATACCTTCTACTCTAACGGTGCCGCATTAGGCAGCGCGGACGACCCAGCGTCAACATACCTGGCGGGAACGGCGGGCATTGCGCTAGGTCAGAATGCCGCGATTACAGTTAGCAACTTTGAATTATATTCGCCAGCGTAACAAAACAAGCAGTAAATATCACACAAGAAAAATGGTACACTGGAGCAGGAAGACTTGAAAAAAGGCAAGAAATAAGAATACATCGAAAGGCTGGGAACAACCGTGACATTTCCTGTTACTTTTGGTTGGCAGCAATTTTTTCTGCTTCTGATTGCTTTACTTGGTATAGGACTCCTTGTTACAGCATTGCGAGGACATCGGCGCGTCGAAAGGTTTACCGATGAGCAAGGGGTTGTACGTAAACTTCGTAGGCACAGGGGCATTCACTGGGGACAAGGTGTAAGCGGCATTGTGCTGATTGCAGTTGCTTTCTCCCTGCTCTGGGCGGCACTCGCGCTACAAACCTATCTTGGCTTGACGGGTGAGATCAAAGTTGCCCATGTACACGCGACGACAATAGCCAACGTCAAACATACGTTGTTTGTCGAGTTGACACAATATGACAATAACGGTCACGCGCTCCCGCAGACCTATCAAGTATCGGGCGATGAGTGGATGCTTCAAGGAAACATTCTCAAAGTCGCCTCCTGGCTTACTATCGTTGGCCTGCATTCAGGCTATAAATTGACGCGCTTAGAGGGACGCTACGACGATATCAAACTCGAAAACACGGCACCGCGTACCGCAGTCGCACTCAATGGAGGCGACGATAATTTTTTTCAGACGATGGACGCACAACGCTCGTGGGTCTCGCCTTTTGTAGATGCCGCTTATGGCAACGCGGTCTACCAGCGAGAGGGAAACTATGACATTTTCGCCACGCAAGATGCCTTGATTGCGCGAAAAGCGTAACACGTAGGCGAACGCTCAAGGGTGCCTCCTTTCTGTCGATAGAGAAACATAGAGACAGAAGGAGGTGCATTTTTGGTCAGTAATATGGAAGAGCAAGCAGTGGAGCGTATTCCACTTTTGGAACTAGTACCCGCGAAGCTCGTTTCGTCGCGGCTCAAAGCGCAGTGCATTGAATATAGCGTGGGCGTTATGGCCTATAATGAAGAAGCCAATATTGGACGTACTCTTGAAGCAGTTTTGCGGCAGGTAAGCAATAGAACAGCTTTGGTAGAGGTTATCGTCGTCGCCAGTGGCTGTACTGACAATACAATTGGCATTGTACAAGACATAATGCAATACGAGCCACGCGTCTCCCTTCTCGTGCAACCTCAACGCGAAGGAAAAGCGTCGGCGATCAATCTTTTCTTACAACATGCTCGCAGTGGCGTGCTTGTCATGGTGGGAGCGGATATCATACCGGAAGACGACACGTTAGAGCAACTGTGTGTTCATTTCACCAATCCCGATGTGGGCATGGTGGGAGCGCATCCGATACCCGTCAACGATCAGGGAACGTTTGTAGGACACGCCGTGCATCTGCTCTGGCTTCTGCATGACCGCATGGCGCGACGTAGCCCTAAACTGGGCGAGGTGGTCGCGTTCCGCAATATCGTAGAGAGCATCCCCATCGATACAGCGGTTGACGAAATCTCGATTCAGGCCGCGGTCTCCGCGCAAAAACTTCACCTTGTCTATGAGCCAGAAGCACTTGTGTACAACAAGGGGCCAATGACGATCCATGACTTCCTCAAACAACGACGTCGTATTCACGCGGGCCATCTCAAGACTCAAGCACAGGAGAAGTACACAGCACCGACCATGAGCATTCTTCCCATTGTGCGTGAACTCCTGGCCAGTGCGCCATATACGGTGAACAGTCCCAGACAACTGGCCTGGACGCTCGGCACGATTGGTCTGGAAGGGCTAGCACGAGCACAAGGGTGGTACGACGTGTTACAGAAACGCTCGCACCATGTGTGGCAAGCAGTGGCCTCGACAAAAACGTTGGAAGACAGTGAGCGCAAGCTGCGCCGCATCTCCAAAACACAGAGCATTATCGTTTTTCATGTTCAGCGTGAGGGCAACAAACTCATTGACATGCAGGTAGAACACGTTATACACGCGCTTTTACAGAAGCTTTTGCCCGCGCTTCGCAAATACATGCGACGCGACGACCTGCTGAGCGTACACGGGATGAACACCATCGTTGCGGTACTCAACGCCGAACAAGGTGGCGCGGAGTTCGTCGCACGTCGATTAAAAACAATTATCGAGACACAAATAGCGGAGCACGGTGAACATTCTACACACATACAGGTACGCTATCGCGCGATTTCTTTCGGACAAGTTGCCTCCGAAGAAATACACGGATAGTTGCAAACAATTACGTAAGCACAACCGGGGCAAGCTCCCTTACTAAAGCCGCCTAAGTGGCGAATGCCGTCGTATAGTGGTGGCGGAGCTTGTCCCCGCCATGCCCTCATTGCCCATGCACCACCATATGCACACGCTATACACACTCATCACCTGTATCTTACAAACAAGGGCCGTGTGACGTGCTACAATGAAGCCGTAGCTCCCCGTTCACGAGCCAGGAAAACTCGCAACACTGTCATGGCACGTCCCGCGACCACTCCACTTACCTACAGTAGAAGGCAGGTAAGCAGGGTTCCTTTGAGGATTTTCGCAGCACGCCTGACCTCCGTTATGGTCTCGGTTCATGTCACAACTTTTGGAGCTGATACGTTACTCAAGTAGGAGTGAAGTACCGTTTGCTTCCTCCTACACTGATAGAACAGTTTGCGACTCAGGCATGGAGGGTTATTTTAATGAAAAGACCAAAGGCGATCATCTTTGACTTGGATGGTGTACTCACCGATACCTCCGAGTATCACTATCAAGCATGGAAGCACCTGGCTGATGACGAGGGTATTGCATTCACGCATGAGGAGAACGACGCTCATTTGCGCGGTGTTGGTAGACGAGATTCATTGATGTACCTGCTTAGAGACCGCAAGGTCTCGGAAGAGCAGATACAGGAGATGATGGTGCGCAAAAACCACTACTACTCTGACTTAATTAAGAATATGTCACCCAAAGAAGTCGTCGCGGGTGGCGTCGAGTTGCTCAAAGAGCTGCGCGAAGCTGGCATTAAAACAGCAATTGCTTCCGCAAGCAAAAACACCGCCACCGTGCTACAAAAGCTAGACATCACCTCGTACTTTGACGGAATCGCTGACGGCAACAGCATCACGAATGGCAAGCCCGCACCCGACGTTTTCGTGTTCGCGGCTGGCCTTGTCAACACACCCGTTACTGAGTGTCTTGGCGTTGAAGACGCGGACGCAGGTATCGAGGCAATCAAAGCCGCCGGTATGGAAGCACTAGGTATTGGCCCGAAAGAGCGTTTCCATAAGGCCGATAAAGTTATTCCCAATATGGAAAACAAAAAATTACAGGATTTGATAAATTAGTACAGTGAAATGCGCTGCAATCGCTTGTATAACAGTATTGTATGTGTGTTCTGAGGAAGGATGCTTCTGTGAATTCTTGGCACATAAGCGAAGACACCTTTAACCCTACTCCTAAAATAGTACATAGTCAGGAGACCGTGTATAGCGTGGGAAATGGCTATTTCTGCACGCGCGGCACCTTTGAAGAGGGCTACCCAAAAGCGAATCCGGCGACCCTGCTCTACGGAGTATTTGACAAAGTTCCGATATCGGTAGAGGAATTAGCAAACGCGCCCGATTGGACGGTAGTGCGCCTGTTTGTGAACGGCGAACGTGTCCGACTCGACAAGGGCCACATTCTGAGCTATCAGCGCACCCTGGATATGCAGAATGCAGTGCTGAAACGCACAGTGCGCTGGACAGGTAAATCAGGAACACAGTTGCTCATTGAGAGTGAGCGTATCGCGAGCCTTGCAGACGAACACGTTGGCGCGATCCGCTATAGCGTTACCGCCGAAAAAGCGGAGCACCCTCTTGAAATAGAACTGCTAGGCGGGTTGAACAGTGCAGTGGGAAACTACGGCTTGATGCACTGGGAGACATACGATCAAGGCCATCAAGACAACTTGGTATGGCTGAAAAGCGAAACGCTCGCGACAAATGTGCATCTTGCCCAGACAGTCAGCTTCACCACTGATACTACGAGCTTCAGTGCAGAGGTATATAACTCCGATATCGCGCCCGATATACGGCTGTATGGCATCCTCGCACAGGGTGCAACCGTTACTGCAGAGAAAATTGTCACAATGTACACCTCGCGCGACTCGGCAGCTGAGCCACTACAACCCGCACTTGAGCATCATCAAAAGATGCTGGTAGGTTCGGACAGTCACTACGACATGCTCTTTAGGGCGCATCAAGCCGCATGGCAACAGTTCTGGAACGAGGCCGATGTTATCATTGAGGGAGATGAAAAAGCGCAGGTTGGGATACGGTACAACCTGTATCAGCTTCGCATCAACGCGTCCTCGCACGATGACCGCTACAGTATCGCCGCAAAGGGCATGACTGGCTTCGGGTATCGCGGTCACATTTTCCATGATACCGAAATTTTTATGTTGCCCTTCTTCGTCTACGCAATGCCTAATCTCGCCCGCAACCTTGTCATGTACCGCTATCGCACCCTGGCAGGAGCACGCAGAAAGGCCGCCAAAAACGGCTTCGAGGGGGCGCAATACGCCTGGGAGAGCACACTGAGCGGCGACGAGACAACACCGCCTTCAATCGTGCATCCGGAGAATGGCGAGGTTATCCCTGTCCTCAATGGCCCCCTTGAACTACACATCAGCGCGAGCGTGGCACATGGGGCCTGGCAATACTGGAGCGTGTCCGGTGACAACGATTTTATGCGCGACTATGGCGCGGAAGTGGTTCTCAGTACGGCACTCTTCTGGGGAAGTCGCGTTGAGAAGAACGCGGCAAGCAACGACTACGAAATCAAGAACGTTATCGGCCCTGACGAATGGCACGAACACGTCAACAACAATGCCTTCACAAACTACATGGCACGTTGGAATCTTCAGACCGCCACTAACATCCTACAATGGTTGCGCTCGACGGCTCCCGAAAAAGCGGAGGCATTGGTACAGCAGCTTAATGTCACCGACAAGCATCTAAGCCACTGGCAAGATGTGATCGAACATATTCGTATTCCGCAAAACAAGCACACAAAAGTGTTCGAGCAATTTGACGGCTTCTTCGATCTTGAGCCGCTCGATCAGGAAAAATATAAGGGTCGTACAGACTCTTATCAAGGCATTATTGGCCTCTACCCGCTTCAGAAATACCGCATCGTCAAGCAGGCGGACGTACTCATGCTGCTGACCGTGCTTTCTCAAGAGTTTGACAAAGAGACCAAGCAAGCCAACTGGGATTACTATTATCCGATTACCGACCATGATTATGGCTCGTCGCTCACCCCTGCGTTCCACGTCATTCTGGCGTGCGAACTGGGCAAAGAGAACGCCGCGTCAGAACTCTTTCGTCTGGGCAACCTGGTTGATCTTGAAAACCTGCGTGGCAACACGCCAGAGGGTATTCACACAGCGTGCGCGGGCGCGGTCTGGCAGGCAGCAGTCTTTGGGTTCGCCGGCCTGAGCGTCACACAGGAGGGCTACACAACCACTCCACACCTGCCGGATACCTGGACACGGTTAGCCTTCAACTTCACTCTGCGCGGGAAGCTCGAACGAGTAGACTTGCGGAAATAAGTGTCATAACAGGGCCAAATACGCCTGACTGAGATAACATGTTGTCTCAGTCAGGCGTTTTCGACATTTGTAAAGCTTTGCATGTTAGCAAACTGGTGCTTGACAATTAATACAGAAAGGAGTATTATTATTTGCGTGAAGAGGCTTTCCAGAAAGAGTCGCGACCATAAGGCGCATTCGTCTAGCGGCCTAGGACGCCGCCCTCTCAAGGCGGAGACCACGGGTTCGAATCCCGTATGCGCTACCCAACACTTAAAAAAAGAGACCTCAAGCAGCTCTACAGGCCGTTTGAGGTCTCTTACTATTTGGTAAAACACTCGCTTTACAGCAATTGGAAATCTACAGCTTTTTAGTTTTCCTATTTCCTTCATCCTCTTCCTGTCTGAGAGAACGTCATGCAGTCTGTTCATCGCGTCTTCTTGCATACCGGGAAGCACATGTGAGTAGATATCCATTGTCATACTAATTTGCGTATGACCTAATATCTCCTGCACTATCTTTGGATGAACATCAGCAGTAAGCAATAGTGACGCTGCACTGTGTCTAAGGTCATGAAAACGAATATCTGGTAACAACCTCTATAAACAAGCTTTTCGTCTCCCTTTTCGGAACCCGTTGATGTGTGTTATACTTATCGCTACAATGCAGCAACTACAGAATATAATGAGGGATGTACAGGGAAATGAAGCGAGGGATAGAACCAACGAACATACAGAGAAACGCCCAAAAACTACCTCAACCGTATCGTGTATGAGCTACTACGGACACTCAAAAAGACAGGAGACTATCTTCCTTGTCTTTTTGCTATCTTGAAACTATTTTGTTATAGTTATAGAGAACACAGTATAGAGTTACCCTATCACGAGGCATACTCAAGCAGGAAAAATAGAACTCAGCACCCCAAATATGGAAGGAACATTTATGTATAAGAAAATACTTGCAGGTATATTTGCGTTCGCGCTTATGACGGGACTCTTCGCGGCATGTACTATCGTCGATGCGTCAACGCTCAACACTGGCCCACAGGCGCACATGACTTCGGCAGCATTCAAAGAGGATCACATCGACATCAAAAAAGGGCAAAAGCTTATTCTCGTGGATACTTCGCCTGTTCTCCATGTTATCCTAAATGGTGCGTGGAAAAATAATCAGCAAGCTCCCGCAACAGAACCCGGTGCGCCAAAAGTGAATGTCAGCATCGCCAGTGGCTCTGCCGCCGTCGGGCCTTTCACACAAGCAGGTACGTTTAACCTGTACTGTAACATCCACGCAGATATGCAGATTAAAGTTATTGTGACTTAGTATTCTGTCGTAAAAAAAATAGTATGGTGGGGCGCAACTACAAAACTTGTGTCCTGCCCTCTTGTTTATAGGCTTCCTCTTCTTCCTCCCTTCCAAGAAATACCTTCTTCCACACGTTTATTTTCGGTAAGGCATTCTGGTACTTTTGTAGCAAAAAAGAGACGTTTGCGTAAGCATTACCACTTGATATGTTATACTTTCTCGTATATTAGAAGTAACTAAAGGGAATTCTCGCCTATGTGGATGCAATTTCTAGAACACTACAAAAAAATGGTTTCCCTCCTATTTTCGCTGAAAATGGGAGCTATTTTGAGCATAGTCGCGCTGAGCTTTCTCATGGTTGCATGTGGAACGAACGCGACAGCAAACACAACCAATCTTGGTAGCCCTGCTGTCACCGTGACGATTGATATGAATGCCAGCAATGCCTCACCAACACCAACGCTTCCCCCGTACTGGTGCGGCGCATGGGCCACACAATCATCTCCCCCTATGGGCACGTCAGCAGTTGGCGTGTATGGGAAGTTCGTTCACAATGTCAAAGCAGACCCGAATAACCCAAATGACCCCGGCAACCCACAAGGTGTAGAGGGTGCATCGGCAATAGCGACGGTTATCTGGCCCAACGGCACAGAGGCTCAGATTGCTGCCGTCACCGGTGTTGATGGCTTGGCCGCATTTGCTGTTCCCACCAGTGGAAGACTAGATGCGCTCAATAAAATTACATTTGTCACAATTCAATTTACTAAAGATGGCGTTCCTCCCTGCACAGTAGATCAATCGCGAGCCGCCTTCTTTACGCTTGTTGTTGGGAAGGCTACAACAAGCCCCCCAATAACAGGCGGGACACCCGGAACTGGCCCCAAACCCGTAAAGACACCAAAACACTAGGGGAATAAGAGAGGGGAATAGAACGCTTTGCCTGTGTCTAGAACATTCCAGACACAGGCAAAGCGTTCTATTCCCCTCTCTTACCTCACGATTTGTATGATACGATAGCAGGAAAAAGAGGTTTGTTCCAATGCAAGACATTCGGATAGAACGTTGGGCGCACACGCTTGTGCATTATTCTTTATCCATCAAAGCCGATGATGTTGTCGCAATCAACGCCACTCCGGTTGCCGCCCCTCTGGTAGAGGCCGTGTACCGCGAAGTTCTGCGTGTGGGCGCACACCCGCTTCCTCAGATTTCACTTGAGGGCCTGGACGAAATTTTGCTCCGCGAAGGGAACGACACTCAACTAACGCTCCCCTCGCCAACCGCGAGTGCGCTGGCGCAACAGGTCAACGCTCAACTCACCATTCTTTCAAGCACCAACACTACGGCGTTAAGTGGCATCGACCCAGCACGTTCAGCACTGCGCCGCAAAGCATCTACCGCGACGAGAGAACGCGCACGTAAACGTGAACAGGCGGGCGAGTACAGATGGAGCCTTACGCTCTATCCAACACAGGGCTATGCTCAGGACGCGCACATGTCGCTCCACGAGTTCGAGGAATTCGTGTTCAACGCGTGCTTCCTGAACGACTCCGACCCTGCCGCAAAGTGGAAAGAACTTTCAGAGCAACAACAACGCCTCGTAGACTGGCTCAAGGGGCGCAAAACGGTACGCATTCTGGGCGAGGGTACGGACTTGACCCTCTCAATCGCGGGCCGCGTTTTTATCAATAGCGATGGCAAACGTAACTTTCCCAGTGGAGAGTTTTTTACGGGGCCAATTGAGAACAGCGCGAACGGCGTTATCAGTTACGATATACCTACAACCTATGAGGGCAACGCAGTAGAGGGCATTCGTCTGGTCTTTCGCGATGGTAAAGTAACGGAAGCTACAGCGCGATACGGACAAGAGGTGCTCCAACACATGCTCGACCTCGATAGTGGCGCACGCTATCTCGGTGAGTTCGCCTTCGGCAACAATATGCGTATCAACCGCGGTATCAAAAATATTCTCTTCGATGAAAAAATTGGTGGCACAATTCACCTCGCGCTTGGAAGCAGCTATCCTGAGACAGGAGGGCTTAACCATTCCGCGCTCCACTGGGACATGATTTGCGACCTTCGCGCCTCTGGTGAAGTATGGGTTGATGATACGCTCTTTTTGCAGAATGGCAAAATTCTGGTCTAAGGACGCAAAGCCGTCTCCTTGCTAATATCCTCATACATGGCTTAGAATAGGTGTTGTAAACACAAAGAGCGTGCTGGAAAGCACTAGTTTTTCTATCAGATGGAGGCTTGCGTTGGAGCAGGAACAAGGAACAATACCAACATTTTCCACTATCGAAGATATTCAACGGGCGATGTTCGCCCAGAATTATATAGCTGACCGCAGTCTGGCAACCACAATATTTCTCGCGCTCAAGCAACGTAAGCCACTTTTGCTCGAAGGCGAGCCGGGCGTCGGGAAAACAGAGGTCGCTAAAGTTCTGGCTTCCATGTTGCACACAAAGCTTATTCGCTTGCAGTGTTACGAGGGTATAGATGTGAATACTGCTGTCTATGAGTGGAACTACACCCGTCAGATGCTCCATATTCGTTTGATGGAGGCAAGCAAAGGCAGTAGTCAGGAAGAGCTAAAAGAGATATTTGGCCCCGATTTCCTAATGCAACGCCCACTGCTCCAAGCCATTGACCCAACAAACGCCTTACCACCTGTACTATTGATTGACGAGCTAGATCGGAGCGACGAAGAGTTTGAAGCCTATCTCCTCGAAATCCTCTCCGATTTCCAGATCACCATTCCGGAAATAGGCACGATCAAAGCAAAAGAGCCGCCCTTCGTGATTATCACTTCTAACCGCACCCGCGAAATCCATGATGCACTCCGACGCCGCTGCCTGTATTACTGGATCGACTTTCCTACGCTTGAAAAAGAGTATTCGATTATCACAACACGGATGCCTGAAGTACCAACACAACTTGCGCGTCAGGTATGTACCTTTGTACGTGAGTTACGCACTATCGATCTTTTTAAAGCTCCGGGTGTCGCCGAGACACTGGATTGGATCAGCTCACTTCTCGCGTTGCAGCAGACCGAGCTTGTCGAAGGCTCCGTCCGCGATACGCTGGGTGCGCTACTCAAGTATCAAGACGATGTGTTAAAGGTAGGCGGGAATGATCTCACAAAGACACTCCAAAAAGCGCGAGGAGCGTTATAATCATGGAGAGACCTTCACAAGAGAGTACCCCCTCTCTGGAAATGCGTCCGTTAGATATCGAGCGCGGTGAGCGTCTACTCTATCGCTTGACCGAGTTTGGGCGTATTCTGTGGGAAGTGGGCATCGGCGTGGGGCCGCGCCAGATGCTTGACCTTGCCGATACGTTGTCGTATATCGACCTCACCAATAAAGAAGACTTTTACAATACCCTAAAATGTAGTCTCCTCACAAAACATGAGCAGGAGGAGGTATTTAATCAGATGTTTGGGTACTACTGGTTCATGCGCGACAAGCAGGGCCAGAAAGCGGAACAGAACGGCAATACACGCCGCGAAGAACGCCAAATGCGCCTTCCACCTTCAGAACGTAAACGTCTGGCTGAACATATGAACGCGAATGAGCAGAAAAACACGCGCCAAGAGTTGCGCGAGACCGAGCGCAAGCGGGGTCGTGAACCAGAAAACGAAGAATACGACAATCACAAAGGCGACCCATTGGGAACGGCATTTAGCGCGGTTGAGCAATTACGCAAAAAAGATTTTGAGGATTTCACCTGGGACGAGGTACAAGAAGCAAAGAAGCTTATGGCGGATATGCGCTGGCGCCTGGGAATGCGTCCGACACGCCGCAAGACGCCCGCGCGTTCCGGGTCTTATCCCGACATGCGCCGTATCGTGCGGCGAAATCTCAAGTACGGCGCGGAATTTGTAGAATTGACCTGGCGTAAGATTAAACGCAAACCGCGTCCGCTCGTTATTATCTGCGATATCAGTGGCTCGATGAGCTTGTACTCCCGCTTGCTTTTGCACTTCATTCATACAATTTCAAACGGTCTAATGAACGTCGAAGCCTTTGTCTTTGGAACACGTCTGACCCGTGTCACCCGTCAACTCAAAAAACGCGATGTGGATACCGCCGTTCGCGAGGTCTCTAAATCTGTGCAAGACTGGTCTGGTGGAACGCGCATTGGCGATGCCTTACACTTCTTCAACCACAATTGGGCGAAGCGTGTGCTGGGACGTGGAGCGGTTGTGCTGATTATCAGCGATGGCTGGGATCGCGGCGACGCAGATGTACTCGCAGTCGAGATGGATCGGCTACAACACAGTTGCCATCGTATGATCTGGCTCAATCCATTACTCGGCTCACCCGACTATCGTCCACTAACCATCGGTATGAAAACAGCCCTGCCGTTTATCGACAATTTTCTCTCCGCCCACAATCTGGATAGTTTGATAGAACTTGGCAAATTGCTTAGCACAATCGACGATAGCAGACCTGTACGCAATGGAGCAGCGCGGCGTAAGGCAATAGCAACATGGAGCAAGTCGAAACGGACATTGGGGTAATAAATGAGAGAGAAGGCACAAAGAGCGGATACAGAGACGCAACTTCTGGTACTGCCATTCGTCTCTATAGTAGATAAGAAAAAGTAGATAAGAAGAACAGCCCGTATAGGAAATATTGGGTGGGTAGAAGAGGTTATGCCGTTACCTGTCGTATCATCATATATATTCAATTTGCATTAAAGAGAAGGATACTCTATGCCGAACTATTATAATCCCGACAATCAGGGTCAACCACCCGCTCATGAGCCACATAAGCCGCAGGAGAAACTGGTCTTAGGCGGTTTTCAAGACGCCTCTAAGACCGAACGGCGTAAGCCCTATCAATATCAACCCCCACAGCCGCACCAGAACTATCCCCAGCCGGGGCAACAGCACCAACCCCACCAACAGGCGCAGGGGCATCAGGCAGCACAACACGCATCACCCTATCCGCAGCAAGCCGCAGGGCATCAAGCGGGACAACAACCAACACCATATTCGCCACAGGGAGTACATCCCGCTCATGCTCCCCAGCAGGCCGCACAACAACCAATACGACCTCTTCCCACGTCACGCCCTCGGCGTACAAGACGCAAAGGCGGGTGCGCGATTGGATGCCTATCAATCGTTCTTATTCTTGTGATACTGGGATTTTTTGCGTCGAATGTGCTTCAACACGTTTCCGCCTTTGGCTCAGCCATCTCTACACAAGCTCCATTTAGTACACAAACTGGCTATATGAATACGAGTGATCGCACAAACGTCCTGATTATGGGCTTTGGTGGGGGCGCACATGATGGCGCGTATCTTACCGACTCGCTATCCGTTATAAGTCTACTCCCACAAAGCCATCACACATCGCTTATAGCAGTGCCACGCGACCTCTTCGTTCAATATCCACCCAGTTCGGGACAGTACACAAAGATAAACGCGGTCTATTCTTCTGCTGCGGGCTATACCAATAAAGACCCAAAGGCAGGAGGGGACGCGGCGGCGCAGAAAATCGCGCTTGTAACGGGACTCGATGTCAAATATTGGGTAACAATCAACTTCGATGGCTTTCGCAAGCTGATTGACTCCATTGGCGGCATCGATGTCTACATACCCGACTCTTTCAATGCGTGTTACCCGAATAACGACGATGCGAACAAAGACGCGAGCTGGAAAAAGGTTCAATTCAATAAAGGCATGGAGCATATGAACGGGGATCGAGCAATCACCTATGCGCGTGCACGTGAGCCACTTGCCATCTGTAATATGGGGCAGTCGCAGAACCTCGCGGAGTTGACCGACTTCGGACGCTCGGCACGCCAACAAATTATGGTAAAAGCGGTGCTTGCGAAGGTAAAACAGTCGTCAACGTGGCCCCGCCTATACGACGCAATGGATGCAATGAAGAGCGCACTCTACTCGAACATGTCACTTGCTGACCTCGGACAGTTCGCGTTAAAGATGGACTTGAACGACGCGAAAACGGCGCACATCGGATTGAGCAATCAAAACGTGCTTATTGACGACAAGTCATCTGATGGGCAATACATTTTGCAACCACAAAACCATGACTGGAAGGTTATACCTCCGTATATACAGCAGCACTTATACACCTAGTAACACTCTTTTGCAGCAAGGGACGTGTAGATATGTCACAGCGTGACGCGAAACTAATAGGCGGCGTCTACCGTGTAGGGCAGGTAATCGCAACCGCAGGTCTGCTTACCACGTGCACAGCGCACAACCGCAATACGAACGACGTGGTAGGACTGTTCATTGTTGACGTTCCGCCTATCTTTCATGATGCGATGGCGCAACAGTTGTTGCAACCATTAGCACGGCGGCAAGCAGTGCGCTCTCAACACGTCCTATCCATTCATGATTGGGGTATCGACGGCTCGCATGTGTATATCGCAACCGACCCTCCACGCGGTATCACATTGCGCTATGTGCTGGACAACGAGAACATTGACTTACAGCGTATCCTTGAGCTTTCGCGCCAGATCGTACTTGGGGTCAAAGCATTGCACGAACAGGGGATCGTTGGCGTTGACCTGCGTCCACAACTCATCACCATTGATACAATTGGGATCGCAGATCGTGTACAGCTTGACGACGTTGGATTGCGTGTGCTTCTAAGCGGTTTTGGAGGGATGAATGCTCAGCAAAACAACGATATAAGTTCGCTCGACCCTCGTTACGCTCCCCCAGAATATATTACGGGTGGCCATGTCGGCCCCTGGAGCGACATCTATCAAGTGGGCTTGTTGCTCTTTGAAATGACAACGGGCCGCCTTCCATTCGTTGGACACAACCCTGCGGAAACTGGCATTATGCAAAGCACCAATCCTCCGCCACGCATGGACGCGTTCAAATATGATGCCCCATTTGCGCTACAACAGATTGTTGATGGTACGCTGTCCAAAAATCCGTCCGAACGCTTTAGTAGCGCAGATGCTTTATTGCGTGCGCTGGAGGACTTTCAGCCAGCGCGTCCACTATCGCGCCCGTTACAAACGCCCCAAGGAAACATAAACGCAACACCTGGCCTAACCACAGAGATGCCCTCTCTTCCTCAAAATACTACCATTCAAGCCTCTCGTGCAATAGGCGTCTCGAAAACAAATATGCCCGTTCATAACATTCCTTCACCCGAAGGCGTGTATGCCTATCTCTGTTTAGAACAAGAGGGAGTAGAAACAAGAAGACTCGTAATCACACAGGCAAACGCAGTGGTAGGACGGACTGATCCAAAACGGAGTCTTAGCCCAGATGTAGATATCAGCCAGCTAGACCCACGTATGACGGTTTCACGTCAACACGCTCGCATACGTTTTGAGGGGACGTTTTTCTACCTTGAAGACCTCAAAAGCCGTAACAAAACGCGCCTTAATGATCGCATCCTGACGCCTTTACAAGCCGACCTACTACAGCATGGCGACCTCATCCGCTTTGGAAGCGTACAACTTATCTTTAGAGTTGCTAGCGTGATAGAGACACACGAAGCAAAAAGTAAAAAATAACGTTCACCTTGTAAAAATATTTCTACACTATATCCTGCAAAAGCTGTATTGAAAACAGTCAGAGTGTTGTATTCGCAATCGCGATCAAGTCCGATAACAGTCCCTGCCCTGTTTCCAATCGTCCTGCCCCCGGCCCAATGATTGTCACAGACGATAGTGTGTCGGTTTGCAGTGTAATTGCGTTCATCGCGCCGTCAACGCGAGCAAGTGGATCGCTCAAAGGCAGTTCTACAGGCTCGACACGCGCCTCGATAGGAGTATCGCCAAGTTCATGGGTGACGCTTATAGAGGCGACCAATTTAATGCGAGCATTGTTCCGTACCGCGTGGCTAACCTGCTCTTTTGTGATCGCGGTAATGCCCTGCCGTGTAACTTGCTCAAACTTGAGCGAGTGTCCAAACGCCAGAAAAGCCAGTATCAGTATCTTCGCGACAACATCATAGCCTTCGACATCAGCCGTTGGGTCAGCTTCCGCGTACCCCTGCACCTGCGCCTCTTTGAGCACTTCGCCATATTCACGACCCTCAGCCATCGCGGTCAAGATATAATTTGTTGTACCGTTGAGTAAGCCACGCACAGAGCGTACTCTGCTGCCCGCCAGTCCCTGACGTATCGTACTAATGACGGGAGTGCCTGCCATAACCGTCGCTTCCATACGCAATTGTACATGGTTTTGCTGCGCTAACAGCATTAGGTCCTTCGCGGCAAGAGCCGCTGGCCCCTTGTTCGCGGTAACAACATGCATTCCCTTTGTCAACGCCGTTCGGATATGTGTCATCCCTGGCTCACCATCGTGAATGTTTGTTCCGGTTGCCTCAGCGAGCATATCGGCCTCCGTTGCCTGCAAGCCCTCCAGCACATTTTCCCAATGCTGTACATGGGGATGCTGTGTAAGCGACTCATGCTTCGCGGCTAGTTCTAACAGAAGTGGGATATCCAGTCCATTCTCTTTATAAATAAAGCCATTTCTTGCAGTAGCTACGCTTACCAGTGTGACGGTAAGGTCGTACTGCTGCTGCAAAAGCTCTCTTTTGGTAGTGAGTAGTTCGGCTAAACCTTGACCAACCACACCAAAACCAACAAGCGAAAGGCGCATATGTCTCATAAATATTCCACTCGCCCTCTAGGATACACTAAACGACTATATCCATGACAATTTGAAGCGATCAAGCAGACGCTTGACAGGCCCCAGTTCTTCAATACCTAGCAGACGCGCAACGCGCACATAGACAATCAGACCAACAAGTATTTCAATCATTAGCTTGATAAGCGCGACAATAGTTCCCAGAAAACCAAGCGATTGTGTACGCATTGTATCCAGTGCGGCAAGGAAAGGAACATTTCCAACAACGCCCAGGCCCACATCCAATATAGTACGAATAAGAAACAAAGCCACGCCCATTGCCAGCGACGCAAGCAGCACGCGACCAGTAAAGAAGAGAATAGGCCGTATTTCTAACCCACCAACGCGCTGATGCAGGAGCCAGAACAAGATAATTGCCTCCGCAAGTCCCGCAAGTGAAGTCGAGAACGCCAGCGCACCCATGCCCCATTTCGCACCCCACACCGAAGCATTGACAAGCAAGAGACTCAGTGCGATTTTGAAGATAAATTGTCCCACGCTGATAACCACCGGCGTTGTACTATCACGCAGGGCGTAAAACGAGCGAGTCAGAATTTCAACAGCGGCAAGTCCCGTCAGACCAAAAGCGAAAAAGGCCAGGGGAAACGCGGTTGACTGTGCCGCCGCGAGACCGAAGCGACCATGTTCGAGTAGCACTTGAATGATGGATAAACCGAGCACGATTAGGCCCACGCTCGAAGGAACCGACATAAAGATAATACTACGCAGCGTTTCCAGGATGGTGTTGCGAACACGATCAAAACGCCCTTTTGCCACATTCTCCGCGAGCGTGGGGAAAGCGGCGGTAGAGACTGCCATTCCAAACACACCAAGCGGTAACAACACAAGCTGTAACGCTTGATTATACTGCGTCACCAGACCTTTAATACCAGTCGTTCCAACAACAATAACTAATAACAGAATTAAACTGCGATCAACAAATGTCGAAAGTGAAAGCATCGCGGCATTGATGATGCGCGGCACCATTTGTCGTCCGATCTGAGTCACGCCCGGATGACGCCAATCGAATGTAAACGAATACTGCATCCCCACCTTGAACAATCCGGGAATTTGAACCGCGACCTGCAATAAAGCACCGAGGACAACGCCCCATGTTGCGAAGAGCAGTGCCACGTTATCGTTGTGCTGACCATGATACGCAAAGTAGATGCCCGGAATAAGACCGCCGATAATGCCAACATTATAGAGAACAGTGCCGATAGCCGGCAAGAGGAAGTTTTGCCGCGCATTGAGTACAGCATTGACGATAACTCCGCCACCCAAAATAATAGATTGCAAAAGCATAATACGCGTCAGCATCGCGATCAGGTCGAGGTGCACGAGGTACTCGCCATAATGCTTGTCACTGGGCGGTGGCCCTGGGTTATAGAGCGGCACCAGTTGACGCGCGAAAATAATGGCAATCAGCGCGAGTATGCCCATAATGATAATCGCCAGATTTAATGCTGAACTGGCAATGCGCCATGCGGTTTTTTCATCATGCTCGCCAATCATATATTTGGCGAAAACTGGAATAAATGCGGAACTTAGCGCACCACCGGCCACGATATTGAAGATGGTGTCGGGAATAAGAAACGCCTGCACATATGCGTCCGAGGTTGTGCCGGCCCCAAACACAATCAAAAACATCGAGCTACGCAGGAGGCCCAGAACACGGCTAACAATAAAAGCACCCGTAAGAATCAGCGAGGCTCGGCGCACGTTCACGCGTTGCAGCATCCCCGTATCTTGCGAAGGTGCAGCAGCGGGTTGCAGACTTTCTTCCAGTTCAATCTCCCGTTGCAGCGACGCATCTTGCTCGGTGAACATCGACGAGCGCAACGACGATGATTTATTGGAGGTTGGCACTGCCAAAAAAGGCGACATCTGCGCGGGCGGTGGCAAAGAAGCGTTGCTCGCTCCCATTGGCGGCTGCCCATTTACGCCCCAATTGGGCGAACTCTGCGAGAAATCAGGAGCGGAAGGATTCGCGCTTTTGGTTTTCCACGGGATAACTGTTGTTGTATCTGGCCCCATACGCCGTTGTTGACGCCTCATACGGTCTTCACGCAGCTGTTGCAAACGCTCCTGACGTAGTTGTGCCATTGGTTGCGAGGGCTGGGGCGCGTTAGAATACTGATACTCACTACCTTGATTGTACCCCAGCGATGTCCCCATGTCTGCAATAGGCTCTTGATACCGTGCAGACGGATAGACACCATTTACGCGTATAGGCTGCTGCGGCGCGACGGGTGGCTGTTGTGCTCCCATCTCTGGATGGTCTTGATCGTATTGCCAGCTATATTGCTCTGGCGGTTGTCCAGGCTGTCCTTCGTTTCCCACTGTTCCCACTCTATATAAAATGTATGTGCAACGCCTGAAGCACTGCTCCATTGATGAACATAGTTACATCGAAAAAAGGTCTGCTTTCGTTTGTAAAGCATACCATACTAGCTAAAAATAGGCTAGTATGGTAGCAGAAAGTCATGCAAGCATCTCTTCTTCA
>JBBQVS010000046.1:0-31172 GCA_038211295.1 Ktedonobacterales bacterium | reverse complement strand
ACTTGCTCTCATTGACAAGAAAAAGCGTGTCACTCTTCTTGAGACTGTTTCATAGATGATTTTGCAGGTTCATGATACCATAATCTGGTAGCATTATGCAGCAAGACGCGAGTACAAAGTTGAATGATATCCTCAAAGGCTGGTTTTTCTACTTGGGGTACGAATTGAGGTATGCTAGCCTTTTCTTGAAAAACAAAATCGTCTCAAGTGGCCTTTGGCCTTACTTGAGACGCTTGCTGTGTGGGGAGAGATGCCGACAGAGGGACTCGAACCCTCAATCCTTTCAGAATCTGTTTTTGAGACAGACGCGTATACCATTCCGCCACGTCGGCTTATGCTGGTATGATAGCGTATCAGTCTGAAAAAGTCAAGTCTTTTCTTTCGTGTTTTTTGTGCAGCTATACTTCAACTGGAACGTAATCGAACACACCGATATTACGGAAACGCTGATAGCGTCTTTCTAGCAGGTCTTTACGCGATACTTGTTGTAGTTCGTCCAGGTGTTTGAGCAGAATTGCTTTGAGATTATTGGCAGACTGACTATGGCTCCTGTGCGCCCCACCAAGCGGCTCTGGTATAAGCTCATCCACAATATTTATCGCTTTAAGCTCTTTCGCGCTGATACGCATGGACTCGGCGGATTGCGGCGCGAATGCGGTATCACGGTAGAGGATAGACGCGGCAGCTTCTGGTGCTGCGACACTGTAAATGGTGTGCTCTAGCATCAAGATGCGGTCCGCGATGCTGATTGCCAACGCGCCACCACTTCCACCTTCGCCTATGACAACGGCGATAATAGGGGTGGTGAGTTGTGCCATCAGATAAAGGTTTTCCGCAATCGCCGTCGATTGACCACGTTCTTCATCGCCAAGCGTAATAGAAGCTCCCGATGTATCAATGAACGTGACAACGGGCAGACCGAACTTCTCCGCCTGCCGCATCAAACGATGTGCCTTCCTATAGCCTTCTGGGTGTGGCATTCCTGAATTGCGAAATATCTTTTCTTTGGTGTCGCGTCCCTTTTGCTGGCAGATGAGCATAATAGTTTTGCCATTAAGCGATGCCAGACCAGCCATAATCGCGTGGTCGTCCGCGAACATGCGGTCACCATGTAGCTCGAAGAAATCATTGAAGATCAGCCCGACATAATCAGCCGCGTAGGGGCGATCTTTGTGGCGTGCAACCAGAACGGTTTGCCATGACGAAAGATTTTTGTACGTCTCTTCTGTTCGTTGTTGTAGCTCGTATTCGGCCTCTTGTAACTGTACTTGCTCATCAAGTTTTAGACGATCACCTCTGCGCTGCAAGTTGATAATCTTCTTTTCCAGTTCCGCAAGAGGTTTCTCAAATTCAAGATCAAAAGCCATACTTATTCCACCTTTCCCGTCGCGCTTCCTTGCTCTTGTCCAGAATAGAAGCTTAAAAGTCGGCTCAGTGTTTGACGCAGGTCTTTTCTATGCACAATTGCGTCAATCATACCGTGTTGATAGACGAACTCCGCGCTTCCAGTGCCTTCGGGGAGCTTAATGTGCATAAAGCCTTCAATGACACGGGGGCCGGCGAAACATACAAGTGCGCCCGGTTCCGCGAGAATAACATCACCTAACATCGCGAAACTTGCTGTAACGCCACCCGTGGTAGGATCAGTCAAGAGACTGAGATATGGACGCTTGACCTCTTTAAGTTTCGCAAGTGCCGCTGAAGTCTTTGCCATCTGCATAAGCGAGTAAATGCCCTCTTGCATACGCGCCCCGCCAGAGGTTGAAGCGATCAGCACAGGAATACGTTGCTCGATGCCTAGCTCGATTGCTCTTGTAATCTTTTCGCCAACGGCGGAACTCATACTGCCGCCGATGAAATTAAAATCCATAATCGCGAATGCAAGCGGCTTTGTCTCAATGGTTGCGTGGCCGGTGACAACACCCTCGTTTAAGCCCGTTTTTTGTCGCTCCTCTTGCGCTTTACCAGGGTATGCTTGACCGCGAACGGAGAAGTGCAAAGGGTCCGCCGAAATAATATCTCCGTTTGTTTCGACAAAGCTTTCAGGGTCTACTAATAATTCGATGCGTTCATAAGCGGTGAGTTTAAAGTGGAAACCGCAGCGAGTACACACTTTAAGGTTTTTCTCCCAATCGCGCCCGTAGAGAATTTCCCTACATTTGGGGCATTTCACCGCGAGGTTGCCCGGCACGTTCGGTCTTGATCCATTCATATTTTGCCCAGTAGAGGGAACAGCGGCTTCTTTGACCATCCGAAACCTCCTTTTTATTCTTGCGCGAAGAGCGCAGCGACGAAACTTTGTGGGTCAAAGGGAGCCAAGTCTTCCACCTTCTCACCTGTCCCAATAAACTTAATTGGTACACCCAGGTCGTCAGCGACAGCGAAGGCAAAGCCCCCTTTTGCCGTGCTATCAAGTTTTGTGATGATAACGCCAGTGAGTCCAATATCGGCAGCGAACTGGCGTGCTTGCATAAGAGCGTTTTGTCCGGTGGTGGCGTCGATAACCATAAGTAGCTCGTGTGGCCCGTCCGGGACAAATTTCTGAATAACCTTATTCAGCTTCTTTAGCTCTTCCATCAGATTGTACTTTGTGTGCAAGCGTCCAGCGGTATCTACAATGAGCACATCGCTACCGCGTGTTCGCGCCGCTTGAATAGCATCGTATACAACCGCGCCCGCGTCCGAACCGGGGTTTTGTCGAATTACTGGAACCTCTATGCGTCGCCCCCACTCTTCGAGCTGATCGATTGCAGCCGCACGGAAGGTATCGCCAGCCGCGAGAATCACCTTACGTCCTTCGCGAGAGAGCCGATAAGCCATTTTCGCGATGCTGGTTGTTTTGCCAGAGCCGTTCACGCCAATAACGAGTATGACCGTAAGCGGAGATTGTTTAGAGAAGCGGAGCGGTGAAGGCTTGCCAAGCAGTTTCGCCATTTCTTCATGTAGGACACGCTGAACCTGTACGCCGCTTTTCAAGTTTTCCGCCGCTGTGCGTGCGCGTAACGTGTCCATCAGCCATAGCGTTGTGCTGGGGCCGACGTCTGCCTCGAGCAGTTCTTCCTCTAGATCGTCCCATAAGGAGTCGGTGATGGTGTCGTTTTGTTCAACCGTTGTGCTGATTTTGCTAAACATCTGACGTGTACGCTGAAGAAATCCAAAGCGCTGCTCTGGTTTTTGTTCAGATTGCGGCTCTGGCTCTTTATCAGGCTCGTCATCTTTCTTTCCGAAGAATCGATTAAACACTTCGACTCCTTTATCCTGGTCTATTGTAGAAAGGCTTGTACCATTTTAATTCAAAACATACAAAGAAGAGGGTAGCATTTCACAACACGCCTTTGGGTTGTGAGTGTCTGTCCCTCTTAAAAAAATATAAGGCAAAAGCAAGAAGGGATACAACT
The DNA here is from genome assembly GCA_038211295.1 of Ktedonobacterales bacterium. GTDB lineage: Bacteria > Chloroflexota > Ktedonobacteria > Ktedonobacterales > Ktedonobacteraceae > JBBQVS01. The sequence goes on along the minus strand of JBBQVS010000046.1, from coordinate 27,774 downwards.
TATCTCTTGCCTCCTGCTCGACACATTGCGAGCGGTTGAATGCCGCTCACATCTGTGCCATATCTTCACCGTTTGCAGTTATTGGCGACCACTGCGATATGAGTGAAGTGAGCCATCACTGATAGGCTCATTGATAATAATGTCGCCATTACGGATTTTGATGTTGTACAGGCAAGACGGATTGGTGCATACCCAAGCCTTGTACTCAATAGAAGCTCCCTGGCTACCGAAATCCGAAAGCGGAACCAGATCACCGTCACCACATTTGCGACACCGGGGAAAAGCGTTTTCCACGAAATCGCCTCCTTCCTTCTCTTTGGAGGGTCTATCGCTTGCTTCATTAGATCATCAAGCGAGGCTTAGCGAAAATGTAAGCCGAGGGGGAGCCTCCGCCGCTGCATCCGCATCCCCACAGCAAGGTGTAACCCATGCCCTTCCTATCATACCACAACTCTTGTGCGCTGTCAGTAACTTTATGAAGAAATCTTCATACTAGACAAAAATCAAATCTTCCTTCCTGTAGTAACGAAATAGTTCCCTTGTAGGAACATCTGATGAAAAATAGGAGAAATTGCTGTGTGAAATTCCTCATCACTGAAAATTTCTCCACATCTTTTCGCACAAGAGACGTTCAGCATACTCTATGTAAAGGCTCGGACGTCGGGTATGTTCTCGATTTTGCTCCCTTCCTCCTCAAGTAACAACCAGTTATGGTGAAATACGGTGAATAATTTTGAAACAAGGTACTTTCTTTGCTGTTTGGCATGGTTATTGCAATGAATATGTATAGAACCATAATCTCTGAACAAAATTATTCAGCTTTTGAATGTACTATATCTCTTCTCTTGTTATTAGAAAAAGGAGTATCATCATGGTTGCCAAAAGAACGAACATTGCGACAACAGTATTGACTTTGACCCCAACAGCTATTCGCACACCACTTCGTGCAGTCCATAAAAACACAGATACCGTGACGCCTACCACAAAAAAAGTGCGGGTCAAATCATCTTACAACAAAAATGAGTTCGCGAATGATAACGATTTAGAGTACGGATTTGGAAACGTTGTAGAGGAGTTAGAGGATGAAGAAGAGGAGCACGAGGATCAGCGTAGCGTGCTAGATGACTCTGTAAAGCAGTACCTCAAGGAAATTGGGATGTACCCGCTGCTTACAGCGAAGCAAGAGCTTGCGTTCGCGGAGCGTATCGCTCAAGGTGACGAGACCGCTCATCAGAAGTTGATCGAGGCAAATCTGCGCTTGGTTGTAAGTATAGCGAAACGCTACGCCAATCAAGGACTCTCGTTGCTGGACCTGATTCAGGAGGGAAATATGGGCCTGATGCGTGCCGCCCAGAAGTTCGACCATAAGCGCGGCTTCCGCTTCAGTACCTACGCGACCTGGTGGATTCGGCAAGCTATCAGTCGCGCCATCGCCGAACACTCGCGTACCATCCATATTCCTGTACACGTTGTTGAGATCATCTACAAAATCAAGCGTATCGCACGCCGCATTTATCAAGAAGATGGTATCGAGGCACTTCCAGAGCAGATTGCCGTTGAGATAGGACTACCAAAAGACCGTGTAGTAGAACTGTTGAGTATCTCAGACCAGCCTATTTCTCTGGACGCGCCAATTGTGGACGATGAGCAGTATCACCTCGCTGATACTATCGAGGACAACACCGCGCAGGAACCTGTCGATCACGTTTCGCAACAGATACAGCGCAACTACATCGAGCAGGCAATGCAGATTCTCAGTGAGCGCGAACGTATTATTCTTGAAATGCGTTATGGTTTGAAAGATGGACACTCGCATACACTCGATGAGGTGAGCGTATTCTTCAAACTCACTCGCGAACGTATTCGTCAGATTGAAGTCAAGGCACTTCGCAAGATGCGCTACCCGGAACGCTACGATAGCGCGACGCCAGCCCTGTTACATGCCTAACGAGAGCAAGGCGGGGTGTAGTGGGAACAAGGTGAGAGTAAGGCGGGCATGGCGCGGGCAAGCCACGCCACTCCTGTTCTCTCCGTTTCGCCGCTTGCCTGCGCCATGTAATGCTGCTTATTCTTCTGTGGCGACACCACCGGCCTGTTCGTGCAGGTACGCCTGAATGAAGGCGTCGATATTGCCCGAAAGATAGCCTGTTGTGTCGCCAGACTCATAGTTTGTGCGGTGATCCTTGACAATAGTGTAGGGATGTACTGTGACCGAGCGTATCTGTGTGCCAAAATCTGCCTGCACATGCTCGCCTTTGATCTTCGCGCTAACCTCCTCTTGTCGCTTCACTTCCAGTTCGTACAAGCGAGCCTTCAGCAACTTCATGGCGACCTCGCGGTTCTGAAATTGCGAACGCTCATTCTGGCATGTCACGACAACACCGCTTGGCAGGTGACGCATCCGAACTGCCGAGTCGGTTTTGTTGACATGCTGCCCACCTGCGCCAGTCGCGCGGTAGGTATCGACCTCGATATCCTCTGGCCGTACAACAATTTCAATTGCGTCTTCGATGTCGGGCATGACCTCGACTTTCGCAAACGAGGTCTGGCGGCGGTGGGCCGCATCAAACGGTGAAAGACGAATCAGGCGATGCGTTCCAATCTCCGAGCGAAGATATCCGTAAGCATACTGGCCTGTAATCTCGACGGTTGTACTCTTGAGTCCAGCCTCTTCACCTTCGCTATAGTCGTACATATCGGTGCGGAACTTGTGCTGCTCTGCCCAGCGTAGATACATACGGAGCAGCATCTCGGCCCAATCTTGAGCATCGACGCCGCCACTGCCTGCATGAATACTGAGGATAGCGTTACGCTCGTCATGTTCGCCATTAAGCATAAGAGCAAACTGGAGTTGCTCAACCTCTTTTGTCAATGGGGCAAGCGCGTTGGCAACCTCGGCCTGCATCTCTTCATCTGGCTCCTCTTCCAGCAATTGAGCAAGTCCCAGCAGATCGTTAAGTTGTGTCGCGATACCTTCCCACGTCGTTACTTCCTGGCGTAAGGCGTTGAGTTGTTGCATCTGCACCTGTGCCTTGCGATTATCTGACCAGAAGTCTTCGGCTACGCTTTCCTCTTCAAGTTTTGCTATCTGTACTTTTTTTGTAGCCAGGTCAAAGACGCACCATAGTCTTCTGTACGCGTCTTTGAAGGCGTTCTATTTGATGTGTAAGTTCATTCATGTCCTCTATTGTAGCATGAAATCGCTTTCTTTGTATATCGTTGTGCGCCGTTGCGTCGCACTTTAGCAAAAATGTAGAGTTAGCTAAGCAGAACGCCGCTCAGAGAAAGCTGTCCCGCTTCTGTACCATCGTTCGCAGGAATATGTTCTATTAGGAGCAGCCCCTGTTGTGCGAGCTTGTTTCCTGTGTAGAGAATGTTTCCTGTGTACGAACCATCGGAAGAGAGAGACAGTGCCGCACTATTGAGAGATGACATGGTGGTAATCGTGTGGTCGAAGAGCGTTGCTGTGACTTGTCCATGGTGGGTTTGCGTCGTTCCATGCAGCACTACAGGCGATGTCAAAAGAGTAGGCCACTGTGCCGCATCGAGTGTGATACCCTGCGTTTGAGCGTGTGTTACGAACCAGAGACCCTTAGTGTCCTTTTGAATTATCCGCGTCAGCGTAACAGTGACAGCCATCGCAAGTTGTTTTTGTTCTAGCAAGATGTGCGCCGTTGTGCCGTCGTTATCGAGCACTTTTTCCTGATATTTGTCTGGCGACCATTGTAAAATATCTTTTGCCATTTGTTGAGTTGTTGTCTGGGGATCGTTCCAGGGCAATGTGTCACCGTTATTTGCCTGCTCTTGTAGCCCCTCGGCCTCACTTCTACTAGTAACGGGATAGAGGCCGGGAAAGAGGAGCGGAGAGAACGTGTCATTTTGCCAGTGATACTCTTGATAGAGATTTTGCTGCATTGGTTGTATAACCGCCGTTGTCTCTTGTGAAAGCGTCGTGTCGCGTTCAGCAAGCATAAGCGTACCCGCTTTGCTGACACTGACCGTTCCCTGCATGAGACTCTGTTGTTTAAAAAGCACTGTTAGTACAGGCGTTGTGTGTTGCTGAATACAACCATAGACATAGACATCAAGGGTATGCTGTGCGTCCATCACTTGCACGAGTGCGCCCGGTTGACCCCCTAGAACTTGATCTACATATTGAATCGCGCCTACCTGTTGCGATGATGGGTCGAACTGTACATACTTTGTGTAGTCGGTAGTGCGGATAAGGTTAGCGCAGGTTGGTGGCATGGATGCACGAGAATTGTTTGTGTGAAGTACAATAAGAAAATGTACCAATGCCAGGGTTGCTAGAGTAGAGAGTAGAGCCGTGAGCACCCTCGGCCCTCTGAACTTTTTGGGGCGTATAGGGGACGCAGAGTGGGTGGGATGTGTAAACTCTCGCATAATCATGATAGGTGGGCGTAAAGGTGTTGGCATTGTTATTTTCTCCTCTGTAATATCTTCTGCTTTCATTCTACAGAGTCGAGAAAAATGGAGAGACGACGTATGCTTCTTTCAGCATCTCACGTACAATGGGGAGATGCTGAAAGAAGCACACAGGTCTAGATGAGCTATCAGTGTTGTTACCTGATGCGATTGAGAACCCCTCGCATAATTTTCCATGTGCCATTGTCTTGTCCAACAATATAATAGCCTGCATAGGTGTGAAACTTAGTGGCACCGTTGACGTGTTCTTTCGCAATAATGTTGAGCGTGACCTTCACTGTACCGTCCGCCAATTGTGTCGAACCTTTGACTGTGAGATCGTCGTGAAGTGTGTTGGCATAGCCCTGCTTGAAGGCGGCAAGTGTTGGCCCGTTGCCATCCCACTTCCACAAGTTGTATGCCGTTGGGTACTCTTTGTTGTTTACGGCAGTGTAGTATTGCTGTACTAGTGCTGTAGCTTGTGCGGTGGGAGCAGGCGTTGGGTTTTGCGTCGTGCCGCCAGTTCCGCTGTTGTTGCCAGTCGTAACATCTCCCCCTGGTGTTCCAAAGAGGTGTGCACGTTGTGCCGCAAAGAGACCAGTCCCAATGACCACCAGCAGTAAGCAGAGCAGCAACGCAATGATCTTCCCACCGCCTCGCTTTTTCGCGGGTGCAGGCGGGTAGTTGGAGGAAACTGTTCCTCTAGGCGGAACGTTCCCCAAAGGTACGTACTCTGGGGGAGCTGAGGTATTGTTCTGGTATGGCACACCTGGTTGGCTAGAATAGCTCATGCTGTTCGGATACCCTGTATGTTGTGTTCTTGCTTGAACTTCCATAGGGACGTGTGTCGAGTTTGTGCGGTACTCATCTGCGTTCAGCGCACTGGTCTGCTCATTGCCGCTCAGATTATTCAGGCCGAAGCCTCGCCCATTGTCAGGGCGTAAAATCAGTTTTTGCTGCTCAGGAGGTGTAAAGGGCGTCGCGGTGTGCGATGCGTCAGGGTAGAGTGCCGTCTGCGGTTGTGGAGCAGACCACGGACGTTGTATATAGGTTGCTTCAACTGTTGGGCTGTCACCTTGAAACACTTCTCCAGTCGTTTCTGCTGATGGCTCTGCTATCGTCCCGCAACGAGGGCAACGAGCTGTGCCAGAGGCGAGCTGAAGACCACACTGACCACAAAAAATCATTTTGCTGTCCTTTCAAACCTCTGTCGATGTGTATGCTGAACTCAGAACGAGTATTATTTGGCTCAATTGTGTATTCTCTCTCTTTGCGCTACTTTGTGGCTATGGTGCCGCTCCTGTTCCTGCGCTCTGAGTTCTTCTGGCCTCTCTACTGTAGTAGACGAAACGTAAAGCGCAGTAGCGACAACATCGTGCATATGCTCGACGAACACGAATTTTAATGCTCGCATTACTTCTAATGGTACATCATTCAGGTCTTTTGCGTTCCGCTTTGGCAGAATAAAGGTTGTGATTCCTGCTCGATGTGCCGCGAGAACTTTTTCTTTTAGACCGCCAACAGGTAGCACACGGCCACGCAAGGTAATTTCTCCAGTCATTACAACATCGCGCCGTGTTGGCCGTTTTGTCAATGCCGAAAGCAGCGCAACCGCCATCGTGATGCCTGCTGATGGCCCGTCTTTAGGAATAGCTCCTGCTGGCAGGTGCAGATGAACATCGTATTTCTCATAGAAGCGACTTTCAAGCTCAAAGTATTCCGTTTGTGAGCGTACATAAGAAAACGCAGTCTGTGCAGATTCTTTCATGACATCACCTAGTTGTCCTGTTAAGGTAAGCTGTCCGCGTCCTTCCATGAGTGTCGCTTCAACCGTGATGAGGTCTCCCCCTCCACTTGTCCAAGCAACACCTGTCGCGACGCCTATCTCGTCTGCCTCTTCTGCCATGCCGCGATAATGGCGTTGTGGGCCAAGATACTCTAAAAGTTTCTCAGCCGTTACCTTCGTTTTTGTGCGTCGTCCCTCAACGACTTTGCGAGCAACCTTTCGCATAACCGTAGCGATTTCGCGTTCCAGGTTACGCACGCCAGCCTCGAACGTGTACTCGCCAATGAGCCGATGTATGGCGGCGTCCTCAATCTCAATTTTCGTGGGTCGTAAACCGTGCTCGTTCATCTGTTTGGGCAGGAGGAAGTTACGCGCGATATGCATTTTCTCGTCTTCTGTGTACCCTGGTAACTCGATTACTTCCAGACGGTCACGTAATGCTGCCGGAATAGGATGTAGTGCATTGGCGGTTGTGAGAAAAATAACCTGCGAGAGGTCATAGGGAACCTCTAAATAGTGATCGGCGAACGCCTTATTTTGTTCGGGATCAAGCACTTCGAGCAGAGCAGACGAAGGATCGCCCCGGAAATCTGAGCCGAGTTTATCAATTTCGTCCAGTAGAAACAAAGGATTTACTGTTCCTGCCGTCTTCATTGTTTGCAGGATACGCCCTGGAAGTGCGCTCACATAGGTGCGGCGATGTCCGCGTATCTCTGCCTCATCGCGAACCCCGCCAAGCGAGAGACGCACAAACTTGCGCCCCAGTGCCTCCGCGATAGAGCGTCCAAGCGAGGTCTTCCCCACTCCCGGCGGGCCGACAAAGCACAAAATTGGGCTACGTGTCGAGGCCGAAAGCTTGCGTACCGCGAGATATTCCAGAATACGCTCTTTCACCTTTTCAAGGCCAAAATGGTTTGCTTCGAGCAACCGTGCCGCTTCTTTGAGATCGATTTGATCGAGCGTAGCTTTATTCCAGGGAACAGTGACCAACCAGTCAATGTAGTTACGTGTTACGGAGGCATCGGGAGACGCCGACGGCATCGCGTTCAAACGGTCAAGCTCTTTGTTTGCTCGCGCACGCACCTCATCGGGCATTCCACACTGAAGTATCTTCTCGCGCAAATCCTGTGCTTCCCGCATGGCGGGATCGTTTTCGCTGAGTTCGCGCTGAATAATCTTGAGTTGTTCACGTAAGAAATATTCGCGTTGTGTCTTGTCAATTTCCTGCTGTACCTGACTGTGAATATGACTTTCCAATTCTAAAATATCCAGGTCGCGCGAAAGCAAAATACTGGCTTTTTGCAAGCGTTGCTCAACGTTGAATGCTTCTAACATATTCTGACGTACTGGAATGGGCAAGTCAAGAAGTGAGATAACAAAATCAGCGACTGATCCAGCATTGGCGAAATTCGTAGCTGTGACATACATCTCTTCGAGAAGCATGGGATTAAGCGTGACGCACTTCTCGAATTGTGTCAGCACAACCCGCCGTACCGCGTCAAGCGAAAGTGTTACTTCAGAGGTATCGAGAACCACTTCTACTAGTGCCCGCATGTAGGGCGTTTCCTGACTGGCGGTGAGGCGTTTTGAGCGATGACTGCCGCGCAATCGAACACTAGTTTTGCCATCAGGCAGTTGCATGATATCATCGACATAGCTGTCAACGCCAACAGTATAGAGATCATCTATTGTAGGATTTTGCTGATGCGCATCGCATTGTGTAACGGCAAAGACGTGACGATCTTTTCTCATTGCCTCTTCTATTGCCAGTAATGACTGCTCGTTTGTAACTAATAGTGTTACACAAATGTCGGGGAAGAGTACAGTGTTACACATTGGTAATACAGGTAGGTCTACGACAATAGGTTGTACATCTTTTATTGCTGCTGCATCCAGCAGAGGCTCTTTATTGTCGCCGTTCAGTTGCTCAGGCGGCGCAACCTGGGTGGCTTTCTCCATATAACAAAAAGTCCTTTATATTGCACATATTTTTATATATTCCCCCTAGTATAACGCACTTGTTGTATTGAGGCAACGAAATGACGAGTTTTCGCCTGTTTGGGTAGCTCTTATATGGCATTTAGAGGAGCTTTGCCATCATATATTCATCGACATAGCGGTTGTTGACAACGTAAGCGTCTTTACGGGTGCCTTCAACAATGAAACCTCTTCTCCTATATAAGGCTAGACCCGCACTATTAGTTGTCATGACGGTGAGTTCCAACCGATGAATGCGTTGCTTGCTAGCCCATTTCTCCAGCACAATAAACAGGTGTGTACCCAGACCTTGATGCGTATACGCTTGCAGTACACCAATTACGATTGTGACGCTGTGGCGTATCCGTTTTAGCGTATATGCTGTTGCGCCCAGATAGCCTACAAGTTGTTCCTCGTGTTCCGCCACAAAAATCATGCCGCCTCTTACAAGCACACTCTCTATCTGCTGATATTGCTCAGCAAGAGAAGTTTTGCGCTCGCCTGGTTCGCGCAACATGAATTGCGTCTCTCTATCGAGCTGAAGCTGCAACTGTAGGAATTGTCTAGCATCGTCGCGCTGTATCTGGCGAATAAGCATCGGGTGTTGTCTCCTTCTGTAGCAATAGTCACGAGCCGACGCGCAAATAGTGACCCCAGTAGCCCCGATATGACCCGTACTTTTCCGCTATCGCCTCAACCTCGGCTTGCGTCAGGTCTTTGCCGTGCCCGTACAAGCGTGACGCGGCGGCAATCATTGCTTTCTCATTGACGGTGAAGTGTTCCACACGGCCCAGACCACGCACCATCACAAACGATGCCGACCATACACCAAAACCACGAATGCCACGTAGCCATGCCTCAACCCTATCATAGTCGCCTATCCGCAGAAAGTCTTCGTCAACATCATGAAATGCTTTGATGACTGCCATAAGATATTCAGCTTTCCGCGTGTTTCGCACAACACTTATGAGTTCGTTTTCGCTTATATGTGCCATGCGTGCCGCTTCTGGAAACGCGGGATAGCTCGTACCATCTATTGTGATACTGCCGCCATAGGTAGCAATAATGCTCTGCTTCATCTTCTGGGCCATGTTCATTGGGTTGCGTTGCGTCAAAACGGCCCAGCACGCGTTCTCGAATGGCGTCAAAAACTTGACTTGATGATAGCCATAGAGTTCCTCTATAATTGATGCGAAGTCACTATCCTCCTGCCCAATGACGTAAAAGGGGCGTAAGTCGTCGTGTAAGCTGAGAAAGAAACTGATGCGATCACGTGTGGCATTATGTGTCGCGTCGTCGATTGGTTGCTCTGAAAAAAGCGTATATGCTAATTGTGGCGCGTCGATTGTTCCCTCAGAGGCAAGCCGAAACGCAAGTAGTTGTCCATTGACATAGACCGCTTTTGTCAGCGTTTGCTCTTTAACCGTCTGCTCGCCTTCTGTGGGTGAGAAGAAGCCGAGAAAGTCGAGCGATTTAGCAAAATCGAATGGCGCGAGCGGTGTAACAAGTCCGTTCTCTGTATACATGGAATATATCATCCTACTTATATATCGTACAACGTATAAAACACTGTTATAGGAGCTTCTGGGAGCATGAGTTGATAGGGAAAGCTCTGATCGCATTGCTGCATTGTTGTTGCGGCTTCAACGCATTGTAGGAAAACACCAACTGTCTGTTCGTTCGCTTGCCATTCGTGGTTGAGGAATTGCCCCCATAGGCCACGCCCCAGATAATCTACCCTGTCTGCCGCTCTTGCGGATTGGCCATACTCACCTGGGAAAAGACGCGTATAGGCTTGTATATTGTAAAGCCACGAACTTCCTATAACTGTCTCTGCCTCTGGGTGCTCCTGTCGAATGCTTTTGAACATAGCCTGTAGTTCTGCTTGGCGTACATTCATCCGTTGATGACTTAACGCGCCATATTCTGTGAAATCCTGATTGGAGAAGTGTAGCTTGACTTTGCGCTGCTTCTGTAGATAGTCATAAGCGAAGCATCCCCAGTGTTGCTGGTCGCTCATGTGTGGAATGCTTCCAGACCGCGCAAAATAAAACTGATACGTCCCTTTCGCGCCAGCTTTGACATCCTGTTGTAGTGCCTGTAAATACTCCTGCCATGTGAGATGCGCTGGGTTCGCGCTCCAATCCAGACCAAGAATGCGATATATTGCGGTATGATGAAGTACGGCATCTGCGAAGGATTGTTTTGTGACTTCTGCGACTTTGCGTGCGAAAATCAGTTGTACATCAAAGAAACGTTCGGGGTATATTATTAAGCGTGTCATCGCGAAACGCTGCTCCTTTTTATGACTTTCTCTGCTGAAATTACCGTTCTAGCAGGTGTGTTTTCATAAAGTCCAGCGTGGTACGAATGATTTCGTGTGAGCGCACGTCGTCGTTGCGTACATCGAATGCGTGCTTGCCTGTAGCGTGATTCATGAAATCAAGGCTCACATTTTTCATAACTGCGGTTGTCAAGAGTCGCTCGATTGAGCGGTTGAGTTCTGGTAAGTCGAGGCCGGAACGAACAATGAGCATCGGTGGGAGCGCGTTTGTGCGTTTGCTCAAGCGATGTGACGCGGAAAACTCGTCAAGGACTTCATCCGAGAGGTGGGCAAGGTCGCTATTGATCTCGTAGAAAAACTTGAGATCGGTAATGCCATAGTAGGAGACGATACAACGCACATAGTCCGCGTCCTCGCGTAACGCTGAGCGTAGCCCGAACGGTGCTCCTGCTGAACATGTCCAGATACACAGCGTGTTCGCGTTGACGCCCAACGCACCGCTGTTCTGACGCACGTAAGCGAGCAGGTCGTCCACATCCTTCGCTGCGTCATACAATCCTGTTGGCATCTGTGATGAACGATGATTGAAGGTGATACCAATCAGGCCCGATGCTGCCGCAAGCTGTCCCCACGAAACGTATTGCCCCCAGTCCTTGACGCTGCCCGACGCATCGCCGTGAACGTATATGACGGCCGGAAGTCGGGTTTCTCCCTCGTAATCCGACGGATAGTACACGTCCATGAGCAAGTTGTCCGCTTCTACCGTTTTATATGAAATATCAGGCCGCACAATCACGCCTTCCATATCGGGCAGGGTATAGACAACGGGCATTTCTTCAAAGTCTTCGTTGGTCGAAAACTCGTCCTGTTCTGCCATTTTCTTGTTCCTTCTCTTGAGCTAAAATTTTATAGTAAATATTGTAACATAGTGCTATTCTCATCGGTAGACAAAAATACGGCTATCTTGTCAAAATCTTTGTTCGCGTGTTATTCTAGCACATATGGTCTATTTTTGTTGCTTGTAAGACTCCAGTGGAACTCTAACCAGTGGAACTCTAAAAGGAGAGGCAATGGCGGAGAGTAGCACCCCACAGCGCGGCACGTTGTTGCGCCGCGCTCACGACCTCTTAGAAAGCGTGGGGCAACCGATAGCGGAAGAGACGCTCATTCAGCATCTTTTCGGAGCGAACTCAAACGGTGGGCAACAGGGCTTCTGGACGGTGTTGCTACGACAGGCGTTGAGAAGTTCCGCACTCTTTGAAGAGACGGGTGAAATCGGTGTTGGCAGCGATGTACATTGGTCGCTTGCCGCATGGCAAAGCACGCAGCAACTGCTCGACGATGTTGAGTTTGTAGTGATCGATACGGAGACAACGGGGTTGCGTCCGGGGCCTGATCGTGTAATCGAGGTCGCGTGTGTGCGTGTGCGCGGTGGGAAGGCGATAGGTACGTTTCAGAGCCTTATCAATCCGGGTCGCCGCATTCCCCCCTTTATCGGGCAATTTACCGGTATCACGGCGGAAATGGTAAGCGACGCGCCTACCGCACGGGAGCTTATGCCTGATGTGATGGCGTTTCTAGGAGATGCGATTGTGGTTGGTCACAATGTTGGGTTCGATATCGGGTTCCTGTCTTATGAAGCGCAACTCACTGGACACGCGTTTCCGCCTGATGGTCTCGACACCATTCCGCTTGCCCGCCGCTTTTGCCCAGGCTTGAAACGTTTCAAACTTGATATGGTGGCGATCCATCTCAATATTCAGACTGTCAACCGGCATCGTGCGTTGGGTGATGCCTCGGTGACTGCTGCTGTCTTTTTGCGTATTCTCGAACTCGCGCGACAACAAAATATTGTGACGCTCGGACACCTGCGCCGCCGTCTTCAATTACCTGTTGCGTGGAGTGGCGATATCACACAACTCAATCCGTCGGGCAAAAGTGAAAAGTGGCGTGCTGACGGCAAGATCGCTTCATCGTCGTTGCCGACGACGCGCCCGACGGGAAGCCTATTTCTCAATTCGGCATGGAAGCGCAATTTTCCTCTTACGCCCGGTGTATACTTGATGAAGGATGCCAACGAGCAGGTGATTTATGTTGGCAAAGCAAAATGCTTGAAAAATCGGCTCGCGTCGTATTACAGTCACCCGCTTGGCTACACGCGCAAAATGGATGGCCTGTTACAAAGCGTCAAAGAGATTGAGACGGTTGAAACGGGTTCAGAACTTGGGGCGTTGCTCAAAGAGTCGGAGCTAATCAAGGCCCTGCAACCCGCATACAATGTACAGCTACGCAATTACGAACTGTATCCGTTTATTAAGATTGACGTGCAGCATCCGTTTCCACGCGTCTATTCCTCAAAGGAAGTGACCGCTGATGGTGCGCGATACTTTGGACCATTTCGCAGTCGGCGTGTGGTCGATGTCACCATTGAGCTGGTGCAGAAGATTTTTCCGGTGCGTACCTGTACCCGCACGCTTCCTCCACAGGGCAAGGCGTCCGAGCCGTGCTTACGTCTGCATCTTGAACGTTGCTCTGGCCCCTGTCAGGGGGGAGTGGATGCGGCAGAATATCAGAAGGTGATTGCACAAGTGTGTGCTTTTCTGGGAGGTGAACGCGAAGACCTGTTGGAACGTTTGCGTCGCCAGATGCATGAGGCCGCGCACAACCTCAACTTTGAGCGTGCGGCATGGTTTCGCGACACTATTCGTAGTGCCGACGAGGTACTGATTGGGCAACGGCTCATCACAGGGGCAGTGGAGGCGAACAACCTGTTTATCGTCTATCCCTCGGCAAAGGAGGGACATAACGAGTTATTTTTAATTCGGCATGGTCGTCTGATTGAACAACGCTCGCTTCCCCATGATGCGGAGACAATGAGTCGTGTCGTGCGCGAACTTCTTGACGTGGCGGCAACGCTGGGAGATGCACCTGGTATGGTTGGCAAAGCCGAGGTAGACCAGATCAATATTATCAGTCGATGGATACATAGACATAGCGATGATCGCGCCTTTTTCTCTTTTCAGGGCGCACTTGCCGATGAGCAGGCCACATGCGAGCTGATAGAGCGTATCTGGCTCTGTGTTGAAACGACGCGTGCGTTGTCCAGCACACTGGAAGAGATTGACGATCCTATCGAAGAAATTGTTTAAGCATCCCGATGCGAGGAGATATGTGCGTTATGTTACTGTCTGATAAACGTATTATAGAAGAGCGCGAGAACGGCAATATTATTATCGAGCCATTTGACCGCCGCCATCTGGGAACGAATTCCTACGATTGTCGGCTCGGTGAGTGGTATTTTCAAGGCAATGCTAATGTTGAGGTTATGCATCTGGATAACCCGGAAGAGATTCGCAGCTACTGGGGAGAGCCACGTAAAGCCCATGGCAACAAAATCGCGATTCGCCCTGGTACGACCATTCTTGCCCACACGCAAGAGGTGATTGGCGGACATAATGGCTATCTCGCGAAAATGTATTCGCGTAGTACGGTAGCGCGTTCTGGCCTCTCCGTGTGTCGCTGTGCGGGCGTTGGTGATGTTGGGTATATCAATCGTTGGACAATGGAGATTAGTAATCACACGCAGACGGTGATCTGGGTTCCTGTGAATTTCCGCATCTGCCAACTCACATTCGAGTATGTGGGTGAGACGCTCAAAGAGTATCACGGCAAGTATGGCAAGCCTGAAAGCGAGTGGACGCCGCAAGATATGTTGCCCAAGCCGCACTTCGACTGGGACTATGAGACGTATCGTACTGATCGAGAACGTTAAACAAAAAGGAAGTGGCATGTGAGCAAGGGACGGTTAATTTCGTTTGAAGGTCTTGACGGCGCCGGCAAAAGTACGCAGATGCGCTTGTTGGAGCAGCGGCTAGCTGTGCAGAATATCGCGTATCTACACACGCGTGAACCTGGAGGTACACCGTTCGGGGTTGAGATTCGGCGTATTCTCTTTAACCATCCCGAACTTGTGATTACGCCTCTTGCAGAAGCCTTTTTGTTTCAGGCAGACCGCGCCCAACACTTCTCAACGGTCATTCTGCCAGCGTTGGATGCGGGAATACATGTGCTGACGGATCGTTGTTTTGACTCAAGCATCGCCTATCAAGGTGTCGCGCGTGGTGTTGGTGCCGACCTTGTGCTACACCTGTCGCTACTTGCGACACATGACCACGTTCCCGACCTCACAATTTTGCTTGACCTTGACTCCACACAGGTACAGGCACGCACAGATACCGCGCAAGACACAAGTGGCCTGCGGGAAGAGCAATCACGTTTCGATACCGAATCCGAACGCTTTCACCAAACGCTCCGTCAAGCGTTTCTCACGCTCGCCCACACGTACCCCGAACGCATAAAAATAGTTGACGCTTCACAATCGCCCGAAGCGATTCACGAAGAGATTGTCAGGTTGGTAGTGGCGGTTATGGGGAGCGTATAATGGTATACTTTCAACAATGAGATAAGAAAATGTATGTTAAATAAAAGCAAATTATAGACAAAGAAGGAACATAGTAGTGTAACCTCTCAGTAACGAAATAATTGTATTATTTGAATGCGGAAAGAGGAGACAATGGTTGCGAGGCTGCAAAGCGATGATATGCATGGTGTTCCGATGACCGAAGAGGCGTTTGAGCATATACTAAACATGGAAAGCACTTATCGCTACGAACTCATTGATGGTGTTATTTACGATATGACAGGCTCAACGCCAGAACATAGCGTCATTGCTTCTAATGTCGAGTTCCTTATTCGTGAGCAAGTAGGTAGAGTAGGGCCATGTCGTACTCATCGTGACCAATACGTTGCTATTCCGGGAAAGCCTTCTGTCGTCCCTGATGTGGTGTTGACGTGTGACCGAGGGGACTGGGATAAAGACAAACGCCAGAAGCCTTTTAGAGTTCGCTTCCCTCTTATTGTTGTTGAAGTGCTTTCGCCAAGCACCGAACAGTATGATCGAATAGAAAAGTTCGCGCGTTACAAGCGCTGTGCAACGCTTGATGCGTATATTCTTGTGAGCCAGAACGAGCGACATATAGAGGTGTGCAGGCGTGCAACCGAATGGCAGCAGGAATACTTTTACGCTGGGCAGGCGGTTACGTTTGAGCAAATTGATGTAGCCTTATCTGTTGATGAGGTGTACGAAGGCGTACTTTAGTTGCATCTCTTTTGGCATGAAGAACTCGGTAGCAATCGCTGCTGAGTTCTTTTTGACTAATAAACACGGATACAACGAATTTTCTGTCACAAATGTGAAGCGGGCGGTGTCTTATAGATGCACTGCGAAGTATACACCAGTGAACACAAGTTTTACTTGAAGATAAAGGAAAAGAGAGGCATGATAGTACAAAAAAGCGGCGAGTCTCTCCCCATTCAGACGCAAGCAGAGTCGTTTGAGGCAGTATTTACGCGATACTATCCGCTCGTATATCAGCTTGCGTATAGATGTACAGGCCGCAACGATGAGGCGGACGACATCGCGCAAGAGGTATTTTTGCGCTTCTACCGCATTCCTCCGCACGCGACCACCGAGGGAGAGCAACGGGCGTGGCTTTGTCGGGTCGCGACAAACCTGAGCCTGAACGCGTTGCGTGGTCAGCAACGGCGTACACAGCGTGAGGAGCAATCTGGTGAGCAAGCGACACGACAGGGTTCTCTAAGTCAGGGCGAGAAAAGTCCAGAAGAGCAGCTTCTAGTGGCAGAGCAGGCTGCATTGATACGCTCCGTGCTTGCGGAGTTGCCTGAAAGACAGCAATCGTACATTTTACTACGCAGCATTGGCCTGAGTTACGCGGAGATTGCACAGGCCACAGGAGTCGCATCCGCTTCTGTTGGCTCACTACTGGGACGTGCCGAACGTGAATTCCGAAGGAGATACAATGAACGAGCAGCAACATTTCGAGCAGAATGACCCCTGTCTGGACAGAGGATTATTCGTCGCGTTGCGCGATGATGAGTTATCCACAAGTGAGCGTGTGCAGGCACAAACGCACCTGCTGCAATGCGCGGATTGTAGCGCAGACGAGCGAGAGGTGCGAGCAACAGGGGAAGAGGTATATTCGTTGTTCGCGACGCTCAAACCCGCCGCGGTGCCTGACACCAGACAAGCCTTCGCGGCATTGCAAGCAAAAATTAACGACGAGCGGCGTACAACTGACCTCAACATCGTCGCGTTAAGCGGCAAGCAGGCACAACGATCTTTCCGATCAGCGCAGAAGCACATGCGTTTGCGCTGGGCTATGATCGCGGTTGCCGCCGCGTTAATTGCCGCGATATTGCTGCCAAACGCAGGCGTGCTGGCAAATCAGTTCCTCTCGTTGTTCCATGTGCAAAAGTTCCAACCTGTACAAATAGACGCCGATCAGGTTACACAGAGTCTATATAAGAACCTGAACAACTTTGGAAACGTACATGTTGCGATGGCGAATACAGACGTACCGACGCATCCGACGCGAGCGCAGGTTGAGCAGTACATACACTTTCCATTGCTTACGCCAAGTGTCTTGCCAAGCGGGGTTGCTAACACGCCACAGTATCACATTTTCGCTGGCACGCGTGGGACGTTTACATTTGACGCGGCTAAGGCACGAGCAGCTATGCGGCAGATGGGGGATGGCAATGTGCGTCTCCCCGCGCAACTGAATGGCGCGGTATATACCATCACTGTCGCACCCGGTGTTGCCATTCAATATGCCCGTGCTTGCCAGAGCGATGACGCGGCGTGCCGCAATCAGAAACAACTTGGACTTGTGGAAGTTCCAAGTCCAATGGTGCAGGGAACGAACGCGAACGCGTTAAATGACATACGCGCATTCATGTTAGCATTGCCACACCTCTCGCCTGACGTGCGTGATCTCTGGCAGAGTGTTGATATACAGAGCGGAACGATTCCACTTCCCTTGCCAACCGCGCAAACAAATGTAGCGCGCGTATCCATTCAGGGCGTGTCGGGTGTTCTCATGGTCGATAGCTCCATTAAATACGGGGGCGTGATCTGGCAAAAGAACAACATTGTATACGCTATTCTTACGAATACAAGCGAAGGAGCCTCAATCCTGGCTACCGCAAACTCACTTCGCTAACCGATGCAATGAGCTTGCCCACGTCACGTTCCTGTCTCTCGTGAGAGAGCAGGGCGTGATATAAGTAATCACAAACAGGAGAGAGTAGGTATGGGTGAGAAGCAGCAGTTGCCCGCTATCGAAGTGGAAGGACTATATAAAGCGTATCATCAGCTTGTTGCGGTAGAAAACGTAAGTTTCACGACCTATCGCGGCGAAGCATTTGGTTTTCTTGGGCCTAATGGTGCCGGCAAAAGCACAATTGTGAAAATCATTACAGGACTGGTCGCGAAGACGCAGGGCAAGGTGCGGGTGCTGGGACAACCCGAAAACTCGCTGGAAGCGCGACGTCGTGTGGGATACCTGCCAGAGTTACCAACCTTTCATCGCTGGCTCAAGGCACAGGAGTTCTTAGAGTTTCACGGACACCTCTACGGAATGCGTGGCATGGCACTACAAAAGCGATGCAAAGAGGTGCTGGCCCAGGTTGGTCTGGCGGGAAAAGAAAAACAAAAACTTGGCACATTCTCGAAGGGGATGCTGCAACGGATTGGGTTGGCACAGGCTTTGCTCAATCAACCTGATCTGATTATTCTGGATGAGCCAGTATCTGGCCTCGATCCCGTTGGGCAACATGATATGCGAACCATTCTTCTTCAGCTTAAAGCTGAAGGGGTGAGTGTTTTTCTCAACTCGCATCAACTGGCGGACGTAGAAGCTATATGTGACCGGGTGGCTATTATCGACAAAGGGCATATTCTCAAGATAGGGCCGCCCAAGTCTCTCTTCGATGAGCCGCTCGTATTTGACGTGCATGTTAACGCGATCACGCGCGAACTATTGCACAAACTTGGCGCGGTCTCCCTCTCTGTGCGCGAAGACACGGATGCGCCGTGCCATCTTCTGGTTGAAGTACAAAATGAGGAGCAAGCCGCCGATGTTGCCGCCGTCGTGTACGTGTGTGGTCTCCGTCTCTATACACTCGCCCCACGCCATCGCTCACTTGAGCATCTTTTCTTGACTACTATCGATATGTCGAGCTACACAGGGTGAAGGAGCTGATGTATGGGCTTGCTTTTAATAACGCGTTTCACGCTGCAAGAGGCGATGCGGAAGCGCATTTTTCTCGCGGTTGTCCTGTTAAGCCTGATCCTCTTGCTCGGTTTCGCGCTGCTTTTTAACTTTGTGGTGGACTCAAGTCATGCGCCAGTCGCGCTTGGGCAAGACCTATTTCTCCTGGGCATCGGCGGTTTTATGAGCATTCCCGCAATCTGGCTCGTCTATCTGCTGAGTAGCGTACTGACAATTCTGCTTACCACAAATATGCTTTCCGGTGAAATCGATGCCGGTACGTTTACCATTATTGTTCCCAAACCGATACGACGCTTTGAAATCGTCTTTGGCAAATGGCTCTGTTATGTTCTACTTCTGACCGCGTATACTGCTTGTCTTTTCTTTGCATTTCTCATTGTGATTTACCTCAAGACAGCATACTGGCCCTCGGATGCCTTTAGCGCACTTGGCGTTCTTGAACTTGTGGTGCTTGTATTGATGGGCCTTACCACCTGTGGAAGCGCGTTTGTGCCGACACTGGTCAACGGTGCAATCATTCTTGTGCTGTTCA
Organism: Ktedonobacterales bacterium; assembly: GCA_038211295.1. GTDB lineage: Bacteria > Chloroflexota > Ktedonobacteria > Ktedonobacterales > Ktedonobacteraceae > JBBQVS01. The sequence continues at coordinate 8,617 of JBBQVS010000046.1, read as the reverse complement.
TTGGAGCACAGGTAGCGGGTTTTATCAATTTGATTGCTCCATTTGTGGCACCTGACGCGAAAGCTGGTGTGCAAAACGCGACGACAACCATCAATCTGATTATGCCAACTGACGCGCTCTGGCATGGCTGTTCGTTTTATCTTACGTCGGGAGCTATGACATTGTTACAGGCGGCACACACCAACACTCCTTTTACCTCGACGGAACCAATCGCGGCGGCGTTGCTTATCTGGGCAGGCATCTACGCGCTTGTGTTGCCCATATGTGGCGCGTGGCATTTTCAGCATCGCGATCTCTAGTAACCTAAAATACTCTGTTACCACGCTATGCTGGACTCGTCTTAGATATGCATGAGGAAGATACGACTGTACACAAAATATATACGAGAACATTGGGCGATGCCTACAATTTTTGCGCTTGCTTTCCTGGTGCGTATCGTCTACAACCTTACTGCCGGTCACAACTATATTCCAAAAGATGACGCGGCCCTGTACAACAATCTGGCGCAAGGACTGCTTGCCCAACACTGCTATTGTCTTGTCAACATACCTCATGCCAACGTGAGCCGCGCCCCACTCTGGCCTATGATTATCGCTAGCATCTACTTTTTCACGGGCGTTCACGATATCTACCCCCGTCTTTTCTATTGTGTGCTTGGCTCTGGTACCTGTCTGCTTGTGTATCTTTTCGCAAAAAGTCTCTTTGGCAAGCGGGTTGCTCTCTATACGGGCGTACTTGCCGCCATCTATACGGGACTTTTCCTAAATGACGGCTGGCTATTCAGTGAAGCTCTGTATACGTTTCTCGTAACCTTGCTTGTGTATACATTGTATTGCCTGCAACGTTGTTCGTCTCAATCCGCATCACATAATATTGCTTCACCAAACGGGGATAGAAGGTGGGTCTGGCTGCTGGTGGCGAGCGGTCTCGCGCTGGGTCTTGCGTCATTGACGAGACCGAATGGGCCACTTTTGTTCAGTCTGGTCGCGCTCTGGGGCGTGTTTGCTGTTGTGACAAAAAGTATGACCGCACGGAATGCGCTCATATTGGTTATTGTGATAGGTGCTATTGCGTTGGTACTAATTGCCCCCTGGACGTATCGAAATTATAGAGTGACTGGCGCGTTCATTCCAGTTGCGTTGGGCGCAGGCGATGTACTTGTTGGAGCCTATAACGATACTGTGTTGCAGAATAGTGAGGGTGGCCCCGGCTTTTGGGTTTCGCGCGATCTGGTGAGACCGCCTGTGAGCGTTCGTGGTCACGACGACTGGCAATATACTGTGCAAGATATTGAGCCGCTTCTGGTTTTGCTCGTAGGGGGTGTGCTCTGGTGGCTTACCAGCGATGATGCAGGCACTTTGTGTTATAGACGCGCAAAGGGGCGAGTGTGAAAACGCAACTTCCACCTATTATCTATCATCTCACGCCCGCCACGAACTGGCCTTTTATCAAGCAACGTGGTCTGCTGAGTACACAAGCACTGCTTGACCTCGCGCCGCTAAGCGACGATGAGCGGGAGCGCATCGGGCAACATCATAGAGTGGGGCAAGTGGTACTGCCGAATGGTGTTGTGGTCAATCATCAGAAGCCGATGTCGCCATCTGTGTTAGCGCGATGCCTGCATGGTATCACACCGACACAATGGTATATATTGCTCAACTCAAAGGTCTTCTTCTGGCTGGATACCGAACGGCTCAATCGCCTACGACGCGCAAGTCTAATGCTGCCGCATGTGGTTTTGCTAGTCGATGCACAAGCATTGCTTGTACAGTATGCTGAACGCGTGACGCTTACGCCTATCAACACTGGCAACGCGCGTCGTCAACCGGCACAACGTAGCCGTGCGACCTTTGTTCCCTATGCGACATGGGCTACTTCTGGTTGGGCAAGCGAAACGGAGCCGCTCTCTACACGTCCGCGTCCACGAAGCCATCGACCAGTAGAACTCACGGTTGCCTATGCTGTACCTGACGTAATGGACTTCGTGGTTGAGGTGCGTCACCTTGCTCCGCAAGAAATGCTGAGTTTTTAAGGTGTTTCAACTGTGCTAATCGCTGGTATAGGCAGGCGCAATCTGGTCGCGAAACGTGCGTGTGTAGAGTCGATAGTACGCCCCCATTTGCGCCAACAACGCCTCATGGTTTCCCTGTTCGATGATGCGCCCCTGCTCAATCACAACAATTTTGTCGGCATTTTGAATGGTCGTTAAACGGTGCGCGATAACAATTGTTGTGCGGTTCCGCATCAAGTGGTCAAGAGCTTCTTGCACAAGGCTCTCGCTTTCGTTGTCGAGCGAACTGGTAGCTTCGTCGAGAATGAGAATACGTGGATTACGTAACAACGCACGCGCGATAGCGATGCGTTGCCGCTGTCCACCCGATAGCTTCACGCCGCGCTCGCCCACCAGTGTGCTGTATCCCTCTGGCAATTTCTCGATAAATTCGTGAGCATTGGCGGAACGTGCCACAATCTCTATTTCCTCCTGTGTGGCGTCAAGCCGACCATAGGCAATATTTTCGCGCACCGTTGTACCGAACAACACAGGCTCTTGTAGTACAATCCCGATCTGTTCGCGCAAACTCTTGACCTGCACGCTGCGAATATCGTAGCCATCAACGGTGATACGTCCACCTTGTACATCGAAGAAGCGCGGAATCAGGTTCGCGATTGTCGTTTTGCCGGCTCCACTTGGCCCGACAAGTGCCACGACCTGCCCGCGTTGCGCTTCAAAAGATACATCATGAAGTATTTGTGTTTCCGGGTTGTAGCTGAAGTTGACATGCTCAAAGCTCAAACTGCCCTCGATTGACGGCAATGGAGAGGCGTTCGAGTCGTCAGTGAGTGTAAGCGGCTGGTCTAGCAGATCGAAGATACGTTCCGCCGCCCCTAAACCAATCTGGAATTGTCCATAGAGATTGCTCAGGGCGATAAAGGGACGTGTCAGGACGGCAAGGTAAATGACTATTGTTGTGAGCGTGCCTATTGTAAGGGAGCCATTGAGTACCGCCGTGCCGCCATACCAGAGAAAGACCGCGAGACCTGTTAGCCCTAGCAGTGTTGTACCCGCCTGTACAGCAGCGGAAAGACGCGCACGCTTCATGGTAATGCCGAACTGTTGCCACGCCAACGTGGTATAGCGGGTGGTCTCGTAGTCTTCGCGTGTAAACGCCTTGACAACCTTTGCGTTTCCTATAGCCTCTTCTGAAGCTGCTGTTGCTTCGCTCAGGGTCGCTAACTCACGTTTGACGTAACGGCGCAGATACCGACTGGTAAAGAAGGGAAGAATAAAGATTGGCACGAGAATCAGCGCGATAACAAGAATTGTCGGGCCAAAACTTGCCGTTGCGTGGGTCGTTGGCAGGTGGACGTTGAGTTGGCTTGCCTGTGAAAGCAGAGTATCGGGGCCTGCAATCACAATAACTACGCCTATGAGGAGTGTCACTACATTCTGGGCAAGGCTAATCACGTCGCCCGTGATGGTGCCACGCACAAGCGTCACATCATTTGTGAGACGACTGAGCAGTTCGCCAGTGCGGTTATCCTGGAAAAGCTCAATGGCAACTGTTGGAGGTGGGCGTAAACCTTTGTTCGTAGCCCAACCAGCACGCGTTCGCCAACGGAGGTTGTCCAGAAACTCTGGATAAAGCCGATAATACCCTGTACCAGAGCCAGCGCGATCAAGACAAAAATAATCGAATGCAGTGCATCTTGATTTTTCTGAATGACGCTATCGATGATCTTCCCCGTGAACGCTGGATAGACGAGCGACAGGGTACTTGTGACAAAGGTAAGAAGCGTAAGCCCTGCCAGTTGCCACCAGTAGGGACGTGCGAAATTGAGTAGTCGCCATATTCTGTAACGACTGGGTTTGACTTTTATCTGAACATCTTCCGCCGTTAGACCGTTGGCGGAGATAGAGCGGCGTGCCACGTTGTACTCCTAGCAAAATAGTCTCTATATAAGTATCGTCAACAGAGATACGATGTGGCTCTTCCGAGGTTGTAGCAAAGGAGTCTACTTCATTGCTTCTAGCCGCTCTTTGCGTTTTTGCGCCTGATAGTAGTGTGGGTCAAGCTCTAACGCGCGTTGTACGGCGTGTAATGCCTCGCTTTTTTGACCGAGAATGCCGAGTATCCAGGCTTTCCCGTCCCACGCAGGTACATACGTGTTGTCCAGGCTTAATGTTTGCTCAAAAGCTGTCAGTGCCTCGCCATAATGTGCCTCCATTGCCAGGCTTGTTCCCTTGACGTACCACGCTTCAACGTTCGTCGGGTCAAGCACAATTGCCTTTTCTACTGCTGCGAGTGCCGCTGTGTAGCGTATCGCGGTTGACAACTCCTTGCCATATGTAAGCCAGAACGTAGCCTGTTGCCTGTGCGAAGCTTGCTCATCCATTGCTTTTTTCCTTAATTGCCTCGTGGAGTACCCGTTACCAGTACCAAAAAGTGTTAAAATCTTTCCTTAGTTTCTCAGTATACCATTGCTCATCTCTGTGTCTTCCTCTTTCGTTTGTATCTCTCCCTGTGATATAAGATATTTCATCCATGAAGAGAGAGTAGATTAAACGCACCACGAACGCACAAAAAAGCACGAGGCGGGAACAACAACACACAGGAAGGGGAGACTAGAGAAAAGCGTGTGAGAAGGGATAGTAAAAGAATATAGCTATGGTATACTTATGCTGAAAAAGTACGTTGCGTTGAGAACGTGTCTTGGGGGGAAAGGGGAAACTTGGCATGACCAGAGAAGCACCACAAGAGGCATCGCCACAGGTGCGCGTTACTGCATTGGGGCCATTTGTACGCGAGCGTGGCGAACTACAGGCTAACGGGGAACGGGTGTACCGTCCGGTGCTGCACGAGGAATGGCACAACCGCGAGAAGTCGCAGACGTTGCTCAAAATTTTGAACGAGGGTGTATTATGTCGGCTACTCTTGTTGTTAGAGCGACAAGAACGTTGCTACGAGGCGTGGCAGGTGTACAGTAATGCAAAGCAGGAGTGCGAAAAGGACGAACGGCGACTGACCCCGCGCGTGCGAGCAATCGGCAAACGGGTTCGAGCGAAGTTGGTAGAGGGGGAGCCGTATACATCTTCACAAAAGAGTTCTGCTCTTTCGTCTAAAACATCCGCTCAGGAAGTGTCAAGAGAAAGCTCCCCTTCAATCAGTGCTTTATGGTGTGCTTCATATGTATCATTCTCAACCTTTGCAAGAACGCACGATGCTCAAATTTCTACAAAGAATGCCGAATATACAGGGCAAGCGTATCAGCAGGTTCTTTCTCCTCTTCTCATGCTCGCAAGTACCGTGCTGATGCATTTTACCTATGAAGCTCCTTTTCGCGATGAGTGTATGTCTTTCAGGTATTTGGCACTTGAAGAAGTAGAGGCAATTACTACAAGCTACTGGCGACTCTGTACAAATGCATCACTCGACCTCGTAGGAAGTTTAGCTGAACATTTTCGGCTGCTTGTCGCTCTCCTGCAACGGACTTCTTCACGCGCAACAGCTCAACGGGTTTGCTCACTTACGGCGGAAGTTGCCCAACTTCTTGGGAAGACCCTTTTTGATGGACAAGAATATGAGCTTGCATGGTCGTATTATATATTCTCACTCAAGGCTGCCCAAGCAGCATCAAATTCTTTGTTGTGGGCTGTAGGTATTGGACGAAGTATCTTGCTTCTAACGTATTGGAAGAAACCACAGAAAGCCTTGCCACTTTTGCAAGAAGTTCGTCAAGTGGATATTCACAACACACGCGTTGCCTGCTGGCTTTTAGCTGTGGAAGCAGAGGTACATGCTCATCTTGGCAATGCTCAAGCGTGTGAGCTTGCACTCAAGACCGCCAAAGAGATTATTGCCACTGAAACGTTTGAAGAAGACGCTTATGCAACAGGTTTTAGTGCGTCTCGCTTGGCAGGGTACGAAGGGGCTTGTTTGCTTCAGCTTCGTCGTCCTGCTCAAGCACTCCCAGTTTTGCATCAGGCCCTTTCCCTCCTTGAGCCACAAGCCTTTCGTCGGCAGTCTACCCTTCTCGCGGATATAGGACTTGCTTACACGCAACAAGGAAATATTGAACAAGCATGTCAACACTCACATCAAGCCTTCGTCTTGACATGCCAAACCAAATCCAGAGCAGTGTTAGAACGCCTTGGAAAAGTTCATTCGGAACTAAAGATGTGGAAGGAAACCAACGAGGTCAAACAGTTAGAGAAACATCTTACTCTCCTCTCTACAAGTATTATGTGAGAAGAAAAACATATGAAAGAAGTTGAAACTCGTATCTCTCCTGTTGTCTACCTACTTGTGTGTGCTGCGCCGCCCGCCCAGCAAACGGCTTCTGTTGTTGCCCACTTGCAAGCGGTGGGCTGGGATGTGTGCGTGGTTGCAACGCCACAAGCTCGTCAGTGGATTGACCTCCCGGCTCTTGAAATCGCTACTGGTCATCGGGTACGAACAGAGTACAAACTCCCAGAGGAGGCCGATACGTTGCCCAAAGCGGACGCCCTTCTGGTGATGCCCACGACCTTCAACACGCTTAACAAATGGGCGCAGGGAATTGGTGACACGCTGGTGGTGAGCCTGCTTTGTGAGGCACTTGGACGGGGAAGGCCGCCAATTGTTGTGGTTCCCTGTCTCAAGATGGATTTGATTGGGCATCCCGCTTTTCCCAAGAGCCTTGCACTACTACGCGCATCTGGGGTTCACGTTCTTCACGAGCCGGAACGCTATCCTTCGCCATTGATGGTTCCCTTGAATGAGGTGGTTGAGACGCTTCACCACGTAAAACTCTCTCGTCTTTGAGAAATCAGGGCTTTTACAAACACATTTCCTGTTCCTTTTTCGTGCTTTTCTGTTCTGCCTCTGTTCCCTTCCTCGTGTACACTCGACTCTGAGTTCAAGAGAAAAGGATGCCTTACTGAAAAGGCATCCTGTACTGGAGTATAAGAAGGAGCTTTTCATATGGAAACACCCCCCGTTCGTGTTCTCTGTCCCCCTTTCAGTCTGCTGTTTGCCCAGAAAACAATCCCTACCCGCGATGGCGACCAAACCTCCGGGGCCGAGACGGAAGCGGAAACCAGTCAAGATGGAGTAGTGAGAAAAGATCAAGAGCAAGATGAGGATGTAGATGCGTGAAAGAGGTTCTCATCTTAACGCGGGCCAACGATCCTCACATGTTGCCCGTTGCAGCAGAAGTTCGCACGCGAGGCGCAAACGTGCTGTGCTTCAATCTTGCCGATTTTCCTGAACATGTGACACTACAAACGACTTTTACTTCTGAAGGGATGAACGGGAGTCTTACCTATCAATCCCGTCGTGTCGCGTTAGACACGCTCGCAAGTATCTGGTGGCGAAGACCAGAACGCTATAAAGCCCCGCCCACTTATACGCCCGGCGAGCGCACTTTTGTGGAGGAAGAAGCGAATCGTGGACTGCTTGGGGCATTAGAGAGTTTGACGTTTCAGGAAACGCTGTGGGTGAGTCGTTCCCACATGATTAGAAGGGCTGACCTCAAGCCCTTGCAACTGGCGTCCGCACAGCAGGTCGGGTTCCGCGTTCCGCGAACTCTTGTGACCAACGATCCCGATGCCGTGCGGGAGTTCTTTGAGTTGTGTCAAGGAAATATCATTCTGAAAGCGGTCTCCAGAGGGGCGATAGAGGATGAGGAACACCCCCGCTTTATCTATACAAGCCCTGTTCTGCCAGAATATCTTTCCGCGCTCGAAGGTGTCCGTGCGACGGCTCATCTCTTGCAAGAGGCCATTCCCAAACGCCTGGAATTGCGGGTGGTCGTGATTGGGCGGCACGTCTTTGCGGCTGAGATTCATTCTCAGCACAGTGAACGAGCGAAGAGAGATTTTCGGCAAGGATACGCCGACCTGCTGTATGATGTGCATGTGCTTCCTGAAGCGGTGAAGAGGAACGTTCTTGCGCTGGTGCGAATGTTTCAGTTGCAATTCTCGTCTATGGATATTCTTGTGACGCCTGAAGGCGAGTACATCTTTCTTGACCTGAACCCAAACGGACAGTTCTACTGGCTACAAACGCAGTTACAGCATCGCTTCCCCGTGAAGGAAGCGATGGCAGACCTGCTTGTTTTCCCAAAGGAGTATTGCTTGTGAATCTTTCCCGTTCGTCATCTTCCACGAAAACCGAACATCTTTCAGAACACTTGCGTCACCAGTTGGTACAATCGCTGCTCACAAGCGGAGCAATCCAGTCTGAAGCGGTACAACAAGCGTTTCTGGCGATGCCACGCGAACGGTTTGTGCCGATGTTTTATGAACAAGAAAACGGAGGACAGATGCAATGGCGTCAGCAAGATGCTTGCACGCTCTCGCCAGAAGCGTATCTGGAAGCAGTGTACCGCGACGCGTCGCTTGTGGTACAGCTTGATGCTCGTAAGTGGCCTATCAGTTCCAGTTCGCGACCTTCGGTTATGGCAAAGATGTTGGAAGCCCTTGCGGTGCAGGCAGGCCAACGGGTCTTAGAGATTGGGACGGGAACAGGCTATAACGCCGCTCTGCTCGCGACGCTTACGCACGACCCGTATCTGCTCACAACGGTAGACATCGACGAAACGCTCACGACACGAGCAGCGGAGGTGCTTACGGCAA
>JBBQVS010000045.1:0-31254 GCA_038211295.1 Ktedonobacterales bacterium | reverse complement strand
ACTCTGCATGAATACGTACCGCGTTCGCCTCTAACGTCTGGCGCGGGTCTAGCAACGCGGGCAAAATATCGTACTCGACGTGAATATTCTGTAACGCTTGCTGCACAAGCTCCAACGTCTCGGCGGCGATAAGCGCAACGCGATCACCAACATAACGCACAGTATAGTCGAGACTGTAACGGTCTTGTATGTCTGATGTACCACCACTTGCATACGGGACACGTTGTACGTCACTATAGGTCAGGACAGCGCGAACGCCCGGCATCGCTCTGGCCTCGGATGCGTCGATGCTCCGAATGATTGCGTGCGCGTGTGGACTGGTAAGCACCGCCCCGTATAACATACCCTTTGGTAGCGCGTCGGCGGCAAAATTCGCGCGACCAGTCACGGTTTTTTCGGCGTTACTGCTACGAATATTCTTGCCAATTACGCTCAGTGACGCGTTTATCCCCACCGCAAACTGTTTCCCCGTCGCGCTCCCCGCACTAGTTCCAATAAGGGCGCGTTGGCGTCCCGTACTGCTACCAACGTCGCTGCTTGGCGTATATTCTGCGGATGCCTCGCCCCGCATTACCGCAGCCGCCCGCATCACCGCCTGTACAGATTTGGCATAACCCATACAACGACAGAGATTGCCCGAAAGCGCGGTGCGTACTTCGTCCTCGGTTGGTTTCGCCGTGCGGTTGAGCAAAGCCGACGCTGAGAGTAGCATAGCTGGAATACAGAAACCGCACTGTATCGCGCCCATATCACGGAAAGCCTGTTGCAAAGGATGCTGTGTATCGGGAGTTCCCAGCCCTTCAATCGTTGTGAGCGTACAGCCACCAGCTTGCGCGGCGAGCAAAACACAGCTCGGCCTCGCCACTCCATCAACCAGCACCGTACAAGCTCCACACTCGCCCGTCTCACATCCCTGCTTCACACTTGTATAGCCATTACGACGCAAGAGCGTTACCAGCGACTCGCTCGGCGCGACCTCCAGACTCTCGACCACTCCGTTGATCCGTAGTTCCAGTTCCATGATTTCTTATCTGCTTTCCATTTTTACACCGCTCACGCCATGCTCTACCAGTATCGCCTGCTGCTTTCGCGCTATATAGAGTGCCTCTTCAAGTACCCGTTGCGCCAGTCTGATGCCACTTACACGTCGGTAGCTATTGCTTACTCGCACATCGGAGGGCGGACGAAATTCCGCCATGCCCGTTTGTAGAGCGGTGAACAGCCCCTTCGCGTCATCAATAGGTTTTCCTTCAAGCAGTCGCTCGACGGCAGGAACGCGGGTTGGCTCCATGTTGACGCCCCCAAACGTCAGGCGCACACGGCGAAATACGTCATGCTCGATCTCGACGAGCGCGGCGACATTCAGCAACGCGATATCCGTTGGAGTCCGCCCAACGCGTGCGAACGAGGTTCCGTGTGGCGCGACACTCTTTGGCAACACAACCTCGACAATCAGTTCCGCAGGTCGTCGTTGCTGTGCCACATCATCACAAGCAACACGTCGCTCTTGCTTTCCCTTATAGACAACGCCAGAGAGTGCTAAGCCGGGTCGCTCTGTCGTGCCACCACTGAGATTGACGGAAGTCTTCGATCCCGAACGCATCACGACTTGCCCCTCAAGCACCGAGAGCGCAGTCAAGAGATCAGCTTGTGATGCGAGACCAGCCCCAAGCGTGCCACCAATCGTCGCGCTGTTGCGAATGAGCTGCGACGCCGACGACACGTGGGCGGTACGAGCGAGCAGACCGGACGCGAAATCCGCGAGCAGTGGCGCGTCTATGAGTTGCTGGAGCGTCATCATTGCGCCAATGTGGACGCTACGCTTGTCCTCAGAGATGTACGCCAGACCTAATTCGCGCAGGTCAACAACCGCTTCAATACTCTCATCATCTAACCCTAGAAGATACGTGCCACCCGCGAGTGGAACCGTTTTTACATCGAGGCGACCTATCAATAGCAGAGCATCATCGATGTGTTCGGCCCAATGGTATTCAGCAAGATTACGTAACATGGAAATTATTACCTTTGTAGCGGGATCAGAGTGAATGTCTCTACATCAATCAGCCCTTGATCCGTCAGCTTGAGTGCTGGAATAACTGACAGAGAGAGAAAGCTCAGCGTCATGCAGGGATGCTCAAGTTCACATCCAAGCTCCGCCGCGACCTCATCTAAATGCCGCAGTTGTTGTACTAACTCGTGCGCGGGCAGTGGTGAAACAAGCCCACCGAGTGGCAATGGAACACGCGCCCGCACTTCCCCCGCCACCACACAGACAAAGCCACCACCCATCTCCTGTAACACATGTGCCGCTTGCACAATATCGCCATCACTCGCGCCAGCGATCACCAGATTGTGAGCATCATGCGCGACGCTTGAGGCAATCGCACCGCTTTTTAGCCCGAAGCCCTTTACAAATCCCAGCCCGACGCGCCCGCTCGCATGATGGCGTTCAACGACCACAAGTTTCAGCAGGTCGCGCGTCGGGTCTGCAAGTAGCTCACCGTCGCGCACATATGCCTCTTCTCGCAGATGCCGCGTGGTGATCTGCCCCCTGTCAATACCGATTACCTCGACCAGTCCCGCCTTGCCTGCGATACGCACATCGTCTACCGTAAACGACCCGATATGAATGGTCTGCGTGACCTCTACCTCGTGCATCGCGACATCCGCCTCTATCCCCATCACAGCCGCCGACGGGATATCGACAAGCAACGCGCCATCTTGCGCCACAAGCATACCATCTTTATACACCGACTCCACAGCAAAAGTACGCAGGTCATCCAATACCACGAGGTCTGCCACGAAACCGGGCGCAATTGCACCACGATGATACAAACGGAAATACTGAGCGGTATTGTAGGAAGCCAGCCGAATAGCCTCTATCGGGTCTAAGCCGAGTTCTATAGCGCGACGCACCATCGAATCGATATGCCCACGCGTCGTCAGGTCGAGCGGGTCGCGGTCATCGGTCACAAAGAAGACATGCGGTGGGTGCAGTTCCCGCACAAGTGGCAGTAGCGCATCCAGATTCTGGGCCGCCGACCCCTCGCGAATCATGAGCCACATTCCCAGGCGTAAGCGTTGGCGTGCCTCTTCGATGGTGGTACATTCATGGTCGGATGAGATGCCCGACACCGCATACGCACAAAGGTCATGCCCAATAAGGCCGGGCGCGTGACCGTCAACAACAAGGCCACGTCGCCGTGTCGCGTCAATCTTCGCGAGTATCTGCTCGTCGCCCTGCAATACGCCAGGCATATTCATCATCTCCGCCAGCCCCAGCACGCGCTCGTCCTGCAACAGTGGCAGCAAGTCGTCGGCGGTAAGCACACGATAGGGACTTTCAAACAACGACGCAGGCACGCACGAAGAGAGCAATATATAAGTAGAGAGCGGAAGGCCACGCCCAGACTCAAGCACATAGCGGATACCCTCAACGCCCATAACATTCGCGAACTCGTGCGGGTCGAGCATCACAGCCGTAACTCCGCGTGGCGTCACGATGCGGGCAAACTCTGGCATCATCAACATGGTACTCTCGATATGCATATGCCCGTCAATCAAGCCCGGAGCCAGCCAGCGACCCTGCAAATCGCGCTCCATGTGTCCCTGATAGGGTGCGGACGTGTTACCCGCTCCTTTCTCGCTCACACCAACTACCAGCCCATCGGCAAGCGCAACATCAGCCAGATAACACTCACCGCTACAGACATTGACTATATTCGCATTACGGAGTACCAGGTCGGCGGGCAGTTCTCCACGCGCAATCTGAATACGTCGCTTTAGCTCGTTCATCCTGTATTCCTTCTTTTGGTTGCTCTCTTGCGCTACATTTGTAGCAGAGAATCGGCGTGTGTTCCACAATACATACTAGCAGATTGTCTTACAAGAGTCGAGATTTACCCATATTTTGTTCCGTTGCATAACACATATGGGCCATAGTCAGAAGAAAACACGTTCTATAAAAGAAACGTAAGAATGGAATCTGACGTATAATGAGTATACTACGTTTTAGAAAAAACGAACGCCATACGCGAATACAGCAAAAAGGGAAACAGACATGCGAAGTTTAGGTATAGCAGTAGCAAAAATCGTGATGCTCGCGGGTGGTGCTACCCTCGGCGCGTTCCTCGCGCGTGTATGTGAGGATTGGGTTTCGTCACGCACACACACACAATCAGAGTATGACAAAACACGGTATTCGCAGGGACTGGGAGCAGTCGTCTTGCCACCAGTTGCACCTCCACAGGCTCCTTTTCAAGCACCAAATACAGAGCAAGAACAACATAATGAGTATAAATAATGTTTGGTTGTACTATACATATATATGCTTGTAAGAAGGGGTAGAACATGAATATGACAATGACCGCGAGTGAGCGCGTCCATGCAGCTCTCAAGGGTGAGCATGTTGACCGCGTTCCCTTCTGCTTCTGGCACCACTTCAAGCCCGAAGGTTCTGGGAGCAAGCAAGCAGCTTATACCTTAGATTTTTTTCATCAAACGTTCGATTTGGATATCGTCAAAATTATGCCTGACCTTCCCTATCCCTCTGAGCATCTAATCGAAGCGGAACAGGTGCGGATGTTGCCAAAACTCGACCTGAATACACCTGTATTTCAGGAACAACTGCTCTGTATTCGCACGTTACGCGCCGCGCTCGGCCCCGACTTCCCGCTTATCGCCACGCATTTTAGCCCGTTGACACAACTTTTTTATATAATGGGCAAAGAGGCGGCTATCACGGCGTTACGCAAGCACCCCGAACCGATGCTGGAAGGTCTGGGAACAATCGCAGCAAACCTGAACCAGCTCTTCACGGCCTCGATTGACGCGGGCGCGAGTGGCATTTTCTTTTCCTGCATGGGCGCGACAAACGCTGACCTGGCACGCGCCGAGTACTCTACCTTTGGACGTCCCTACGACCTGCAAGCACTGGCAGGCGCACACAACGCCTGGCTTAATATTATTCACATACATGCTGAACCCTCGCAGGAGGGAGACGAAATCTACTTCGAGGACTTTATAGAGTATCCTGTCCCCGTGCTAAGCTGGAGTGACCGACTTACAGGCCCCAGTTTAAGCGAGGCTCTCACTATGACCGACAAGTGCCTCATGGGTGGACTCGCGGAACGTGGCCCCCTTACGCATGGTAGCGAAACAGAGATCGAGAACGAGATTTTGGCGGCAGTTACGCAAACAAGGGGCCGACATCTTATTCTTGCAAATGGATGCTCCATTCCCGATGACAACCCCGAAGAGTGGCTTCACATCGCCCGTCGCTTGGTCGATAACTTGCAATAAGAAGAGTTCACCAGAATGTCGGCAGGATGCCCTGTATTGCTGTGGTGCAATAAAGATTTATATGGGCATGGCGGAACTGGGAAGCGACGGTATGAGTAAGCAGGGCGCGGCGAGGACGCAGGGCGTGGGAAAGCCGCTCCACTACTATACTACCTGTATCACTGCTTACGCGGCTTTTATATAAGATGGATTGTTTACTGGTTCACAGCACAAGCTTGATAAATGTGTTATGCTACCTATTATTAGAAACCAAATTTTGTATATATCTTAAAAATCGCTACTTTGCGCAAGGTTGATGTAACTGATGGATACCTCTATCCGTTTCTACAATACGAATAGCAATGTGCATTCTCCATTTGAGGACGAACGCACCAACAGATTCACCGTTCCATTGCCAACGGATGAGCAGAATTGTGCGCCTGACCAGCAGGACACACGCACGAGTTTGCCTGAACGCGCCTCTCAGGGCCACGTTCAAGAGGCCGAGCATGTCAACGCCGTAGATGTCGCTGGCTTTGAAGCAATCTACACGCGCTTTCATACGCCCATTATTAATTACATCTATCATCTGATTGGCAACCGTGAGCAAGCATATGATTTAGCGCAAGATGTATTTATAAAAGCCTATAGAGCACTACTTAACGGAACGGTTGTTCAGCCAGGAGCATTGTCTGCATGGCTCTATCGCATCGCAACCAATACAACAACAGACACACTACGGCGGAGACGGTTGATTGCATGGTTGCCTCTCTCATTGTTCAATGAGGATCGCGGTATTGGTGCAGGAGTACTTTCCGACTCAGGAGGTGCTGCCGATGGCTTTACAAATACGAATGAGGATACGCACACCTCTTCGGTAAGCACACTGTACGAGCGCAACGGCTACGATGGTGGACGCTTTGAAAGTCAGGTCGCCGATAGAGAAATAGTCGAGCGTGTTATGAAACAGTTACAGCCCAAGTACGCGGTCTGTCTCTGGCTCTATGAAAACGATGGCTTATCGTGTGCAGAAATCGCCGAGGTGCTGAGTATTAGCTCATCGGCAGTGAAAATGCGACTTATGCGAGCGCGGGAACGGTTTATTGGACTATACAAAAAAGAGGTTGGTGAAGAGTGAATTGTAATCAGGCGCGGTCTATGCTCGCCGCATATCGTGAATTGCACCAGGGTAAGGATGGCTCAATCGGGATAAACGAGCATCTGGAACAGTGCGGGGAATGTCGGGACTTCCTCGCCCAACAAAAGAGTGTGTACAAGCATATTCGCCTGTTGCCCGTACTTGAGCCTGCACCCGATTCTCATAGCAAGCTTATGCAGGCATTAGCCGCGGAACACGCGCATTTTCTGCAACGCTCTTCCACTGCTCACGCCTCGTCAGCATCCGCAGTCCCAGACTTTCTCAAACCCTATATGAAGGAGCAGGCTCCAACGCGTGCTTCCGAGACGCTCAAGGCATTTTCTACCGCCGAGACTGGCCCCTTGCCAGTGCTACAAATACGGCACAAGAAGCGTGTCACTCCCGTGAGTCAATTTGCGGTTCTCGGTCTGGCGGCAAGCTTTTTGATGGTCTTGCTTGTAGGTGGCCTTGTCTCGATGCTGTTTCTGGCAAATCACGGTGCCGTCAACCCAACCGCTTCTATCTTGCCACCATCATTGGTCGCACCAGTAAACTATACCGCCGCAACATCGTATCCACACGTTGCCAGCGCGATTGCCACACGGGAACATATTTATTATTCCGCGTATGGCGAAACCGATACACAATGGATGATAGAGCAGGTTAGCGGGACAACAAAGAACACTATCAGCACGCCACTGCTCGCAAACGGCAGTCGTAGCCCTCTATTTGTACTGGGTGCCTCATCACAATGGGTGATCTGGTTGCAGTTCGATCAGCCCACTCAAAAAGTACAAGCTCCTCACAGCACATATAGTACCGCGTCCACACGAACGTGGAGACTGAACGCACTTTCGCTCGCAGTTCGCGCGGGGATGCAGCCGTTAGCGACGCCTATTGTACTGCAACATGGCACATTCGACGCAACAACCGCTCCAGATTGGGTTACTACCCCCGTGCAAGGTCTCCAGTTCGTGCAACAAAACACGCTACTTGTAACATCACTCGACGCGAAGGGCGGGTCGCAACTTGTGCGCTATCAGCTAGATGCGAACAAAGGCACAACGTCTACATTTATCGCAAAAACGAGTGGAGGCCATGTCCTCACGTCGCCTACTGCAACTACCGATGGCCTGAAAATCTTCTGGTCTGAGGTATGGTTTACGGATGATGTGCTATCGGCGCAACCACACAGTAATGTTTGGGTGCAGGAGACAGTACAAAACACAACACGTCAGCATGGCGCATGGCATCCGGACATTGTAGTTGACAAGCACCTTTTCCGCTCTGAGGATGTTCTGTTTCATCCCCAGGTGGTTAATGATACGTTGTTTTTGTTAAATACAAGTGATGCTTCTGTGACCACGCAGGATACACCCACGCCAACAAGTAAGACGGGAACGCAGGCAACTCCACAACCGATTTCGATAACGCCCGTCCTGCCACGTTTCACCTCACTCTACCCTGCACAGATAGATGAGTCTGTTCACGGGACACTTCTAGCCTTCTCGCTAGATGATGGCGACAAGGTTCAGCCAACCACCATCTCTAGCAATAATACTGCCGCCGCTCCACAAGCGGGTACAGGCTTCCTCATCTGGCAGAGCAACGGAAGCTATCAGATGTATGATCCCGTCGCGAAATCCTTTGTCGAGGTCAAGAACAGCACAAAGAACGCAACGTTTCTCTCCGTTAATGCTGACACCGCCGTGTGGATTTCGGATGGTAGTTCCTCTACAAACGACACGACAGGAGTGCAAACCGCGACGTTTAGTATGTTCGATTGGCCTACCGCCAGCTAAAATACAGGTGGCATGAGTGGCGTAAGTGTGGGTGAGCATCGAAGGGCAGAGGTGAGAGCATAGCGGAGACATAAGGGAGCATAGCGGGGGCGAGCCGCCGCCATTCCCATGCGCTGCGCCGCTTGCGCGGTTCTTGCCCGACGTGGCGTAGCCACACGAGTTCATATATAGAAGTGACATGGCAAAAGCAAGCCATGTCACTTCTATACTTTTATCTCTAATGTTCGCTTTTACTACCCAAAATATCAAGGTGCATATGATGAAGCTTTTGCTCTATCTCTTGCACTTTTACTCCTATCACGCTCATCTCTAACTCCGATTTCACATTGACCTGATAGTCCATATCAGCCTTGACACGATCTTTCGCCGACTGTCTGTTCTGGCTAATCAACACGAAAATCGAGAGGAAGATCGCTTCGAGCGAGACCGCCATCGTCAGAAATTGGAACGGGTACGGGTCGAACTGCACCTCTTTAGGCCCGACGGTGTTGGCGAGAATCCAGAGAACAAAGATAACTAGATTTATTAACAGAAACGGCATGGAGCCGCTGAAGTCCGCAATCAGGTCTGCAACACGTTGCGCCAGTGAAAAGTGCTGATCGTCAGCATCGTTCGGATTGCGGCTCACGCGCGTTCGTAAAATATCGTCGGTATGCTTGAGTCGTTGGCCCAGTTCTATCAGCACATCAAGGGCCGCGTCTGGACGCCGACGCAGAAAGTCGAAGAACTCATTCCGATTCAGTTCAAGCGTTATAACCTCTTCGGCAGAGGTCGCGCTAGCCGAACGCGTTTCACCGGAAAGCATTGATAATTCCCCGAAGAACTTTCCAGGGCCTAGCACATCCAAGACAATTTTTCGCCCCTCGGTATCGCTCAGCCAGATTTCGACCTCGCCCTTCTCGATAATACTGAAGGCACAACCGGGGTCGCCTGCGTGCATCACCTGCTGCCCCGGTTGAAAAACTCTTTCCGTCATCAAAGCTCTGACTTCTGCCCGCTCCTCATCATCCATGTTTGAGAAAAGAGGGATTTCCGAGAGAAGTCGTATTGTAATTAGACTCATCGCGCTCCTTTTTGTTTAGCACCCTAGCATCTTTGCAATCAGTATCCGTTGCACCTCGCTGGTGCCTTCACCGATCTCGTTGATCTTCACGCTACGGAAGTAGCGCGAGACGGGATACTCGTCCATAAAGCCGTAACCACCATGAATTTGCACGGCCTGCGTTGCTGCGCGTGTCGCAGTCTCGGATGCAAAAAGTTTCGCTATCGATGCCTCACGCGTGTACGGTTTCCCCTGCATGTGCAACCACGCAGCCTTATAATACATTAAACGCGCCAGTTCTATTTCTGTGTCCATATCTGCCAACTTAAACTGAATAGCCTGGTTCTTGCTGATCGCACGCCCGAATTGTTTACGCTGTTGAGCATAACTAAGCGACTCGTCAAGACATGCCTGCGCTAGGCCAACGGAGAGGGCCGCTATCGCAACACGGCCCGCATCGAGTATCTGCATAAACTGCTTGAAGCCTTCGCCACGCTGCCCAAGAATGTTTTCCTCTGGCACCACACACTCCTCGAACGCAAGCGGGCGCGTATCCGA
This sequence comes from Ktedonobacterales bacterium, assembly GCA_038211295.1. Classification (GTDB taxonomy): domain Bacteria; phylum Chloroflexota; class Ktedonobacteria; order Ktedonobacterales; family Ktedonobacteraceae; genus JBBQVS01. Next base: position 21,434 of record JBBQVS010000045.1, on the reverse strand, counting down.
TGCCTTCCAGCCCATTTTTTTGTATGGCTTCCCAATATCGTAGCCAGCAGTCCCTTTGGGAACAATCACGTTGGTTATTTCGTTACGTCCGTTGGGCCGTGTACCTGTAATCGCGGTGATGGTAACGCCCCCCGTCATGTCGGTGCCAGCGTTTGTAATAAACGCTTTCGAGCCGTTGATATGCCACTGACCGTCGCGTAGTACAGCGCGGGTCTGCGTTCCGCCAGAATCAGAGCCGGCTTCTGGTTCTGTCAGACCGAAAGCCCAGAGTTGCCTTCCACTCGCAAGCGGCATCAGAAAGTGCTCTTTCTGTGCCTCGCTTCCAAACAAATGAAATGGGGCTGCTCCCAGCGACGTGTGCGCCTCCATTGTAATGCCAACCGAAACGTCGCCGCGCGAAATCTCTTCAATCGCGAGACAATACGCTAAAAAGTCGGCATTTGCGCCTCCATACTGCTCTGGAAACGGTAAGCCGAGCAAACCCAGTTCACCCATTTTCCGAATAGTTTTGTAGGGAAATTCACCCGTAGCATCTATCTCTTCCGCAATAGGCTTGATCTCTCGTTCCGCGAACTCGCGGCAGGTATCACGAATGGCTATCTGCTCTTCGCTGAGTGAAAAATCCATTTGTGTGCTCTCTTTCTCCCAATGGGGTACAATGCTGAACCAAATAACGGTTCACTTGATTATACGAGATTGAGGGCGTGCGCTGCACATCACCTCACCTTCAGGTAGGGATTAGATGTGCAAATTGTCTCTTAATACATAGTATGCAATGTATTACCATTTGATAGCGATTAAATAGATACAAGAAGAGCATCAAGAGATTGTCATTCATGCTTTGCAGCCAGAGAAGAACATACTAGTAATGCTTCTAGGCTCCTTTGCATCCAGGAGCATACCAGGTGATACTATCGCCTTCGTCACGCACAAGACAGGTTGCAGGTATAAAAAGGAGGCGAAACACAATGTAGAGATCGCCCACCGCACCAGCCGCATTGATTGTAAGAGCGAAAACAACAAAAAGGGCGATGTTCAGAGGAAGTAGAGGTAATAATATCAGGCCAAGCACAGTTAAAAGACATACTGGAGCCAATCCCACAATCAGAAAGGGAATCCGTGGCATATACCAGTCGGGAGCTGCGGCATATGCGTATATCCCTTTGAAGGCAAATATTGGTCGCTCACGAGTAAAAAGCCAGAAGAAGATGCCGTGTACAAGTTCATGCATGACAAGAACCAGCACAAAAACTATAATCAGCCCTCCTAGCACACTCAGCAATTCTGATAGACCAAGAGCTAATTTCCCGCCCACACCCATAGCAGGGACAAGCAGTACTGCCGCATAGAAGAAAAGATAGCCAAATACTACAAATAGTACAAGGCTCCCAAGTGAAAGACCAAGTTGCAACGATTTGTTTTTTGCCAGGTTAAGCGATCCCAGTGGAGCATAATCGGCAGGCAGAAACTTGCAAGGACTCATTCCCTTTACCTTTCTCGATAGGCGTTGTTACGGTGACATACCCCGTGCGTAGAACGTAGGGGCTTCTAGGTTGTTGCCAGCGTTGGACATGCCCTGCCCGAAACTAAGCCTGTGTAACGTATACGTCCATCGCGTATCTAGGGTTCGAGACTGCTTCAAAACAAACACAATAGAGACACATATGGCATGGCGCAACTTGTTCGCACCATGCCATCGTCTGCACTCCACACCTCATGCACACTATAGCCATTTTACCAACAACGGGTTAGAAGATGCCCTTGCCGCTTTCTACCTGTGCGCCAATGCCTTTACGCAGCATCGGCACCTTATCTAGAGCTTCCCAGGGGGCGTCAATGTCGGTACGCCCAAAGTGTCCGAAGGCAGCCGTGGGTTGGTAGATAGGACGACGCAAGTTCAATGCTTGAATGATGCCCGCAGGTCGCAGGTCGAAATGCTCGTTGATGAGCCGAATAATCTCGTCCTCCGACACTTTGCCCGTGCCAAAGGTCTCAACAAAGAGCGAGAGGGGGCGTGCCACACCAATCGCATACGATATTTGCAGTTCGAGACGGTCAGCGAGGCCAGCCGCAACTATGTTCTTCGCGATATGACGGGCCGCATATGCCGCAGAACGGTCTACTTTTGTCGGGTCTTTGCCACTGAATGCCCCACCGCCATGACGCGCGACGCCACCATATGTATCAACGATAATCTTGCGTCCAGTCAGACCCGCGTCACCCATTGGCCCACCTGTAACAAAACGGCCCGTCGGGTTCACGAAAATCTTGGTCTTGCTATCCAGTAAATGCGCTGGAATAACTGGCTTGATGACATGCTCTAACACATCCATGCGTATCTGCTCCTGATCGACGTAGTGCGCGTGCTGCGTAGAAATGACCACCGTGTCCACACGCACCGGACGCCCATGCTCGTACTGCACCGTTACCTGACTCTTACCATCAGGTCGCAGATACGCCAGAGGACCGCTTCCAGCCCAGGCTCTCCGCCGCTCAAGTGAAAGTTGCCGCGTCAGTTTGTGTGCGAGGCTAATCGGCATCGGCATATATTCGGGCGTCTCGTTACAGGCAAAACCAATCATCATGCCCTGATCGCCCGCCCCGATCTGCTCTAGCTCGTCGTCACTGAGATGCTTGATGCCACCATCTTTTGCCTCCATCGAACGGCTCACACCCATATCGATATCAGGCGACTGCTTGCCAATCGAGGTGACAATACCACAGGTGCGGTAATCGAAACCATACTCAGCATCGATATAGCCGACTTGCTCAATCGTCTTCCGCACAATCGCGGGCATATCGACCCAGGCCGAGGTTGTGATCTCGCCCGCGACCAGCACCAAGCCCGTTGTGGTCGCAGTCTCACACGCGACACGCGCCAATGGGTCTTGTACCAGAATGGCGTCGAGAATGGCATCCGAAATCTGATCGCACAACTTGTCGGGATGGCCCTCCGTGACCGACTCGCTGGTGAAAAAAGACTTGGGACTTTCCATAAAGTTACTCAAAGGGAAGCCTCCTTCTAACATGCCATAGCCGCTTCTACACGTACTATAGCTATAAAATGTATGTGCAACAACCTTGTGTACAACGGGAGAGAACGCATCAAGAGAGGAAAGAAGGTACAAAAAATCCCCTATTTTCAGGGGTATGGCATATAAAATATAGCACATTCCCCTCATCTCGCGGAATTCGTTGCACGATTTTCCGCCGGAATTGGCACCCTTCCTGTGTAGGTACAGATGGGTTGCCGGGCTTCGTAGGGCCGTTTCCCTCCACCTCTCTTGATGAGAGCGATCTCATTGTCTATTCAGTTGTTGTATCTCTGGTTGTTCTTTTGCGGACAGGGAGACCACGTGGGCCTCCCTGTTCACTGTTCTCTCTATTTTACGGCACAAGAGAGACGCTTGTCAATTCCGTCGTTTTCGCAAGGCTTATGTGCCAGACTCCCATGAGTTGAGGTACTTGTCCTGCTCAGCCGTCAGGGTGTCAATACGCACGCCCATTGCATGAAGCTTGAGCCGCGCAATCTCTTTATCCATCTCGCTAGGAATGGTGTAGACCTTCGGCTCCATCTGCTTAGCATTCGCAAGCATGTATTCAGAGCCAAGTGCCTGGTTCGCAAAACTCATATCCATCACACTCGCGGGATGCCCTTCGGCGGCGGAAAGATTGACAAGGCGACCCTCTGCCAGCAAATGGACATGGCGTCCGTCGCTATAGGTGTACTCGTCAACAAAGTCGCGCACGCGTCGCTTCGCGGTTGCCATCTTCTCCAACGCGGGAATGTTGATCTCGTCGTTGAAGTGGCCTGCATTCGAGATTAACGCCCCCTCTTTCATGTTGTCGAGGTGCTGCTGATCGATCACATTGACATTGCCAGTAACAGTAACAAAGATGTCGCCAAGCTTCGCGGCCTCGACACCAGGCATAACACGGTAGCCGTCCATGATCGCTTCGAGCGCGCGCGTGGCGTCAACCTCAGTCACAATCACATTCGCGCCCATACCATGGGCGCGGGATGCAACGCCACGTCCGCACCAGCCATAGCCAAAGACAACAACAGTACGACCCGCGATAAGAATATTAGTCGAGCGAATAATCGCGTCAAGTACGCTCTGCCCTGTACCATAGCGATTGTCGAACATATGCTTGGTGTCGGAGTCATTTACAGCAAGCACGGGAAACTTGAGCACGCCGTCTCTTTCCATGCTTTTCAGGCGAATAACGCCTGTTGTTGTCTCTTCCATACCACCAATAATGGTCGCGATGAGTTCGGGACGCTTGCTATGAATTGTGGAAACGAGGTCGCAACCATCATCCATCGTCATCTGCGGCTTGTGGTCAAGCACCGCGTTGATATGGCGGTAATAAGTTACTTGGTCCTCGCCTTTGATGGCGAACGTAGGAATACCATACTCATGCACGAGTGCCGCCGCCACATCATCCTGGGTGGAGAGTGGATTGGAGGCACACAGCACAAGGTCCGCTCCGCCCGCTTTTAACGTGATGGCGAGATTAGCGGTCTCAGTCGTGATGTGCAGGCAGCCAGACATGCGAATACCCGCGAGTGGCTTATCTTTCTCAAAACGTTCGCGAATGAGCCGCAATACAGGCATCTCTTTCGCAGCCCACTCGATACGGCTCTTGCCACGTGCGGAAAGCGTTATATCCTTCACATCTCCGCGAATTGATGTTGTCATCTTTGAAATTCCCTTCTTCTACTACAACAAATGAGAGGCGTACTTACAGCCTCTCATCAGAGAAAATATCTCGTTTCTATGATTAGCTCTATTTTACAACATTTTTTGCCTACGTTTCACCTGTGTCAATGGCTCGCCCTAGCGGTGCATAAAGTGCCAGGCAGGGTCAAAATGCGAATAGGTGACAAGCTCATTGTAGCGTTTCACGATATCATCCATTGTCAGAGTACGCAAACGGTCAATGCTGAAATCGGCACAGACAAAAGAGCCAACGATGTTTCCGTGTACGACAGCGCGTTTGATATCGTCAACAGCATAGTGTCCGTTAGCGTCTGGCTCGACACTGGAAAGATACCCAAGCAGACCGCCAGCAAAACCGTCTCCCGCCCCTGTCGGGTCAATCACCTCTTCGAGCGGATAAGCGGGGGAGGTGAAATAAGTTCCATCAGCCCCAAAAAGCAACGCCCCATAGCTCCCCAACTTGACCACGATATAACGCAAACCCAGAGCCAACAATTCGCGCACTCCCTTGACAACGCTTGCCTGTCCGGTGTACTGACGTACCTCTTCCTCGCTCAAAAGCAAGATATCCACTCGCTTGATAACCTCTGTCAGTCGCGCCTTCGCCGTTGTAATCCACAACTCCATTGTATCAAGCACAGTCAGACGTGCATGGGGCATCTGGTGAAGCACCTCTAATTGAAGGTCTGGTTGAATATTGGCAAGAAAGACGAGGGGACTCTGCTTGTATGTCTCTGGAATGATAGGGTGGAAATCCGCATATACGCCAAGTTGTGTATCAAGCGTATCCCGTGAGTTCATATCCATATGATAGCGGCCTGACCAGAAAAAGGTCTTACCCTCTTCAATCTGCAAACCGCTAAGATTGATTGAGTGGCTCTGAAAAAAGTCTAGATGCTGGCGGGGAAAATCGCTCCCGACAACGGCAACGAGATTAACCTGATCGTAGAGTGATGCGGCAGTCGAGAAATACGAGGCGGCCCCACCAAGCACCTTATCAACTTTCGTAAATGGTGTTTCAACACTATCAAAAGCAACGGATCCAACAACAAGAATAGGCACGGATAGCCCTCCATTTTTTGCGACGAATACGACGAATACGCTGAACACTTTTAGATTGGCGTGGCATCACTTAAATGCTCAATGACGCCATCCAGAAATGCCAGTGTGCTATTAAATTTCTCGCGTGCTATGTCACGCGCAGGTTCTGTATTGAGCGATTGGTACAGGTCAATAAAGCGTTCCTCAATATGGCGCAACATCGCAGCAAGCATGTCACCCGTAACCGCTCTATTGGTGTAGTGCGCTCCAAACTCAATCAACGAGGTCACAACAGCAAGACCGCTCAAGCGTCCTAGCTTATCAGCATCGTAAAGAATGCGCCCTTCGAGCGAAAGCGGTATCTCTGACGCAGCAGTGCGCGAGGTCATATGTGTCAAAATAGCCTGCTCAACCTTCGCGGTAAACTCTGGAGTCGCCTGGTGCGCTCGCAAAAACTCAACCGCCATCTGCGCGGAGGCAATATGATGCTGCTGAAAGCCTTGTGAGGCGGTAGAAATGTCGTGCAGGTAGGCGGCAATAATCAACGCGTCCATATTCACGGCTTCCGTATCATCGCCCTCATTCTCGTCTTGCGCCTCGCGCTGTAACGCAAGCATTTTACAGTTCGCGACAACAATACTGACATACCGAAAACCCTCACCTCCAAGCGTCTTCTCAGCATACTGGGCAACGGTATGTACAAGCTGCTCACGTGCCTCTATTGTCATGATGCATCTACTCTTTTCTTAACAACTGCTCTTCGGCGTCGCGTGCGCCACACAACACATGAAGTATATCCTTGTACACAGGTCTCGCAATCCCTCGTTCCGTAACAATCGCGGTCACATAACGATGCGGCGTCACATCGAACGCGGGATTCGCCACATGCACTCCCTCCGGTGCGATTGGCACACCATGTATTCTTGTAATCTCTTCTCGACTGCGCTGCTCAATCGGAATAGCCTCACCTGATGCAAGCGTGAGGTCTACTGTCGAGCAGGGCGCGACAACATAGAAGGGAATAGCATGAGCATGAGCCAGAACCGCGACGCTGTAAGTACCGATTTTATTGGCGACATCACCGTTGGCGGCAATGCGATCCGCCCCTACAAATACTGCTTTTATATTGCCGTATCGCATAAAGTGGCCTGCCATACTATCAGTAATCAGCGTAAGCGGAACACCTGCTTGCTGCAACTCCCACGCAGTCAAACGCGCCCCCTGTAACACGGGCCGTGTCTCATCCACGAACACATGAATATGTTTTCCCGCTTTGTGCGCGGTGTAGAGTGGCGCGAGTGCTGTTCCACTACCCACTGTGGCAAGTGCGCCAGCATTGCAGTGCGTCAGCAACGTATCACCATCGGCGATCAATTCGGCCCCGTATATCCCCATTTGAGCGCACGCTGCGGCATCTTCGGTAGCGATTGTGTGCGCCTCATCCCGCAAAGCACGCACCAACTCTGCCACGCTTGCGTACTTTGATGCGGCACGACGCATCATGCGCTGCACCGCCCATGAGAGATTGACGGCGGTTGGGCGCGTCTGGCACAGCATCGCGCCGACGCCTTGCACGCGTTCACACGCCTGCTCAACCGTCGCGTCGGCGTTGGCTGTACGCTGCTCTTGTGCAAAACGTCGCAATGCCAGCGCGATACCGAACGCCGCCGTGACACCGATAGCGGGCGCACCACGCACCTGCAACGTTGTGATCGCGTGGGCAACCTCGTTTTCGTGTGTCAACCGCAAGGTTACAACACGCCCAGGCAAAAGTGTCTGGTCTATCATGCAAACATAAGCACTGGAAGCGTCCTCTTCCCACCAGACCGTTCGCACATTCTGCGATTGTTTGTTCTTATCCACGATTAGCACGCCACTATTTCTTTCATTTTACGCAAATGCTCTCGGTCAAAAAGGCAAGCGTTCTAACGAGCAAACACGAGCATACGAGCATATCCACCCAATAGTACTAACTACACGAGCACTTATAGCTTGATTTCTACAAGAGTATGCTAACATGATAGTCGATACCTAACGCGAGTGCAAGTAAACATGACTATTCAGGTATTATAAACGCATGTTACTGGTAGCGTCGGTTGTCCGTTCCACTACACAGAAGGATGAAAAGCCTTTTCCATACTAGCAGAGATGATAAATATGTCACGCTGCATGGCCTGGAGATGTGTTGCTTCCTATCGCTTGCATTGGAACGGACAAGTGATAATTGTAACCATCGAAGGGATTGTAGCGCATGGCCCAGGTGGAAATAAAAGAAACAGCTTGGTCTTTTGATCAAATATATGACGAATACAAAACACCTATTTATAATTATGTATATCATTTGGTGGGGGACCGCGAACAGGCTGATGATCTCACTCAAGACACATTTCTAAAAGCATTTAAAGCTCTTCCTAAAATGGACGGGAACTTGAAGTTGTCAGCGTGGCTGTATCGTATCGCAACAAATACTGCATACGACGCGCTCAGACGCCGCAAACTGATTGCGTGGCTACCCTGGCAAGACCTCGACCACGAGCCGGCTGATGTTGAAAGTGCTGACCCACAAGAGATTTATGGGACGACAGAACTGGTGCGTGCGGCACTCAGGCGTATGCCTCAACAATACAGGTCTGCTTTACTGCTTTATACGCAAGAAGGCTTCTCATATAGCGAGATTGCCCGCACGTTGAATATCGCCGAGAGTGGCGTTAAAATGTATCTTTCGCGAGCGCGTCAGTCGTTCCGCGAACATTATCGGTCCCTGGAACGGGGAGGAGGCACACAATGAGTCGAGAGCAGCATGTTGAGGACGCGCTTAGTCCCTACCTTGACAATGCTCTCATTCAAGAGGAACGTGTCCATGTCACCGCGCATTTACAACACTGTTCATCCTGCGCGGAACTGCTTGCGGACTTCCGCTACTTTGACACGCTGCTGGCAAATCAACCGCGTGTCAGTCCTGCGGCTTCCCTTCGCGAGCACCTCTTTTCCACGCCGGACTATCTCGAACTTATCGGAGAAACAGCTGATAGTTATACACGAGATTCTTTGGCAACGTCGAGAAACAAGCTCAAGAGAGCTAATCCTGGCGTGAGCACTGTAAGCCGTCCACATCTGGTCGCGCTTCCAGGCACTCCAAGTACATCGCCTACGTTTTCAACACAGGAAACGAAAGGGCGTATTCCTGCAGCACAACATCGAGATATGCGACTACAACGCTTCATGCATGTGCTACTTGCCGCGTGTCTGCTGCTGCTGACTGGAGTCGGTAGTGTAATAGGGTGGCGTCTCTTTTCATCGGGAAGCACCCCAAATGTAACGAACATCGACGGCATTACACCACCGCAGGCGTTGCATCAGAACGGCCCACTTCCTGCGGGTGTACGTTTGGTGTTCCTACGTGGTGGCAGTCTTTGGAGCGCGCCGGAAGACGGCAGTGCCCCTGCACTGCGCCTGACACCACCACAGGTAACAGTAGCTCCAAACTGGGTTGTCAGCCCTGCACTTCCGCACCGTGTCGCGGGAAATCTTCTTGCATATATAGACGAGAAGCAAGACTCTGTTCATGTGATCCGTACCGATGGACAAAACGATATCACGGTTAAGCAACCGCTCTGGCATACATCACCCGCCTGGAACACGCCTTCCGGTTCGGCAATCATGAGAAGTCTTACCTGGTCTGCCAACGGAAGTACGCTTGCTTTTCTCGCGGCACCAACCGGAGAGCCAACGTTGTATCTGTACTCGACCAGTACAAATCAGGTACGCGCGGTTGCGCTTTCACAGCAGGGCGCGGTCTCGCATATCACCTGGTCGCCAGACGGTTTACGTGTCACATTCGCGTTAACACATGACAACAAGACAAGCATTTTTGACTACAATGTGCAAAAAGAGGCAGTGTTGGCGATTACATCGTCAATCGCAACAACAGAATTTCCAGAGGACACATTACTCACGCTTGACTGGTCGCCCGATACAACCTCACCTGCAATCACCTGGAGCGTAGGTACAGTAAATCATATACACAGTATTTGGCTACAGCATGTTGGCACAACTAGCAGTACACAACCTCTGCTTTTCGGTGAGTATACGCAGGCCATATACAGCCGTACAGGTTCGGGCGCGGGTGGTTGGCTTCTCTGCCATACCGTAGGTACAGATGCTACCAGTATTTCAGTAGTACCACTGAACGCCACATCTTATACACTCGCAAAAGGTAAACAGATAGCATTGTTACAATGGACGCCCAACGGCAAGCATGGAGTGTACCTTGAGCTGTCCGACGCACATACAGGGTCACTACATAGTGTTGACATTATAACCACCAACAACACACGCATTGCGGACGGTGTAAGTGATGCACCCACTCCGCTCTGGTCTCTTGACAGTCGTCACGTTCTCTTCAATATTGGAACAGAGAGCGTTGTTTCCGATGTAGACGGCACAAGAACACAACTTGCAATACAAGGTTCCACATTTCTGTGGTCAACTACCGCCGCGCAAGAGGCAATCATTGTTGCAGAAAATGGGAGCGTCTCCCTTATAGACGCACACCATAGCAGCAGCAAAAATATTAATATGAACGTCGGTACGGCATCGCTTGCATGGACACAAATACCGTAATAAAGTAATAATCATCGATATTCACACTATCTTTATGGTGAAGCTCAAGATTTTTATGAAATCTTAACATGTTATTCGTAGAGTATAAGAGTGGCAAGTTCTATAGCCACTTTTATGATGTGGTGTATGTGTGTTTGGAGGAACAGAATGGCAAATACAGGGCAAGTACCCTTTGCGGCAGTCACAAATGGTCGTTCATTTTCGCAACAAGAAGTTCGTACCGCAGAGATGACCAGATTAAGTATTCATACAATTTTTCAAGCGCGTACAATAGCAGTCGCATCGCATGTACTTGAGCGCATGGAAAGACGAGACCGCATTGTGCTTATTCTTCTGGACGGACGGCGTACCATTGAGGACGTGATCCGACTTATTCATAAGAGTGAAACGGAGATCGCGCAGGTTCTGGTGCGTCTCCTCAAAAGCGGGTATATCGACTATATGGGGGTTAGAAGAGCATAGGAAAGCAGAACAAAGACCAGTTTTCTCGATGAGAAAAAATTGGGAAGAAAAGTGATAACAATTTTGCTCTTCATGCGTTATAATAAATAGGCTTAGGACGGAAGGCGAGATATATGTGGGCAAGCACATCCACCTCGACGAGCAGCTTGTAACGTATATTTACTTACACGTGCAACCTTTTCCCCATGAGGTTCGCACGCGCGCCGACTTTAGTTGCGCGTTGCTCTTTGCAAACGCGTGGTAAAGGAGAGACGAGCTGGCACCCCGTTTCTCCTTTACATTTCTACAGAAGCGAGCAAGGAAGAGTCGCATGAAAGTTACAATGCGGTCATTAGGTAGCAAACTCACAGTAAGCGCGGCGTTAATACTACTATTTTGTATGCTCTTATTTCTACTGGCATCATGGGGGCTTCTTACGTTTTATGTAGACCGTGGAACTCACACTATGCTTATTTTCCATAGCCAGCGTGTGTTTCTGCTCCTACTTGGGGTGGGAATGTTTACCTTCGCACTCGGCATTTTTCTCTTTTCACTTGTTATACGCATCTTCTTTATACATCCCCTTCATCAATTACAGACGCGCATTCGCACACAAGTTGTTCAAAATGCTGGTGCTATTCTTTCCTCACAGGACGAATTGGAGACGCTTTCTCATTCCTTCGACCTGCTCTCAGCATCTTTAGAGAGCGAGAGTCAAGCCATGACAGACCAGATGAGAAGTATGCTTATCATGAGCGACGCTCTGATTTCGACGGTCAGCCTGGAACAGCTTCTTGGTGAGGCAGTAGCACGCCTGGGACATATTATGCATTCAAAGCACGTGTCGCTTTTACTCTATGGTCGTGAGATGCTTTCCCCATGGGCAGTAGCGCAGTGGTCAGAAGCAACAGAGATACGCTCAACATCAGCTATTCGTCCTCCAACGCAAATGTCCGATCTACTAGAGTCACAACAAAAAGGCTCAGTTACGGTACATGCCGACCCCGATAGCAATGTGACGATGGCAGTCACCACAAAAATGGCGGCCTTACCTAATCCCGGTAGCGCGAAGCGCAAAGCTGTTCGCACAACACAAACAACCTATGGAATACGGCGTCCGCGTATTCCTCGCTCGGCGTTGCGCGATATGGACATGATTCTGGCCCGTATAGTTCTGCAAAAGCACAAAATCGCATCAGGCGAGGATATCGCGACCATTTATCAACAACGCCACGAGAACTGGGCGCGTGTCGCGCTCGAAGCCGGCTACCACTCAGTGATCGCGGTTCCCTTGATGCTACAAGACCAGGCGATTGGCGCGTTCATTCTGTATTCCGACACTCCCTATCAGGTAAGCAGTCAGGATACCTTCCTCTTGAGTACGGCGGCGATACAGGCATCGATGGCGATACAGAACGCGCTCCTCTTCGCCGAAGTCAAGGAGAAAAACGCGGACCTCGAGCGTGTGAACAATCTGAAATCTCAGTTTCTCTCGAATGTCACACACGAGTTACGCACGCCCCTGCATAGCATTATTGGGTATGGCTCCATGCTCGTCGATGGCTTTGTGGAGGGAGAGCTTACAGACCAGCAAGAGACGGATATCCGCTTTATCGTGAGCCGCGCTGAAGACCTGGCGCACCTTGTAGATGAGATGCTCGATCTCTCGAAGATCGAAGCCGACAAGATCGAGGTAAACACTGAACCAATAGAACTGGCAAGCAGTATCAAAGACATTATCAATCAGTTGAAATTGATGGCGAACGAGAAAAAGCTTTTCTTGACATTAGATATCGACGAAAAGATGCCACAGGTCACTGCCGATAGACAGCGTTTCAGACAAATTATCACCAATCTAGCTTCCAATGCTCTGAAGTTTACAGAGCAGGGAGGCGTGACCATTCGCTGCACCTATATTTCTGACAGCGACATGGTGCGTATTGCGGTACAAGACACTGGCATTGGTATCTCACCCGCCGCGCTTGGCTTTATCTTTGAAGCGTACCGTCAGGCCGATGGAAGCACTACGCGCCGCTTTGGTGGCACTGGTCTAGGACTCACGATTGTGAAGAAACTCGTTGAATTACAGGGAGGAGAAGTTGCAGTCGAGAGTACCGTTGGGCAGGGATCTGTATTTTCATTGACACTCCCCATTGCCGAGTTTTCCCCTACAGAGTCGTAAGTATCATAAAAGAAAGTAAACAGACGCAATATATGAGTACACCAACAACACGTACACGGGCCATTCTGATTATCGAGAACGAGGTGTCGAACCGCATTCTCATCGAACGTGTCCTGGCTACACGCGGTTACCATTGTATTTCCGCCACCAATGGACAAGAGGCTCTTGACCTGCTTGAGCGCGAACAGGTAGACCTTATTCTTACCGATATTTCTATGCCCGTTCTGGATGGCTACCGCACAACAGAGTTGATTCGTTCCCGTCCACATCTCGCGAATATTCCCATTGTCGCGGTCACTGCCCACGCGTACAGCGATGAGGGCGAGGCGGCTAAACGCGTTGGTTGCACCGAGTATTTGACGAAGCCGTTCAAGCCCCGCCAACTTTTAGAATTAGTAGACCGCCTCCTGCCCACCAAATAGACGGATGCTGATTTCTCTGGTATAGTAGAAAGTACAATTTATTACCGACCAGATACTGGTCGGTTTCGCTTTTAGAAGCTTTCGATAGCTTTTGCCATAGCTACTACACAAAGAGGAGCTTTATACGTGGACATTCAGATAGTAACGCAAACGGTGGAAGCAGTACAAGCCGACGCCCTGGTTGTTTCAGCAGCCCGTAAAACTGGCAAAGATGAGCAAGGCGTGGTGCTTTCCGCGACTGCCGCCGCAGTAGACAAAGCACTGGGCGGCCTGCTCAGTGAAGTCTGTGCCAGCGGCGAGTTCAAAGGTGGCCTTGGCGAACTGCTGACACTGCATACAATGGGTCGCATCACCGCAAAGCGTGTACTCATCGTAGGTCTGGGCGCACAGAACAAGATCACGGCCCAATCACTCCGCCATTCAAGCGCGGTTGCAACGCGGCATCTTCAAAACACGGGAGCGCGTCAGATCACGCTCGCTCTACAGTGGGATGACGAGCAAGAGGCAACACGGTACAACGAAGTACAGGCCGAAGTCGAAGGGGCATTGCTTGGACTGTACACGTTTAGAATGTACAAGCAAGCGGAGAAAAATAGCGCAGAGAGAACCGTTTCGCAACTTGGTGTCTTGCTCACGGGCAACAGAGAGCACATAGAGTCCGCGATTGAGCAGGGGAAAGTTCTGGCGGAAGCTACAAATTTTGCCCGCAGTCTTGTTAACGAGCCACCCAACGTTTTAACGCCAACAGAGCTTGCGCGGCGTGCAACGACAATGGCACAGCAAGTTGGTTTAGAGTATGAGGTATTCGACAGGGCAAAAATCGTAGAACTACAAATGGGTGGTTTGCTGGGCGTCGCGCAAGGCAGTGCCGAACCGCCACAATTTATTGTGCTACGTTATCGTGGGGGGCAGGCAACAGAGAAGGGCATGGCACTTGTTGGTAAAGGCATCACGTTCGATACAGGTGGAATCTCCATCAAGCCTCCCACAGGAATGGATGAAATGAAGGGCGATATGGGCGGAGCCGCAGCAGTGCTTGGGGCGATGCAGGCTATCGCGGGACTCAAGCCCGCCATCAACGTTACGGCCCTGGTGCCAACATGCGAAAACATGCCCAGCGGCACCGCCTATCGTCCCGGCGACATCCTCCGCATCTCGAATGGCAAAACTATTGAGATCATCAACACGGACGCCGAGGGTCGCCTGATTCTCGCTGACGCCCTCTCCTATGCGGTCAAAGAAGGACTCTCCCCCATTATCGATCTCGCCACACTCACCGGAGCAATGGTGATCGCTCTCGGCAATGTCACAACCGGCATCTTCAGCAACGATGAGCAACTCACAAACGCGATTATCGCTGCTGGTAAGGTCGCGGGTGAGAAGTTCTGGGCCATGCCAATGGATGAGGAGTACGGCGAGTCAATCAAGAGCGATATCGCCGATGTGAAGCAAACTGGCAGTCGCGCCGGCTCGTCGATTACAGCCGCAAAAATTCTGGAACATTTTGTGAGTGACACAACATGGGCGCATCTGGATATCGCAGGCACAAGCTACCTTGATAGCAAAAAACCCTATCAGGAAAAGGGCGGTACTGGCGTTGGAGTTCGCACCCTCGCGGAGTTAGCGCGAAAGTTCGCAAAGTAACGAAAACTGTAGATGTAAAGACGTGGCAAACCACGTCTTTACATCTACAGTCACCATTTACGCGCCTTTTTTAGAATGCACGTTGTAGTGCCGCTCGTGCCGCGTAGTATCCACACATGCCGTGAACACCGCCAGAGGGTGGAGTGGCAGATGAGCAGATGTAAATACGTTTGTTTGGCGTCGTGTAAGGGTTTAAGCGGATCGTTGGTCGCGTGAAAAACTGCAACAGGTCAGCGACACCGCCATTGATATCTCCACCAATATAGTTCGCGTTGTAGTGTTCGAGCGCGTTCGGCGCGATAGTATTCTTCGCCAGAATACGGTCTCGAAAGCCAGGGGCGAAACGCTCAATCTGAGCATCGATGCGCTCAGTCATATCGAACGATGAGCCGTTTGGGACGTGGCTATACGCCCACACCGTATGTTTTCCGACGGGTGCGCGGGAAGCGTCAAACAAGCTCTGCTGCGCGAGCAACACAAATGGCTTCTCTGGCGGCATTCCCCGCCCTATCTGCCACTCCGAGAGCGCGACTTCCGCGAGCGTTCCCCCAAGATGAACGGTTCCCGCCTGCAAGCACTCCCGTGCTTTCCACGGAATAGGCCCGTCAAGGGCATAGTCAATCTTGAAGACGCCGGGGCCATAGCGATACCGCTCTAAGGCACGTCGGTAGCCATTGGGAAGATGCGTACCAGCGATACGCAATAATTGACGCGGCGTTACATCGAAAAGCAGAGCGTTCGCTGTCGGTAACATCTCAATTGATGTGACCTCGATCCCTGTCACAATCTCACCGCCAAGTGAGCGCAGATGTGCGGCGAGCGCGTCAACAATGCTCTGCGAACCACCATGCGGCAAGGGCCAGCCAACACCATGCCCAAACAGAGCAAGCATAATGCCAAACGCCGCGCTCAAACTATGCTCCAATGGCAGAATTGAGTGTGCCGCCATACCCGCGAACAAGGCCCGCGCCCGCTCGCCTCTGAATAGATGCTTCGCGAGACTTTCAGCCGAGCGAACCGCCTGTACCCCAAATGGTGCCAGCAAAAAGGGGTGACGAAACGACTGCGGGCGCAAGGGGCCAAGCAGCAGGTCAGCTAATGTTTGCCAGTGTTCGACAAGTGGCTTCATCAAACGACTATAAGAAGCAGCATCACAGCCAAGTGTCTCAGCTGTTAGCGCGATAGAACGCTCCAACAGCATTGCAGTACCATCATCGAGCGGATGAGCAAGGGCAACAGGGGGTTGAATCCATTTCAGCCCGTACTGCTCTAGTGGGAGCGCACGAAAGAATGGGGACGCCAGTCCAAGTGGATGAATCGCGGAACAAATGTCATGCTTGAACCCCGGCAGCGTCAGCTCTTTTGTGCGCGATCCACCCCCAATCGTGTCTTGTGCCTCTAAGACAATAACCGATTTCCCCGCCTGCGCGAGCGTGATTGCAGCCGCAAGACCATTGGGGCCTGACCCTATGACCACTGCATCGTAACGCGTGTGAAGAGACATAAAAAATCCTAATTTCTACAGAAGCGTTTTTGCCTGACGCATAATCTCCTGTAACTGCTCAATGTGCGACTCACCATGCAGAATGCCCAGTACATGCACCCCAATTGCGTTCATAGCACCAAAGTGTGGAATACGTATGATGGTCACGTCGAGATGTGGTGCGTTGGGCCATGTGTCAAGAAACGCGCGGCACATGCGCCGACTCTCATTGAAGCGACTATGTACCTGTTGCGCGGTACGAATTGTTTTCCACTCAACCTCGTTACGCAATCGACCCTCAAAGGCGATACCACGCGCAAGTGCGGAACCAATCGATGAGGTTTCTTCAAGCGTAGCTGTCAAATGAGCAATTACATGCCCCAGCGTATACGCCTGCTCGTCGCCCTCTTTCAGCGCGGCGTCATGCGGTACAAAGGTAACGCCTGCATCTGTTATGCCACTAATGGCGTTTTGTACACTCTCGAAAATCTGGTCGGTCAACTCATACAGGTCTTTGTGAGTAATATCGCGCACCATATCCGCGTAGCTTGCTTTACCAGCATGAAACGCCTCGGTGTTTAGAATCATAGCGAAGGGTCTCCTGTCAAAAATTTACTTACTTTTCTATAAGTATAGCGCAGAAAGTGGAAGATGGCCCAACTTTGTGCTATACTTTTTTTCATGAACATTCATATTCGCTATTTTGCCTCGTTGCGCGAGATTGTCGGGCGCGACGCGGAAACACTCTCACTCGCGGAGGGAACTCAGGTCGCAGCTATACGCGCCCTCCTCCTCACACAGTACCCGCGCCTACAACCTGTGCTGGATCGCTCGATCTGCGCGGTCAATCGGACGTATGTCGCGCCGGAGACGATAGTGCGAGACAATGATGAGCTTGTGTTTATTCCACCAATGGGTGGAGGAGCAGCAATGGAACCAGTGATTCAACTGACACGCGAGCCGCTCAATCGCGATGCTCTGGTCGCGACTACCACTCATGCGAGCATCGGTGGCATCGTCGTGTTTGAAGGTGTGGTGCGCGACAACGCACGCGGGAAACAGGTGCGCTATCTCGAATACGAAGCCTACGAGGAGATGGCGGAGCAACAGATACGTGTCATTGTCAGCGAGGCGCAACAACGCTGGGGCGTCGAGCGTGTAGCGGTGGCACATCGCTTCGGGCGTCTGGAAATTGGCGAGGCAAGCGTGATTATCGTTGTCGCCAGTCCACATCGCGCCGAGGCATTCGAAGCGTGCCGCTACATCATCGATACGCTGAAAAAAACTGTTCCCATCTGGAAAAAAGAGGTCGCCACTAATGGTGAAGAGTGGGTCGAGGGATAGGCCGAGGTTTGCCGTCCACGCTCCCAGGAAAACGCATTTTGCCTCATCTTATGGTATACTTGCCCACAAGAGTTATCGTGGTCTTACCTTTCCTCGGAGGCGTCTATGAATTTGTTTGAAAAGCAAGCCCGACTCAATCAACTCTTTACACAGAGTCCTGTCAACGCAGCTTACCTCGCGGGTTCTCTCAGCACCCGCACTTCCTTCGGACACTTGAGCGATGTAGACATCGCCATTCTCCTCACAGACCAGATCAAAGCCGATCAGTTTCTGGACTATCAGCTCTACTTCTTCAGCGAACTCGCGAAGCGTATGGAATCCGACACTATCGATGTGGTTATTCTGAATCAGGCGTCGCTTCTGCTCAAACTACAGGTTATAAAGTACGGACAAATTTTGTTTAGCCGTAATGAAAAACAGCGCGTCTCGTTTGAGTCAAAGGCCGTCATGGATTACCTCGACTTCAAGAAATTCGACGAGATTCAGAATCAAGCGTTGAGTCGTCGCCTATATGGACAGACAAATCCCGTTATGCCGCTCGACAAAGAACTCTTACAGCAGAAACTCAGACAGTTGCGCGACACTTTATTGATTCTGCAAGAGGTACAGCAGGCATCATACGAAGAGTTTGTCGCGGACTATCGCGTCTATAGCATCGCTGAACGTTACCTACAACTGGCGATTGAGGCATGTCTCCACATCTGTAGCACTCTTGTCGCCTCGCTCGGCCTGCGTCGTCCTGAAGGCTATCACGAGCTACTCAGCATTATCGCAGCACAGCAACTCGTCCCTCGTCCCCTGGCTTACCGTTTAGAGGTGCTCACAGACCTGCGCGATGCCCTACTCTGTGCGCCCAACATGCTAAGTCGGGACACACTCTACGATCATGTTCACCATCGTCTTACCGATCTTGAAGCATTCGCGGACGCAATAGAGAAACATCTTGTCTAACACAACATCGTCTATAGAGAGACCGCGACGTCTCTCTATAGACGATGTTGTGTTAGATTTCAGCTATACCAATCCACCTTCACGCTCACGAAGAATGCTCGCCTGCTGCTTTGCCTCATCGGCTTCTGCCGTGCGTCCCGTCTCGCGGTAGATCTGCTCTAGCGTCTCGTAGGCAAGTAAGAGCGAAGGGTCCATCGAGATTGCTTGCTGCGCGGCGTCGAGTGCCTCGTCGTACCGTTTGGCTTCGCGCAAAGTGTCGGCGAGATCATTGTAGTAATCGACGTTAAGCGGGTCGCTGTCGATGGCGTTCTGATAATTCTCGATGGCCTCGTCATAGCGACCAAGCGAGTCATACGCGCTGGCAAGCTGGTAGTAGCCTTCCGGGTCGTCCTCAGAATGCTCCAGTAAGGCTTGCGCGGTCTCGATAGCCTTGTCATGTTGGCCCAGCGCGTTATAGGTATCGGCAAGCCCCGCATAGGCGGCGGCGGTATCATCGGCCTGTAGCTCGTCGGCGCGGTCAATCAGTCCCTGATACGCAGTTAACGCCTCACTATAGCGGTTCGCCTCAAGGTAGGCTTCCGCGAGGCTAAAGCGTGCGGTGATACGCTGTGGATCAATCTGGATAGCCCGCACATACGCTTCGATTGCCTCGACATTGTTCTCTTGAATAGAGCGCCATGTGCCGAGATGCTCCCACGCTTCCGCGTCATTCGGGTCAATCGCCACAATGCGCGTATATACCTCTACCGCCTGATCGCGCTCACCCATCTGTTCGTAGACAGACGCAAGCATATCATAACCGGCACGTCCTTCGGGATCAAGAGAAAGCATCTGGTTTGCCGTTGAAAGTGCTTCGTCATAGCGGCGCATGTCCAGATAGATGCTCGCAAGTTCCGCGTAGCGCGTAGGGTCGCCGGGATCCGCGTCTACACGTCGCTCCTGCTCCATCAAGCGACGCACCTGGTCGTTCACTCGCTCGCGTACATCACGCAGATTGTCGGCGGCAACAGTGTTTTCAGGATTAAGCATGATTGTCTGACGGTATGCTTGAATGGCGTCTTGATAGAGGTTCTGAGTACGATAGGCATCACCGATGCTCATAAACAACTCATCATTTTCGGGATCGATCTCTTGCGCCAACTGAAACGTCTCCAACGACTCCTCGTGTAGCCCCAGCTCGCCGTAGAGATTGCCAAGATTGATGTAGGCATCGAGTAGCTGTGGGTCGAGGTCAATCGCGCGACGATAGCCCGCGACGGCGAACTCTGTCTCGCCGAGGTATTGCTGCGCCAGCGCGAGATTATAGCGTGCGCGTGCGTTTGCAGGATCGAGTGCGACTGCTTGCTCGAATGCTTCTGCCGCGGTCTCATAATCGCCTTGCTCGGCGGCGGCATTTCCGCGATCTGTCAGGCCCTGCTCTGTCTGGCCTTGAGTCGCTTCTTGCATCTCCTGACGGCTCACAAAGTGAATAGGTGCGCTATTTTGCGTGGGAGACACAGGTGTGGTAGTATTTTCTGTATTTTGTGTATCGTCCATTGAACGGGTAGCTCCTAATGTATAGTTGTGTTGTATTGCGAGAATATGAATTAGCCTTTGCGTAGTATAACATACCAACTGCTCAGATGCGACAGGCCATCAAAATATACAGCAAAGCTTCTCAAACGTTAGACCGCATCATGAACATACCAACCAGAGTACAGCGCGGCATCCATTGAGAAGCTCTACCAATTAAAAATCAAGAATGTGCTATATTATTTCACGCGTAATGTAAGCTGTATGTCATACTGTGTACCTGAATAGAATGCTTCGGTATACTCTATGGGTGCGCCAGTCTCATCGAAGGTAGTGCAGGTAAGGCGCAAACCGGCAAGAGAAGGGGCGACATTGAGCAGCTCGGCCTCGCGGGACGACGGAGCATCGCCCTTGAGTATCTGCTCTGTGATATACGGGTGCATTCCCTCAGAGGCCATCAAGCTATAAAGCGACCCATCCGCAGTCTCCTTCGCACGCAGATAGATACCAGCGGCGCGTGGATGTGGGAGATAGTCAATTTCGAGCGCAACAGGAACATCATCCGCGAGCCGCAAACGTTCAAGGCGTACAGCTTGCTCCTCGTCGTTCAAACGTAGTCGTTCACGTACAACCTGTGAACCGCGTACTAGCTCACTAACAAGTAGCACGCCACCGGGACGCTTACCTCGGCGGCGCAGCTCCTCGGTGAAGCTGGTAAGTTCGCTAATGTTTTGCTGAATACGCGGCTCGCACACGAATGTGCCGCGTCCGTGCTGACGGTAGAGCAGCCCTTCGTGTACCAGTTCCGTGAGTGCCTGACGCACCGTCGCGCGGCTCACATGATATTGCGCGACCAGTTCTGGCTCAGATGGTATAGCAGTATGAGGCATGAGGTGCCCTGCACGGATTTGTTGTTTCAACACCTCTTTAAGTTGATAATAAAGGGGAAGAGGATTCGAGCGTTCTAGTGTTGGCATATACGGTTTCCCTTATGTCCTGACAACAGTTTTTGTACACTATGAGGATTACGTGTAGCAGGTCAGGATATAGGAAGAATATATCACAAA
>JBBQVS010000044.1:0-31591 GCA_038211295.1 Ktedonobacterales bacterium | reverse complement strand
TTTCTAAAATGTGCTAAAACGTGTTCATCACATTTTTCGTTTCCGTATTGCCACTTCAGATGTGGCTCAATGCCACTACGACCTGAAAGACGTTACGGCACATCGCACAGATTGCTCTGTGTATGGCTCTAGCCGAGCAAGGGACCTTGAATGTTGTCTCATTGTAGCAGGTTCGCGTTTGAGAATAGTTCTTTCAACCAATTCTCGTGAGCCTACTTGTACATTGGTTTCACACGGTAGTGCTTTTACCGTAGGGAATGATGTCCCTACGAACCCATAAACACTCTTCTGTTGTCAATGTCCTCCTGGTAGTGTGCCGCACTTTATGGTACAATGTCAATATGACAAAGAAAAAAACCAGTATTCGCTACAGTGATGAGGCAAAAACGTTACTAGAGAAACTTTCAAGGAAACTCGGTATCAGCCAGTCTGCTCTCTTAGAACTTGCTATTCGTGCATTAGCAAAACAAGAAGGCATGAGCCAGTTACAAGAAAGTGATCAAAGTGAACACAGTTAAGCATGTTTTACTGCGCTTT
The DNA here is from genome assembly GCA_038211295.1 of Ktedonobacterales bacterium. Classification (GTDB taxonomy): domain Bacteria; phylum Chloroflexota; class Ktedonobacteria; order Ktedonobacterales; family Ktedonobacteraceae; genus JBBQVS01. The sequence goes on along the minus strand of JBBQVS010000044.1, from coordinate 31,054 downwards.
CGATCACTGTTACTCATCTCCGTTATGTTGCGGTTTTTTACTTCACGGCACTATTCTGAGCCAGGACGCGGTCAATTTCGCTCTTGAGGCGCGTTGGATGCGGCCCAACCAGACGACCAATTGCCTTACCACCCTGGAAAATCATCAGCGTTGGAATGGCCTGAACGCCAAGCTTCCCTGGAGTGTCGCTATGCTCGTCGATGTCCATTTTGGCGAAGCCGAGCTTGCCCTGATATTCGTCACTCAAACGCTCGAATACAGGCGCAATCGCGCGACACGGCCCGCACCACGCGGCCCAGAAATCAACAATCACAGGTTTCTCAGACTGGAGCACTTTGGTCTCGAAGTCCTGATCGCCGACATGAAACAGGTTTGCGTGTGTTGTATCCATTGTATTTTTCTCACTTTCAAAGTTCAGCAGGGTGTCCGGCATATTCAGCGTATCTGCTATGCCCATCTTACTTCCTGGTACAGCGTGTGCATCGGGATATAATTCTTTCACAAGAGAAAACACAACATAAATGTTTTCTATTCCCTGTGCCTTCCCATTTCTTCGTGCTCATAAAATTTGCTTCCACTAGCTATCTAGCGACGGCGGCTATCGCCACCCTGTAAAATGGAAAGAATACGCAAGATGTAGAGAAACAGATTAATCAGCGTAATGAAAAGTGAAACCGTCAGACCGATGGCATTTGGTAGCGTGTCAGCCATATACTTGGCGCGTTGCACATAGTACAACACGTAGCCAGAGAAGATAGCGACGCCAACTACTGAAATCAAAAGACCAAGTGGGCCAGTCTGGAACACAGGCCCCAGAAAGATGCCCAGAATACTGGCGAGCAGAAGCAGCAGAACGCCAAAGAACAGGTAGTCGCCCAAACGTGAAAAATCTCGCTTTGTAGTCCAGGAGTACATAGCTAATCCAAACGCGGTCAGCGTGGTAAGCAGAAACGCCTCAGCCAGAATGTTACCAGCGTTAACGAGATAGTAACTGATGAGGGGGGCAAGCGACATACCTTCAAGAAAGGTGAACAGGTAGAGCAAGAAAAGATTGATGCCCGGCTTCTGAATTAGAAAGTTTAGCGCGAAGAGTACCACAAGGCCCGCGATTGAGACCACAAAAAAGGGGGTGGCACTGGTCGCATGTGCGAAAACGACAAAAACACCAACAACTGTACCGATGGTGGCGAAGAGAAACGAGAAGGCTAACAGACCCATGACCTTGCCAATCAAGCTACTTGATTGCGTACCTTCATAGCCTCGCGCCATCGTCTGGTATTGATAGCGTGACCCGAATGTATTGTTGCCTCCGAAGGGACTATTATTTCTTTGATTATACATGATGAACCTCGATTGCGAACTGCCAGCGTAGTGTAGTACCTACTCTACTTTTCATAAGGTGGCGACATGCAACACATTGCCATCCTCTACTAATTACGTTGCAAAAACGCGATAAGTTGCATGGCTCGTCTGCATGAGAGAAGCATTTTGTCTTTTTGGCAGAAGCGGATGGCGAGGCCCATCAGCACTGTCTAGCCGCTACACGCAACTCTACATCACGCTCCACACGCCGCAAGCTTCACAGATGGCGACGCCAACCTCACCAAAGGTCTTGCTACGCGTGTTCCAGCGATCATACACAATTGCAAGTACGCCACAGTTCCAACAACGCGCGCGACCACCGTCTTTACTCTCCTGAGCTAGATGCTGTAGGAGTTGGCTACGCGAGTCCTCAGCCCCTGTATACCCTGGATTGTACGCAAGATGCAACAGGTTGCCCATAGGCAGACTAATCTCACGTGCAGGGGGTTGTACGGGTTGTATTGGTGGAACAGAAGCACTCTGTGCGGGTGCTAATACTGGTGGTGGCAGCTGGGGCGCACGGCGGAATAGCTCACCACGCGGTGTGCGCCGCCCACTCTCGATAGAGGTTGGATGTTCCAAGTGACTTATACGTTCACCGTTAGCGTTAGTCGGTGACGTAGAGCTGGATGGTTGCGTTACAGACTCTCCCTGCGCTATCGACGTTTCAGCGACTGATTGAGGTATACTTTCTACAACATCTGCTGTAGTTGCCATCTGTGTAGCCTGTTCTGTGTCCTTTTGAGTAGGTACATCACCGCTATTTTCGGCTGTTTCAGCGCCGGAAGTTATGTTTTCTTCAGGCTGGTCAGATGGATTGGCGCGTTTTTTTCGCGTTATTGGCATAGGGGTGTGCTCCATGAGAAGTAGTGAATGTACATTCGTAAAACCGCGTAAACAGCATGTGCGGCGAACGAGTATGGGACAGTAGTGTGTAACCCATGTAGTATATCATAGGACGCAGGAATAGCAAGAATTCTTGTGGAGTGAATGCCTGTCCTGTCTTTCAGAAACAAGCTTACTCCACAGCAAGCAGCTGGAAATGGGATACAAATATAGTATACCAATCCTCGAAAGTGTACTACGGTTATTTGAAAAAGTCCGCGTTTACCTTGATATAGTTCTTCCACTCGGCAGGGACGGCTGACTCTTCAAAGATTGCAGTGACAGGACATGCAGGCTCGCACGCACCACAGTCAATGCACTCATCAGGATTGATAAAAAGCTGTTTAGCCTCCTCGTAGCCAGCTTCACCTTGTGACGGATGTATGCAATCAACGGGGCAAACATCGACACAAGATGCGTCTTTGACGCCGATACAGGGCTGAGTAATTACATATGTCATGAACTTGAAATCCTCCTCTTGAATCGCCAGCAAATACTAATAAACAGTTTGTAGTGACTGTTTTTGGCAATTTCAGTATAAAGTGTTGCTACAGCAATGTCAACGCCTGACGAACGCAAATTTCTCTTTTCGGAGAATGCAGGGAGCGCAGGGAAACTCTCTCGGTCTCCCTGCGCTCCCTGCATTGCTGTTCGGATACTCACAAAGCTATTGCGCTTGATCGCCAAAGATGGTGTAGTGCCAGCTCTTGTTCGGTTCGCCGTTCAACTCGATCATGACGTGCTTGATCTGAGTGTACTCGTCAAACGAATACATCGACATATCTTTGCCAATGCCACTCTCTTTGTAGCCCCCGTGCGGCATTTCAGAGGAGATCGGCAGATGATCGTTGACCCAGACAGTGCCAAATTGCAGCGTTCGGCTGGCACGCATAGCTTTATAGATGTCCCGCGTCCAGACGGAGGCGGCGAGGCCATACACAACATCATTGGCTTTGTGCAGCACCTCCTCCTCGGTTTTGAAGCGACTTACGACAACAACCGGCCCGAAGACTTCGTTTTGGATGATGTCAGAGTCGTTGCGATCTTCCGCGATAACGGTTGGCTCAAAGAAGAAACCTTGCTCGAAACCCGCGATTGATGCACGCTTGCCACCGATGAGAATGTTTGAGCCAGCACGGAGCGCACGCTCGACGTGGCCTTCCACACTATCACGCTGGCGAGCCGAGATCAATGGCCCCATGTCGGTTGTCTCTTTCGACGGATCGCCAACACGCAACTGCTTGACCTTGCTCATGAATGCTTCCATGAACGCATCGTACATGCTGTCCTGCACATAGATGCGCGTCGCCGCCGTACAGTCCTGACCACAGTTGACATAGCCGCCAACCACAGCACCACTTGTCGCAGCATCCAGATCAGCGTCAGCGAACACAATAAAGGGTGCTTTGCCACCAAGCTCCAGATGCACGCGTTTGATGGTGTCCGCGCCCGCTCGCATGACGTACTTGCCGCTTCGGGTGCTACCGGTGATCGAGACCATGTTGACATTTTTATGGCTGACAAGGCTTGGTGCAATCTCTGGCCCGTCTGTGATGATGTTCAGCACACCCGCCGGAATACCTGCCTCAAGCGCGAGTTCGCCAAGCTTGAGCGCGGTAAGCGGTGTTTCGGGCGATGGTTTGAAGATAACGGTGTTGCCGGCAGCAAGAGCCGGGCCAAGCTTCCACGCCGCCATCATGAAAGGATAGTTCCACGGCGCAACCGAGGCGACAACGCCAATTGGTTCGCGTCTGATAATACTGGTGTGTCCACCGGTGTACTCGCTTGAAGCTGTACCCGCAAGGTGACGCGCCGCACCTGCGAAAAAGTGCAAATTGTCCGCCGCGAAGGGGATGTCACTATCACGTGCAAGTTTTATTGGCTTGCCCGTGTCCTGCGACTCAAGACTCGCTAACTCGCTCAAATTTGCCTCGACTAGTGTCGCCAGTTTTTCCAGAATAACGGCACGCGCACCATGCGCCAAGCCAGACCAACGCCCATCATCATAGGCGGCACGGGCGGAGGCGACGGCGCGGTTCATATCATCCAATGTGCTTTCGGGAACCTCCGCAATCGTTTTGCCCGTCGCGGGGTTGATATCCGCAATCGTTTTTCCGGTACTACTTCCAACAAACTCGCCGTTGATTAAAAGCTTAAACTCGCTCATGCTCGCTGTTCCTTTCGTGATTTCCATGCTCTGCGAAGAAGGGTACAAAATACGTACAGATACCTTATCACATCTCCTTAGGCTCACCTGATACATACCGCGCCCGTAATGAAACGCGCTCTACACCATACGCTGTGTGCTTTCGACATGCATATCATATTTCGCGGCTTCGCGGAAAAATGCTTCAGTGGGGACGCACATTTCGGGGCCAAACGCGCCAGGCCTCGTGACCTCGCCGCGTCCTAGCATCCGTCCCACAATCGCAAGTGGCGTGCCTGTGTCCAGCGCACCCGCGCCAATTCCCCAGCGTCGATAGGGCCTGACCACAACCTGGTTAGTAACCTCAAGCTGCTTGCCATGCGCCACACCTGTCGCGACAATACGCAAGACGTCGCAATCTTGCGGCTCAACCTCTTCGGTGGGGGCCGTCTCAAGCAGTCGCGCTAACACTTCACGTGGTGAGACCTTGACGCCCTGCACACTGATTAGCTCGTTACTGCCAAAGCCGAGGTCAACGAGAAACTTGAGCTTCGTCAAAAAGTCGTTTGGAAAAGCAATCTTGAACGAAACATACTCGATGCCCTTGTCTTGAAATGATGCGGGAAACGTCGCGCATTCCGAGTGCAACGAGTACACGGCGGTGGCGCGTCCAACTGGCTCAGGAAACACAAGTTCTTCCTGACCCGTCAACGGCTCTTGCGCGACCCATGCGCCGCGCTCGAATACTTGTGGGGGCTTGGTAAATTCGTCTAGCACGGTACGGATAGAATAGGGCGCGATAAGCGGAGCGGTAGAAGGTGTAGCATCGCCACACCCAAGCTGTACTTTGATACTGTCCACACGCTCTAACTTATCAACCGCCATTCGTGCAAGCAGGTTGGTGATACCAGGTGTGCCACCCATGCCAAGAACGGCGGTTATGCCTGCCGCTTCGACCTCATCATGCATGGCGAGCAGAGTACGCGACATGTGGAAAAGACCGCCGAGATCGGCATAGTGAACTTTCTGGCGAATACACGCTTTGAGAATGGACTGGTTAAAGATATACTCAACCGCGCTCAGCACCACGTCCGCGCCCCGCAAAAGCGCGTCTAACTGCTGCGAGTTAGTTACGTCGATCTGCTGAACGCGCACCTTGCTACTCTGTAACACGTTCGCAACATCGTGGGCGCGTGCCTCGTTGTAGTCCGCGAGCGTAATCTGGTCTACGTCGTCGTATTCGGTCAGGGTGCGAACAGTTATGCGCCCCATCGCGCCAGCACCGCCCAGAACAATAATATGCATGAAAACTTATCCTCATGGTACGGCATAGATACAAAGGGGACGCGAGTAGCAGTAGGGAGCATGACGGGGGCAAGCCCCGCCAATACTATACCAAGCTCGTGTGGCTCTTGCCCCCCGCTATGCTCTCTGCTACTCGCGTCCCCTTTGTATCTATGCCACGGCTGTATCTGAACTCGTTGTCGGCACAACACTCAACGGACTCTTCGCCGACTGACTCGGCGTAGAGGTAGTCGCGTGCATCTCTTGCAATGTGTCTTCCAGACGGTTCAAGATGGTGTCGATCTCCGCGTGTGTGATAACGAGTGGCGGCTCAACGCGAATAACACGCGAGTTATTCAGCGTTCCCGAAATGAGGACTCCCCGCTTGAACAGACCAGACGCGACGGCATAGCCGAGGTCGTCGTTGAGGAAGTGCTGCCCAATCAGCAAGCCCTTGCCTGTGATATGGCTGTATATGTCAGGGTGACGCGCGGCGATATCCTTCAGATGCTTCATGAAGTAGTCGCCCTTCTCTGCTGCCTGCTCCGAAATGCCCTCTTCGAGCGTGACGTTGATGGCGGCGATGGCGGCGGCACACGCAAGCGGATTACCACCCGTTGTCGAGGTGTGGATGAACGGGTTACTGTTCATTACGCTCCAGATTTTCGGGGTGGACATGAACGCGCCAATTGGCATGACACCACCACCCAGTGCCTTCGCAGAACAGATAATATCCGGCGCGACATCCCAGTGATTGACGCCCCAGAGCTTGCCAGTACGACCCATACCAGTCTGTACTTCGTCGGCTATAAGAAGCACTTCGTACTCGTCACAAATCTGACGCAGACGAGGCCAGAAGTCGTCGGGTGGCACTATCGCACCCGCCTCTCCCTGCACCGGCTCCATCACAACGGCTGCAATATCATTGCCAACCTCGCGTGCGATACGCAATTGTTGCTCTACCGCGTCAGCATCCCCATAGGGAACGTGAAACACGTTGTTATGCAATGGCATAGCAGGCTTGCGGAAAATCGCCTTGCCTGTGAGCGCAAGTGACCCTGTTGTTTTTCCATGAAAACCACGTACAGACGCGATAAAACCGCTCTTCCGTGTGTACAGTTTTGCGAGCTTCATGGCACCTTCAACGGCTTCCGTGCCACTACCCACGAAGAAACTATACTGAATATCACCCGGAGTAATCTCAGCAAGCAGGTGAGAAAGCATTCCGCGCAAGGGGTCAAGTAGCTCCTGCGTCGGTAATGGACTCTTCTCTAGCTGTGCCTGCACGGCTCCAACGACCTTTGGGTGCGACCAACCAAGGTTGAACACACCAAACCCGCCAAGACAGTCGATGTATTCGCGGCCCAGCACGTCCTTGAAGGTCGCGCCACGCCCCGTCCATTCGACTGCGGCATAGTCGCTTGCTTCGGCGACTGATTTGCGATACTCGATAAAGCCACTGTTATAATATTTCGAGAAATTGCTAATGGTGGTTTCAATCAACCACTCCGACTCACTTTTGCTTAACTGTGATTTGTGTACAACATCGAGGTAACGCTGAGAATCGTTGAGAGCCTTGAGTAATCCATCGGTACTCATAAAAAACCTTTCCGGTAACACAGCACATTGTTGACCACTCCACGTCGGGCTGCGCTCCGAGCTAGCAACTATCGATCCGTCGAAGACCTACACATTATGCTTGTGGATATGGGGTGACACACTTTCGCTTATCTCTCAGGATAAGCTTGACTCTTTAAAAACAGAGGAAGCTTGCTGCAAGCTAGCATCTGACACGCTATAAGAAAATGGTGAAAAGGAAAAAGCGGGCGTCACAAACATACAAAAACTCATCCTCACAGGCGGCGTGAAGGATGGAAAAGCACGGGGAAAGTGGCTCAGGGGTAGCAGGTAGACAGGTGAAAGCCCCGAAACACATAGAATTTCGGTATGTAGCGGCCTCTTCTTTTTCCGGGAATGTCTGCAAGCAATCTCATAAAACACCATACCTGATAGCAGCGTCGGTCATGTGGGCTTCCTTATATACAGTATAGCTTATGATACTGACAGAAAGCAAGCCCTAGATGGCTACGTTGAGAGCAAGAATGGGCCAGTCAGAAGCTTTTGCAACAGCGATCCCAGCCTTCGATAGCTTCCTTCAAAGACGTTAGTGCTTTACCTTGCCCGCCATACTCTCACTTTGCTGTGAGCGTCGCCGGACGCGATAAAGCTACCAGTAACTGACCATGCCAGCGCATACACGGTTGCAAAATGACCTTGATACAGAAACACGCGTCTGCCCGTTTGCGGATCCCATATTTGCACGGTTCCATCGACGCCCGCCGAGGCAACATGCATTCCATCGGGCGACCATGCGACAGCTTTTACCGCGTCAGTATGTTCTCGATACACCAGCAGCGTTTTCCCTGTATATGGATCCCAGATATGTACCGTTTTGTCATTACTGCCGGAAGCTATACGCATTCCGTCGGGCGACCATGTGAGCGATTGGACGAAATCAGCATGTTCGCGGTACTCAATAGAATGTTTTGTAGCAGCTTTTCCCTTTTCATAGATATACACAACATCGTTTCGTACACCAACCGCTAGCATCGTGCTATCATGTGACCATGCCAGTGATTGTACCGCGTGACTGAACTCACCATATGTTATCAATGTGTCTGTTGTATCGGCTTCCCATACATAGGCGACAACATCACTTGCTGAAGCAATATATCTTCCATCGGAAGCCCACGAAACCGCCGTCACGCCCTCACTGTGAGTACGGTACACGACAAGCTGTTTACCCGTTTTTGCGTCCCAGATTTGCGCGGTTTTATCATCGCTACCAGAGACGATACATGTACTATCAGGAGACCAACTCACGCTATGCACGATGCCTTTCTGAAAAAGTCCTTTATGCCCCCTATAAAGCGTTTGTAGCCTGCCAGAGAGTGGCTCCCAGACCTGTACGGTTTTATCATAGCTCGCCGAGGCAATGTACTTCCCGCCGGGCGACCATGCCAGAGCGGCTATCCAGTCGGCGTGTGTATAGGTCATCAATACCTCACCAAGCTGTGAACGCTGTATTGGGGGAGTCAGGACGGTCTGAATGATAGGCGATTGTTGTGCTAGCGAAGGTTGATCGTAGCTTGAGAGGTTTTGCTGCGCCACCTCCTGTAGTTTCTGTTTCACCAGTGCCACGTCAGCAGGGCGCAGGCTCGCATTCATATCGAGCATCTCATTAAGCAGAGATTGCAAGTGGCTTGGACCTCTCATAAAAAGCGGAGCGAAAAAGAATGGTCGTAGCGAGGGATCATCACCCGTAACCATCTGATGTAGCATAACGCCAAGACTATAAATGTCCGCGCTGGGTGCAGTCTGTGCCTTGCCATACTGCTCTGGCGCGGCATACCCCGGCGAGCCAAAAGCGATGGTATCTTTAGCCTGTCCAGGCTTGAAGTGACGCGCAATTCCAAAATCAATTAAATAAAGCTGACCATCGCTAGCGCGAAGCACATTGGCTGGTTTGAGGTCACGGAAGATAATTGGTGGCTGGCGCGTATGCAAGTAATTGAGGACGGTACAGAGCTGTACGCCGATGTCAAGCACCTCTTTAAGCGACAGTGAGCCACTCTTTAGCATGAGGTAATCCTCAAGCGTCTGCCCCTCTATAAAGTCCATCACAAGATACCAGCGTCCATTTTCGGAGAAGTGGTCATAGATGCGTGGCAGGTTTGGATGCATCAGGCCAGCGAGCAGCAGAGCTTCGCGCTTGAACGCGTCTGTGGCCTCCATTGCCTCTTGCTGATTTAGCCCTTTCTGACTCATCTCTTTGATTGCAACACGCCGATTGCCTAACCCGACGTCCTCTGCTTGGTAGACGGCTCCCATGCCGCCCTGTCCCAAACGATGCAACAAATGATAGCGTTGTTTGAGTAAGGATTGTGTGTTTTGCGTAGGCAATGCCGCGAGTGCTGTTGCGTCAAATACCTGACCACAGGCAAAACATGAGTGTGCGCCCGCCATATTTGCAGCACCACAAACAGGACAAAAGAGCGGAGATACTACCATTGAACCAAGCCTCTTTCTGACGTTCGTGTACAAACAATAGTACAGACGACGGGATGTGTCAAGAACAAAATATGCTTTTTTATCTCCCTAGCTGACGGACAGCAAGGCTGTAGGTTAGTCCCATCGAGATGGTATACTACAAAGAGGTTCTATCTGGTTCATACATCTTGCTGAAGTGGGGAAATATGAGTAAACATTTTATCCACGCGTCGGAGTCTTCGGCGCGTGGTTTTGTACGTGCATGGCATCATATAACGCATCCAACTACCTCGCATAGCGGCGTGCTGGGAACATTGCCACCACCCGTGCTGGTACTGCTTGCGATAGTCTCGGTACAGATCGGCGCGGCACTCGCGAAGGGGTTATTTCAGGCAATCGGGTCGAGTGGCACAGTCTTTTTGCGTGTCGGCTTTGGCGCACTCGTTTTCCTGCTCTTCTGGCGTCCAAAACTTCGTGGCTATTCACGAGCCGATTATCTATTGCTTGTCCTGTTCGGTCTCTCTATCGCGGGCATGAACGCCGCATTCTATGCTTCTATCGCCCGCATTCCGCTTGGCATCGCGGTGACATTAGAGTTTATCGGCCCCCTGAGCGTGAGCGTGCTGGCTTCGCGAAAACGCCGCGACTTTCTCTGGGCCGCGCTTGCCGCCGTCGGTGTTGTGCTGCTCGCTCCACTTGGAAATTCGACGATTGACCCGATAGGCGTGGCTCTCGCGCTGCTTGCAGGTGGCTGCTGGGGCGCGTATATTCTACTCAATGTACGCGTTGGACGAGATTTTGTAGGTGACACGGGGCTGGCGTTGAGCATGGGCGTGGCAGCGCTTGTGTTGCTACCACTTGGTGTGTGGAGCGGCGGCATGACACTGCTCAATCCAAAGATACTTTTGCTGGGAGTCGGAGTAGCGATACTGTCTACCGTTATTCCCTTTACGCTTGAGTTGGAAGCGTTGCGAAGGTTGCCCGCCCGCGTCTTCGGTATCCTGATGAGTCTGGAGCCAGCAGTCGCAACACTCGTCGGGTTTCTTGTGTTGCGCGAGATAACAGGTTTACGCGCGTTACTCGCGCTGGCCCTGATTGTGATTGCGTCGGGTGGTGTCTCCTTTTTCCAACAACATTCTCCACACGACACACCCGATACGCACAAGCAATAGCATTATTTGGCGGTCATGCCGCCGTCCGCGACAACCGCGCTACCGGTCATAAACGAGGAGTCGTCGGACGCGAGAAAGACCGCGACTCTGGCGATCTCGCGCGGTTGCCCCTGCCGTCCCATTGGTTGCCAGTCGGCAATGCCCGCGAGTACATGGTCAACGCCGCCCATCATGTTCGCGTGCGGCGTATTGATTGGAGTGTCCACCCAACCGGGACAGATACAGTTCACGCGAATGTTCTTCAAAGCATAGTCGAGCGCAACCTGCTTTGTTAGCATTAGCACCCCCCCTTTCGAGGCGCAATACGCTGGCAGGTACGCTTCTGCAACCAACGAGTTGACCGACCCCATGTTGATGATCGAGCCTTGCCCGTTCTTGAGCATCGCGGGTATCGCATACTTGCAACCAAGATACACCGATTTCAGGTTGATGTTGATAGTTCGATCCCACGTCTCTTCATCAAGCTCTATCACAGGCATAGGCACAAGCACGCCCGCATTATTGCAAAGCACGTCGAGTTTGCCATATGTTGTTACCGCGAGTTCGACGAGCGCGGAAACCTGCTCGGCCTTCGAGACATCCGTCACTTGCAATACTGCCTCGCCGTACTGCAAAGCCTCCTGCTGTGTTGCCTGTAGCCCCTCTTGATTGATGTCCGCCATGACAACGCGTGCGCCCTCTTTGACGAACTCAAGCGCGATGGCACGCCCGATGCCACGGGCCGCCCCCGTGACAATCGCAACTTTCCCCTGTAACTGCATCGCAAAACCTCCTGAAAAGAGAGGTACGTCCACACCTCTTATTGAGATATGGAAGGCTTGACCTCAGCCACTACCTCTGGCTCATTATAGTCATCTTCGTCGGCTAGCACCATACCCACAGAGGCTAATTTCTGGGGGCTTTCGCACGCTGATAGAAAAAGATCGCCAGACTCACAATCAATCATACAAGCACGACATCCTTAAAAGCCTTTCTACACAACACAAACAGGCGGCAAACCAGAATCTAGTCTGCCTTCGCCAGACGCCGCTCCAGAAAGCCGGAGAGGAGCGCGAGTGGATAGCAGATAATCAGGAAGATGAGCGCACCGAAGACGTAGACAAAAAGCTGACGGCCGGGATTCGATGCCTGCGTGCTTGCCAGCGAGGTTGTCGTTGTTTGCAATTCGACGATGCCCCCAACAGCCGAGAGCAACGCGGTATCCTGCACCAGTGTGATAAAGTAGTTTGTAAATGGCGGAATAGTGATGCGGATGGCCTGCGGCAAAACAATGTGGCGCATCGTCTGCCGCGAATCCATGCCCAGGCTCAGCGCGGCCTCTCCCTGTCCCCTGTCTACAGACTCGATACCAGTACGAAACACCTCCGTCAGGTACGCCCCATAATTAAAGCTCAACGCGATGATTCCATAAAAGGCCGCGTTAAATGGTTGCGGGTCAGGCAATAAGCTGTTGCTTTGTAAGGCTGTAGCGATACCGTACACCACATTATATGGGTCGAAGCCCAGGCTTGATAATGCGGTACTTACCCCAAAGCCCCAGAGGAGCAATTGCACAAGAATTGGGGAGCCGCGGATCACCTCGACATACACAAACGCCACCCAGCGTATTGGCGCGAAACGTGACAGGCGACCAAGCGCACCGATAAAACCAAAGAGCGCAGCAAGCACAATACTAATCAGCGATAATATAATCGTTAGAACCGCTCCCTGTAGTAGCACGGGCAGGTCAAGAAAAACATATTCGCGAAACGAGTAAAAATAATAGACAAACCCCGCGATAGCCAGCGCGAGTAGAATATAAAAGCCATAATTGAGGGCGGTAAAGCTGGTACGTGCGCCAAGAATGCCACGCCGTTCAGCAAAGACTGCTCTTTCCATGAATTACCCTCTTCTCCTATAATGCTGCCCTCAGGCGTCGCTCAAAGGAACGCGCAAAATATGAGGTAGGCAGGCTTAGTAGTAAATACGAGACAATGGCTAGAAAGTAGATTGGTAACAGGTTACTACCGTTGTGATTGCGGTACGACTCAATTTTTGAAGTCAACTCGACCCCCCCAATCACACTGATAATGGCGGAGTCTTTGAGCATATAGATCAAATCGTTCGCGAACGGTGGAATCATAAGCGGAATAGCTTGTGGGAAGACGATACGAAAGAAGTTTTGTTGCTCGTTCAAGCCAAGCGAGAGCGACGCTTCCGTCTGCCCCTTGCTCACGGAGGCAAAGCCTGCGCGGAACACTTCCGCCTCATACGCTGAATAGTTTAAGGCCAGCGTCGCGATACCAGCAGTCCAGGCGTTATCATAGGATGCAAGCCCATAGATCGCGAGGGCAGCACTCAACCCATAGTAAATCAGAAATATCTGCGCGATCATCGGGGTACTACGTATGACTTCGATAAAAATGCGTGCCGGCCCATTCAACCAGAGGATGCGGGAGTTGCTCATGAGCGCAAGCGCGAACCCCAGCAGCAGTGCCAGCGCGAAAGAGATAACACAGTAGATAATGGTATTTTTTATACCATCCAGAAAATCGGGCAGAGCTTGTATAATCAGGTTCATTCGGTTGTCCTTTTTGCACAGGAGGAGACACTGGCACAACCCCTTTTCATACGAGAAGGGGTTGCCGAGGGATAGGGAACGTTACATTACTCCTATTTCTGCCTGTTGATCGTTCATAAGCTGCCATTTCGTGTAAATCTTCTTGAGCGTACCATCTTTCTTGAGTCGGGCAAGGGCATCGTTGATACCCGGCAACAACTTCGCGGCATCAGGGTTTTTCATGTTGAAACCAATAAAGTAATCATCGGGATAGATCGGTTTCCCCAGCAGGATCAGTTCGGGAATAGGAGTCGCGCCGGGGCCAGTGCCGGTGATGTAGTATGCAGCGATAGGTAAGTCGAGGAAGAAGGCATCAAGTTTTTTCTGCACCAGGTCGCTGAACGCGATGTTGCCATCGTAGGATTTGACGTTGATCTTTGGGTCCGCCTTCATCAGCGTCTCAGCGCGATAACCAGCACCTGTGCCAACGGTCAAGCCTTCCATCTGTTTGACATCGGTAATGCTTTTGCCCGTGAAACGGGCGTCGTCTTTCCGCACAATCACCTGTTGTCCATAACGATAGTATGGGTCAGAGAATAGCTCGGTTTTCTGGCGATCCTCGGTTTTCTCCCACCCGTTCATCACCATATCGATCTGGTTTGCTTGCAGTGCCTGTTCGAGATTCCCATAGGTCACTTCGACCTGCTTCTGCTTTACGCCACCCATCAGGCCCGCAATCGCGGTTGCGATCTCAACCTCGAAACCAACCAGTGGCCCGTTAGGGTTCGCAGGGTCTTGAAAGACATAGGGGGCGCCACTCACATAGTCCGAACCCCATTGTAAAAAGTTTGGGCTTTTCAAGCCTGCGTTACTAACAGGAGTTGTACCGGGAGTCGCGGCTACCCCACCCGCGGTTGACACGTTGCCACCGCACGCCGCCAACAACGCTTCCAGTCCACCCGCGACTGTTAAAAGTCCACCCGCCTGCCCTGCACGTTTCAACAGTGTTCTGCGATTCATTTCGTATGACATGAGAATGGTATGCCTTTCCGTTATCTGTCCTGAAATAAAGTGTAACCAACTTAGGGTAGAACAGAGAGTACACGCTCCAAGAAGAGTTGCGTGCGCTTCTCCTTTGGCTTCTTGAACAATTCTTCAGGGTCGCCTTGCTCGACAATGGACCCGTCGGACATAAACACAACCCGATCAGATACGTCGCGTGCAAACTGCATTTCGTGTGTCACCACAACCATTGTGCTTCCCTCATACGCAAGGTCTTTCATAACCTTGAGCACCTCACCCACAAGTTCCGGGTCGAGCGCGGATGTTGGCTCGTCGAAGAGCAACGCGCGTGGCTGCATTGCCAGTGCACGCGCAATCGCGACACGCTGCTTCTGCCCACCAGACAAGCGGCTGGGGTACACATCGCGCTTCTCCGAAAGACCCACCTTTGACAGCAATGTTTCACCTAATGCTACCGCCTGATCTTTGGGAAGCTTGCGTACCAGCAGAGGAGCCTCGATAACGTTTTGCATGACCGTCATATGGGGGAAAAGGTTGAAGTTTTGAAATACCATGCCGATTTCACGGCGTACTGGGCTTAACTGCTTTACCGAAAGCGAGGAGTCAAGCAGCTTTCCCTCGATGTGAATTTCACCGCTTGTGGCCTTTTCCAGCGCGTTCAAACAACGAATAAGCGTACTCTTGCCCGAACCACTTGGCCCGATCAAGGCCACAACCTCGCGCCGTCGCACCTCGAAATCAATGTCCTTGAGGACGTGCTTGTCCCCAAAGAATTTATTCAGCTTCTTCGCTTGAATAATGAAATCGCCCTCGACAGGCTTGATTGAGAGCGGGCCACTTTCTACAACAGGAGTGGGAACAACATTGGATGTTCGTTTCTCTTCGGAGTTCATCAATCGCTCCTTTATTTGTCGCAAGGCACGACACAACGATACACAGCATCACTGGTGAATGCAGCAAAGAATGTTGAGTTTCAGTATAGGGATTCAACTGTCCTCTGTCAAGCACACAGAGATAAAGGTGTCGCTCGCCCACGTATGGTACACTGTTTACAAAGAAAAAATACGCTATTTCTTTCAGCAGGTACACAATGCCACTTTTTGTCACGCCCAACGCTACTCTGTATTACGATGTTTTCCCGCCAAATATCACAGGGAGCGTGGGCAAGAGTTCAGAATACACGGTCTTGCTCCTGCATGGCTTCGCGGGAACGCCCACAAGCGATTTCGCGGCTCAGTTGCCGCCACTGCTTGAGCAGTATAACGTACTCGCTCCGCACCTTCATGGTTACGGACTTTCTTCTCACCGCACATACTATGCCCTTACCTATTACCGCGAGGATGTCGCTGACATAATCGCGTTGCTGGATTACTTGCAACTCGACACGGTATCTGTGTTGGCGTTCAGCGATGGCAGCATCGTGGCGTTGCTCCTCGCCGCTCTGCACCCCCGACGCGTGAGCGCACTCGCGGTACTTGGCGCACAGGCACGTGTTGACGCCCAAGACGCCTCCGCGATTCGCCAGTGGCTACTCGAAAAGCCGCTTTCCGAGACGTGGCAACAGGAACTCACTCGTTTACATGGCGACCCCTACTGGCGTCTTCTTCTCCCTCTGTTCGCGCAGGCACAGGAAGACCTTGTACACGCAGGCGGTGTACTCATCACCGACGAGGAATTAGCCGCGATCACCTGTCCGACGCTACTTATGCATGGCAAACGAGACCGCGTTGTACCCGTCGAATACGCGACACTCCTACACACACATATTCCGCACGCACATTTGTTGCTCTTTGACGCAGGTCACGCCGCCCATCTACGCGAGTCACAGGCGTTTACCACAACGGTACTACGCTTCTTCGCACGCCCCACTGAGTTCTCGCTAGAACAAACATAAGAATATTTCTTGCAAAACGTGGTATGCTACAATAGCGTATATCTATTTTGTTCTTGTGTAGCCGAGGAGTTGTAGCCTGATGACAACCGAGAAGGTTGCGATTATCATACCTGCCCTAAATGAAGAGCAAGCTCTTCTGCCCCTCCTTGCAGAGATTCCCCCAAACGTCGCGCACTGGGTTTTTGTGGTCGATAACGGCAGCACTGACGCAACCGCGCTCGTCGCGGAACAGGCGGGCGCGACTGTTGTACCTGAGCCAACGCGCGGCTATGGTCGTGCCTGTCTGCGTGGCCTACAGGCGGCGCAGACGGTGGGAGCCGACGTGCTGCTGTTTATGGATGGCGATGGCAGCGACGATCCCGCCGATCTCGCGCTCATGCTCACGCCAATTTTTGAGCGACGCGCCGACTTCGTGCTTGGTTCACGCATAAGCCAGCGTGCTGAACGCGGAGCCATTCTTGCACAGGCGCGGCTCGGTAACTGGCTGGTGAGTGGCATGATTCGTCTCTTGTATGGCACAAAAGTGTATGATATCGGGTCGTTCCGCGCCATCCGTTGTTCCGCGTTAGAGGCATTAGCCATGCGCGAAATGACGTATGGCTGGCCCGTCGAAATGGTCGTCAAAGCCGCGCGTGCCAACTACCGTATTCTTGAGGTAGCCATTCACTATCGCAAGCGCAGTCATGGACACTCGAAAGTCGCGGGGACGATTGCCGGAAGTATCAAGGCAGCGTACTATATGCTCAGTACAACGCTACGATACACAGGTACAAAGAGTGCAACAAACCGTGCGCTCCTACGGGAGGCTCAGGAGATTCATGTCTGACCACAACATGACGCGCGTTCATAACAACCACACCGCTCTTGTGGTGATGGCTCGCTATCCAGAATTGGGCAAAACCAAAACACGGCTGGCGCGTACTCTCGGCGCACAGGAAACGCTTGGTCTCTACCACGCTTTTCTTGGCGATATCGCGCGGCATCACACAGGACAGGCGTATGCCCTGTGCTGGGCGTATACGCCCGCTGGAGCCGCGTATGATGAACTGGTCGCGAAGCTCGCGCCCGACGACGCTATGACGTGCTTTCCACAGCAAGGCGCAGAACTGGGCGCACGTATTCACAATGCCTTTCACTGGACACAAGAGCAAGGCTTCACGTACACTATTCTTATCGGTTCAGACTCACCACAGATCAGCCGAGCGCAGATCACGCAGGCGTGGGCCGCACTCGACGAGGTTGATGTGGTACTCGGCCCTTCCGATGACGGTGGCTATTACCTGCTTGGAATGCGTGAGGCACACGATGTTTTTAGCGGTATTCCGATGAGTACCAACCTTGTAGCACAGCAAACGGTTGAAGCCGCAGAGAGACAGGGCTTGACGGTTCGACTGCTCGACAACGTGTTCGACGTAGACGAACTTCCCGATCTCGCACGGCTCGCACGCTTGCTTGAAAAAGATGCTACACTCGCACCTATCACCGCCGCCTACCTGAAAACCATGAGGAGCTTTCATGACAACGATACCAGCATTACCAGTAACACCAGCGATAACGCTACCACGCTCGATATACATTGAGCCAACAAGCCGTTGTAATGAGTTGTGCCAGCAATGTCCGCGCACACTCCTTTCTCGCGAAGATGACCGCGATCTTAGCTTCGACAATTTTCTCCGCATCGTGGAGCAGTTCCCCGTACTTGATCGCGTGGTGTTGCACGGACTGGGCGAGCCATTGCTCAATAAAGAACTGCCACGTATGATCCGCTACCTGAAAGATCGTGGAACCTACGTCCTATTCAATTCCAACGGTATTTTGCTCAATGAGAAACGTGGACAAGCTCTCATTGATGCTGGCCTCGACGAGTACCGCCTCTCGATGGATGGCTCGACGCGCGAAATGTACGCACATGTACGCGGTGTCGATGCCTTCGATAAAATATGGCGCAATGTACGGGCGTTCATTCCCATGCAAAAAGCACAGGACGCGACCAAGCCTGCCCTCTCCGTCTGGTTTACCGCGATGCGCGAAAACCTGCACGAACTCCCCGGCCTGGTTGAGATCGCGGCGGAAGCGGGCGTCAAAGAGGTCTATATGCAACGCCTGGTCTACTTTGAGGAAGGTCTCGCGGCCTCACCACAGGCACTCTTCCGCCGCTCATCCAGAGAAGAGTTAGACCTGGTGCGCTCTTGTGAAGAACGCTGTAAAGAACTGGGCATCTCCTTCAATGCCGCAGGTTCAGCGACGCCCGTCGAGAGCCTCGTGCGTGACTTCGGAGACCGGCCCTGGGCGGGATGTCGCCGTCCCTACACGCTTACCTATATTACCTCCAGCGGCAATGTCCTCTCTTGCTGCTTCG
Organism: Ktedonobacterales bacterium; assembly: GCA_038211295.1. Taxonomy (GTDB): domain Bacteria; phylum Chloroflexota; class Ktedonobacteria; order Ktedonobacterales; family Ktedonobacteraceae; genus JBBQVS01. The sequence goes on along the minus strand of JBBQVS010000044.1, from coordinate 12,340 downwards.
CGCCCTTCGGACACAAGAGCGCACGCGAATATAAAGAGGAGCGCGTGCTGGGTAATGTCTTTGAGCAATCGATGCAAGAAATCTGGCATGGCGAAAATTATCAGGCGTTCCGTCGCGCGTTCGAGAGCCATCAACCCGCGAAGCACTGTTCGCAGTGCGGCCTAAATTGGAGTTATTAGCAGCCTGTTGTTGGAGGCACTCTTGCGACTCGCAAGAGTGCCTCCATAGATGAAGAATGTGGTGCAACGATGCTGACCGATCTACTCTACTATCTCACGTTTTACCTTATTCTCCCCGTCGTGTATATCTGTATTACAGGGCCGTTGGAGACGCTTATTCACGAGTTGGCGCACGCACTCACAAGCCGTATTCTTACCAAGCAACCTGTACAGGTGTATCTTGGGATTATTCCACAGGATGACGAAGTGTATGATGCTTCGCTAAAACGACCACGCACGCTGGTTTTCACACTGGCAGGCATTACGTTTCATCTCAAACCATTTAGTGGCCCGATTGGTTTCGCGTATTGGGAACCCATCGATGAGCATGAGCTATGGACATATCTGGCAGGGCCGCTTGCCTCGCTCCTGTTAGCAATTCTTTTCAGCATCACCACGTATTTCGCACGCTCACACACACACGCGTTTTCAATCTGGTATTACCTCAACCAAACAGCCGCGCTTGCCGCGTCTGCCAAGTTTCTTTGTACCATCATTCCCATACGCTATCCCGCCTGGTGGTGGCGTTACGCAGGCTATCCCAGCGACGGCTACCAGATACTACAAGTGCTGAAAGCGCGTCGTCAAACAATGCAGATGGAGTAGAGCATGACGCGCCACTCCTCTACCTGTGCTACTCGCTTATCCCCTGATATTGTCTTCGTCGTTGCAGACGCGTCATGCCCTGATCTATCGCTACTTTTTTGCGTAGACGTAGCAATAGCACGACGCCCATAAGTACGGCCTCCACCGTCGCCGCCCCTGAGAGCGCGAGCGGAATAGCAAGAATGCTGTAGACGCCCTGAATGGTGTGGAGCAGCAAAACAATCAAGCCGTAACGTATGGCAAGAGCGAAGATGCCCGTGAAGAGTGGAGTGCTAGTATCTTTGAGCGCGAAAAAGCCGCTCGCGAGCAGTCCACCCGCGATAATGCCAGGAAGTCCAACCGCGTAGCCGGTCAGGGCGGTATAGGTCAGCATTGACGAATGGGCGGTGAATGCTCCATGTTGAAAGAGCAAGCGAATAATCGGCTTGCCTAACGACCAGAGCAGGAGTGTTGCAGGTAGAGCAAGAGCGAAAGAGCCACCCATAACCTTGAGCGCGGTCTGGCGCATTCGCACGTAACGTCCTGCTGCTGCTTGCGCGGCAAGATGTGGGAGCAGTGCCAACCCAATCGCTTGCGACATCAAAGCATCTGGCAGAGAGTACAAGAGTTGCGCGTTATGGATTGCGGCGAGGCTTGCTTGATCGGGTAGATACGATGTGAACGCGGTATCCGCGATGAAACCAACCGACGAGATAGCAACCGCCAACGCGTTTGGCCCCAGCAACTTCATCACCTCGCGTAACCCCGCGTCGCGAACACCCCAAACAAACGAGTAGCGAAACCCCTGCTTGAGAAGCGCGGGAACTTGTACCGCGCCCTGCAACAGCGCGGCAGCAAGAATACCATATGTTGGGCCATAAATGCCAACGCTTGGCACAGCAAGCGAGACAAGAAGCCCACCAATCAGTCCAACATTGTAGACCGCGATAGAGAGCGCGGGCAGCAAAAACTGGCGTTTCCCATTGAGGATTGCAGTGATGACCGTTCCCAATCCCAATAAAAGCGGTTGGACCAAAATGATGCGCGTTAGTGAAATAGTAAGCTGCTGCTCAGCATGTGAATAGCCTGGCACGATGATAGTGCTTACCACCGTTGGCGTCAGAAACTCGCCAATAAAAATAAGGAGCGTCAGGGCAACTAGCATTAAGTTGAAGACCAGGCTCGCCAATCGCCAAGCCTCGCGTTTGCCGTGATCTTTTTCTTGCGAGAGAAAAACGGGAATGAACGCGTGCGTCAAGGCACCACCCGCGATAAGGTTGAACAACGTGTCAGGTAAACGCGCGGCCGCGTAGTACGCGTTCGCCTCTATACCAGTACCAAAGAGAGCGTTGAAAAGTGTCTGACGCACAACACCTAAGCCACGCGAGGCGAGAAGGGCAAGCATGAGCAAAAGGGCAGCCTCGACAATGCTGAAGCGGCGCAACGAGAAGTTGCCTCCGGGAAGAAAGTTTCTGGGATTGAAACGAAATGTCCGTCCCCCCCACACTTTTCGCCGTGGGAGAGACGTTTGTACTTCTACAACTGTGTCCAATACCTCAGATGAGACGGTTTGTGGTGTACTTTCGCTTGCAACAATGGTCGCGGTTTGTTTTGACTCAGGCAATTCATGTAAAATGACGCGTCCTCCTCCCTCACAGGGCATAACGTAGAAATATATATAGAGACATTATAGCAGTGGTGCCTATAACTGCATAGTCAATGCTCAAAAAGTACCACTTTCACCTTCTTGTGTATGGGGGAATAAACGGCAGGAGAGAGGGTGCTTAAACACAAAAAAGGTCGGCAAAGATGCCAACCTTTTTGGTTTTGTAGAATATGTTACGCCTGCGCGGTAATTTTTGAACGGCGGCGGCTGATTGAGCCGCCTTTGCGACCTGCCGCCCGCGCCTCTTCTTTTGTCCACTTGTGAGCTGTGCCTAACGCGTGTGCGGCTTTTCCACCTTTACTGGCAATTTCGCGCTTCTTCTCTGCGGTCATTGAAGCAAAGCCGCGTCCACGCCCCTTTTGTAGCTGCATTGTACTTCTCCTTTTACAATATAGTTGGTAAATATGCCCTATCTCTTTTTTATGTCTCTCCCTCTGTCTATCTTCTTAGATAGTACCGGATAGACTGTATACCATGAAGCATAACAGGTGTATCATCGTAGTTCAAGACATTCTAAAAAGTGTAAGCCTGTTCTAAGGTAGCCTCATTAGCTTCTAAGGAAAAGGTAGAGGTAATCGTCTTTTCCATGCCTATCTGCTCCCCAGAAAAGCTTAGTAAACTCTTCCGCTTCTAAGCAAAATACATAAGAAAAGAGGAGTAGGATAGATACTCTTTCTATGAGCATCTATCCTACTATACGCGGGGAACGTTAAAATAAACCTGAAGCTATTTCACGCTGGTTGTACGTCTCATCATAGACACACTCCCCTGCATGAACGGGCTTTCTTGGTAAGATAAACGAGACGCTTGTCCCATGGCCCTCACTACTTCGCAGGGTAAGCGAGCCATTCATCGCTTCTACCAGCGTTCGTACAATGTAGAGACCGAGACCGAGACCAGCGATATTGCGTTGCGCGACCTGCTCACCGCGCTTGAACACCCGGAAGAGGGCTGCCTGTTGCTTTGTAGGAATGCCCATGCCCCAGTCGCGCACGGTAACAACAGGTGCGGTGGCGGAGTTTCGTACCTGTACTTCTATCAACCCACCATCGGGCGAATATTTTACGGCGTTTTCAATCAGGTTTGTCAATACCTGCTGTACCCTGTTCGGGTCGGCCCACACCAACATTGTAGGAGCGTCAAAGCGGCAACGGATACAATAGCGTCCGACCTCTTGCAGATCTGTTTTGTCTTGCAACAATTGCACAACACGACGGCAGAGCAGCGTAAGATTTACCCATGTGCAGTGGAGCGCGAGTTGTCCACGTTGAATGCGTGACACATCAAGCAGATCATTGATAAGCACCTCCATATGATGCGTCTGCTCCATAATCACGCTCAGGTAGTGCCGTTGTAGTTCAAGGGGCAGACCGTCTTGTGAAGAGGGTGCGGCTTCCGTTGGCCCATACGCTTGCAAAAGGCCCGCGTAGCCTCGAATGGCAGTCAGGGGCATTCGTAAGTCATGACTCACCAGCGAGACAAGCGTTTGTTGCTCCTGCATCGTCTTAGTAACCGAGGAGTGCGTGGCAACCTCTTCTTGTTCGCTGATGCTCTGATGCGAACTCTCCATTACATTGTCCCACAGCATCTGCTCAACCGCATGTGCCAGCGTCGGCATGATTTGCGTGAGTAACGTCTGCTCTCCCTGTAGAAACCTGTCGGGGTGTGCATCTACGCAGACCAGCACACCAACTATTCCCGCGGATCGCTCAAGTGGCACAACCAGAATGCTCGCGAATGGCATTTTATGCTCGTGGATACGCCCGTCGTTCTGTACCTGCATAGAACGCGTCCGAATAGCATCAACGATCAGTTGTTGTACGGCTTCGTGCGCCACAAACGCGGTCAAGTCAGATCGCGCATAAGAATAACAAGGTCGCACATCCCACTGTTCAACAAAGAGGTTGAGCAGGGGATGACACGCGAACGGAGGACATGCGAGTGTGAGCGCGACACCAGAGCATTCCAACAAGCTACAGGCACGATGCGCGATAGTAGACAAAGCGGCTTCTCTCATGAGCATGTCCCTTCCCGTCGGTTGCAAGCTATACAAATTTCATTTTTAGTATAGAAAGACTCACAACAAGCAAGCGGCGAAACCGAAAGAACGGCTCACATGCGAATTTTTGGCCTGGGAACACGTCTTCCCAAAGCCTCGTTAGCTTCAATCCAAGCTTGAATTGCTTCTACTTAAACTTTTTTCCTAGAGATTTTTCGCTACGATGTATACTATCTCTATAAGGATAAAAGGAATGTTTAGAGGTTGACGTGGAAGGGCTATCCTTTCATTGCTATACTCTCACCTTTCGTTATAAAGGGATATAAGATGACTATGTTGGTGGGGAAAACGCTCGGAGGGTATCGTTTGATACGCCTGATCGAGAGCGGTGGTATGGGTGACATCTATTTAGCCCAACATGCGCGAATTGGACGAAAAGTAGCAATTAAAGTTGTTTGTGGTGATCTACGTTCCGTACCAAACTCGCCGGAGGGCCGGCAGGCGGCAATACGCTTTGAGCGCGAGGCGCAGGCAGTCGCGGAACTGGAACACGAACACATCTTGCCACTCTATCACTTTGGAGAAGAACTTTCAGACGGCGTTGGTATGCCTATCACCTATCTTGTGATGCCATACCTCTCCGAAAAATCACTCTGGAACTGGTTACAGCAACGCACACAGCAATTTGGCTTTGGTTGGCCTATCTCGGCGGAAGAGGCGGGCTATTACTTGCTACAAGCGGCAGCGGCCCTACAATGCGCTCATGATAGCGGTATTATTCATCGCGATATCAAGCCCACGAACTTTTTGATTCGTGTCGAACGTGGCCCCCTTAAAACTGGGCAACCGTCGTATCTCTCAACCATTTTTCCGCACGGCAGGCCACATCTGCTCCTCGCAGACTTCGGTCTAGCCGCGTTCTATCGCAACGGACGCTCGATTCATCGTTCCGTTGGCACACCGCTCTACATGGCACCGGAGCAGTTCGACGATCCCTCGCTGGCAACCTCCGTGCAGGTAGGCCCCGCAGCAGACCAGTACGCGCTCGCGGTGATGATGTACCAGCTTATGACAGGTCATGCGGTCTTTGAAGGCACAGCGTCCCAACTTTTGCATCATCATCATCACACAACACCGACACCGCCAAGTGTCGCGAATCCCCTGCTACCACAGGAGATCGATGATGTATTTCTGCGTGCGCTCGCCAAGAAACCGGAGCAACGCTACCCCAATATCATTTCGTTTGCACGTGCCTATGATGTGACGCTCCAAAGAGTGCTACAAACACGGCAGGTACGCGTACAGGGACATACCATCGAGACGCCACGCGAGCATACAAAAGAAACAAAAGTTCTTGTGCCACGTCAGCGCGAGGCCGTGACTGTACCAGCACGCCAGACACAGGGACACAGGGCTATGCCTATTCCCGCGCCAGTCGCGCTTTCCGCGTCTCATCAAACCCAGGCGTTCACCGCCACCGCCACTCGCGTCGCCACACTAGAGGATACGCGTGTCTTCAAACCAGCACCACTACCGACTCGTGAAAGCGCGGATGCTGCTTTTTTGCCGACGCTCTCGCTACCACACGCCAGCAATAGAGCCGAAGCTGTTCGGGCCTTTCCAGCATCGCCTACGTTTGGCCTCTTCGCGCTCGGTTTCATTTTACTCTTGTTACTTGTTATAGGTCTGATGATTACACTGTTCTTCTTAGGTCATGGACACTAAAAAAGAGTGAGCATACCACGAGCAAAAGCCACGAAGTGGCGCATCTCGTGGTATAGTAACGGCGCGGCTTGCCCGCGCCATGACTACTCTCATTCCACGACTACACTCTGCCCCCAGGCCGTGACCATACTACGCATCCATTACGCAGTCGTTACAGTTGGCACAAGCGGCAATGTGACATAGGATGGATGCTTGGCATCATGCAGAATTGTTTGTTGCGCTACAACGCCTTCACTATCGACGCCGATCTCGTGGCCTGTGTTGAGGTTGCGATCCCAGCGCGGGAAGTTGCTGCTGGTGACGTCCAGACGAATACGATGCCCTTTCAAAAAGACGTTGCTGGTGGCCCACAGGTCAATTTCGTATTCGTATGACTTGCCCGGCTCAATGAGCGACGGTTTTTCACCCTGCGCGAAGTTGCGATACCGCGCCCGAATGATGCCATCGGTCAAGTTCTGGGCGTAGCCATCAGGGTATACGTCAACCAGACGTGCCACAAAATCCGTGTCGGGCGCACTCGACGTTGCCCACAGACGCACCGTAATGGGGCCTGTAACCTCTACATTTTGCGTGAGTTCGGGCGTACTATACACAAGCACATCTTCGCGCTTCTCCGTCTCGCGCTGATCGTATGGGCCACCGGGGAACTCTGGCGACATCAGCAGGGCGCCGCCGCGTGTCATAACAGGTTTGGCAGGGTCATAGGTATACGTATCGGCATGTATGGCAGTCGGAGCCTCGGTACTCAATACGCCATCACCACCTAGTGAGTTGGCATGACCATCACTATGCAGATAGTATCGCGTCTCTATGGCACGCGCCAGAGGCCACTCTTGCTCATCGCGCCAGATATTCGCGCCCATTACAAAAATCTTGATTGGAGCCTCGTTCAACATACCCGTGTCGATACCCTTGAGGAAGTGATCGAACCAACGCACCTGCAAACTCACAAAGTCGATTTTCAGGTCAATCAGGGCCGCACTCGCCCCAAAGCCAAAGTTTATCTCCCCAATGGGATTGCTCGCCCCGCTGTGTGTCCAGGGGCCAATCAGAAGCTTGCTCTGCTGTGCCTCTGGTGTACTACCATGATTTCGCATGATGCGAAAGTTCTCGATGGTGTCCTTCAAAAAGATATCGTACCAGCCGCCGGCATTCATTGTAGGCACATTGACCTGCTCATGCTTGCCAAGAATGGTCAGTGGCTCCGCGTGTTCGCGATCCATGATATGCTCGACGCCTTCAAAGAACGCATTGCCAACATTGTTGCGTTTGATTGGCGCGAATTCTTTAAGGGGCAGTGACCAGTACCCTTGCGAGCCAAGCGCGTCGATATCTTTGACGAGTCCATAGAGAGCATAGCCCAGGTGGCGCGGGTCTGGGTCACTGCGAAAACGACGGAACAGTTCATCAAGGCCCATTGTAAGCTGCCAGCTTGCCGACGTGCCAAGCTCCAACGCGCCCCCGCGGAACAGCACGCCATTCAGGGGGTCGTTCCAGGTGATGAACGGAACCATCGCTTTAAGCGCGGGTGGTTGCAGGACTGCCGAGGCCCATTGTGTGAAACCGAAATACGAGGCTCCATACATTCCTACGTCGCCAGTGCTATAGGGCAATCCCGCGGCCCATTCGAGCGTATCGACACCGTCGAGAGCCTCATTCCGCATGGGATTCCACTCACCTTCCGAAGCCGAGCGTCCGCGCGTATCTTGAATGATGACAACGTAGCCGCGCCGTGCCACCTGAGAAGGATCAAGCACGGAACTGGCACCAGGAAGGTCTTTTCCATACGGCAGGCGTGTCAGAAGGACAGGCCACTTTCCCTCACCCTGTGGACGGTAAATATTTGCGCGGAGCGTGACGCCATCGCGCATCTTCGCGGGAACATCAAAATCAACGGTGATCTGCTGACCCATTTGCATAACCATGTATCGGGTATCTCCTCTTTATATACGTGCGGTGACACAAGACGCCATAAACCTATGATACAACGCATAGGCCGCGAGGTGCTAGCAACACATGTCGCCGCTTGACACAACTTCCCTTCATTCGCTATACTCGCGGCAGGGAATACACACGTTATTGCAGAGCCGCAACGCATTCCGGCATGGGGTAGAATGGGAACATGACACAAGAATCAACCACAGGCGCGTACCTTGTAATACAGAAAGAAACCGTCGGCAAACGTATCGAGCTATGGAAGGATTGTACAACCATCGGGCGTAGCCGCGACTGCGATATTTTTCTCGCGGATATCACGGTTCATCGCAAGCAAGCCAGCATTCTCTGGACAAACGCGGGCTATGTGCTACGCGATGATAACGGCAGCAACGACAGCTTTGTCAACGGGCAACCGATACAGGAGACGTTGCTCAATAATGGCGATGTACTGATGTTTGGCGATACAAAGATTACGTTCCACGCCAGCGAAGGGACGCGACCATTCCAACTACCCGTCTCGCGTAGACGTGAACAGCATATTGGCAAAGTTCCTGATAAACATACATCAGTAATCGCGCGTCTGGAACTTGTTAGTGGTCGCTCGACAACACCCGCAATTGAGCTGTTTGCCTCTATGACAATTGGGCGCAGTCGCGACTGCGATATTTTTCTGGAAGACCTCGCGGTCAGTCGTCTACATGCCACCATCAAAGAGTTGCCCGATGGAAGCTTTGAACTGCTCGACAACAAGTCTGCGACAGGCACACATGTGAACGGGCGACTAGAGAAAAAGTATGTGCTGAAAAATGGCGATATGGTGCAGATTGGAGCGAACGCGTTCAAGTTTGTTGTCTCGTAGCGGTCTCACCCCTCGGTCAACAATCGCTCGATTGCGCGGACACGTTCAGCATAATACTCGCTCCCATTCGCGCCGCCAGTGAATTGCTCATAGACACGCGTTTGGGCCATGAACTGCTGTACCTCTGGCGGCACAGAGCCAGTGATATTTCCCCGTTCTCCCAACCGTATCTGCGTTGACGACATATGCCGATACTGTGCATCCAACGGCAATGCGTGGACAGCATGGGCGAAGGGCGCGTTTTCGGGACGACGCAGTAATGCCGCTAACTCTTGCTCGCCTGCGTCGCCGCGTGGCGCAACAAGCATTTCGGCTATATGAAATAACGAGCGCAACGACGCATTCCGGTCTGTATAGTAGCGCGGGTCAAATACCTGCACAATTTTATCGAAGCCAACCAGAAAGAAGATACGCGCGACCTGTGGAAACGCGGCCCGAAGTGCCTGCGCTTGCTCCACATATAGCCCGCGATTGAACAGAAGAATACCCACATCAGGAATATGAACGCGCAATACGTGGGTCAATAAATCCAACCGATCAAGCAGCGTTGGATACTCCACCGTTTCCTTGTCAATAATTCGCTTGCTGACCGCCGCGTATAATGTGGTGTGATGCGGCAAAAACGCACGCGCCTGCTGCAATAACGCAAGGTGCGCGTTCGTCGGCGGATTGAATGAGCCAGCAAAGACAAGCACATGCACATCGGGTTGCGCTGCCCCCGACAACACCACGGTCTGCGGCTCCGCCTCCGGCTTGAGCGCGTCCAGCATCCCCTGTATAGAGCGCAAACGCTCAATTGTTTGTGGCGAAAAATACATATGTTCAGTAGAGTATAGCATCTCCTCGTGCTTTTGTATTGATATTTCCTCATACTCTACGTTATACTGAAGAGACGCAGTTTGAAGGTAGAGGAACACGCGATGCAACAGATGTCCAACCCGTCACCCCAGAAGCGCAAATTCAGAAAAGTGTCACGGCGTGTCATCATGAGCAGTGGGTGTATTTGCGTTGTCATCATCGGGGGCTTTTGGATAGGCAGCAGCATAGGTTTCATCCCCGCGTTGTTTGGCATTTCCCAGACCAACCTTGCTAACACGGCCTATGCTCTCATCACCACCGTAGGCGTCGTGTGCGCGTTACTCGCACTCATCCCTGTTATCCCTGTTGATGATTCACCTCAACCCGTCGCATCCGTCCCTGCTCCCGCGCCTTCACCAATCACCTTTTCTCCAAACATCATTCTTCCTTCGCCCCAGCCGTTCCCTCCTCCATCTCCTTCCGCACCCTCTCCTGCCTATCGTGGCATTGCCAGCCAGATACCCCAGACGAACCCTAACAAGGGCTTTCAGCAGCGCGAAAGCGTGGTGGAGGAGGTGTATGCACAGCTTACTCAACCCGATATTTCCTCGCTGGTGCTTCTCGGAATGGGCGGTATTGGCAAATCCACGCTTGCCGCCCTCGTTTACCGCTACGCCGAAAAGCAACGGCTCGCGGGGACTGGCCCGTTCAAACGTGACGCGCTCTGGTTGCGCGTTGACCAGACGACTAGCTTTCTCGATGTCGCGGACAATCTCTTCGCCGTGCTTGGCGGCAAACCCACGGGCTTTGAGCAACTCTCCCCCCAGGGGCAGGCTCACATCCTCACTCAGCGCATCAGCACACAGACGGCCCCGCTTTTGCTTGTCCTCGACCAGTTTGAAAACCTGCTCAACCTCGACACGGGGGCGGCCCGCAACGCCGAGGTGGGGGAGTTTCTCGACGCGCTCAATAGTTGTGCCTGTGCCTCGCGACTCCTGCTCACCAGCCGTCCGCGTCCAAAGGGCCTGCGGGCGGATGCCCTGACGGGTTTGTTCCCCTATCGAGTTGAGGGACTCACGCTCTCCGAGGGACAAGCCTTGTTGACGAGTCGCGGCGTCGCGGGGACAGCACAGGAGATGCAGAGCGCGGTGAAGCGGTGCCAGGGGCATGGCCTCTCCCTCACTCTGCTCACGACTCTGTTGGAGACCGAAAAGCTGCGCCTCTCGACGCTGCTCACCGATGCCAGATACACCCAACTGTGGGACGAGGATATCGCGACGAACCTGCTTAATGCCATCTACACGCGCAGCTTGACCGATGAGCAACGCGAAGTGTTGCAAGCCCTCTCGATCTACCGTGAAGCCGTGCCGCTGGACGCCCTGCTGCCTCTGCTCAGCGCGAAGGCCCAGGCCAGTGTCCGACCCTGTTTGGAGACGCTGCAAACGCACCAACTCGTGCAGGTCGTCGAAGAGGGCAAGCGGCAACTGCACTCCATTGTTGCCACCTATGCCCGCACTCACGACGAGCAGCACAATAGAGCCGCTACGCTACTCGCCCATAGCAAAGCCGCCGCATACTACCTGCAACAAGCCACCCACACATGTCCCCCGCTTGCCGAACGCCACGCTATAGCCGACGTACACCTCCTCACTCAAGCCGTTCGGCACTTCTGTCTTGCGGAGCAGTGGCAGCAGGCGCACGAAGTGATGGTGAAAGAAGCTCTTTGTGAAGATATACGTAGGTGGGGAGGAAGCGTCCTATTGCTGGAACTAGAGCAAGCCATTCTACAGGGAGTCACACAGTTAAAAAGGGAGCAACAGGCACATTTATATCACGACTTGGGCTATGTATACCACTCACAGGGCAACACGGATGAGGCGTTGCACTATTATCAGCAGGCCCTCGCCATCCGCAAAGAAGTGCGAGACCGACCCGGTGAAGGAGCCACCCTCCACAATCTGGGGTCGCTCTCCGACTCACAGGGCAACACGCACGAGGCGTTGCGCTATTATCAGCAGGCACTCGCTATCCGCAAAGAAGTGCGAGACCGACCCGGTGAAGGCACCACCCTCCACAATCTGGGGGCGCTCTTTTTTAAAAAGGCGCAGTACGATATCGCGCTAAGCTTTTTCATCGTCGCACAACGCATCTTTGTCGAAGTGCAAAGCCCTAATAGTAAGTCTGAGCAAGAATGGATAGACGGCATACACGAGGAACTTGGCGAGGAACGGTTTGCCGCCCTGTGGCAGCAGGTCGAGCCACAAGCAGAACAACGTGTCGAGGAGGCATTGCGGGAAGTGTAGGGTGCGTGCAGGGGGAAGCGTGGCGCGGGTAGTGTGGGGCATAATGAGATTGTGGAGGGAAGCATGGCGCGGGCAGTGTGGGCATGACAGGATGGTGCAGGGAAGCGTGGCGCGGGTAGTGTGGGCATGACGGGATGGTGCAGGGAAGCATGGCGCGGGTAGTGTGGGCATGACAGGATGGTGCAGGGAAGCATGGCGCGGGCAAGCCGCGCCACTACCATACAACGGGGTATCGCCACTTCGTGACTC
>JBBQVS010000043.1:0-32329 GCA_038211295.1 Ktedonobacterales bacterium | reverse complement strand
GAGATGGTGATGCCTGGGGACAACATCGAGATGACGGTGGAGCTTATTCAACCGGTTGCGATGGAAGAGGGCGTGAAGTTCGCCATTCGTGAGGGTGGTCGTACCGTTGGTGCTGGCATCTGCACCAAGATCGAAAACTAACCTCGTCTGACGGTGTTCAGCAAGAAACGTACAAAGTAATGGTGTGTTTCTTGCTGAACATCTACCCTGTTTACGAGACGCAACTCACTTCGTCCCCCGCGTGTATCTGATGTATCTGTATAGAGTAGTACACGTATAGCCTAAAAGAATTCGGTGGTAAATATTTAGTCTAAACTACGTTATATGCCATAGCCGAATGAGTTTTCTAAAGTTTTATTGTTATTACTATTAGATGGCCTGTCAAGCCAGAGGAGTGAGAAATGGCAAGCAAAGGCAAAGAGAACCGTATTGTGGTTACACTGGCTTGCACGACCTGCAAAAGCCGTAACTATACAACATCGAAAAATAAAAAGAACAACCCAGAGCGTTTAGAATTCAAAAAGTTCTGCAATACTTGTCGGGTTCATGCCCCTCATCGCGAAACCAAGTAGACTATACGTACAGCGCAACGAGCGTGAGCTACGTATGTGTGTATGTGTACAATTGCTACTGATTACTGATCCAAGAAAGGTCGAACGTGGCAAACAAAATGGCTGACAAGAAAAAAAATACGACTCGTCCAGCATCGCAAGCTACGCGGGCAACCCTCAAGACAAGCGAAAAGGATCAGCCCGTTAAGAGCATCAGTGCGATGGCTCGTGACGAGGCCAAAGACGCGCCCAAGCAAGTACAAGCAGACAACAAGATTGCTGCCAAGAGCATCAGCGCGATGGCCCACGATGAACGTAAAGATGCAGAAAAAGAGCAGACAAAGGTAGAAAAAACGTCTGTAAAGAGCGCGAGTACGGCACTTCGGAGTGAGCCGAAGAAAGAACGTGCAGTGCAAGAGAGCAAAGTGCGACGCGATACCAAAGAACCAACCTGGCTTGTGCGTTTCCGCAATAGCCGTGTTGGTCGCTTCGTATTTGACGCATACTACGAACTCCGTCACAAAGTGACATGGCCCACCTTTGAAGAGGCACGTAACATGACGATAATCGTTATTGTGCTGTCCGGCATCATCGGTGCTGCACTGGCTCTCGTGGACTTCGGACTCTATAACCTCTTCCTACTCATAAGCGGCGGTAAGTAAAGCGTCTATCAGGTGAAAAAGTATGTCCGTAGTTTTTCACCGGAAAACTGTGAGGGAAAACGCCGTGGTAACAGAACATACAAAAGAAGATGGGCACACAGAGCAACCAGTTAAAATAATTTCATCTACAAACATGATAGAGACGGGTGAGCGCGAATGGTACGCCATTCACACCTACTCAGGCTATGAAAACAAGGTCAGAACTCACCTTGAGGCACGCATCACTTCAATGGACATGCGTAACAAAATCTTCCGTGTTGTCGTGCCTATGGAAGAAGAGGTTGAGATCAAGCAGGGCCAACGGCGTACAGTACAGCGCAAAACCTTTCCTGGCTATGTATTGGTCGAGATGGTGATGAGTGACGAGGCGTGGTATGTCGTGCGTAACACGCCGGGAGTCACAAGTTTTGTTGGCTCCGGCACGCGTCCCATTCCCTTACAAGAGCACGAGATGAAGACCATTCTGAAACAAGTCACGCAGGAGACCGAGAAGCCAAAGGCGAAAGTCAGCTTCACCAAAGGTCAGAGTGTACGGGTCATAGATGGCCCATTTACCGAATTTATCGGTACAGTCAGCGAAGTCAACGCGGACAAGAACAAGGTCACTGTTCTGGTCTCCTTTTTTGGAAGAGAGACACCGGTGGTCCTCGACTTTCTCCAGGTTGAGAAGATTTAAGACATTTCGAGGAGTTTTGAAATACCATGCCAAAGCGTATTAAGGCCGTCGTTCGTTTACAGATTCCGGCGGGGAAAGCTAATCCGGCACCCCCAATCGGTACTGCACTTGGACCGCAAGGCGTCAACATCATGATGTTCTGCAAAGAGTACAATGCACGTACCGCCGATCAAGCAGGGATGATTATTCCTGCCGAAATTACCATTTATGAAGACCGTTCTTTTACCTTCATCACAAAGACCCCACCAGTGCCAGACCTCTTGAAAAAGGCTGTGAGCGTTGAAAAAGGTTCACCGACTCCAAACAAGACAAAGATTGGTTCAATCAATCGCGCCAAGTTGCGTGAGATCGCTGAGCTGAAGATGAAAGACCTCAACGCCATCAGCATTGAAGGCGCGGAAGGCATGGTCGAAGGTACTGCACGAAGCATGGGTATCACAATCGAGTAGTCCTGCCCGAAAGTTACTGCGGTTGTTTAGCCTCAAGGAGGGCTGTAAGTATATGACAGTTAAGCACGGAAAAAAATATAACGAAGCCGAGAAGCTCGTTGACAGCACGAAGTTGTACGAGCCAAAAGAAGCGATTGAGTTGCTCAAGAAGATGAACTATCTCAAGTTCGACCCTACCGTTGAGATACATATGAAGCTCGGTGTAGACCCCCGTCACGCGGATCAGATGGTGCGTGGTGTCGCGGTCTTGCCATCAGGAACCGGGAAAGAAGTGAAGGTACTGGTCTTCGCGCAAGGTGAAAAAGTCGCCGAAGCAGAAAGCGCGGGGGCGGACTTTGTTGGTCTCGACGACATCATCAAGCAGATTGAGGGGGATTGGACGGGCTTTGATGTTGCCATCGCCACTCCTGATGTCATGGGCAAGGTTGGTCGGCTCGGTAAGAAACTTGGCCCTCGCGGCCTGATGCCCAGTCCAAAGGCTGGCACAATCACGTTTGACCTTGCCAAGACTATCCGCGAAGTGAAAGCGGGTCGCGTAGAGTTCAAGGTCGATAAGACCGCTCTGCTGCACATACCGGCGGGCAAACTCTCGTTTAGCGAAGATGCCTTGATGACAAACATCACCTCGATTATCGACTCGGTGATGCGGGCCAAGCCATCCGGCGCGAAGGGTTCGTATGTCAAGAGTGTTGTACTCTCATCTACTATGTCGCCTAGCATTCGTCTGGATGTCGCGACAGCTACCGCATTGAAACCGTAACGCCGTTGCACATGGGAGATGTGAGCAAACACAAGCGAGCATAAATGCAGCGGAAGGTGGGAGTGTGCAAGAGAATATCGGGAGACCCTTGTGGTCTCCCTGGTTTTCATGGCTGCATTCAATACATTTCCTCTAACGCTGGAAACACAATTATTTGGGGCTTGCTTTCAACCGCGAAACCCTGTATAATAGCAACAATTCTGGTCAACCGAAGACAGCAAGTATGTGAGAAGCATCGAAGTGACATATGTCAGCTTGCCGAGGTAGTGGACTATTTACGGGTAGATGTGTTTTGCCACCTTGTGAAACGCGAGCGTGGCAGGAATAGATGCTGCAAAATAGAATACGCGCCTCCCACCCTTCGGTCTAGTAAGAGCCGAAGGTTTTTTGTATATATTGTGGGGAAGGAGGAACACTCATGCCAACAAAAGAGAAGCAAGAGAAAATTGAAGAGCTGACAGAAAAGCTTGGTCGCGCAACGGTTGCGATTCTTGTGCAGACTCAGGGTCTCAACGTGAAAGACATGAACGATCTACGCACCAAAATGCGAGATGCCAAGCTAGAATTTCAGATCGCGAAGAACACGTTTCTGCGTATCGCTGCTGAGCGCAACAACATGACTGGCGTTGACAACAGCATATTCAACGGTCAGACAGCTGTTGCATGGAGCTTTGATGACGAAGTAAACGCGGCAAAGATTGTCTCAGACTACATTCGTACCTCGAAAGTTCTTGTGCTCAAGTCAGCTATTCTTGGTGGCCGCAATCTAACCGCCGAGCAAGTTGACAACCTGGGCAAACTGCCCGGTGGCAAACTGCAATCGAAGGCCAATGTCGTTGGAACTATCCAGGGGCCTCTGGCAACAACATTTGGCTTATTGACCGCGCCATTGCGCGACCTTTGTTACGTGCTACAAGCGCACGCCGATCAGCTTAACGGTGGCACTGCCGCCGAATAAGTACCTATAAGGAGCAAGAAATGTCCGTAGAAACCATTATCTCTGAAATTGAGAAGTTGAATGTGCTCGAACTTGTCCAGTTGAGCAAGACCCTGCAAGAGAAGTGGGGCGTGAGTGCTGCCGCCGCCGTTTCTGCCGCGCCTGTCGCCGCAGCTGCCGTTGCTGAGACTGCCGCGCCCGTGGAAGAGCAGACCGAGTTCGACGCCGTATTGACCGAAGTTGGCCCCAACAAAATCAACGTTATTAAGGTTGTCCGCGAGTTGACTGGCCTGGGCTTGAAAGAGGCCAAAGCCGTCGTTGACGAGGCTCCAAAGGCAATCAAGGAAGCCATTTCTAAGGACGAGGCCAACGCCATTGCCAAGAAGATGGAAGAGGTTGGCGCGAAAGTTACCGTCAAGTAACTATCCTACACCTTATGCGTGGCTGGACAGGGTGGCCCACAAGGTCACCCTGTTCCAATTGCATCTATGAGACATCCATGCTATAATGCAAAGGTTAGAATCTTATTCCGAAAGGCGGGTGATTTAAGAGCGTGGCATTGACATTAGAAGAAAAAACAGGAATTATCGAGAGTTCTCGTGTACACGAGACTGATACGGGTTCGCCAGAGGTGCAAATTTCCATTTTGACACGGCGTATCAACCAGATGACTGAACACCTCAAGGCGCATAAGCATGATCTCCACTCACGTCGCGGCCTACTTATGATGGTTGGGCAACGCCGGCGTTTGCTTTCCTATCTCAGCAAAAAAAGCCCAGACCGCTATCGCGCATTGATTGCAAAGCTTGGTTTGCGCCACTAATTTCGGGTCTGACGTGTTCGGCGTACTACACACCTTTACACGACACGGCATGTGCCGCGCCGAACCGCATTCCCACATTCCCCCCTACTATATGTTCACTGTGTTAAAAGAGACGAGAGACCAACGCGAAATATATAACGCACACTCCCACAACGTTAGTCTGCAAATGTCGAGTGCATACACTACACGCGTTCATTCTCAAGAGCCAGAGCCGTGTCACCAAGAAGCTTGGCTAACCTGAACGGTAGTTGTATCGTAGTTATGTGGTAGCATGGGTATTGAATAGTCACGAAAAGTATACGTCTGCCAGGTGTTGAGGAAAAGAGTAAAAGCACGCTGGACGAAGACAAGAAAAAGCAATACGTTTGAGGTGACAAATAATCGGAGGAAACATGATTCATCGTCAAGAAGCTGTCATAGGTGGTCGGCTCATGAGTATTGAGACTGGCCGCGTGGCAGAGCAAGCCAGTGGCGCAGTGCTTGTGCGTTATGGCGAAACCGTCATTCTGGCAACTGTCGTTGGGAGTTCCGAGCCTCGTGAAGGCATAGACTTTTTCCCACTAACCGTAGATGTAGAAGAGCGGATGTATGCCGCAGGAAAAATCCCTGGGGGGTTTATCAAACGCGAAGGCCGAGCTTCTGAACACGCTATTCTCGCTTGCCGCCTCGCTGATCGTCCTCTTCGCCCCCTTTTCCCCAAAGGATACCGTAACGATGTACAGGTTGTCATCACGGTTCTTTCAGTAGACGCGGAAAACGACCCTGACCTGCTCGGTATCGTCGGTGCTTCGGCTGCCTTAACGGTATCAAACATTCCTTTCTCTGGCCCCGTCGGTGCCGTTCGCGTGGGCTATATCGATGACAAGCTGATTGTCAATCCCATTGAAGCTCAGATGAGTTCAAGCAGACTTGACCTGGCAATCGCCGGCACTGCCGACGCTGTAATGATGGTCGAGGCGGGCGCGAAAGAGTTGCCCGAAGACATGATGCTGCAAGCGGTACGTTTCGGGCAAGAGGCTTTGCAAGATATTGTCAAGATGCAGGAGCGGCTGGCACTGGATGTAAACGTCACCAAGCGTCCCTACGCACCCGTCCCTGTCGATGAAGACCTGCGCTCGAAGGTGGCCGTGTTCCTGCGCCCCCTTTTCGAGACCGCGTTACATAGCCCCGACAAGGCGTCGCGAGCGACAGCATTAAACGCTGTACAGGACGAGTTGATCGCGGCACTGGGTACACAGTATCCAGACCGTTTGAAGGACATCATCACGTTCTACGAAAAAGAACTCAAGTCGTATGTCCGTAATAACATCTTGGACAACGGCGTTCGTCCCGATGGGCGCGACCTCAAAACGATTCGCCCAATCAGCTGTGAAGTAGGCTTACTCCCGCGCACTCACGGCTCCGCCATCTTCACACGCGGTCAGACGCAGGTGTTGAGCGTTGCCACGCTCGGCTCTCCTGGTGACGAGCAGATACTGGATGGCATCGGCTTTGGTGGCAACAAACGCTTCATGCATCACTACAATTTCCCTCCTTATTCAACAGGTGAGAGTAAAGCAATGCGTGGCCCTGGTCGCCGCGAAATTGGGCATGGCGCACTGGTGGAACGCGCGATTGCGGCTGTCATTCCAGAGAAGAGTGAGTTTCCTTACACTATCCGCGCTGTCTCGGACATTCTCTCATCCAATGGCTCCAGTTCGATGGGTTCGGTCTGTGGCACCACGCTTGCGCTCATGGATGCGGGCGTTCCCATTCATGCTCCCGTCTCTGGCGTCGCGATGGGCCTCATCACTGGCGAGGGAGAGCGGGCCGGCAAGTGGGCTGTGTTGAGCGATATTCAAGGTATCGAGGATGCTCTGGGCGATATGGACTTCAAGGTTGCGGGTACTGCCGATGGCATCACCGCGCTCCAAATGGACATTAAAGTCAAGGGTATTACCTACGAAATCATGGCGAAAGCTCTTGAGCAGGCGCATGAGGGCCGCATGTTCATCATGGAAAAGATGCTCGACGCAATCGACGCACCTCGTGAGGAGTTGTCAGGCTATGCACCGCGTATCCAGACCCTCAAGATCAATCCCGACAAGATTGGCGCGGTCATCGGCCCAGGCGGTAAGATGATTCGTAAAATTCAAGAGGAGAGCGGCGCGAAGATCGACATTGAGGACGATGGCTCGGTCAACATTTCCGCGACCTCCGGCGAAGCAATGCAGATCGCGATGGATGCTGTACGCGGCTTGACCGAAGAGGTCGAGGTAGGACGTATCTACACGGGAACCGTGCGGCGTCTGGTTGACTTTGGATGCTTTGTCGAGATTCTCCCTGGTAAAGAAGGTCTGGTGCGTACCTCGCAGCTTGCTGATTATCAGGTGGCGCGTCCAGAGGATGTTGTTTCGGTTGGCGACGAAATCACGGTCATGGTGATTGAAGTCGATGGTCAGGGACGCGTCAACCTCTCGCGTCGCGCGGCCTTGAGTGGCGAGATGCCATCACAGGCTGAGCTTGAGAGCGAGCGTGGCCCAAGTCGTGGTGGCCCAGGGCGTGGTGGCCCAGGGCGTTCCGGCGGTGGTGGCTACGGTGGCGGTGGCAGTCGCGAGGGTGGAGCACCCAATCGTGGTGGCTATGGAGATCGTGGCGGCTATGGTGGCGGAGATCGCGGTGGCAATCGTGATCGCGGTAACTACGGCGGCGGAGATCGTGGTGGCAACACAGGCGGCAGTGGTGGCGGCTTCGGACAACGCAGACCTATGGGGCCAGGCGGCAACAACCGCGATGGCGATTTCAACCAACGTCCACCTGAGCGTCGCTGGTAACTTGTAGATGCTATGTAGGGTAAGCAACCATTTCATGCTGTTCTCCTGAGCGTGAACCGATTTGAAAAGCAGGGTGAAATGGTTCTTACCAGACACGAATTATTTTCTTAATGTAACGAAGAGGAAAGTATGGAGATGTCACCAGAAGAGCGGCTACGAGAGGTTGCCGTGGAGGTCTCTACCTGCTCAAAATGTAATCTCTGTAAGGGACGTACCAAAGCAGTACCCGGTGAGGGCGCACGCAACGCGAAAATACTCTTTATTGGTGAAGGTCCTGGCTTTCATGAAGATAAGCAGGGGCGTCCATTTGTCGGGCCTGCGGGACAATTTCTTGACGAGCTGTTGGGGAGTATTCAATTAAAACGTGCTGATGTATTTATTACGAACGTTGTAAAGTGCCGTCCACCAAACAATCGTGATCCATTACCCGAAGAAATCAAAGCGTGCGACAACTATCTTGACCGTCAAATAGAAGCGATTCAACCGCAAGTAATTGTTACGTTGGGTCGTTACTCGATGACAAAGTTCTTTGGCAATGAGAAGATCAGTACGATTCACGGTCACGCTCGCAAAGTTCAGGGACGTGTCTGTATCGCGATGTATCACCCTGCTGCCGGACTTCATCAAGTCGCGCTTAAAGATGTTATTCGCGAAGACTTCAGGAAAATCCCTCGAATTATCGAGGAGGCAGAGCGCATCGCTGTTGAGGTTCCCCCGATGGGGGCCGCCGCGCAAAAAGAAGAAGAGCCACCTCAACAGATGTCACTGTTTTAGGAAGCATGACGGGTGTGTGATGGCAATGTTCATTTATCGCTGCATATCACACACCTGTTTCTCCCTGTGTTATCTCTCACCCTTTCCTCATCACATCGGTTGTTCACATTGCCAGGCCATTTTCGCATTTCAGTAGAAATGTGAGCTACTTCACTTGTATTGGATTATTCTATCAGTTATACTCATGCTAGAGGACAATATATTCTTATTAATAAGGGGGAACCCGTCTATGCATGGTACTATCAAAAAAATCTTTTATGCCGTCTCTCTCGCTGTGCTTCTATCTCTCTGTCTCGCCTTTAGCACAAGTCCTAACTCGTATGCTGCGACTGCGAAGCAATCGACAGCGCAAAGCAGCGCGAACGCTATGGGTACACAATCTGGGTATACTACTGGTTATGCAAATGTGCGTAGAGGCACAAGCACAGGTAGTGCTCTAGCCTATACTGACGCACCGAACACACATGTTACTATCTATGCCTCCGTCTCTGGACAAATCGTCTGGGGCGGTATCTCTACCTGGTATCGCGTCTCAACCCTCAATAGCTCCCCTCTCTACGTCTACGGAGGATTAGTCACGCTTAGCAATGGTGGTGGCTCTCCGCCTCCCTCCGCGCAGGGAAAAGTTATTGTTGTAAGCTTGTCTCGCCAGTGGTTGTATGCATACCAGAATGGCACGCAGGTTTTTAACGCGGCTATTATGAGTGGTCGCCCCGCACTAGCAACACCAACGGGTACATATCATGTCTTCGCCAAAATGAGTCCCACCACGTTCTATTCGCCCTGGCCCGTTGGCTCTCCTTACTACTACCCACCAACGCATATTAACTATGCACTGGAATGGGGCGTAGGTGGTTTCTTCCTTCATGACTCATGGTGGCATTCCGTGTATGGCCCTGGCACTAATGGCTGGCACTATGATCCGGTGTATGGCTGGCAATGGGGTACACATGGCTGTGTTTCAATGCCTGTCGGTACTGCTGCCTGGCTCTATAACTGGGCGCCTATCGGGACCACCGTCCAAATCAACCCTTAGTCTTCTGTAAAATATTGCTATATTGACATATAGAAGTATAGGGCGTGCTAGCGAGGGAGCTTGTACGCCCTATACTTCTTCTCCAGCACTCGCGCCAACTACAAATGCATCTATCTCGCTGAGTTTTCCACGCCAGAAGGGTAATTTGACCTTGTGGCCTGCGCTTACCAGTGTGACAGCGCGTAGATGCGTGTAGCGGAAAATAAAGGGCAAGCCTTCCGTCCCTATCTCTGGCTGGTCGGCTGGTGGAATCAGAGCGGTGTAGTATTCGAGCAGCGCGTCCGCCGTTTGTGGCTCCTGCTGACGATACATCTCTTCGTAAAGATCAATGTAAAATCGCGCGTATGCGGAGGTGCTAATCAAAATACCAAAGACGAGCAGGCCATGCATCTGAAACATAATCTCTATCTCCGTCTGTTGTTGCTCAACCAGACGTATCCATGTTTGTAGTGCGAAATCTTGCTCGCTATACTCTCTTAGCCAGAGGCTTCGCCGTTCTGTTTTCGTAAGCGGACGAAATTCCGAGTCGATTGCTTGTTCAGTTCTCTTGTCCTGCTCTGTCATAAATATACTCCCATTATGTTCATATCCCTATTATATACACATACAATCAAAGTCATTTCGTTTTGACTTGCGGTTATGTCATGTAAGCAGTACAATAGTAGTCCGATGCTGAGAATATATGAGCCACAAAGGAGGAATTTGCGACACATGAGTACGGTACAAGTAGCAAGCACGCTCTTTCAATTGCAGCAAATTGACCTTGAGCTAGACCGTTTGAATGCTGAGAAGCAAAGTGTTATACAGGCATTGCAGGGCAATACCACGTTGCACAAGGCGAGAACAGCACATACTGTTGCACAACAGCATTTGCACACAGGTGAGCAGGCGCAAAAAGAGTCCGAGTGGTCGCTTGAAGACCTGAGCCGCCGTCTAAGTACACAGGAGCAGAGATTATACAGTGGATCGGGTGTCAATGCAAAAGATTTGAACTCGTTGCAGCAAGAGGTACAGCGTTTGCGGGCGCAACATCACCGTCAAGAGGAGATTGTATTGGAGGTGATGGATACTACTGAGGCGTTGCAAGAGACGGTACAGCGCAAGTTACGTGACTTGCAAAAGGTAGAAGAGGAATGGCAAACGGAGAGCATGACGCTTGTCGCGCGTCGTGAGCAGCTAGAGACGCGTCACAAGGAGACGCAGGCGAAACGCACGCAGATGACAACGGCTATTCCTGCTGACCTGTTGCCGCGATATGACGCAATGCGGAAAGCAAAGCAAGGGCGGGCGGTTTCTAAAGTTGAGCAGGGGTCATGCCAGTGGTGTCGCGTTATTCTAACGCCAAGTGAACTACAACGTGTGCGTATCAGTTCTGAACTACAAACATGTACAAACTGTGGTCGAATACTTTATTACGAACGCTAGCGTGCCACATTTTTGTAGAAGGGCTTGTATGTGTCAGTGTAGACGAGCATACACCGCTTTAGAGCAAAGAAGTTCTATTTTTTCAGTTTTAATGCTTGCATTTTTGCTAGATATGCTGTATTGTCAGTATCATTAAGCCGTGAAAACGGTATAGAAGGAGATTGGCTTATAGTATGTCTACAACTATTAACGCGCTCACCACAACACCTTCCACCGCGCCCGAAAAAGCAGTTGAGAAATCTTCTATTCGACGCATAGAGTATCACGCTACTGTACATGACCTGCCACCAGATGAACGACCACGCGAACGTTTACGTAATGAGGGTGCGGAGAGTCTATCGCAGACGGAACTCCTCGCGATTATTTTACGCACTGGTACGCAGCGCGACAACGTGCTTGAGTTAGCTGGTAAACTACTCGCGAAATACAACGGACTCAAGGGACTTGCGCGTGTAGACTTTAACGAGTTGGTTAATGAGCATGGCCTGGGCGAGGCAAAAATAGCCCAGTTGCTCGCCGCGTTGGAGATTGGCAAACGTCTAGGTAGAGCTTCATCAGACGAGAAATATCAGATCAAATCTGCCGACGATGCCGCTAATCTCGTGCGAATGGATATGATGTATCTTCCACACGAAGAGATGCGAATACTTACGCTTGACACAAAAAACAACGTCATCGAGAACGTTACGCGCTACAAAGGAACCGTCAATAGTTCGGTGTTACGTGCCGCCGAGGTATATCGTTCCGCCGTCATTCGCAACTGTCCCAGCGTCATAATCGCGCATAATCATCCAAGTGGCGACCCCACGCCCTCACCAGAAGACATGGAAGTGACGCGTCAACTTATAGATGCAGGCAAAGCTCTGGACATCGAGTTGCTCGATCATCTCGTCATTGGCAATCCACGCTATGTGAGCCTGAAAGAGCGTCTGCGCTGGTAATGTAGTGTAGGGCAATCGTTCCCTCTCGCCGAGAGGGAACGATTGCCCTACACTACTGTATACTTGTTACGCTTTCGCAGCGGCTTTCTCGCTCTTGCGTCTTTTTGGGCGGCTACCGTTCTCTGTACCTTCAGGTTTAATGATGAGAGGTTCGAGCGCAGCTTCAAGCACTTCGCTTACGTCGGTGGCGTAGACGAAGGTCATCTGCTCGCGCAGTTCCTTTGGCATGTCTTCCAACAGGTCTTGCTCATTCTTCCTGGGCAGAATAACGGTTCGGATACCGGAACGGTAGGCCGCAAGGACTTTCTCCTTGATGCCACCAATCGGCATAACTTTGCCACGTAGCGTGATCTCGCCAGTCATCGCGACATCCGAACGTACTTTTCTGCCACTTGCCAGCGAGACCAGAACCGTCGCCATCGTCACGCCTGCCGATGGCCCATCTTTCGGAATGGCACCGGCGGGAACATGAATATGAATATTCTGATTCTCAAAGATGTTGCGTGGCAGCTGCAACGCCGCCGCGTTTGAGCGTACATAGCTTAACGCCGCCGTTGCCGACTCTTTCATTACGTCGCCAAGCTGACCCGTGAGCGTTAGATGGCCCTCTTTGTCGGGCATTGCCGCCGCCTCGATGAAGATAATCTCTCCACCGACGGGCGTCCAGACCAGACCTGTGGCGATACCCGGACGATCAATCCGCTCGGCGGCCTCCTCGAAGTAGCGTTGGCGACCCAGGAAGTCCGCAAGTTGTTCCGGCACGACGGTAATTGGCGTCTGCTTACCCTCGGCGATCTGCTTCGCAACCTTGCGGGCCAGCGACCCTACCTCGCGCTCAAGGTTACGCACACCCGCTTCTCGCGTATAATCGCGTGCGATACGTCCAAGCGTGTCATCGCCAACAAGTAGCTCGCCGATGCTTAACCCGTTCGCCTCAAGCTGTTTGGGTAGCAAGTAGTTATGGGCAATGTGTACCTTCTGCACTTCGGTATAGCCAGACAATTCCAGTATTTCCATGCGGTCGCGCAACGGGGCTGGAATTGGCTCTAACGAGTTCGCGGTAGCGATGAACATAACTTTCGAGAGATCGAAGGCAAGATCAAGGTAATTGTCGCGGAAATTGTAGTTCTGCTCAGGGTCCAGCACCTCTAACAGCGCAGACGAAGGATCGCCACGCCAATCGGCACCTACTTTATCAACCTCATCCAGCATAATCACGGGGTCGTTGGACTCGACGCGGCGCAATGTCTGGATAATGCGGCCCGGCATTGCTCCAATGTATGTACGGCGATGTCCGCGAATCTCGGCCTCGTCGCGGATGCCGCCCAGCGACATACGCGCGAATTTACGGCCCAGGGCGCGTGCAATCGACTGACCCAGGGAGGTCTTGCCGACTCCTGGTGGGCCAACGAAGCACAGAATTGGCTCACGGTTGATCTGACGTGCTGCTTCTTGCGACTGTAATGGTTGCGTGGGACGGATATCGTCGGTCTCGATGCCATTCTCGATAACTACCGCCTCTTGAGTACGCGCGACCTGTTCCGCCTTGCGATCCTCTTTCAGGCGGCGTACCGCGAGATATTCCAGGATACGGTCTTTAATTTTTTCCAGACCGTAATGATCCTGATCGAGAATCTGGCGTGCGTGTGGTACGTCAATCTGCTCACCTGTAGACTTGTTCCAGGGCAGGCTAACAAGTAGCTCCAGATAGGTGCGAATGATGCTATATTCAGGCGAGACCGTTGGCAACTTTTCTAGACGTGACAGCTCGCGATTGGCTTCTTTCAATGCCTCTTCGGGCATTTTCGCCTCATCGATTTTGTCGCGCAGCTCGTTGACGGTGGCTTGCTCTTCGCTCTCTTCGCCTAGTTCACGCTGAATAGCTTTAAGCTGCTCGCGTAAAAGGTATTCGCGCTGCATCTTACCCATCTCTTCTTGAGCACTTGTTTGTATCTTCTTGCCCAATTCGAGAATTTCTAGCTCGTGCGTGAGAAAGGTGCTTAACTGCTGCATCTTCTCGCGTACAGAGTCGAGTTCGAGCAACTTCTGGCGCAGCTCCAAATCCATCTGTACAAAGGTCGCGATAACATACACGACTTGCCGCGCCTCTTCGAGGTTCAACGTTGCCGCCGCCACGCCCTCCGGCACATTCTGTACAAGCGAGACGAGACGCTGGAAGTAGTTGATAACGTTGCGCTTGATGGCCTCGGTCTCGTTGTCAGTCTCCTGTATGTCGGGTTTTGACTTGACGTGCGCCATCAAATATGGCTTTTCCTGCGTGAATTCGCCGATATCAACGCGCTCAAGTCCCTGTACCGCGATCTGAATAGTGCCATCAGGCATACGGAAGATACGCCCGATACGCGAGACGGTGCCGATTTTGAATACATCATCTGGCCCCGCTTGATCCAGGTCCGTCGATTTCTGTGCTACAAGCACAACAAGTCGGTTGCCGCGCATCACATCATCAATGAGACGGATGGAACGATCTTGTCCGACACCAAGTGGTTGTACCGCGAACGGGTAGACAACGACATCTTTAAGTGGCAGAATGGGCAAGATATCAGGAATGTTCAAGCTTTCGTCATCGTCGTGACGACGGCGACGCAACTCTTGCTCCATAAACCCTGGCCCCTCAAAGCTGAAACGGTGGCGGCGTTTTGGCCCTTCATCGTCGTGCAGATCGCTGATATTGCCCATGTCACTGAGATCATCCACACCCCCTTCAGCAAAGTCGCTCCCTCCAAACTCTGCTAGAATTTCTTCGTCAGAAGCTTCAGGGGACTCTGGGACAGCAGGAGCTTCAGGAGTATCAGAAGCCTTGGGGGACTCAGGAATGCTAGAAGTTTCCGAAATATGCACCGTATCAACGGGCGCGGCGGGCGTGTCCTGTTGAGTGTCGTCGGGTTGAACTACCGCTTCGTCTATTTGCTTCTCTGGTTCCGGTTCCTGGTTATTATCTTTTTCTTCCATAATTTTCTCAACCAATACGGTATGTAATTTTATTCCTCTATTATAAAGCCTGGCACTATCGTCTGACCAAACAGTACAGAATTGGGCCTCGTGTCCCGACAAAGTGCGTGTGCGAAATACTATTTCTTCGTCTGCTGATTATTGCATGGAGAGCGCAAATTTGCAAGAGAATGTTTGACGAGTTCCGCTTCTTATGCTACTATATTTCTATGTTTCCTTCAATGTTTGTACTGTAACCGTTTCTACGTCGCAAATAGTAGCGCGTGCTTGACGGATGACCATGACGATCATCCTTATAACAATGAGGGCAAAAGACAACATGATCACGCAAGGGATCAAACGTTGGTTGCAAAACCTTTTCTCGTGGTGGCCCTGGAAACACTCTTCCGAGACCGACTACGCTCATACTGCCAGCACTCTTAACAAGAGTACCACACAGGACGCTCTGTTTTTCACCGCAGTCGATGGAACATATGCACAGCCAGATACACAGCTCGGCACCACCTCTGTCGCTGTCGAGCCACTAGAGGCAAATACATCATCCGAAAGCATTCGGCCTGTATCCGAAGAACGCTCTTTCTCATCTATGAAAGTATTTGGAGAAGAGGCCAACGAGAGCAGCACTTCTTCTATAGTGGAGGAAAGGAAAAAAGTGCCGCGTGAAGGCGATGCGGCCGCGCAAATCCCGCTCATCCCTGCTACGCCGACACCGCAGCAACGCCTGGAGTTTTTGCGCTATCTTGTAGAACGTGGCATCGTAAATGAAGGCTATACCCGAAAGCCGTAACTTCTTGTGAGGTAGTAATGTCATCCCTACCTCACAGGAAGCTTTACAATAGGGCCTACTCTGCTGGCGTATATCCCTGTGCCTGCGCCTCTTCTTCTGTTGCAAAGTAGATTACATCCAGTACCGCGTCTGCGGTTGAATGCAGATTATGTAATGGTGTCTCTACAGGGTAATAATGTTTCGTTCCGACAACACCGAGAAACGTTGCGTCCGTAATGGAAGTCTGACGCGCTTCCGCTTCGTCCCGCACATCGAGGGCGGGCGTGGTTACTTCGTGAGTTGGTATCTTAACAATACCATGAAGAGAGACGGCGGGCATCTTCTCTGTCGCTGGTTCGTCGTCCTCTAATTCTGCGTCAGCAAACAGAGCCTCAGAAGCAGGTTCGGTAATGGGTTCGGCGACGATTAACGTTGCCGCAGTCGCTTCGGGCGTCTCAATGGACTTGCTGCTGTTCATAGCCGTCTGATTGATGGTAGAAGTGTCGTGGCTTGCTGTATTTTTCGCAGTTCCATTGAGATGACCATTTTGCGCGATGTGCAGGTGCTGTTCTTCCTGATTTAATGCTTCGAGTCGTTTTCTGACGAGAAGGTACGCCGCGACTCCTGCGGCGGTCAGCCCCATGCTCAAGCCAACAAGTGCCAACATTGGGCTTGTCTGCTGCTTGTCCTGGTGTGTCAACTGCTCGGTACGCTTTGCCAGTTCGCGCTGTGCCTGCTGACTACGCTTGAGTAGTTCTCTGCTTGCCTTCTGACTGCGTTTTGTAACTTCTTTCGAGACCTTTTTTCCGCGCTTTGTAATCTCTTTCGAGACCTGTTCGCTGCGTCTTGCCAGCTCATGAGAGGCTTTTTCGCTGCGCTCCGTCAACTCTTGGAAGGCATCATTACTACGCTCGACAACAACCTGCGAGACTTTGCTACCGCGTTCCGCGAGGTCACTTCCGCGTTTGAGCAATTCTTTGCTATATGGGTGTTCTTTGAGATCATCCAGTGTATTCGTGAGGGCGGTGCCAGTTGTGGCGAGACGCGCCTGTGATTGGGAATAGGCTACGTTGCCGCGTTTCGTGGCCTCTTCGCGCAATACTGCCGCACGCTCGCGCATTCGCGATGAGAGTGCGTTGACTGCTGGGCCAAGTACAGAGATGGTGAGAAAGCCAACGCGAATCCAACGACTCGCCTCCGTAAGAACTTTTTTATTGTCAGAGTTCATAAAATTTTCCCTTCAAAACATAATGTTATAAATGATGTGCGGTAGAAGCAAATGTATTTTTTAGCCCGCACCTAGTATGACAGGTTATGCAATGAAGTGTCAAGAAAAAAGAAGTGTTTTGGCAAAAAGGCGTAGTGTTTCTCACGAAATTTCGCGAAGACACTACGTCTTTTTGTTGAAATATTATATATCGTCAGTAGTACATTCACTCAATTGTAGAACAAGTCGGCAGAAGTGTAGCAGGGCCGAAGCGGACTCCAGATAGGCTTCATCTGTTATCGCCGCCTGTTGTGTAACCATTGAGCGGCGACGCAGTGCGCGAAGTACAACCATAACATCCTCTTTAAGGGATGGCTCCATCGCGCCACGTTGCATGAGACGTACGATCTGGCGTACAATCGAGTCAACCTCGCGCCGCATCAGGCTTAAATCGTTCATCCAGGGGTCATTCTCACTGTCCGCACTACCATCATCCCCAAGTGTGTTGCCCGCGCCCCAGAAGAGCGCATCAGCGAACTGCTCATGCCGCTTAATATCGCCTTGCTTCCCGTGCTTTCTAGTATCGCTCGACATCGGGGGAAGTGGCCTTTTTGTAGACTTCTGTGAGTGCTTACCTGTCCGTTGGGAATGCGTGTCGGGTTCCTCTTGTGCGACTCCC
Source organism: Ktedonobacterales bacterium (assembly GCA_038211295.1). GTDB lineage: Bacteria > Chloroflexota > Ktedonobacteria > Ktedonobacterales > Ktedonobacteraceae > JBBQVS01. Next base: position 14,857 of record JBBQVS010000043.1, on the reverse strand, counting down.
AACTCACGCAGCAGCAAAGCCAGTTCTTCTTCCCAGCCAGCCATAGCGTACCTCCATGTAAACATCTATACTTAAATAGAATGCGGATTCTCAAGACCGTAAAAATTCGCTGTGTGGAAGCTTTCACGCGCGTACAAGCCACGCGCGAAATCTTAGGGAAAGTGTAACACAGTGTATCATGCTTGTAAATGGCCCGAATTGGCGGGATGCTTTCAACCTTATGGCCTGATGTATCACGCCCAGACATAATTTTTATGGAATAAGGTGCGCGGGTAGATTCGGAATAATCGGCGCGAACGCGGTAATCAGCAATGCGATAATCAGAAAGAGCGCGAAATAGGTTTCGAGCTTGAATGTCTGATGCATGATGAGGTGTAGACCAGATGGTGTGTTTGATCGTACCACGCCCGTCACGGCAACAACGAGTATTGGGAGCGTCCAGAGGGTAAGCAAGATGAGATGCGGTGCACCACGCGGAATTGCGAGCGCAACAATGACGATGTAAGCAACAAAGATAAGCGTCATATAGAGCCAGCGACTCCAGCGTAATCCTAGTAGCGAGGCGAGAGTACGGCGTTTCGCGTGAATATCCCCTTCGAGATCGCGCATGTTGTTCGCATGAATCGCGGCGGCGGCAAGGAGTCCAAACGGAAGGCTATACACAAGCACGGTACGGTCAAATGAGCCTGTTTGCGCCATGACCATGTACGTGCCAAGCGTGATAAATGGCCCGAAGAGAAAAAAGCCCGCGAGTTCGCCAAGCGTGAGTGCTGCGAGAGAGTGAGCAGTTGCGCTGTAAAAATACGCGCAGAGCAACCCGATGGCACCCAAGAGATAGACGAATGGCCCGCCTGCCGCGGCAACAAAAAGCCCAATCACGGCACCCAGTCCAAGCACGACCAAGCCCGACATGAGAACGCGTGCGGGTTCGACCAGACCTTGCTGAATGAGTCCGCCGGGGCCAAGCGCGTTACTGGTATCAATGCCACGTAAATAATCGTAATAGTCATTGACCAGATTGGCCCCAACTTGAATCAAGATGACCGCAAGCACAATACCAAAGAAGTGTGTGGTGTGGAAAAGGCCAAGTGGCTTTTTCGCGGAAAGTGTCGGCACCCATGCAAGCACACTGCCGACACACACAGGAATAAGTGACAGCAGCGAATAAGCAGGACGAATACCGCCCCAGCCCACTTGAAGCCATTCGTTGATGCTTCTGCGGTACTCTGATGGTTGCGCGACAAGTGGTGTAGGCATGTTGACGGATCGTGTGGAGGCAACGGAGCGTACAGAGACCTCTGGTTGCAGTGTGCTCACGGTCTCTAACGAGCCTAACGGAATGGTTGGGACTTCCTCTGCCAGCACCGAGTCGGCAGTTACTATATGTGACGAGGTAACAGCTTTAATAGGCGTTGCGTTCGCCATGTTCACGGTTGCTTCTGCTGGCTCTTTTGCTTTGTTCATTTTATTTTTAGCGTCCGTATTTTTACTATTTTTACTCTGCATACGCCCCCCTCGCGGCGTTAAAATTGCTGATAGAGAGAAATACTTATAGAAATACACTTGTGAGAATACATGATTGTGTATAGATATTACTTCTTACAACGTTACAAAGCGGAAAGAAGTCTCTTAACAAGCTTTTTGTCAGCTAATGTTTTCATCTGCGGACGTTTGAGCGCGAAAAGCCGTGTGCAGTTGTAGCTCTTGTTGCAGTGAAAGCATCGCCTGGCGCAACTGGGTTTGTGTGACGGCGGTTGTGAGATCGCCGCGTGTCTTCTCTAAAATGCCGCGTGTCACATCGGTAGTACGTCGCAGCCCTGCTGTAATGGCGTCGGGTAGATCGACGGAGACCAGTAGCGCGTACACATCATCCATATAGCCTAAATACACTTCACACACTTCAAAATTGCTCCGTCGTAACTGATCGAGCACATAACGGCGCAGCTCACCCACCGCTTCCGCCAGCCCATTGAGATAGGCGGCCCAGCCAACCGCGAGTTCTTGCGCCATTGGTAGAGAATGAAATTGAGTCATGGCGGCAAAGGTCGCGGCTTCAGCGTATTCTTTTTGCGCGTCCTGCACAAAACCAGCGAAAAAAATATCTTGATGATCGTGCAAATCAATCGCCATCTCCTGTAGAAGAGTGGCGGCCTGCTGCAACAATTCTTGTGCTGTTTCTCTTTCTTGACGATGCGTGGCACGAATGCTATTCGCGCAAAAACGAATTGCAGCACGCGACTTAGGCAATGCCCGCTCGCGTGCTGCGTGTTTTAAGCCAAGATGTGCGATAGCTTGCTGTCCCACGATCTCTATATTTTCTGTCATTGATTGCCTGTGTCCTCTTCCCTGTGATATCTCTAGTTTACCATACATCCCGCAAAAGCAACATACTCTAGTATTCCGAAAAAAGACCGTCTTTAATCACATAGAAGTTAGGCAGGGTTATGGTCGGAGAGCCGTTGCAGGACTTGATTTTGAGGCGATATAGCGCGAGGTCTGTCGAGCTTTTTCCGGTATAGCCAACGCGCCTCGCCTCGCCACAGATATGTTCCGGTGCTGTGGTTGTCGCGATAGGGAGTTTTCCCAATGAGTGTTTGAACGTCGCGCTGGTTGTGGCAACGGCGGGAATATAGGTTTGTCGCGCTGATGATAGCAGCTCGTGGCTCATGCGATACACTTTCTCACGATGCTGGCAACATCGGAATTTCTGCGCTCACAATATAGTAGCACACAGTAGTTGTTTGTGCTACAGCTTACACGAATGGCACCGTGAAAATGAGACAAATTCTCTGCGAGAAAGACAGGATGATGCCTGGCGATTGAAACAGTACAGTTCAATCGCCAGGCACCATCCTGTTCTTGCTATTTCCCCACGTTGAAGCGGAAATGCACGATGTCTCCATCCTTCACAATATACTCTTTGCCTTCCAGCCGTTGCAGCCCTTTCTTGGTGGCGGCAGCAAACGAGCCGCAGGCTATAAAGTCCTCGTAGTGTGTCACCTCTGCACGAATGAAACCGCGCTCAATGTCGGAATGAATTTTGCCCGCCGCTTCTGGTGCCTTCGCGCCGCTCGTCACTGTCCAGGCGCGTACCTCGTCCTCGCCTGCGGTCAGGAACGTAATGAGGTTCAATAGACGATAGCCGACCTGAATTACGCGATCAGCACCCAGCTTTGGTAGTCCCAGCGACTCCAGATACTCGCGTGCATCCTCTGCTGGCAGTTCCGCGAGTTCCGCTTCAAGACGCGCGGAGACTGCCGCGACCTCGGCTCCCTCGTCCTTCGCTCGTTGCGCGACGGTGGCAATACCCTTGAGTTCGCCTGTCAGGTTGGCGGGTGTCGCGCCGCTCGCGATCTGTGCCAGAATATTCTGCGCCTCGCCCAGCACGTCCTCGCTTACATTCAGGACATACATACGGGGCTTCATAGTTATCAAGAAAAGCTCACTGATAAAGCCGCGCTCCTGTTGCGTCAATTCAACATCGCTCGCGAGCTTGAGTTCGTTCAAGGTAGTCTGTAGCTTGCGTAAAACTTCGAGTTCTTGCAGAAGCTTCTTATCGCCTGATTTTGCGGCCTTTGTAGTGCGATCAATGCGCTTCTCGACTGACGCGAGGTCTGTTACAACTAGTTCTGCGTTGAGGCTATCGAGGTCGCGGTTGGGGTCAATCTCGTCGTAGACGTGCGGCACGTTGCTATTGCTAAACGTGCGTAACACGATTGCCAGCGCATCAGCGTTGCGGATATGCCCCAAAAATTCGGGGCTAAGTCCTTTGCGCTCCTCTTGCTTCTCTTTAGCAGTCTGTCCCATACCCGCAACATCCACAAATTCTACTGTTGTGTACGTGGTTTTTTTGGGACTGAATATTTCGGCAAGCGGTTGCAGACGGGCATCTGGCACCTGCACCATCGCGAGGTTTGCCTGCACGGTGCTACTCGCGTAGCCACTCACCGGCGCACCGGCCTTTGTGAGCGCGTTGAACAGTGTCGTCTTCCCACTCTGGGGCAGACCAATAATACCTATAGTAAGGGCCATAAAAACTTGTTCCTTCTCAACATGTGTTTCTTCGTGTGTGTACGTTTAAGCATATTCTATCATGCCCTCCTAGTTGTTCCTGAAAGCACGTTGATATGTTCCTGTGTAGCATTGTATACTGTACCTCAACACCAAATTTCTCGGCACATTGCCAACAACGTGCGATGCCTGCACGGTAATCAGACCTCTACAAAAGGAGCATCATGACACAGCAACTTACCATTATGCTTGTACCTCATACTCATTGGGACCGCGAGTGGTATCAGACCTTCCAGCAGTTTCGTATTCGTCTTGTACAAGCAGTTGATTTGTTGCTCGATATTCTCGATCATGATGCCGCCTTTAGCCACTTTATGCTGGATGGACAAACAATTGTGCTCGACGATTATTTGGAGATTCAACCGCAGCAAGAGGCACGTTTACGGGAGCATATCCGCTCTGGGCGTGTGCTTGTTGGTCCGTGGTACGTGCAACCGGACGAGTTTCTGGTAAGTGGCGAGTCGCTCATTCGCAACTTACAAATTGGTTTGCAACAGGCCCGTGATTTCGGGAATCCTATGTATGTTGGCTATGTACCTGACAGCTTTGGACATATCGCGCAACTTCCACAACTTCTGCAAGGCGTGGGCATAGATAACGCGGTCTTTTGGCGCGGAGTTGGTTCCGAGGCGAAAAAGAGCGAGTTTTTGTGGCAGGCACCCGATGGTAGCACGGTCTTTGTGGCACATCTTGCAGACCCGATTGGCTACTCCAATGCGCGACAAATGCCACTTGTACCAGAAGAATTTGTGACCCGCGTCGAACTCCTTACTGCCAACCTGCTTCCCAGAGCCAGCACCAATACGCTACTCTTTATGAATGGCTCCGATCATCTGGAGATACAGGAGGGCTTGCCCGCGACTATTCAAGCGGCGAACGAGCTAATGAGAACGATAGACCCGACCCAACAAAACATGCTCGCGCACCTTCGCGCACTCAATCAGCAGTCAGACTCAGCGAACGCTTACGACTCCATCACTATACAGATCAGTACGCTCCCATGCTATCTCGCGATGTTACGACAGGCACTTCAGACGGACGAACTTCAAATATTGACGGGCGAGATGCGAAGTGGGCAGTACGCGCCCCTGCTAGTCTCGGTGCTTTCCAGCCGTATGTGGATTAAGCAGCAGAATACCGCAATCGAGCATCTGCTGGAACGCTGGGTAGAGCCGCTTACAGCGTGGGCGTGGAAGACGGGCGCGACATATCCACAGGGTCTGGTTCGCGCTGCCTGGCGGTATCTGCTGCAAAACCACCCACATGACAGCATCTGTGGGTGCAGCATCGATCAGGTGCATCGTGAAAACGCGGTGCGGTTCGCGCAAAGTCAGCAGGTCGCGGAGACGCTGGTGCAACAGGCGATGCAGCAACTTGTACGCACGATTGATACACGCGCACCTTTTGCCACGTCACATGCCAGCTACGCGCCCGTGCCGATTGTTGTTTTCAACCCCGCGCCTGGGCCGCGCACAGAAGAGGTACAAGTGGAGGTACAGCTTTCTGGCACATTACAAAGCGCGGTGCTCGTCGATCACCATGGGGAGCACCATCCGTATCGCGTGGTACGACGTTGGCGACAGGAACTCGGCTCAACGCCGTTCGCACGCGAGATGCTCGCGGCAGCCGTTGGACTCGCGGGTATTACCGACCCGATGCAACTGGTACAGATGGCACATAGCACGATTATTTCCGCGCTGGACGCCGTCTATCAATCGCACATCATTTCACATGTTGAGATTGGACGCGAGAAACCAGACCCTAAAAGCGATGGGCTACACACACCACTTATCACGCAGGAGGGAGTGATGTATATTGAAATCACGATTGCCCCCACAGGTCGCGTTATTGTAAATGAGCAAGAGATCGCACACGCTGGGCGGCAGATGCTTGGCATCCTCGCCGACGAGAGTATTCACACGTTGGAAGTTTCACTGGTCGATGAGGCACGGGCGACAATCGACATTCTCGCCACAAACCTGCCCTCCTATGGCTATAAAACGTTCTGGTTTTACCCCAATGGTCTCGCGCGCGACACGGTACAAACAGATACTCACCCTGTTCTACAGGTCCAGCAAAGAAGCATCGAAAACGAGTTCTATAGAGTAGAGGCGAACGCGCAGGATGGTACGCTTACTCTTGAAGATAAGACTACAGGTGTCACTTTTTCAGGACTAAATCGTTTTGTAGATAGTGGGGATGTTGGCGATTTATATAACTATAGTCCACCTGAACATGACACGTTTGTAAGTGAGCCGTGCGAACCACCGACGATTGAGTGTATTAATGCTGAACCCATAAGCGTAAGTTTGCGTGTTGTGCAGAAACTTGCCCTACCTGCTATGTGTGCCGTGAACCGCACCGAGCGCGAGTCGTACACAACGTCATGCGTGGTTGTCAGTACAATCACATTATTTCCCGATGTACGTCGTGTTTCTATTCATACCAGTGTTGAGAACACGGTCAAAGACCATCGTTTGCGCGTTCTCTTTCCCATTCCATTTATAGCGCAGGAAGCGGCAGCAGAGGGAACATTTGAGGTACGAACGCGTCCAGTGGCATATACACAGCCTGTCGATAGCGCGGAATGGGTTGAGCAACCAACGAACGTTTATCCGCAAAAACGCTTTGTCGATGTGAGTAATGGCACGTTCGGGTTGGCGGTACTCAATCGCGGACTTCCAGAATACGAGATTGTGCGGAGTGGTGTCGGCGTCGCTGGCGAAAACGTGATGGCGGTGGCAATCACGCTATTGCGCTGTGTGGAGTGGCTTTCACGTGGCGACCTCGCGACGCGACGCGGTTACGCTGGCCCGATGGAGCAGACGCCGGAAGCGCAGTGTCTGGGACGACACGAGTTCGAGTACGCCCTGCTGCCACACGTCGGCTCGTGGGAGACCGACGCCGCGCTCGTGTTACGGGAGGCCCAGGCATTTAACACGCCGCTCTACACTCGCGCTCTTGTAACTGAACAACACACGGGGCAGTTCGCGGCGGAGGACACGCTCATCGCGGTTGAGCCAGGCGCGTTGGTGGTGAGCGCGATTAAGCGTAGCATTGACGGTCAGGGGTTGGTCGTGCGGGTCTATAACCCGTTGGGAACCGCGATCAAGGCCCGCGTCCGGTCAGAGATTGCCTTTACAGAGGCATATATGACAAACTTACTGGAGGAGCGTCAAGGCAACGCGCAACGTGCCGCCGACGATGCCCGAACCATTGAGGTTGCTTTACATAGTGGTGAGATAGCTACCATAGTCTTTGTGTAGATGTGCCTATAGTCCTATGCTGTCGTCTTCTTTTACTGCGATACGTTGTACTGTACATGTAGATAAGAAAATAGCTTTTGAACGCGATACATCGCGTCTGTTTTGCATCTGTATCCTTATACGTAATATTCTCTATCCTGTGAAGGGGGCTTCTGTCCTGTGAATAACTATACATTGCTTACTATTGCCGCAACTCCCGCCGGTGGGAGTGGAAACATCTTGACCACGCTACAGGGGTTTGTGGGGCCACTTATTGGGTGTACTGTGGCATTTGTTGTCATTTTCTGGGTGAGTCTGTTAATCTGGACGTTCAAGGACATTAGCGCACGCACACAGGACTCGATATCGCGCATCCTTGCGCCCGCTCTGGTCGGGTTCTTCTTTGTTGGTGGCCTGTTCATCTATATGATTCTCCGTCCGCGCCAGACCTTAGCAGAAATCTACGAGCGGCAGCTGGAGGAAGAGTCGTTGTTGGCAGAGATGACCGAGCGGCAGACGTGCGCCAATTGCCACGCCCGCGTCGAGTCGGACTTTCAGGTCTGCCCCTCTTGTAGCCAGAAGCTGAAACGCCCTTGCCCAAAGTGCGAGCGTTTGCTTGAACTCCGTTGGACCTTCTGCCCCTACTGCGCAACCAATGTTGGGGGCGCACCCATGCAGGGTATGCCAGGGATGTCTCCTATGCAGAATGCTAACGGAATGCCAATGCCTTCAGCGCAGCTTGGCGGGAGCCGCTATCAATAGCAAATTCTCTTAACGAAAGGTGTGTTAAACATTGTCAATCACAATGTTTAACACACCTTTCGTTAGCTCGACCTATTTGGTTTTTCGCTCAAAATGTGGTATAATTACATGACGAAAACGCGGTATCATTACCGAATTTTCCTGGCTGTATCAGAATAAGAATATATCACAGGTGCGGTCTAGCCCTCCGCACACATCTACCTTTTTCCCTTCTCCATCTGTAGCGCGAGTGTCGTATATATGGAGGAATGTGGCGAGTAAGAGAAATCGGTACGGTGCGTTGTTGCTATGCGCTCCAACAGCAAGCACATACACTTGTAGGGCATGATCCCTGTATCGTATCTTCCATTACATTATCGAAACACAGTCAGACGCGCCGTGCTACCCCGGTGGCGGAGCGCATATCCCATCTGACTGAAACGGAAATACTATGGTTATTGAATAAAAGGAATATTGGTGCTATGGCGAAAGCAAGAGAATCAATGATTGCAGAGCAACAATCCCCCAACGAAGACCCCAGTACAGATGCTCCCCTGACAACGCAAGTGGGTGGTGATAGTAACAACGCGAACAATAATAAAAAGAAGATAAACGGTAGCAGTGATAACGGCTATGGTGGTCAGAATATTCAGATTCTCGAAGGCTTAGAGGCTGTCCGTGTTCGCCCTGGTATGTATATCGGTTCGACGGATCAGCGTGGCCTGCACCATCTTATCTATGAGGTTGTGGACAACAGTATCGACGAGGTGATGGCTGGTGAGGCTGATACCGTCAATATCGTGATTCACGACGATAGCTCGGTAACGATCAGCGACAACGGACGCGGTATTCCCGTCGAAGAGCATCATCAGCGTCCCGGCATGTCAACGTTGGAAGTCGTTATGACAGTGCTCCATGCAGGTGGTAAATTCGGTGGTGGCGGTTATCAGATCAGTAGTGGACTGCACGGCGTAGGCGTCTCGGTTGTCAACGCGCTCTCCGAGTGGTGTCAGGTCGATGTCAAGCGCAATGGTCGTGTCTGGCGGCAACGCTATGAGCAGGGCATTCCCGTGACCGCCCTGATTGATGCTGGGCCAGCAGAGGGTACGGGAACGGAAACCTCCTTCTTGCCCGACCTGAGCGTGATGGAGACGCGCGACTTCAGCTTCGACACGCTTGAGCAACGGTTCCGTGAGATGGCCTATCTCAACCGTGGTTTAACCATTATTCTCGTTGATGAGCGAACGGATCGCGAAGCCACCTTTTACTTTGAGGGCGGACTTGTCTCGTTTGTGCGTTACCTCAATAAGAACCGTGTCAAGTTACAGGCGCGTCCCGTCAGCACGAGCCGCGAAATCGATGGTATGAAGGTCGAGTTGGCGGTACAATACAATGATAGTTGGAACTGTACCGAGTTCTCGTTTGCTAACGGTATCAACACAATCGATGGTGGAATGCACATCACGGGTTTCCGCAGTGCGCTCACTCGCACGCTCAACGACTACGCACGCAAGGCCAATATTCTCAAGGAGAAGGATGGCAACCTGACAGGCGACGATGTACGGCAAGGCTTGACCGCCGTTGTCAGTGTCAAGATACCAAATCCGCAATTCGAGGCACAGACCAAGAGCAAGCTCAATAACGCCGAGGTGCGCCCGATTGTCGAGACAATCACCGCAGAGATGCTCACCCGCTACCTGGAGGAGACGCCGAACGAGGCCAGAGCCATCATAGAAAAGTGTTTACTCTCCGCCAAAGCACGAGAGGCCGCGCGTGCCGCCCGTGACCTGGTGCAGCGCAAAAACGTGCTTGACACCACACTTCCTGGCAAACTCGCCGACTGCTCCGAGCGCAACCCTGATCGTTGCGAGTTGTACCTCGTAGAGGGGGACAGTGCAGGCGGGAGCGCAAAACAGGGGCGAGACCGTCACTTTCAGGCAATTCTCCCATTGCGCGGCAAGATTTTGAATGTTGAACGTGTGGGGCTTGATCGCGTCCTGCATAGCGAAGAGGTCAAGAATATCATCACTGCGATTGGCGTGGGCATCGAAGAACACTTCAACATGGCAAAACTGCGCTATGGGCGCATCGTTATCATGTGCGACGCCGATGTTGATGGCGCACACATTCGCACATTGCTCTTGACCTTCTTCTACCGCCACATGTCTGCGATCATCACGGGTGGGCATCTCTTCATCGCGCAACCGCCGCTTTTCCATGTTAAAGTGGGTAAGCAGGTACACTATGTTTACACGGAAGAGGAGCGCAACGCCATCGTTGAGGAGTACAGGGCATCGCATAATGGCAAAGAGCCAGAGGTGGGACGCTACAAAGGTCTGGGCGAGATGAACCCCTCGACACTGTGGGACACCACCATGGACCCTGCCAAGCGTACCATTCTACAGGTTGGCATCGAAGAGGCCATCGAAGCAGACAAAGTCTTCGATATGCTCATGGGTGCCGAGGTTGGCCCCCGCAAACGCTTCATCGAGAGCCACGCGAAGAATGCGAACCTGGATATATAACATCTTTTGTGTAAATTTGTAGGATTTCGTGAATGTTGAGACTGTAACCATAAATCTTGAGACTACGTTCCACAAACTTTGAGAACGGAACGTTTGTAAATGTTGAGACTAGCCTATGAAGGTTCAGTCTCAACATCCCAAGCTGGAGAATCTTTATTTTTGGATAGAGCAATTATTTATTTCTTAAGAACGGTACCTGATAAACTGTCTCTACAAGCCGATGCAGAGCAATTCCGTGAAAAGGATATGGTTCAGAAAAACGAACCGAATTGATTCAAACGACAGCTATCTTGACCTCCAATTAGTGCTTTGTGCCTTGCGTTTCCGACCACCACCGCCAATTGTCAACGCTAACAGCCATTTGACTTATGAACCTTTGTGGTGAAATGCTGGTAAAATACGGAGAACTTGCTACACTCCCCTGTAAATTTGATAATTAAGTGGGCGGATTGTTAAAAATCTTGATACTTAAATGAGCGGCAAAACGAGCAAGAGCAGACAAAATAGTTGGAGCTTCTCGCTATTTTTGGTCTATTGATCTATTTCCTCGTTTTGCCGCCCACGTAATTGTCAAAAATTCTGCTTATACAATGGCTCTGGCACAACTTTGGTGAATGATGAGTTTATCGAGGTGGAAACCATTTTTACTTGAGCACACATCTTGTGACTGAGTTCACATAACAGAAGAGCTTTCACCAAAGTTGTGCCAGAGCCATACAATTCCAAAATTTACACAAAGAATACGTAGTGTGAGAAGGACATCTGCTCGCGTAAACAAGAAGGGGACAATTTTTCCATGTTGGAGAACGTGTAGAGCGGTTCCATACCCAAAGATGCATACCCCCACAAGAGCCAGAACACTATACCCCCGAAGAAATGATGCGGTATTGCTACGAACAGAGAAGAGAGGGGCAAGAAGAAGGAAGAGGAGGAGCATGCACCCAGTTAAAACGAGAGAGAGCCAGTACGATTTTTCGAGACACGTATCAAGGAAGGAATAGGTGAAAAGAGCGACAGAAAGCAACCATGCCTGCCGCTTGCCGCGTAGTAGTGCGCGTCCAAGAAGAAGGAACAAGAGACCTGCTACAATCAATCCGTCTTGCCCCCAAGCTAGCACATTAAAATCAAACAGGAGGCTCATCTATCGACAGTTGCCGCCATCTCTGCTCTATTAATGGTAGAATGACATTCGAGAGTGCAACAACGATGAGGAGCACAGTTAGAAGCATTCGACCAACTGATGTTAGTGCTCGTGTATCTCGACGGTGTATAGGAAGAAACACAGATAACTCTCTTTCAATTCTATCTCTTTAGGTTCAGCATTCTTCAAACAGTGGGAGACAGAGAACACCTTTTTAGGCACTGGGGAATGCAGGCCCTTTGTCAATCTCCCTCCTTGCCACTGTATCTTTACAAGATGAGATGGGAATGAGAAGGAAATTTCCTCATCTCTGACTCATTTTTCTCATTTACAATGAAGATCAGAAGGAAAGCCGCAGGTCTTATTAATTCTAAGAAGTGGAGTGCTCTATGAGGATTTTAGTGGTGGAAGATAATCCGTCCCTGGGACTGAGTCTGAAGAAAAGTCTTGAAAAGTATCATTATGCGGTTGATCTGGCGACTGATGGTGAAGATGCGGTCTCGCTGGGTCTCAGTGTTCCGTATGACCTTCTCATCTTAGATATTCTCCTACCTAGTCTCAATGGCTTCGAGGTCTGTCGACAGTTGCGCGATCATAAAAGGAAGTATCCTATTTTGATGCTCACGGCTCTTGGTGAACTCGATCAACGAGTGACGGGCCTTGACCTTGGGGCAGACGACTATCTTGTGAAGCCATTTGCGTTTCGTGAGTTGGAAGCGCGAGTACGGGCATTGCTCAGGCGGGAAAGTACGTCAAAGACTTCGGTTTTATCATTCCTCGATATCACCCTTGACACAACAACTCATGAAGCGACACGAGGAGAACGAACCATTGTTCTTTCCAGTAAAGAATATGCACTCTTAGAATTCTTGATGCATCATCCTCGACAGGTCTTGAGTCGAACGATGATTGCGGAACATATCTGGGATTTTGATGCAGAACATCTTTCAAACGTGATCGATGTCTATATTCGCTATGTGCGAAATAAACTGTGTGCCAAAGGAGAAGCCGATGTGATTCACACTATTCGTGGCTCCGGATATCAACTCAAGGAGCCGAATCAATGAACAAACTATTTTCTCGGCTATGGCCTCCTGGAGTTCGTCTACAACTCATGTTTTGGTACACGGCTGTCTTTGCGGTACTCATCTTCTTTTCAGATACGATTCTCTATACGCAGCTTCAAACCTCGTTGCTCGGCAACCTCGACACCTCACTCCAGCAGCAAGCCGAACAGATTAGCAACGGTATTACCACGACGAACGGCGGTACTATCACTATTCAGAATGTGACAGGCGACCTACCAGAACTGGGAACGAATGCGACGGATCAACAAGGAAATCATGCGGATATCAATTTTGGTTCGCTTGTGCGTATTCTCGATGCGAGAGGCCATCTTCTACGCGAAACTGCTGCTTCTACCGCATTACGTATTCCTTCTATTAGCATTACTCAAGCACTTCAAGGAACCCCCTGGCAAGGGAATGTAACGACCAGTGCTGGCCAGCAAGTACGACTGTATAGCATGGTCTTGACCGAAAATGGTACACACGTTGCCATCGTGCAAGTTGGAGAATCGCCTGTGCAACTTAATGGAGCATTACATAGTGTCGCTCTCGAATTAGTTCTTATTGCGCCATGTATCTTGCTGCTTGGTGCGCTTGGGAGTTACTGGTTAGCCTCACGTGCCTTTGTGCCGATTGATCGCCTGACTCGTACCACACAACGGATTCAAGCAGGCGACCTTCACCAGCGCGTGCCGGTACCACATACTCACGACGAAGTTCATCGCCTCGCAACGACGCTTAATGAGATGATCAGCCGCCTGGATGAAGCATTCAGGCGACAACGTCGCTTTGTCGCCGATGCCTCTCATGAACTACGTACCCCTGTCGCCGTCATCCGGAGTATGACAGACCTTGCGTTATTGGAGGAGCTAACACCACAAGAGTTTAGGAAGATATTGGGGAATATCAATAGTGAGGCCGAGCGATTAAGTCATCTTATTAGTGAACTTTTGGCCCTGGCACGCTCTGACGAGGGGAAAACACTGCTTGAACTTGAGCCAGTACGACTCGATCACTTTGTTGAAGGTGTTGTCGCCAACGCTGAAATATTGGCAATGGAGCATCACATTGTGCTCGATGTACAAATCACCAAGCCAGTTATTGTGCTCGGTGACGAAGCACGCCTTATTCAAGCCCTCATCAATCTACTAGACAACGCCATTCTCTACACGAATGCAGGTGGACACATAACAGTCAGCGTTGAGCAAAGGGAGAATACTGCATACCTTGCCATTCGTGATACGGGAATAGGCATCGCCCCTGAGCATATTCCTCATCTCTTTGAGCGTTTTTACCGTGTTGATCCAGCTCGTGTGCGAACAGATGGGAATAGTAGTGGGTTAGGTCTCGCTATTGTTGAATGGGTCATTCGCGCGCACGGAGGCACAATTACGGTTGAGAGTCAGGTGGGGCAGGGCTCAACCTTTCTCATCACCTTGCCCTTGGCTTCAACGAAATTGGTACATCCCGGTGCTCTTACACCGGAGAGATCGAAAGCTGTTGAAAGAGAACCTCACCATCATTGATCCCACGTAGCCCAATGGTACCGTTCACAAAGGTGGAAAGGGTTGCTTGCCCAACCGGAGACCCGTTTACCAGTAGCGTTGCGTGTTGCCCTTTCATGATAACCTGAAGATGGTTTGTGACATTCATTCCAGTATGAATAATGGTGCTACGTGTAAAGGGTAAAACTACATGGCTCACATCGTTGACGACGATGGTAAACGTGAAACGACCATGAGCATCAATCCCAAAGAAGTAGTAGTTTTTAGGTGCTTCATGATGAAATGCAATGCCAAAAGCGTGACTCAGCGAGCCAGTTGTTTGCCGTACAGAGACAGTCGCGGACATATCAGTGAGGGGTGTGGTAGGAGCAAGGCAGATATAAGCTTGTCCACCACTGGGATATACTGTCAATCCACTGCTTTTGACACTTCCCCGCTTAGAAAGCAGGGGAATTCTTCTTTCCGCCACGCGACTTGCCCGTTGTCTCTTTCGAGACAGGAGGAGAGGCCATGTGTCCAGAAGCGTTTTCTAAGGTGCAAGCCTTAGCTGTTCCCGTCTGCC
>JBBQVS010000042.1:0-32338 GCA_038211295.1 Ktedonobacterales bacterium | reverse complement strand
TACAGTATAAACCCCCTTGCAAATATCAATGCAATATATAGGCATGCATCACAAAAGAGCAGGTAGGGAGAGGATGATTGTAAAGTCCGCAGGGAGACCGCAAGAGTCTCCCCGTTTACTCTGAAGCTATTCGATAGTATGGGGTGATTCAGCCGCGCCACCACTATACACGATTCCGCGTGGTGAAGCCAAAACATATAAGAGAGGTGCAAGTGGCGAAACGCGTTGTATAGTAGTGACAGTGGCTCGCCCCTGTCATGTTCTCTCGCTTACTTGTATCTCTACACTTTGCGTCGCGATGGCGCAAGCATATCGGGTGCACTTGTGTTTTGCGCTATGTGCGAGTTCCCGCTGCTTGTGGTGGGAGTCTTAGGCATTGTACTAACAATCTTTTGAATGGAGGCATCGCTGCATGCGCTCGTGGGCTGGTTGTTTGTGGTGGTACAGATTGAGGCCGTCAGGTAGTTTGCCGTCGCCATAATATTTCGCGAAACATCGCTATCCGCGCTGGAAAGCTGGGCCGCGATATTCTGCTGCGACATACCCGCGATCACATCGGGCAGGTAGGTCGGCCCAACGGTCACATATTGATTGCCAACATCAATAAAGGGATAGCCGGATTGTGTTGTATAAGGGGGCGCATCGTATTTGTCGATAACTTTTTGCTGGTCGGGTGGTGGCGTTTGAAGCACTCGACCCTGTACGTCTTGCGCTTCGTAAGCAACAAAATCGACATATTTGCTTGTGTAGCTACTCTTATGAAATGAGAATGTCGCGATACTGGGGGGGCTATCGTTCGGGGCGGACGCAACCTCTGGTAGCGTTGAGAACGTGCCAAAGCGACTGAGGGCAACGACAACACCCCAGCGTTCGGCCGCGCAATAGGGGCAAAATTCAGCTCCATAGTAGAGAAACTCTGGTTTCCCTGTTGGGCCAAGTAGAAGTGGCTGCTTCTGCCGCACTGCTTGAAACGGATTTTTCACATCTGCTGTCCCGACCTGCGAGAGAAGCGTTGGGCTAACGTGCGTGACTTGTTGTAATACGGACGTATCCGTGGTCGCCGTTGTGGTGATTTTCGCCTGCTGATTCGCGAGATAAATAAAGAACACAACCACGCCCGTAATGACAAAGAGCACACTGCCAATATACCACCAAGGATTGATGCCCTTGCGTGCAGTGAGCCGCATCTTGCGTGTTTTCGTCTGTTGTTTCTGTGTCATCTGCGCGTCCTGTTGTACGCGCTGTTGCCGTATCTGTTCGCGTCGCTGAGCCGCGGAACGCTCTTTTGTATTTGCCATAGCGTCTACACTTTCTTACTTTTTCAGGTTTACGGGGTGTTCCCCTCTATACTTCTTCGCCCAAAACGTATCATTCGAGGTTACATGCACAACTATAGCAAATTTTGCTTGACAAAGCTAGACGGATGAAGTACAATCATGGCACTGGTACAAAAGCCGCATACAAGCCTCGTTCGTCTAGCGGTCTTGGACGCCGCCCTTTCAAGGCGGAGACCACGGGTTCGAATCCCGTACGAGGTACTATTTAGCAGAAGAAGTCTGGCATTACTCCTCTTTGGAGTGCCAGGCTTATTTTGTATGTATCGTGAGAAAGGCGCACAACCATGCTCCGTGTTGAAGAGGCTCTTGAACGTATCCTTGCAGGCGTTACGCCATTGGCCCCCATACCTGTCGCGCTCGCGTCATCGCAGGGCCTTGTGCTAGCCGAGGATATCGTCGCGCATGACGATATTCCTCCGTTCGCGAACTCCGCGATGGACGGCTTCGCGCTACGTAGCCAGGATAGTTACCCTGTCAACGGGCAGATACCGCGTCTGCAAGTAACTGGTGGTGTCGCGGCGGGCTATATCGCTGACCACGCTGTAACTGAGGGAACCGCAATGCGTATTATGACGGGTGCGCCGCTTCCACCTGGCGCGGATACGGTTATCCAGATTGAGCTAACACGCTATGATGGCCCTGAAAGTACATGGGTGGAAGTGCCGCAGGTAGTTGCGCCCGCCAACAATATCCGTCCTGCTGGGGAAGATATGCGCACAGGCCAACTTGTGCTCAAGCAGGGAACAGAGATTGGGCCGTGGGAGATTGGTATTCTGGCGACGCTTGGGTATGCCACTGTCGCGGTCATCCCACGTCCACGGGTCGCGATTGTGGGAACGGGTGACGAAATTATCGATATCGACCAACCATTACGCCCCGGCAAGATTCGCAATAGCAACAGCTACATGCTAGAGGCAGCGGTACGACGTGCGGGCGCGGAAGCACATCGGCTCGGTGTCGCACAAGACACGGAAGAGAGCCTCCGCGAAAAGTTTCGCGAGGCAGTTGCATATGACTGTATCTTTACCTCTGGTGGTGTCTCTGTTGGCGATTTTGACCTCGTGAAGGATATTCTGACGGAACAGGGCAATATCAACTTCTGGCGCATTAACATGCGCCCTGGCAAGCCGGTTGCCTTTGGGAATATTGGTGGTGTGCCTCTACTGGGACTCCCTGGTAATCCTGTTTCGAGTGCCGTCACCTTCGAGTTGTTTGGACGCCCTTTGCTGCGGAAAATGCAAGGGCATACGCGTCTACGCAAGCCACATATTCCTGTAGTTGTCGAGGATGGCGTCAAGGACAAGGCCATGCGTCGCCACTATGTCCGGGCGCATGTCGAGTGGCGCGATACACAATTTGTCGCGCATACTACGGGAAATCAAGGCTCAAACCTCTTGACCTCGCTAGTGGACGCAAACGCGTTTCTGGTCGTGCCGGAAGGCGGCGTAACTATTCAGCCAGGGGAGACCGCGCAAGCGATGATGCTTGATTGGCCCGAAATCTAGCCAGAACTTCCTAGCAGAGATGTGCGAGGCGATAGCGAAGCTGGTCACGCGACATTCCCAGCAATGCTGCGGCTCGCACTTGATTGCCATTGCAATACTCAAGAGCCTCACAGATAAAGGTACGTTCGATGCCATTAAGCAATGCACGTACATCAATGCCATCTGTCGGGAGATGCATCTGCTTGCGTAACTCATGTAAGCGTTGCCGCGCACTTACGCTGCCTGCGCGTACATATCCTGGAAGGTTTGCGGGTAAAATTTGGTGTTCCTCGCACATAATACTTCCATGCTGCAATACGCTGAACAGTTCGCGTACATTTCCAGGCCAATCATAATGTAACAAGATGTCCAGGGCTTTTTTGTCAATGGTCAGTGATTTCTCGGTAGCAGGGCGTGCCGCGTTTTGTTGTTTGAGAAAATGCGCGATGAGCAACTCGATATCTTCCTGACGCTCGCGTAGTGGGGGGAGTGCGATTGTAAGAACCTGTAAACGGTAGAAAAGATCACCGCGGAAGTTCCGCTGTGAGACGGCGGTTTTGAGGTCAACATTTGTTGCGGAAATAACGCGCAGATTGACCTGTAATTCTTTTGTGCCACCGACACGGCGAAAACACTTTGTTTCGAGGAAGCGTAGCAGCTTCGCCTGTGACGTAAGCGACATAGAGCCTATTTCATCGAGAAAGAGTGTGCCGCCATTCGCGCGGAGAAAATATCCTTCGCGTGCCACTTTCGCATCGGTATACGCACCGGCCTCCACGCCAAAGAGTTCTGTTTCCATGAGTGCTTCGGGAATAGCCGTGCAGTTGATTGGTACAAATGTGTACGCGGGTCGATGGCTCAGGCGGTGAATCGCGCTGGCCACAACATCTTTGCCTGTCCCAGTTTCACCCTGCAACAGCACCGTTGTTGCAGGGTACAAGGCAACCTGTCTTATAGTCGTGAGGACATTCTGTATTGCGGCACTCTTGCCAATAAGAACCTGCTCAATATTTTTGCCATCCTCTGCTGACATCTGCATCGCTCCACGCATCCCTTCCTAACAACCCGTATCCTCTTCTTGCTATCTCTTGTTAAAGAGCTTGTCTCTGTTACCGCGTATCACCAATTGAAGCATAAATGCCGCTACTACTAAATCCATTGGACTGTAGGGGCTGGAGTGGTTGCATTGACGCGACCCACCCTTGCCCAGGGATGAACTTCGCGCCATTACCACCATTGCCCCATTGTGATTGAGTCTCAAGGGAAGGCGAGAACTGCGGCGAGAGATCGGACGTTGGTAGCACGCTCCCCCAGAGAGTAGGGGAGGTCGCGGCATAGCCGGGGGTAATCAGACCATTACCGAGGCCAGACCGCTCGATTTCGCGCGACGCAGGTGAAAGCTCCTGTGTGTCGTTGGTGAACGGTGGCACAACGTGTACAATGCGCTCCGCGATAAGTTCGCCTGCGATGCTGCGTACCTGCTCTGGACTCATGTTTAACGCGGTACATGCATCGTGTAACGAGGTATGTCCATCGACACGGGTCAGTAAACGCCACTGTGCCGGTGTTATCTGTACATACTGTTCCGGTGACGAAGAGAGATCACCCGCGACCAGCACCATATCAGGGCGCATAAACGAGGTGTCAATTCGTCTCATCGGTGCAGAGGGAAGCGTAGTTTTTGGCACATCGGGCATTGGCTGTGGCGTGCGCGGTGGAGAAGGAGGCATAATAGGGCCGGTTATCACCGCGTTGTTGGATGAGGGAAGTAACGCGCTCACTGAGATATAGGAAGATGGCGATACTGGCGGAGTCGCAAAGGGGGCGGGAGTGGTTTCAGAGAGAAGCTGTGATGCGCTGAATTGTATTGGTGTTGCCTGTGGCATTGCCGGGCCAGAACTCTGTATGTGCGTATTCGCTGCTTGCGCTGGAATCGTGCTTTGAGGAACTGCAACCTGAGTGAGTTGTGGTGCAACGCGCGTTGTGGTAGCGGCTGCCAATAGCGTCGCGATTGATAATGAGACAAGCAGGCGTTCGGACGGTGGGGCAGAGTCTTCCTCGAAAAAAATCTCACCTGTAGACCAGGACAAGACAAGGCGCAGTATCGTTTCGTTCTTCTCAAACGCCCATGCGCGTAACTCTTCACGTTTCACGTAGCCCAAATCCATCAACGTCAATGCGATACGTGTCTCGCTGGGAACCGCGCTTCCAATATCAAGCATCGTCTCTTGTAATGCTCGCGCGGAGATAACCCCATCTTGTAGGAGTCGTTCGCCTAATGTGGCATCAGTACGGATAGGGCCAACACAGAGTAAACGCCCTTCACGACAGTAGAATTCAACCCATTGAACATCTTGCTTGACGACCAGTAGGCCCGTCTTCTTAAACGCCTCTATACGCTGTAGGACGCTTGCGATATTTAGCTTCTCTATAAAACCTATACGTGGCACAATGCTTCACCATCCATCCAAAAGTATGTGACGGTACATGGTGAAAATAGAGTGAATGCACCGTCATAAACGTTCTATTGCTGATCCCAGGTTGAAGTCCTGGTAACACATTGCTCGATGCTTCCTTCCCCCATTGCTTTGTGGAAGCGTTCGCGAAAAGCAAAAGAGGCACTGCTGCCTCTTCACTTACGGAGAGAAAGGGATTCGAACCCCTGGGGCTATGAACCCAGCTGTTTTCAAGACAGCCGCAATAGACCACTCTGCCATCTCTCCACAGGTACTATACCATAGTCTTTCACATTTTGGAAGGGGGTAGGGTAAAAGAACCAAAAAATACGACAAAATGGCTAGATAAAACGTTCTTTTACTACTGATTCGATGAAATTTGAGCTATTCCCATATATGGACGTAGGACTTTGGGAATGACTACCGACCCGTCGGCTTGCTGATGCACTTCAAGCAGTGCTGCCATTGTGCATCCTACTGCGAGGCCGGAGGCGTTGAGTGTATGCACAAATGCCGTTTTCGTTTTGTCTACTTTATATTTAATGTTCGCTCGCCTTGCCTGGAACGTCTCACAATTGCTCACCGAGGATACCTCTACGTACTCACCCATGCCTGGCATCCATACCTCGATATCCAGCGTTTTTGTCGCGGTGAAGGGTAAATTCGCGGTACAGAGCGCGACCACGCGATACGATAGATCAAGCTGTTGCAGGATGGTTTCCGCGTGAGTTGTCATCTGTTCAAGCGTGTCATAAGAAAGCTGAGGTGGCACAATCTGGAAAAGCTCAACTTTATTAAACTGGTGTAGACGAAGCAGGCCACGCGTCTGGCGTGACGCTGAACCTGCCTCGCGCCGAAACGCAGTTGTCCACGCCGTTTCGCGTAAAGGCAACGTGCCTTCTGGAAAAGTCGTGTCACTGTGCATTCCCAGCAAAGGTACTTCTGCGGTGGGATTGAGGTACAACTCATCTTCCCCACAGAAGTATGCCTGGTCTTCAAACTTGGGCAGTTGACCCGCAGCTTGCATGACGGTACGCTTAACCAGGTGTGGCGGCATAACCTCTGTATAGCTATGCTCGCGTGTATGCACATCGAGCATAAAGGCAATCAAGGCGCGTTCGAGTCGCGCCCCCGCTCCGCGCAACGCAACAAAGCGGCTGCCAGCAACTTTGACGCCGCTCTCACTATCAAGAATACCCAGTCGTTCACCAAGCTCCCAATGTGGTTGTGGTTCAAAATGTATCGCAGGCGGCCTACCCCAATGCCGTAGTTCACGATCATCGCTCTCATCGTTGCCCTCTTGCGTACTCTCATGTGGAATATTTGGCAGACCTAAAAGCAATGGTTGCAGACGGTTACTGCTTTCTGTTATCTGTAGTTCCAGCGAACGAACATCTTGCGTCAATGCTTTTACCTGACGACTAAGCGTTGCGCGTTGTTCGACAGGGGCATTTTTAAGCGTCTCTTTCAGGCTTTTGAGCGAGACATACAGCCCATCGCAGCGCGTGGCAAGTCCACGTTGCTGTTCAGCGAGGCGCAATATTTCATCTATTGAGCGTGAGTCGCGTCGGAGACGCAACGCTTCACGCACGCGTTCGGGATGTTGGCGCACAAAATCAAGACTTAACATAGCGCAGATAGTATAGCACAAGGCCGTCTGTCGGTACATAGCTCTGGTACTAGTTTCTGGCCTTTGTGGTTTTGAGTACAGGAAATATATCCTTTCTGGTAAAGCCTGTCTTAGCTTGTGGATGTCTCCAAACTGGCCCACAGAAGCCCAAGAAAACGACGAAATAGAGCATTTTTTTAATACTATTCAAGTATTTGCTGCAATTCTATGCACATTCACTGAAACTTCTTTCTCTTTCTCTACGTACCAGAGTTTGTAGCCCCTTATCAAGCATGGATTACTGGAGAAGGAAAATATCTGATATTTAGGATGAGGAAGAGCAATAAGCGTATGTCAAAGATAACCTTGATAGTAGAGGATGATGCCTCTATCGGTGAAGTGCTTGTGTACGCCATCTCACAAACAACACCCTATATTGTTCTTAGTGTTCTCGATGGATTTGAAGCACTGGAAATTGTCAAAGGAATTAAGCCGGACCTCTTTATTTTAGATTATCAGCTCCCCAGAATGACAGGTATAGAACTTTATGACCGCATTCAGCACACCGAAGGTCTGGCACATATTCCTACAATTATTATGAGCGCAAATCTGCCGGAAGACGCGATTCAGCAACGCAACCTTGTTGGGATCAGAAAGCCGTTCGAGCTTGACGAGTTTCTGGACGCTATAGACAGGCTAATACTTTGACCCTTCCCCATTTAGAAAGATGGAGGCTTTACGCCTCTCACGGTAAGCTCCTACAAAGAGTGTACTTCTATGCAGACTTTCTGAGCATGGTATACTTGAGGAAAAGTTGTACCACCGATATCTTCTAAAAGAGGGAAGAAAGCTATCAACTTGCCAGAAATGTGCGGAGTTTCCAGAGGCCGTGCTTCATGAGGGAAGAAAAAGAGCAACAGTATAGCGACGAACTAGATATCGAAATTGTCGCTATCGACAACGAACAGGTGCCAGGGGAGCAACGAGCAGTTCGCGCGTCACTCGCGCCGCGTTTCTCGCTCAAGCAACGACGTGTTCAGGTATTTAGCACTGTCGGGATTGTAACGTTACTGCTTGCCGTTATAGTGGGAAGCAGTGGTGCTATTCGCAACAAGATAGTACAAACGCTTCTGCCAGGTACATCGCATACTTCTGTAAGTACACTTCCGATAGTGCCAGGAACAGATCGGTTTTTCGTGAGTGTAGGGCAGCGTAGTAGTAGTCTTTTTATTGACGGCAAGCCCATTGTGCGTATTCCAAACTATAGCGATCACGTTGCACCACTGCGCCTTGCCCGTGGTACGCATACTCTTGTGTGGAAATACACTCCTTTTCCGCCACAATCATGTATTGTTTCTGTTCCCAATGAGTATCAAACAGATACTTGTGGTTATGACTCGATAGTCTCAAATGAGCATGGTACTGGCTGGAACATTACCTTTTTCCTCAAACTTAGCAGTTTGTCGCCTTCCTTACATGATGCATTGGTTTCAACTGTGCGGGCAATACTTCAACGTTACACCTCGACTACTCATTTACAGACTGGTGATGTATACGCCACGAATGTAGAAGGTACTCAGCAAGGAGTTGCGCGTGAACCATTGAATGTGATTACACAGTACGAACTGGACATTGACACGCATTCGCAGGCTTTTTGTGGCCCATCCGGTATGTTAAGCGGTGGAATAAGTTGCATCTTCAATCAGCAAGATTGTCGGGATTTTTGCCCTACCACTGCTTTCCAATATCCGCCGCAGGATAACTGGAATATCTATGCAGTGGTGCATGAGGTGCGCGACTTTGTAAATGGAAGTGGTGTTACTATTCTACCGCGTCAAGTTGACAAATTTGCTTCTGGCGTGCTGTATGAACACGCCTTCCCGTTACAAATTGGCTGGGATGGTGCAACCTGGCATGTTACTGTGCCGCCGACGCAAGGACTACAAAGCGTGGTTCCTGATACCGTAGTATCCCCTACTATGTTGTCCGCCTCGTGTGATAAAGCCGCTAATAGAGTCGGGGGAGACTCAAATTTGACAGTAATTCCTCACTCTACGCTGGCTACTGTCACGACGTGGAACTACTTTACCCTGGATGCATTCGCGCCTACCTGTCTTGGAATTGTAACCGTAGCGTCAGGTCAGGCGTCGCCGGAGCCACAAAAGTCGGCTTATTGTTTGTATCGTCTAGGTATTCTTGTTGCCGTGAACGATATCGCGCACAAATACTGGCCCGATATGCCGCGTGCGAACGCATCAGAACAACAGTTTGCCCGCCAGTTAGCTGATGCGTACCAGAAGTATCTAATAGCACATCCGTAGGCTGTAATCGCGTCGTGCAGGCTACTTACGTTGTCTTCGCGCGAGCGTGGCGAAGAAGACCGCGACAAAGCCCGCGACACAGAGCGGAAGTCCCACCTGTATGCTGTGCGTGACTGCCCACGCGCTGGCTCCAACGATTTCCAGTACCAGACCGCCTGTGAAAAGTACCGCGATGCCGGATAACGATTGCTCAAAGCTTGTACGAATCGTTTTTTTCTCGTACACAGGAGCGGGACGCAGAATACGCTCCTCTGCCTGTTGAGGCGAAGTGGTGGCGTGTGGAGCATAGGTTGTGATTGCGGCTTGTAAATCTTGTGAAAGCGACTCGATTTTTTCGCGCGACGAGCGAATGTACGTTGTCCGTAAGCCGTCACTTATCGCAAGTTCGCGGAAGAGTGGCTCGAACGATTTCTGCCGAAACGCGATATTTGTAATATCTGCCAGTGCAAAGGCTTCGAGGAAGAGGCGTTCGCGGGGAAATTTTGTGTACATATAGCCGAGGAGGCGTTGATTAGTCAGGACAATCTCACAGGTCGCAGCACTTCGTTCGCTCGCGCCTGTTGTAATCGCGTCCCAAATGCCTGGAATCGTCGCGAGCGGCTCCTCGCCTGCTCGCATATGTTCTTGTAAACCTTTGATACTGGCAAGTATTTTTTCTGCGCTTGGCACCAGTGTATAGACCTCTTTTTTATGAAGTGAACCACATTTTTACATTGCCTGTCAAAAGCGTTTATTTTTTCAGAAGTGGTGCAAAGAACAAATAGTTCTGCTTGTCGCGGCGTATACTAAAGCTTACAATAGAACGTGATAAGAATAGGCACTTGTAGCTACTTCAATACAGCTTGTTACTATTAAAGGGGAATTTGATGCCTCATCTACTTGCCGCGCGTGCTCAAATGGGTACGTCGCTCGCATTCCACATCATTTTTTCAGTGTTAGGCGTAGGTTTACCTCTGCTCCTGTGTATCGCGGAAGGTATCGCGCTCAAAAGAAAAGACCCGGTTTGGATGACGTTAGCGCGTCGTTGGTCAAAGGCCGCCGCGATTATCTTTGCCATTGGTGCGGTCTCTGGCACGATTGTTGAGTTTGAGTTGGGCCTGCTCTGGCCCACATACATCAACTATACTGGTCAGATTATTGGCCCGTTGTTCGCCTTTGAGGGTTTCGCCTTCTTTCTGGAAGCGATTTTCTTCGCGATCTATCTCTATGGCTGGAACCGCTTGAAGCCTTTTTATCACTGGTTATGTTCATTTCCAATTGTACTTGGTGGTGCTGCCTCGACTTGGTTCATCGTCACAACGAATGCTTGGATGAACACGCCAACCGGCTTTATCTTCACCAACGGGAAATTGACGGGTATCGATACAGTCAGCGCGATCTTCAATCCCAGCACGCCTTATGAGACAGTACATATGCTGCTTGCCTGTTATGTGGCGTGTGGCTTTGGTGTTGCCGCACTCTACGCCTTCTCGATGCTGCGTGGCAAACGTGACACGTATCGACGGTATGGGCTATTGTTGGGGCTGGGCATGGCGGTTATCGCGACCCCATTGCAGATCGCGAGTGGCGATTTTAACGCGCGTTACCTGGCGAGCAAGCAACCTGCGAAGCTTGCCGCGATGGAGGGTGTATTCACCACTGGTACCAACGTTCCGCTTCACATTGGTGGTTTTCCAATTTATGATACGCAGACGGGAAAAGGCACCTTCTACTATGCGATTGCCATTCCTGACGGTCTGAGCTTGATGGTCGGGTATGACCCGAACACACAGATCAAAGGCTTGAACGAGTTCGCGCCACAGGATCGGCCTAACCCGTTACCTATTCACCTTGCGTTTGATGGCATGGTTGGTAGTGGCTTCTTCATACTTGGCATTGCCGGTCTGTTCTGGCTGCTGTACTTTCTACGGAAGCGTCACTTCCCGGAGCATCGTCTGCTCTTGCTTGGTATTCTGCTTGCCGGGCCGCTTAGCTTTCTTTCGGTAGAGCTTGGGTGGATGGTGACAGAAGAGGGGCGTCAACCCTGGGTGATCTACGGACTGCTGCGAACAAGTCAGGCTGTGACGACTGCCCCATTTCTTAACTATAGTTTCTTGACCT
Source organism: Ktedonobacterales bacterium (assembly GCA_038211295.1). GTDB lineage: Bacteria > Chloroflexota > Ktedonobacteria > Ktedonobacterales > Ktedonobacteraceae > JBBQVS01. Next base: position 21,031 of record JBBQVS010000042.1, on the reverse strand, counting down.
TTTCGGCGATTTACATTGTACTCGCGGTCACTATGATTATGTTGCTCTTGCGTCAGGGACGTAAGCCGTTGCCCGAAATGAAGTGGGAAGCGGTATCAAGCGGCAACGATGAGAGTGCCGATGTTTCCGCGGAACAAGAGGAACAGGTTGGCGTGTAAGCGTCCGAGGAAAGGTTGGGAACAATGGCCTTACCATCTTTACCATATATTGTAATTACTGTTCTCTGGTTCGCGCTGATCGCATACGCGGTCTTTGGTGGCGCGGACTTTGGCGCGGGCATTTGGGAAATCCTGGTATCTGGCCCCACCGCCAAAGAGCAGCACGCGCTGATTGACGACGCGCTGGGGCCAGTCTGGGAAGTCAATCACGTCTGGCTTGTTTTCCTGGTTGTCGGCCTCTTCTCTGGCTTTCCGGGGGCGTTCGCTACGCTGGTCGCGGTGCTCTTTTTCCCGTTAACGCTGGCGTTGATAGGCACGGTCTTGCGTGGTTCCGCGTTCATCTTCCGTACACATGGCCTGCGAAAGTCCGCGACCATCTGGAACCGCATATTCAGTTTCTCAAGTGTTATCACGCCCTTCTTTCTAGGAGCAGGGGCGGCGGCGGTTGCGAGCGGGGGTATTCAAGACCTCGGCCCCAAAACGCAGGCGAACCTGGGCAGTCTCTGGCTAACACCGTTTTGCCTGACAATCGGTGTGCTTTCGCTGGCATTATGCGCGACGATGGCGGCGATCTTTTTGACCGTCGAGGCGACAAACCAGAAGAAGGCCGATCTTGTGATTATATTTCGCAGGCGCGGCTTGATCGCGGGTGCCGTCACGGCTGTGCTGGGCGCGGTAGGGCTTGCCGAGGCCGCGTTTCAAGCTCCCACTCTCTGGCAGGGTATGCTTGCTCACGCTGTTCCGCTTGTCATCGCGACAATGGTGATCGGTGTGGGGGCTGCTGTCGCGCTTTACTTCGGATATTACCGCATCGCGCGTGCGCTTATCATTGCGGAGACCGCGTTTATGCTTGGTTCCTGGGGGGTATCACAGATACCATACATTATCCCGCCCAAACTGACGGTTGATGCGGCGGCAAGTTCGCCTAGCACGCAGTTGTTACTGATTATCGGCATTGCTATTGGTATGATAATTATTCTGCCCTCAATCCTGCTCCTGTTCTACATTTTCAAGTATAAGGGTGGCATGGGATTGCTGTCGAAGGGTGCGACGGGTGGCACCATCTTGTAGCTGCCAACGATAACGTGGCTCAATCTCACCGGTGCGATTGAGCCACGTTATCGTTGGTGTAATGTTTCTGCGTCCGCTATATTCCCTGACTTTGAAGAGGCCGCATAACTGTACCGCCACTCTTTATCGACGCTAAACACTCTATCGTGCAACGTGTCGAGCAAGGTGAGAATGTTTTTTTCAGCATCAACCTATCCAAGAACGTTCTGTTTGCGTACCAGTATGTCCATAGGAGCAGGAGATGTTACATTCGCCAGCTGATTGGAATTTCCACTGGCCTTAGGAAGTGTTGTCTCGATTTGTTGTATCGTTGTTGCACTGCATACCGCCGAGGGTTGGTTATTTGTGGTCATGCAGATAGCTGCGGTAAAGTAGTTTGCGGTTCCCAGTATGCCCTTTGAAAGAGCATTGCCTGAAGCAATCTGACTCGCGATCTCTTTTTGCGAGAGCGGTGTCGAGTTTGGGTCCTGCGGATTTGTACGCAGCACGCCGGGGTCAAACGCAGGGCCGTAATTGAGAAACTTGTTTCCTACGTTGATAAAAGGAATACTGCCCGCGCTACTATTGTACGGCGGCCCGTCATAGGTTGTAATCATTTGCTGGTCGCTGGTTGTGGGTGTTTGCAAACGCTGTTGTTGACGGTCTGAGGACTCTACTGCTACGAAGTCGATGTAGGAACTGCTATAACTGCTCTTTGCAAAGGTGAATGTCGAGGTATTAGGATATGCTTCTGGCGCGTCTGCCGAGATTGTTTGTGCTAGTTGGCTGAATGTGCCGAAGCGGCTTATCGCGACAATAACGCCCCAGCGTTGTGCCGCGCAGTAGGGACAAAATTCCGCACCAAAATAGAAGAATTTTGGTTTACCGCTTGCCCCGACCAGTGGTGTTGGAGCGTCTTTTGGCGTTTTGAAAGGACTTTTGAGGCCACCTGTGCCGATTTGCGATAGGAGGTCGGGGTCAACCTGTGTGACTTGCTTGAACGTTGTTGGGTCGGTTGGCGTAGACGCGCTACCCGCGCTGGGACTTTGTTGGTTATAAAAAATGACGAAGATACCGACAACGAGCGCGACGACTGCCAGAATACCTAAAATGAGGGGCCAGGGGCTACGCTTAGCCACGACGCGTCGCCGCGCTCTTGAATTGTTTGCCTTAGCAGGCACCACACCTATACTTTGGCGTGATCCTTCCTGTATACGTGGGCGCGTTTGTTCGCGCTGTTGCACTGCTGTTTGCTTTTGCCTTTTTGTTTTTGCCATGACCCAAGCTTTCTTTTGTCTCTATAAAGGCAAAATATGCCTTCTCTTCTGCTCGTCTATCTATGCATCTTAGCAAAAGTTTCACGAAAGGTCAACAAAAAGTACTGGAGAGCCATAGTTTCTGAACTCAAGCGATATGATGGTAGAATTGTCGGAGACGGACAAGTGGCGACGCAGAGAGTAGAGTCGCCACTATGCTTTTCCAGGTAAAGGCAAGCAACCTATTGTGAAGTGAGTGGCAGAGCTACAGAGTCAGGAATGACCAGCACATCTTGTCCATAGCGAACCACCTGCGCGGAAGAGAAACTTGGATAATGCCCGCTAAATTTGTTGCGTAAGCCGCCAGCTAATTCAAACGTAATGACCCGTAGATTGGTTGGGGTGCTCGCGTCAAAAACAACATTGCCGATTGTGCCAACAACGGTGCCGCCCTCGCTCAGCACCTTGTAGGTGAGCAAGGAACGGCCCAGTGGAAAGGCCGCAAGCTCTGAATGCGTTTTTTCTTCGAGAAGCAGGCTCTCATCAGCGAACGTGATGGCATCGGCACCGATGGCATTGATAGAACTTGTCATGAGTGCTCGGTGTCCAAACACACTCGTTTTGACATACAACGCACGAACAGAGTTTGTTTGTGGCTCGAAGTAGAAATCTTCTAGCGTCCCAACTTTTTTGCCTGTATCAATAGTCACAATCGCTATCCCGTGCAGGTCTGACCAGCGCTTCCCAGCTTCGCCATTTTGCATCGCGTAAGTTCCTTTGCTCTCAATAAAATACGTCAAGATAACGGAACAACCCGTCTATCGTTCATACTGTAGTATACACGATAGACGGGTTGTCCTTGACCTCATAGAGGATATGTTACTTGGAAGGGCGCAACAGTTTGTGGAACAAGCCGAAGAGCAAGAATGTCGGAGGCCACTGGCCTACGAAGATGCTCCAGTCGCGTTTGTTCAGCGCAAAGAGTGTTGCCGAGATGAAGATGGAGCCGAGGGCTGCCCAGTACCAAACTTCTTCAGGAACCTGATCGGTGACGCGGAAGTATTGCTCTTGTGCATCCTGTGCGCTGTTAGAGACTGCATCTGCTGCCTTTGCCATAATGTGTATCTTCCTTTCAAATCTTATATGCTAATCATAGAATGAGGGGCCACTTAGAGTATACCAGTAGTCATAAAATGCTGTATCGAAATAGTACAAATGGTGTTTCCCTCTAGCACTTTGACTATTTCAAAGCTGTATGTGTGGCTTCTGTGTAGTACACGTATGAACTACCAAATTAGTTACAGCAAAAGGTAGCTAATTTCTGCGCTCCGCCGTATATTTATAGTGAGAAGAAAGAAAGGGAGACCTATGAAAGAGATACATGCTGTTCAAACGCCGCTACCCGCGCGTCCTGCGTTTCCGACGTGGAGCGTTATTATAAAAACGAGCCGCCCATTTACATTGACGGCGGCGATGAGTCCTGTTTTTGTGGGGACCGCAGTCGCGGCGCATCAAGGTACGTTTCATGCTGTCACATTTCTTGTGACGCTCTTTTCGTGTCTATTCTTGCAGATTGGCACAAACTACTTTAATGAATACTTCGATTACCGTTATGGCCTTGACCACGCTGAGTCATTGGGCGCAATGACGGTGATCTTCCGCAACGAGATGACCCCTCGTCAGGTGCTGAGTGGTGGCATTTTCAGCTTTGTGCTTGCCGCGCTGCTTGGCCTTGTGCTGGTCTACCTTGTTGGGTCGGTAATCCTGTTGTTTGGAGTCGCGGCTATGGCTATTGCATACTTTTACAGCGCGGAACCCTTTAAGTTTTCCAGTCGCGGTTTAGGGGATGTGATGGTCTATATCGCGATGGGATTTTTGATGACGTGGGGGTCATACTATGTGCAGATTCCACAGTGGTCATGGATGGCTTTTGCCGCGAGTGTCCCTGTCGGTTTCATCGTTGTTGCTATTCTCAATATGAACAATACCCGCGATTATCAGGACGATCTAGCGGTGAACAAACGCACGCTTCCAGTACGCTTTGGGCAGCGGTTTGGTCAACGCTTCCATGCGTTTTTACTGTTGGGAAGCTATGTCGCGACGACCATTTTCGCGGTTACACAGGTGTTGCCACTACTCAGTCTTGCCGTCTGGTTCACGTTCCCGCTCGCGTTCAGAAGTGTGCGCTCTGTATTACAAGCAACTGACCGTACCGCGTTCATTACTGGCATTAAAAAGACCGCGCAGCTTCACCTTGTGTTTGGGGTTGTGCTCTCACTGGCGATTGTACTAGCGATTTTTGTCAAATTCTAGGCGCGTTGAGACGACTAACTACACGCGCTAGTTAGTCGTCCATATCATCCTCTGTATCGAGCAACGCAATCGCGAGGGCAAGGGCTGGCTGTGTTTGCAAAAGAACATCGTCAAAACCAGAATGATACCCTATACTGATACGTGAAATCAGATATGTCTCGTTGTGTACAACAAGTTCTCTCAATGCCCTGGCGACCTGTTTTTGCGTCAATTGACGATCTTTCGCAATCTCTAATAATTCTTCATACGTCACGTTTTCCTCCTTGCGATGTTCTCTTTGTTACTCTCTTGTTACTGGAAAGCATGATGATAGTATGCTGCACAGGGTCGTATGGTAACAATAACAAGTAGAGAACAACTAGAAGGCAACTCTGCTCTGCTTATTATGAAAAACGTGTCTCTACTGCATAAAAAGTAATACAGGTTGACAGATGTACAGTGAATGCCTCTTCACCCTCTGCTGATACTGCGCTATAATACGAGTTGCTATTACTCGCAACATACGTGCAAGGAGGCCGACAAATGAAAGCTATTCGGATAGACGGGCCAGATCAGGGAGAGATGGTCGACATAATGATGCCAGTGCCATTAGCAGATGAGGTACTGGTACGTTCACGCGTTGTAAGTCTTGATGGAAGTGATGCTGCGCTCTATCGCGGTACGCGACCAGAAGGCTTTTCGGCCTATCCTATTATTCCGGGCCACGCATGGGCGGGCGAAGTTGTCGCTGTTGGGACATACGTCGAGGGTGTCGTGGTGGGCGACAGAGTTGTGGGGGAGAGCTTGCTCTACTGCGGGAAGTGCCGCAACTGTAGCCGTGGTGAGACGAACCTGTGCGAAAGAGGCTATCACGAGCTTGGCTTCACGCGTTCCGGGGGCTTAGCAGAGTATTTGACGGTTCCATCGCGCGTGGTGCATGTTCTCCCAAGCACCACGCTGTTCGAGGATGCAACGCTTCTTGCGTCCTGTGCAGTGGTCGCGCACGCTTTTCTTCATGCACGACCACTGCCTGGCGATAGTGTAGCTATTGTTGGTGACGATACAAGTAGCCTGCTTGCGGTGCAGATAGCGCGTTTGTTCAGTCCCGCCACAATCACGCTGATTGGATTTCGTGAAGAGCGACTGGCACTAGGCCGCACGTTTGGCGCGACACATACAATCAACGCAAGCCGCGACGACTCGCAGACGCTGGTGCGCTCACTCTCGCGTGGTCGGGGCGCGGACCTCACGTTTGAGGGGACGGCACACGCGCAGGCGGCGGTTGAAGCGATACTGCTGGCGCGTCGGGGCGGTACAGTATTGCTTGTGGGCGAGATCGGCTCGAACGCGCTTTTAAGCGTCGAAAGCGATATTTTCGTTCGCAACCAACTACGTATCCTCGGCATCTCTGGTGCGAACGCCGCCGCCTGGAATTACACGCTCAATCTTTACCGCGCGGGCCTGCTGACGCTGGCTCCTCTCATTGCTGCCCGTTTTCCTTTTGACGAGTATCGTGATGCGCTGGCAATGCTCACAAGCCGACAGGAGCAGATGCTGCGGCTTGTGGTGAACATTGTGTAGCGATTGCTAGAACACGTTAGGCTCTACGCTGCGTTGCTGCTTCGCGCTTGGACGCCTCTTTACGCAAGATAGAGCAAAGGCGCAGATGAAGCGATGCGGCGGCTATTGTGTGTGGGCAAATCTGCTCTTTCTCATAGACATAACAGGCACACACAAGCTTGTGACTGCTGCTTTCGCTTTCGACATGTACATCTCGATAGCCGCCGAACAAGTCTTGAATCTGGTAATGGCCCGGCTCGATAATCTTTGCTGGCAGCGAAAAGCGTTTGCGAGCCGCCCATACATCCTTGATGGACTGTTCGAGCAAAGCATTTTTCTGCGTAATTTGTCGGTTAGCATTTTCCAGTTGCACCTCGAAGACCTTAACTCTTCGGGTGGATGCGGTAAGCGTTACGAGCACGCGTTTGAAAAGCAGGGCCAATACCGTGAGCAGACTGAGCCACCAGACAAATTCAATGGCCAGGACAAGAAATGGGTACGTGCTGCCAAAGGGTGATACTGAGAAGAGCGTTTGTACTACGACCCACCCAAGCAGTGCGACAAGGGCGATACTGAAAAAGAGACGAAGACGCCTGTACGTTTCCTCCAGTTGAGCCAGTGGTTGTTGAGATGCGCCGACTGAGCCATATGGTGTGCGGGGAGTATTGGGCATACTCGTTGTTGTAAGCGGGGATAAATGTTGCATTGTCGTTCCTCCACATTCGACTTCCTAATCCTACATGACACGTTGAAACATGCACAATTAAGAATACGTCATCTGAGGGCAAAGAGCTGTAAAAAAAGTGTTAAGATTGGTGAATTTGTATAAAGATACTATTAAGAGCGAGAAAATATGCTAAAAACATGCAAGAAAAGTTATAGTGATTATTGCAGTGCAAACAAGTAAACAGAGAAGTAAGGAAAATATATCGCCACGTTGCAATCGCATTACGCGGCGTTTGCTGCGTTTCCAACCGGGACGACCACCATAGCCTCTGGCCTCCATCGCGACGCTCAAGGTCTCCGCGCGTTTGAACCCGCTCATAAAAAGCGGGATAAGCAGTGCGCCTATCTTGCTCGCGCGTTGGAAGATAGTGCCTTTATCGAAGCGCACGCCACGCGCTGTCTGCGCTTTCATGAGTCGCTCAATTTCTGTAAGAAAGATTGGCACAAACTTGAAGGCGATAACCAGCACCATAATAAAGGCACTGATGGGGACGCCGATTTTTTCGAGCGGTGAAAGCAGCGACTCCGCGCCATCGGTAAGGTCTACGAGTGAGGTACTGAACATAAGCATTGAAATAAGATAATAGAGAAAGAGACAACGAACAATTAACAAGACGCTCAAAAGAACGCTTGCCCACGAGAGTGTAAGGATGCCCCAGTGCCAGAGCAAGTGCGGTTGTGGAGCGGGTTGATACAGGAAGACTTGAAAGAGAAAAATGAAGATGAGCAGACCTGTAAATGGCTTGAAACCGCGTAGTATATAGGTCGCTGAGATACGCGAGAGCCAGAGAATTGCAAGACAAAAAAGCAGACAGGGAAGAAAAGCGGTAAAGCTGCTGATTGCTGATACAAGTATTAGTAGCGTGATTGTGCAGAGCAGTTTCACTCTGGCGTCTATGCGTGAGAGCGGCGAGCCGTTATTGATATATTGTCCAAGTGTTATGGTGCGTGAAAGCTCAATCATGACCGTTCCTTACTACCCAGGCTGGAGTATAATCACCATAGTACAACACATGGCGGTAAAAGCACGTAGTTATAGCAGGAGGTCGTGATAGGAATTATACATACTCCTAAGCCTGGAAACGCGGCGCGGCAAGAGCTTGGTCGCACTGGCGAACGGCTGGCGGCAGAAGAACTTACGCGTCGAGGTTATCATATTATAACACGAAATTTTCGGTGTCTGCATGGTGAAATCGACCTGATCGCGGAAGACGCGGGCGATCTTGTTTTTGTCGAGGTGAAGACCCGCCGAGGCACGGCCTGTGGTCTGCCAGAAGAGGCAGTAACGCCACACAAGCAGCGTAAACTGGTACAGGTGGCGATGTACTATCTGAACCTGCACAACTCTTGTGAGCGAGCATGGCGCATCGATGTTGTAGGCGTACAATTAAGCGCGAATGGACGTTTTGAAGAGATACGAGTTCATCCAAATGCGGTACAGGAAGCCTGAACCATTTTGAAAATGCCTGTATTGGAGCAATACAGAGAGCATAACGAGCAGCAATGGAGGAGAAACAATGAGCGATTTTGTAGAGTCCGCGAAGAATTTTATGAACTCCGCCGTCAGCCGTACAAGCTGGGAGGCGCAGAAGCAGTTGCGTATGCGAAGCAAGCAAACAGAGTTAGACAAATTGTGGGAGCAGCGTCAGCAACTTTTGAGCGAGCTTGGGACTGTGGCGATGAACCTGTACCAGCAAGGCTCGCTTACTGACTCGCAGCTCTCGCGGCTGTGCGCGAGCATTCAAGAGTTAGATCATGATGCTCGCACTCGTGAGACGCAACTGCAAGAAGTGAAAGACGAGGCATATCCGGCAGAGCAGTTTGCGCCTACGCCTACTACCAACTACACGCCGCCGCCATCGCAACCCGTTGCGCCGATGTCGCCACCACCAACGCGTCCGCAGCAAGCGGCCCCTGCCGCCGCAGCGCAAATGCAGCCATGTCCGCATTGTGGGCAGCCCGTTCGTCTTAACGCGCTGTACTGTCGTAGCTGCGGATCAAAGCTTCGTTGAACTACTGGAAGTATGCTATAATAGAGGGCATTCAAGAACACGAAACGAAATGTAGGAAGCTTTGTGACCGAGGATAATCAGATACTCATGCTAGAGATTATCAGTCATAGCTCAGCTCAGACGCAGCAGTTTGGTATGCGTCTGGGTGAATTGTTGCGCGGTGGCGAGTTGCTGCTACTCGACGGTCAGCTTGGCATGGGAAAAACGACGTTCACGCAGGGATTGGCACAGGGAATGGGTATTGCAACCTCCATCACAAGTCCCACGTTTACGCTTTTGAAGGAATACGCGGTTCAGCCATCTTCTAAGCAAGAGAAGCCTGGCACGGCACTCTATCATTTCGATTTATACCGTCTGGACGACTCAGAAGAGTTATTTACGCTTGGCTTTGAAGACTATTTTTACGAGACGGGGGGCGTATGTGTTGTGGAGTGGGCGGACAAAGCGGAGGGTTTCTGGGCGCCTAAACATTTACAGATTAGTATGACGCTATATAACACAACAGAGCGTCGGCTGGCGTTTACCGCTATAGGTGAACACTACGTCGAACTCTTACAACAATTTCAGAAAAACATTCATGTTATTACTCGCGTTTGATTCCTCAAATCGCTGTGCCAGTATCGCGCTCTGTTCAGAGGACGAGCTGTACGGTGAATATACATGGCGCATTGGCAGAAACCACAGCGTGGAATTGTTAGACCGCATTCAGCGTCTGTTGGCTGAATGTGGCGTCACCATGTCACACCTCGATGGCATCGCTGTCGCGACGGGGCCTGGCTCGTTCAACGGTGTGCGCGTCGCCCTTGCTACCGCGAAAACGCTTGCCTTTGTGCTGCAAAAGCCACTCTGGGGCGTTAGCACACTGGATATCGTTGCGGCGCAACAGCAACGGGTGGGACAACCAGTGTGCGCTGTGCTGGAGGCGGGACGCGCCGAGTTCTACGCCGCCTGTTATAGCACGGCTATGCACGTCACCGAACAGGGTGATGTACACTACACGCTTACACAACAGGGTGAGTACGGTGTATTCGCTCCGCCACACCTGGCGGGATTTGTGCAGGCGTGCTTTGGAGCCGTCGATATGCCTGTTCTCTTTTGTGGCGAAGTAAGCGACCTGGCGCGTCAAGCCCTTCTCGCGGAATTGCAGGGGCGGTGTCTCTTCCTGAACAATGCGGAGTCTACACGGCACGCGGCTACACTGGCGTCGCTCGCGTTGCAACGGTGGCGCGTTGGAGAGGTGGACGATCCATTGTTACTCGAACCGCTCTATTTGCGGCGTCCTTCAATCACCACAAGTACGAGAAAACGACCTTTATTAGGGACGACATCGCAGCGACCCATCGGTCAAAGCAATACAGAAAGGGAAGAGGGTGCGGTACGCCATTGACCAAATGACCATGGCTGACGTGTCTCGTGTTGTCGAGATTGAGCGTCTTGCCTATCCATCCACCTGGCCTCCAAGCGCGTATCGCAAGGAGTTACAGGACAACCGTTGGGCGCATTACATCGTTTTACGTGATAGACATATCGCGGAAGAACGCGCAACGGTGCCGCCACAGGAAGTCGAGAAGCCACGAAAGAATCGCATGTTTCCGCTCTCGCTCCTGCCTAGTCGTCCCACAATCATAACGCCCTCACCAGAATTGGACTCCATTATTGGTTTTGCCGGCTTATGGCTAATGGTCGATGAGGCGCATGTAACCACCATCGCGATGCATCCGGGCTTTCGGCGTCTAGGTTTGGGCGAGCTTATGCTCGTGAGCTTAATTGACATTGCCTATACCATAGGCGCAAAATGGGTCACACTCGAAGCTCGTGTCTCAAATTACACAGCGCAAAATCTCTATCGCAAATATGGGTTCCGCGAGGCGGGAGTTCGCCACCGTTACTATAGCGATAATCAGGAAGACGCGGTAATTATGTGGACAGATGAAATCAACTCACCTGCGTACAAACAAAAATTTCAAGAATTGAAGGCTATGTTGTATCAGAGGTTGGAAGCGCAGTAAGCAAAGGAAAAAAAGAACGCCTATGCTCGTACTTGGTATCGAAAGCTCATGCGATGAAACGGGGGCGGCAGTTGTCAAAGATGGTCGCTGGCTCCTCTCGAACGTTGTCGCCTCACAGATCGCTATTCACAATCGCTATGGTGGAGTTGTACCAGAGGTCGCGTCGCGCCAACAACTGGCGGCTGTCATTCCGGTTGTCGAGACCGCGCTGGCGCAATCTGGCCGTACCTGGAACGAGATAGATGCTATTGTCGCGACCTATGGCCCCGGCCTTGCGGGTTCGCTGCTGGTGGGGCTTACTGTTGGGAAAACGCTGGCTCTCGCGCGAAATCTGCCCTTTCTTGGGATAAACCATCTGGAGGCCCATATTTACGCCAACTGGTTACGACGCGAGGATACGCCAGATGCGGCATCGATGCAAAAGACCGATGACAGCTATCTTGTGGGCGATCCAACGTTTCCGCTGCTCTGCCTGGTCGTTTCGGGGGCGCACAGTGAGCTTGTGCTGGTGCGCGACCATGGCGACTATGAGTTACTTGGACGCACCCGCGACGACGCAGCGGGTGAAGCGTTCGATAAAGTGGCGCGCATTCTCGGCCTTGAGTATCCCGGTGGCCCCGCGATTCAACAGGCGGCGCAACAGGCCGAGAATGCGTTGCGCGATCAGAAGCGGCCCGTCGCGCAGGCGCGAACCGCGTATCGGCTCCCGCGTGCGTGGTTGCGCGGCACGTATGACTTTAGCTTCAGTGGTCTTAAAACGGCTATGTTGCATCTCGCCGAGGGTGTCACGGCGGAGAACGCGCCGACGGCTGAAAGCGAGGGCAAGCAGATTAGTCAGTACACCCGCATGGGAGCGCAGGCGGCCCAGAAAGGCCCAACAAGTATCCCGCTCCTTGCCTCCAGCTTTCAAGAGGCAATCGTAGATGTACTCGCGGTCAAGACGCGGCTTGCGGCGCAAGAGTACAATGTGAAGCAGGTTGTACTCGCGGGTGGGGTCGCGGCGAACGCCAGCTTGCGAACGCGCCTTGAACAGGAACTCTTGCCACTACAGATACGACTCAGCTACCCGCCGATTGAGTTTTGCACCGACAATGCCGCGATGATCGCGGGCGCAGCCTTTTTTCATCTCGTGCGTGGCGAGCGACACGGCCTTGACCTCGATGTAGCCCCTGGATTAAGTTTGCCTTTCAAGAAATGAGGAAAACGTATGCCTAAGCCAAAGACCTATGCTGTTGGTATCGACCTGGGTGGAACCAAAACGCTCGCGGCTGTTGTGGACGTGAGTACGGGTGAAGTTGTTGCCTCCGCACGTAAGCGCACGCGTGCCGAACGTGGGCAAGATTTTGTGTCGCAACGTACCATCGAACTCGTGACAACCGCGCTTACCGATGCCAAGTTGCCCGAAGGAACTGAAATCGTCGCTATCGGTGTCGGGGCAGCGGGACAGATTGACCGTAAGAACGGAGTCGTTGTCGATGCGCCCAACCTGGGCGTCCATGACATGCAGTTGGGGCCAATCCTCAACAAGCAGTTCAATAAGCCCATCTATGTTGGCAATGATGTAGAGGTCGCGGCTCAGGGCGAATATCTGTACGGCGCGGGCAAGGGCTACAGCAATTTTGTCTGTATGTTTGTGGGTACAGGTATCGGTTCCGGCATTGTGCAAAATGGGAAGATGTATACAGGTTTGTCGGGAACGGCGGGTGAGGTTGGGCATATAACACTACAGGCGGGTGGGCGCATCTGCGGTTGTGGAAGCCTTGGGTGCTTGGAAGCGTATGCGTCGCGAACGGCGATTACGAAGGCAATCATGGCTGAGATACATCACGGACGTGCTTCCATTCTCTCCGATGATGCGTTGAAGCAACTCAAAGAGGGCGAGACCATTATCCGCTCTAGTATTCTTGCTCATGCGATTGAGCAAAAAGACGAACTTGTTATCGAAAAAGTTACCGAGGCCGCCAACTACCTCGGCTATGGGCTGGCATCGGTACTCAACTTCTATAATCCAGATGCGATTATTCTGGGCGGCGGCGTCATCGAAGCGATTGATCTATTGTACGAAACGGCGGTGCATCGCGCCCGAACTGCTGCCCTTGCCTCACCAGCTAAACAAACGCCCATCTTACGCGCGAAACTGGGCGATTTCTCCGGGGTCGTCGGAGCCGCCTGTCTTGGCGCGGAGGTCGCTGGCTATCAGCTCACCAGCGAGAAATAACGTTTCGCGCTAGTTTCTTGCCCAGGGAACGCCCTGTCTGATCAGGTCGCGCCACGCCGATGCTGTGATGCCATACGCATCCATCACAGCATCATCCAGTACTGCTTGGCTCGCACCAATAGCTTCGATCTTTTGTGTGCGCTCTTGTTCTAGTGTCTGTAGTTGAGCTAAAAAGCTCGAAGCAACCCGCGTATTGGGAAAGTAGATATCTTTCGCGCCCTTGCCATAGGTTAGCGTCCCGTTGGCTTGCAGAACACGCGTGAAGCTTTGTACAGCGTCGGGTGCAAGATTTGGATTGAACGAGAGTAGGCCGCGTTGGAGTAGCACATCAAGCGTGAGGTTCGCCGTGCTCGCCATGACGATATCGCCCCGTAGCAACAATTCCTCAAAGCGTAAGGTCGGAAGTCTTGAAACCGCAAGTGCGGCATTCACCGCTATCTGTTTGGCCTGATTCGACCCATAACGCTCTTCGTGTGCGTATAAGTCCTTGTAAAAAGCTAACGTCTTCCGCGTCGCATTGGCAAGCTGATTTTCACATTCCATAGACCAGAGCGGCACAGGAAGGCGTAGTATCTCTTTGAAGTTGGCATGGGCGTTTGTGGAGAAGAGGCTAAAGAGAAAGTTATACGTCGAACTTGTGAGAAGGCCAAACACAGCGTATGCCAACTCCTCATACTTGGCATCCAACGTGTACATCACAAGTACTGTTTCATCTGCGGCAACGGGGTGCTGTGCATCGCGTTGTAAAATAGTGCCACGTATCGGGCGTTTCATCTCTAAACCGGATACTTCTTTAAGAAACATCACTGTTTCTACTTGAGTTAGATTAGCAATACGTTGTACTTGCTTTTGTACCCACTTACTCCCTATATAATCTTTTATTGTAGGAGGTAGTATCGCTTGAGAGTCGAGAAAGCCAATTGTTAACCAACTCCCCCAGTCAACAATATTTTTCCCTTTTGTAAGTGGAACCATACGTGGCCCTGCATGAGGTACTATCATTGGTTTGGCCCAAGTAGAGCGTACATCGCCTTTACCAGCCTCTACTTTACCCTGTAATAAGTCTGCCAAATCTTGTTGTGTGTGGGTGCGTATGTATTCCCATAGTGTGTAAGTGTTTGTGTTCGCGTTGACCAGCCAGGGCTTGCTCCATGTTGTCTTCGCGGGATAGTTGGCGAGAACCTGAGAACGTGGCACAGAGGTTGCGGTCTGTGCTGCCTCTGCAATGGAGCGTCCGCCGCGCACCTCTAGCATATCGGTTGTTGTGTGGGGCAGGTTGTCGATGCGGACAATACAGACGCCTTGTAACACGCCTGGAAAAAGTACATCGCGCACATAGAAGCGGGTGATGGACGGGATACTCCACTCAGCCTTGCCGAACATCTCCCGCGCTCGCATGGTAGACTCGTCGCCAAACAGGTTTAGCGGGCAAATAAAACAGATTGTCCCCCCCGGTGCTACATAATAGGCTGCGAGTCGTAAGAAGAGCAGATAAAAGTTTTCGTCACCCTTCACAACGTCTCTGTAAAAAGGGAACTCGCCATAGCTTTTCGCGCCCAGCACGATTCCTCGGTTCAGGTAGGGTGGATTAAAGAGAATATAGCCAAAACTAGTATGGCGTGCTTTGACTTGCGCGGCTTCATCCAAAGCTGCGGCGTCATCGGTGAACGCGATGGCGGTTTCCTTTTCGTTCGAGTTAAGAACCGCTTGTGGCATCTCCAGACTGTTGGTGTTATAGATGGCGAACCGTTCTATATTTGGCCGTTCGCCCGCATTCCAGAGCAAGGCCAAATCGTCAAGCACTTGAATAAACAAGTTGAGTTCCGCTAGATAGCAGGAGAAGGGGTTTATCTCTAGGCCAACCAAGTTTTGCTGCACCTGTGCGATAAACACCCGTGCGCGTTCAAGTGGGTCTTGTATCCGCGTTGCAGTCGCGAGAGCCTGCTTGAGACGCCGTGCCGCATGAACCAGAAAGCTTCCAGAGCCGCAGGCGGTATCGAGCAAACTTTCGCCAATGACGGCGGACGTATTGTAGCCTGCACGGTCAAGCATAAACTCGACAACAGCGGGTGGTGTCAGGAAGTGGCCCTTCTGGTTACGTACCGTGCGCTCAATAAATGCCTCATAAGTAAAGCCAAGCAGGTCGCTTGTTACATCTTTGAAGTTGTATTGATTGAGACGATGCAACACGATTGCGAGCAGATAATCATCGGGGAGGAACCAATCAAAAACAGGTTGCTGAAAAAAGTGTCGATAAAAGTTTGCAACCCGTCGATAGACAAGCGGAAGAAAAGACTCGCCTCTAATTTCATCAATGCTATCCATCGACGAACTTTTCAAGAAATCGAACCAGTTTTTGAAACCACCATCCGATACGATGCGCGGCATGATGCCTTTATCTTCAAGGACACGGGCCAACAATAGGCGTACAAAGAAGACATAGCTCACCTGTTCGGCGAACGCATTTTGGCGTTGCCTCTCGCTGGCATCGTCGTTACCTCTGTCCTCACCTTCTATATATTTGTAGCGTTCCAACCATACAAGATAGGCGGCGCGTATGCGGCGTGACTCGCCTCGTGCGAGGTCTCGTTCGCGTAGGGTCGAGATAACCACGTTTATCTCTTGCAGAAACGTCGTCCAAATAGGAAGCGTTGCAACGGTCATTGCGGGTTTCAGTTGTTCGATAGAGGCTATATTGATGTCTGCTATATTCGCTTCCAATGTAGAGAGTTCAGTTTCAAGCCTTTTTATCTCATCGACGCGAACAGCCCCCCCACCTTTGAACCTGTTCAGCAAGTCGTTAGTAATGGTGAAATACCGTTGTTTGCTGAGGCGAAGGTCATTTTTTGCCTCTTCCAGGTCGTTTATAACGGTGCTGAGTCGCGCCTTAATGGCCGTGACAAGCTGGTCGAGAACGAAACGGCTTTCAGCAATAAATGTGCGTAGAGAGGCATCATTCGTAAGCGGTTGCGCCTGTTTTTGCCATGTCTCTTCGTCAACCGCGATGGCGGCAATAAGATTGGCGACATCGGTGAAGCGTTGTTTACGGAAAAGCAGCCATAGCAGTTCAATGTTTGCCTCTTGATTAAGAAGACCACGTTGTGGGCCAAATACGTCGTCAACGCGCACCTCAACGAGCGTTTGTGGTTGTCCGTTGGCGTCAAAACGCAACCCCACAATCAAACGGGCGTTTGTCCATAAACAGTAGCCAGAGGTTCCAACGGTATAGCGTCTCAGTTGTTTGATTGAACCCTCGTTGAAACGTTCGTCTGTGCTTTTGTCTTCGACAATAAATGCCGTTGACCCTAACATCTTTAACGCGAAATCGGGTCTATCTTCGGGATGTCCAGGCGTGGGGCGATTATAGATACTATCGCCCTCGCTAAAGCCTAGCCATTCCAGCAGCTTCTTAGTAAAGCGACTATCTACAACGTCCGCTTCGTCGTTTGAGCGCAATGATGCTGGCAGAGAAAGATACTCGGCATAGGAGAACGTTTTCCCTCCCATATTCACTTGTAACGGCTCAATAACTGCTGTGCCAAACGTCTCCTGTGCTGTTACCACCTAATTTCCCTTCCATTTTGGTATTGAGGGTGTAACGAATTATACCTCTACCTGCTCTTCCAATTTTGCGAACAGGGGAGCGGGAACTGGCAACGTTCTACCGGCCGGCACCTGTTCGAGCCGCCAGAACATCTTGCTTGCCTCGCCCTCGAAGCCCAGATATTCATGGAGTTTCTGGGAAGAGAAGGGTAGGTATGGACTCAGCATTGTGTGCAGACCGCTAATGACCTGCAGCATTGTGTAGATTGAGGTGCCAGCAGCTTCGCGGTCAACCTTGATCTGTTTCCAGGGTGCCTGCTCGTCGATGTAGCGGTTCGCGGCGCGGGCAACCGCCATCGCCGCGTTCAGGCCATCTTTCATGTGGCACAGGGCGATGTTGTGGCCCACAAGTCCGAAGCCGCGCTCAACCTCTGCCAGTATCTCTCGGTCAACCTCGCGCATTGGCCCTGGCACTGGCTCTGGCACAATACCGCCAAACTTGCTTTGCAAAAACGTTAAGGTGCGATGAACCGCGTTGCCATAGGTTGCGACAAGTTCATCGTTATTGCGCCGTATCAGTTCGGCATAGGTAAAATCGGTGTCGCGTCCCTCTGGCGCGGTTGCGGAGAGGTAGTAGCGCAACGCGTCGGCACTGTACTTTTCTAGTACGTCTGGTGTCCAGACGACGTTGCCGCGACTACTCGAAGCCTTCGCGCCGCTCATCGTCATAAACTCGTTCGCGGGTACGTCGTAGGGTAAGTTACGGTCTCCATAGCCAAGTAGCATTGCGGGCCAGATGATTGCATGAAAGGGAATGTTATCTTTGCCAATAAAGTAGTAGGACTTTACCGCAGGCTCGACGCGTCCTGGAATCCACCAATCTTGCCATGCGTCAGGCGTTCCCTGTTGCTCGGCCCATTCTACCGAGGCTGAGAAATAGCCAATTACTGCGTCGAACCAGACGTAGATACGTTTGTCTTCATAGCCTTCGAGGGGAATCGGTACGCCCCAATCCAGGTCGCGCGTGATTGCGCGTGCACGTAGTCCCTCTTTGAGCCAGTTCGTCGCGAAGGCAAGCGTATTGTGTCGCCAGTGGTCTTTTCCGTGCGCGAGCCATGCCTGCAGCGGCTCTTGCAATTTAGGGAGGTCAAGAAAGAAGTGGTCAGTTGACCGTATCTCCAACGTGCTATCGACGCTCCCACAGAGCCGACATGTTGGATTGATGAGATCAACGGGGTCCAACGTGTGACCGCAATTGTCGCATTGGTCGCCCCGTGCCGAGGGATAGCCACAATTGGGACATGTTCCCTC
This sequence comes from Ktedonobacterales bacterium, assembly GCA_038211295.1. Taxonomy (GTDB): domain Bacteria; phylum Chloroflexota; class Ktedonobacteria; order Ktedonobacterales; family Ktedonobacteraceae; genus JBBQVS01. The sequence continues at coordinate 2,896 of JBBQVS010000042.1, read as the reverse complement.
GATATAGCGGTCAGGCAAGAAGCGTTTATCTGTCGGGCAATAGGGAGAGAGCATCGTGTCTTTGAAGATGTACCCTTTTTTGTAAAGCGTCAGAAAGAAATCTTGCGTGACGCGGTAATGATTAGGTGTTCCTGTCTCTGTGTAGAGGTCCCAGGACATGCCAAGTTGTTCCCACACGGAACAAATCTGGCTATGGAAGCGTGCGATAAAGTCGCGTGGCGAAATGCCTTCTCGTTCGGCGTCAAGCAGAATCGGCGTCCCATGTTCGTCGCTGCCGGAAACCATTAGGACGTGGTTGCCCGCCATACGGTTGTAACGGGCGAACGTATCGGCGGGCAAGTAGGCACCGACAATCTGTCCCACATGAGTAGGGCTTTTTGCATAAGGCCATGCGACGCAAACAAGGATGTGTTCATTCATATTTTTATCATTTTCTCCCTTCCGAAAAAAGGGTAGCGTGATGTGTTGGTGGATTATTTGACCTTTGGCGCACTTCCCCTTACCAACCCTGTGAGAAAAGTCGAGGCAAACATGGAGCTATTATAACAAGAGAAAGCAACATGGGCAAGTCTTCCTACATCCCGATGTAGCGGGCATAGAGCGAGCGGGCCACTTGCTCATCATCGGTTCCTTTGATAATCGCGCGTGCATCTGGAAAAACCGTAAATTCGTATTGGTCAATCGCGAAGCGCAGTAAGAACTCGTTATACTGCACGCCACTAAGGGAACGTAGCCGTTCCGCGAGTGTTGCAAAGTTTATTTGCACGCCGCGTCTCCCCGTGCCACGCACCTGTACCGCATTGCGACCACACAGGCTGGTACTACTCGCGCTGGCTGAAGCGTCCAGAAATTCGTAGCGGTGCTGTCCACACGCGGGACAATCGGGTTGACGTGGCAACTCGATACGCTCGAAAGTGTTCTCCCACACGTCAAGCCACAACATCGAGCGACTGGCCTTCTCGCTTTTGAGCAAGAGCTTGAGGGCCTCGGTTGAGGCGATACCTGTGATCGCGCCAACGATTCCGTTGAGAACGCCTGCCGTATCGCAGGTCGGTGTTGTGCCGGGAAGGGGCATTTCGGGAAACACACAGCGTAAGCAGGGCGTATCTTCCGGCACAATATTCATTGTGACGCCGTATGATGCGATTACTCCGCTATAAATCCAGGGACGCCCATATTTGATGCACACATCGTTGAGGAGGTAACGCGTCTCAAAGTTATCTGTTGCGTCAAGCACAAGGTCGGTTTCGCGTACCAGCGACTCGATGCCATCGGCGTTGATATCTTCTACGAGTGCTTCGACGCGCACATCACTATTGACCTTGCGGAGTTTTTCCGCTGCCGCAATCGCTTTTGGCAAGTGTTTGTCGATATCATCCTCATCGAAGAGTATCTGGCGTTGCAGGTTGCTCAACTCGATGTAATCGCGGTCAGCGATCACCAACCGTCCCACGCCCGCACGACACAGGTTGTTTGCGAGAACAGTACCAAGTGCGCCGCAACCAAGAATAGTCACGGACGCCGCACGTAAACGTTCCTGCCCCAGCTTGCCAATTGGCGCGAACAGTGTCTGGCGTGAATAGCGGTTGAGCATGTTTTTCTCTCCTCAGAGTGTGTCGCGAAATCCTATTTTGCTATTGTAGCATATTCCGAAAAGGAGCTTCACCCTGCCGAAAAGCGCGACTCCGTCCGATAAAAAGGAGAGTAGTACTCATAAAAGTGTAAATAGTTTGGCAGCAGCACGTAACTGTGTTACAATGCGAATGGGATATTGCCTTTTCTGAAACCTGTAACCTGTTTGTGTGCAGTGCTTGGTGAGAGGCGACCTATGAATAGCAGGAATGCGATGAAAACAGTATTAGTGATTGACGACAATCCAACCATTGTAGAACTTATCAAATATGCTGTAAACCTTCAAGGCGAGTATAACGTCATCGTTGCTTATGATGGCGTGCAGGGGCTAGAGCGTGTATACGCTGACAAACCTGACTGCGTGATTGTGGATGTGAAAATGCCACGTATGGACGGCTACAAGTTTGTACGCTGTATGCGTGGCGATGTTGTTACCGCTAATACGCCCTTGATTATTCTTAGCGCGATGTCGCGTGAAGAGGATCAGGTGACTGGTATGCTCTCTGGCGCGGACGAATACCTCACGAAGCCATTCAAGCCAAGTGCATTGAATGCCACAATTGAGAAAGTTCTTCGTCTGACGCCGGGCGAGCGTCAACGTCGTACCGACCATTTTGTAAAGATGCAAGCCGACCAAGATTGAACGAGTAGGAGCCACTAGACCTGTAGTCGGGAATTGCTCATACAATCGGGTTCCTACGGATGGTTTTTCATAAAATAATGAATGACGCGAAAAAAGTACAACGATTACATGTTCTGTTTGTAGATAGCGACCTGCGGGCCTGTACGAGAGTACAGCAGACTCTGCATGAAGCTTTTGCTGTAACCTGTGTCACGTCGCTGGCAGAGGCGAAGCGTGTGCTCGAAACGTCGCATCCGCCCGATATTCTCATTACTGAGGTCGCGCTGAATCAGGAAAGCGGCCTTGATCTCTGCCGCTCGATCCGCTCCGGTCATGAGTCACTTCGCAAGCTCCCTATTATGCTTCTTACCACGTTTATGACGTTGCGTGACAAGGTGCGCGGCTTTGAAGCAGGTGCCGATGATTATGTGGTCAAACCTTTTGATGGTCGTCACCTGGTTAACCGTGTCAAATTGCTCGCTCGCATCAAGCATATCGAACCGCGCACCAGTTCTTAGTGCGTAGAGCGACAAGAGTTCCTGGCAGCGAGCAGCCACGGTCTCTTGTAGCACTAAGCAATAAAGCCACGGAAGTTGCAGGCCGCGAAATGGTTAGGCTGGTTATAATGCAGTGGTGGGATGT
>JBBQVS010000041.1:0-32595 GCA_038211295.1 Ktedonobacterales bacterium | reverse complement strand
GTTTCTGCCTCAGTTACTTTTTGTCCGCCTTGCTGGCTTTCTCGGCCTTATGTTCCTTCTCATCTTTGTGAGCATGATCTTTTTTGTCTTTGTGTTCTGCCTTGTGTTCCTTGTCAGTCTTTTTGTCCTTATGCTCTTTGTCAGTCTTTTCGTCTTTATGAGTGTGGTCATGGTCAGAAGCGTGCTCGGTTTTTTCGGTTTCCTCAAGCTGCTCAGCTTTAGCCGCCGGAAGAATGGCGTTGACGTTTGTGCCGCAGACGACGCATTGACCCTTTAGAGCGGGTTTGCCATTCTTCATGGTCACGATATGCGCGTCTTTTAGATCACGCTTTTGCTTGCATTTGACACAGTAGTATTGATCTGCCACGATATTTCCTCCTTGCATTCGCTAAAAAATGCATATGTTCCCAGCATTGGGATGAACAGCACGCGTCAGGTACACTTCGTAGCCTTGTTCGTGCAAACGTTGTTGCGCTTTTGACGCGCTGGCTAGTTCCGAGAAGGGAGCAAAAAGCGTTGGACCACTGCCGGAAAGCCGCACGAGTGAGGCTCCCGCCAACAAGATAGCTTCTCGTGCCTGTGCGACTTCCGGGTATCGTGCTAAGACACCGCGCTCAAGTCCGTTGTGCATATCCCCCTGGAATGGCTCTCCCTTTGCTAGTAATACTGTGTAAACCGTCTGAGTGTGTACACCCTGGGTATAATCACTGGATGGGAGGTTACGAAAAACAGTCGCAGTGGAGACGCTGATAGACGGTTTGAGCAAAAGCAACCAGCGCATAGATGCGGGCCAATATGCGGGTAGTGGTGTCAACCGTTCACCGCGTCCCTCGCAGAGCGCAAGACCTGCTGTGAGAAAGAACGGCACGTCAGAGCCGAGTGAGGCGGCAAGCGTAAGCATTTCCTGGGGGGAAAGGCGCAGATGCCACCAATGTTGGAGCGCGAGCAACACGGCAGCGGCATTGCTACTGCCACCGCCGAGACCTGCCGCCATCGGCACGCGCTTATCAAGCTCAATGCTCAAACCTTGCGTCACCGAACAGTAGCCGCGAACCGCTTGCGCTGCCCGCACTGCTAAATTATCGCTAGTGCAGAGTTCTGGTTGTGTGCTAACAATCTCTACCCGATCTTCGGCAAGTGTCGTCAGGCAAAGGGTGTCGTAAAGATCAACCATTTGCATAATACTCGCGAGTTCATGATAGCCATCGGCACGTTTTCCTAACACGTCAAGCGTCAGGTTGATTTTCGCATAGGAGCGCACAAAACAGGTCGCGCCATGCGCTGGAATGGAAAATGATTGTTGTACATCACTCATAAATGCATTGTGCCTAGAATGGAGCTATTTGTCAAGCCCCACAGTATGCTAGGACTCAACTAGAGGTAACGTATAGCCCATTACTCCCGCTTTGTAGCAGCTCTATCTATTCGTTATGGTATACTAAAAAAGCATAGATATAAATGTATCACAGCAATCCTCTGTATTTCGGTTTTCGCATAATTCTGAGTAAATAGGTAACGTCAAGAACCCCTTCCGTAGAACGGGAGAGGCTTGCGTGAAAGCGTAGGTCCGATCTTGTCCAGACTCAGTACCACATCTTTCAAGGTGTGGGGCTATGTTCGAGGTGAAATAGGGACCAGTGGATACGAGGCCAGTCCACTGCTCTACGGTTGCAGGTTAAAGGAGCAACGGGTATGCTCGGTGCTTGCAACGCTAAACCATCTCAGAACCTTGTCAAGGCCACCATTACCCTGGCAATAGGAGGCTCATCATGAGCAACGCTTTTGTCTTGGATACGATGTACAAGCCGCTCGATCCTGTCCATCCAGGGTACGCACGGAAACTGTTATCTAGTGGCAAAGCGGCGGTGTTTCGGAGATTTCCATTCACGATCATTCTTAGGAAAGAAGTGGCGGAATCTCTCACGCACCCCTTGCGATTGAAGGTTGATCCAGGCAGTAAGACAACCGGCATCGCCATTGTGAGCGACACATCGGGGGAAGTGGTCTGGGCAGCAGAACTCACGCACCGAGGGCAAGCCAGTAAGAAGAGTCTTGACGACAGACGTGGAGTGCGCCGGAGTTGTAGACAACGCAAAACACGATACAGAAAGCCACGCTTCGACAACAGGCGTCGTGAGCAGGGATGGCTCCCACCGTCGCTAGAAAGCCGCCTTGCAAATATCCTGCCATGAGTTCATCGCTTGTTGCGTTCTTGTCCTATCATGGCTATCAGTCAAGAACTTGTCCGTTTCGATATGCAAGCACTGAACAATGCAGAGATACGGGGCGTTGAGTATCAACAAGGAACGCTTGCAGGCTACGAACTCAGGGAATATATGGTAGAGAAATGGAACCGTCAATGTGCCTATTGTGGCAAGAAAGATGTCCCTTTGCAGATTGAACATATCGTAGTTTGTACCAATGGGGGAACCAGGAGCGTCACGAACCTGACGCTTGCGTGTGAGCCATGCAACCTCAAAAAGGGAACACGCGACATCAAAGATTTCTTGAAGGGCAAGCCTGATGTGTTGAAACGGGTGCTTGCTCATGTCAAAACTCCCTTGAAAGAAGCAGCGGCGGTTAATGCCACACGATGGGTATTGTACGAGCGACTGAAAGCACCAGGCTTGCCCGTTGAATGTGGAACAAGAGGGCGCACCAAATTCAACCGTGTGACACAAGGACTGGAGAAGCACCACTGGATAGATGCGGCGTGTGTTGGAGCAAGTACCCCTGTCCTTTTCCTAGACCGCGTGCATCCTTTGCTCATCATGGCAACAGGCTACGGATGGAGACAGATGTGCCTTATGACGAAGCACGGCTTTCCACGCACCAAACCAAAGGCGCGTCACAAGTCCTACATGGGCTACGCAACGGGCGATATGGTCAAGGCCATTGTACCAAGTGGCACGCACCAGGGAACCCATAAGGGGCGTGTGGCGATGTGGTTTCGTCCTTCATTTCACCTCAATGAGTTTGATGTCCACCCAAAGTATCTGACCAGTGTTCAACGCAATGACGGCTATCAGTATGAGAAAGGAGTGTCGCATTCCTCCCCTCGCCTGAAGGCGTAGGGGTTCCCTGCGACAACGCTTATGGACATAACAGTTGCATATTTTCATTCACTGCTTCGAGCGGATGTCGTGGGGCAAGACTTCGAGCAGATTCGTGCTGTTGGCGCGAATAGCATTGTGTATGCGATTCATGAGCAGGAAGAGCCACGCTGGTCGCGTGACCTGGAACGTGGTTTTCGGCAGGCGCACGAGGCCGGATTGAAGGTACATCTGAGCATGGGACGGTATGGCAACCTATTTGCGGGGCCATCACTTATGCCAAGCTGGTATACGTTCCACCATCCGCAATCCCGTGTGCAGGATCGCCACGGGCGCTTTCATGATATTTCTTGTTTCAATCATGAGTCGTTTCGTTCCTGGCTGTTCAAAGAGATTGAGCATTATTTGAAGACATACCCTATCAATGGCATTCTGATAGATGAGCCGCGCGGCCCTGATATCACTTGTTTCTGCTCGGTATGTCGTGCGCTCTGTCCCGACGTAACCGATCTGCCGCGCTTTCGGCGACGTTCGATGATTGACTTTCTGGGCGAGTTGTGCGCGTGCGTGAAGCGTGTCGATAGCCATGTGAAGACAAGTATTGTCTTGCTTCCACAAGACCTGGGGCAGGTTGATGAGCTGGCGATGCTCCCCGCGTTGGACACGCTTGGGTGTCATCTCTTCTGGCAATTGCTCAACGAAGATGTAACAATGCTCGATGAGTGGGGGCGCACGGTGGTAGAGGCGGCACGAGCGAACAAGAAACGGAGCCAACTCTGGTTACAGAATTTTAGTCTCGATGAAGAAGGCGAGGCCACGCTAGAATCATCGTTTGCGCGAATTTTGCAGTCCGAGCCGGATGAGGTCGCGTGCTACTACTACTGGCGCAATAATATCGACCCGACGCGTGTCTGGCAGACCACAAAAAAGCTGTTGCGCCGCATTCCACGTCGCCAACTCTACTGGCAATCGACGATGCCAAGTATTCCGATTGTGCAAAAATCCGTGAGTGACAATCAGTGACAATCGAAGTATCGCTCAAAAAGGCGGGGAGTGGATGTGACGCGGTTATCTGTGTCACATCCACTCCCCGCCTTTGTTTACCTGCGAAGTCCGGGGGTGTCGCCCTTCTCTTCGTGATGTACTGCCTGAAGTAGCTCATGGAGCGTTTTAATCTGGGTGCGCGTCGCCTCTTCAGCATCCTGCGCTGTGAGAATGATCGCCTGCACACCAAGCGTCAACAACGTGTACGCGTCGGACTCGTTCAGCTCGGCCTCTACATGAATGAGCGCGGGGAAGCGGACGGCTTCGCGGACGGCGCGGTACTGAAGCATGGCCTCGATGCTCAGGTTGCCTACGTTGTCCGTCATGCCGAAGTCCAGTAACACTGCTGCAATGCTGTCAAACGCGGTCAGGTTGCGAATGAAGAGTGGGTACATATCGCCCTGCCGCATGGGGACGGTAACAACAACCTCAAGGTCTTTGACTTCGAGTGCGAGCAGACGCGCCGGAGCGTCAAGTGGCAACACGAGATACTGAATGCCGTACTCTTTCAGCTGCGCGAGGCTCTCGCGATCCAACTTGTCGTAACTGTCAAAGACGTACAGACCAGTAACAAGGTTCTCGTTGATCGACTTCGCGGAGTCGATTTCTCTCTTGAGTGTGGAAAGGAAGTTGCTATCACTGCCATTCCAGTGGAAAAGCAAGCCGTCCGCACCTGCTTTGAGCAATGCTTCAGACGTTCCCGCTGTAAGAGAGGGCAACTGTACAACGAGGGCAGCTGCACGTGGCTTGAACTCGCCCTTGTTTTTGCCCAGAAAGCCCATGCCGCCGCCGCTCTGTGCGCGACGCGCTTGCAGGAACATATCACTTAGTTTTGCCATTCCTGGTCTTCTCCTTATAGAAGCGCGAATACTGTGGAACGTTTTTCGCGCTGATGTTCTCTTGCTATTGTTGGCGCGAGGTGAAAGTTGTAGGCTCATTATATCACAGATGTGTCGGCAGGAAGCCCCGATCTTTCAAGGTGGGGAGGAATGATGCCACACGTAGTCCCTCTGATTATGTAACTAATACTCATCCAAGTGTTGTATACAATTTATCTTGTAAGTCAAACGAATGCATGAACTTTCTACGTCTTATCGATAGTGCTTGATGGCTCACTCATGTTTTAGTCTCCTCATTGTTCTCATCCAAATTGTGTACACCTGTACACACTACTCAACACTCCTACTTAACTTGCCCCTTTTGCATCCGACGCTTATAATAGCCATATTCCTGAAGTATGGAATTTGGAGTTGACAATACTCCGTCAACTCAATGATGGGAAGGGTGTCTCATGCTACAAGCAGCTATAGATGATTATATCGTTGTGCTCTCAATTACAACAGATGAACGCAACGGCACAAATAAAAACACTGTTATGGCGTATCGCAATGACTTAGGGCAAATTCGGGCATATCTCGAACAGCGAGGAGTGCAACAATGGTCGCAGGTGACGCGCGAGCAGATAAACATGTTCCTCATAGAAATGCGTGAACGTCAGGGCTACAGAGCAACAACGGTCGCACGCAAGCTCGCAGCGTGCAAATCTTTTTTTCGCTACTTGAGGAAAGAAGAGGTGATCAAGCACAATCCTGTGGAGATTTTGGACGCGCCTCGTTCTCCTAAAGAGAAGCCGCAGGTATTGACAATAGAGCAGATCAGTAGCCTTTTTCAGCAAGTGCCGCGCTACACCATAGCAGGGCAGCGCGACTTGGCGATGCTGCATCTGTTGTACGCAACGGGGATGCGTGCCTCTGAACTGGTGGCATTGAATGTACTCGATTTTGATGAGACACAGGCAACGATAGTATGTTCGGGCCGCAACACACAGATACGACAGAAGCATGTATTGTTGCTTCCTCCTCTTGTTGTTGAGACGTTGATGCAGTATCTCACAACGTCGCGCCCGCGCTTCGCGAGACATGCAGAGGTACAAGCATTGTTTCTTAACCATCATGGCGAGCGTTTGACGCGTCAAGGCTTCTGGCTTATAATCAAGGGCTATGCGCGACAGGTCGGTATTGACGAGATTACGCCGCATATGTTGCGTCACACATTCGCGCTGCTGTTTGCGAAGGGTGGTGTGGATTTACGCTCTGCCCAGGAAATGCTCGGTCATGCTCATATTTCCACGGTGCAAGCGTATAATCAAATGGCGCATTCCGAGACACGCAAACGCTAACAACCAAGTGCGAGAAAGAGTATGATATGGTGGGCAATACTCTTTCTCGCATCGTCGCTCGATATTCTTATAGTCGAAAGGTGAGATACTTCTTATGCTCTACGATCAGGTTGTGGAAGCCGTAACGGAGATTCAGGCACGTACAACGATAAAGCCAGTGGTTGCGCTTATTCTTGGTTCAGGATTAGGCGCACTTGCCAGTGAGATAGAGAAGGCGACGATTATTCCTTATGCGGATATCCCGCATTTCGCGCACTCAACAGTGGTGGGCCATGCGGGCCAACTTGTGTTTGGACTACTTGAAGGCGTATCTGTGGTAGCGATGCAGGGGCGTTTTCACTTCTACGAAGGCTATAATTCGCAGCAGATAACCTTTCCTGTCCGCGTGATGCATCTGTTGGGAGCGTCCGTGTTGCTGGCAAGCAATGCTGCCGGCGGAGTCAACCCGATGTATCGCATAGGCGACTTTATGCTCTTGCGTGACCACATCTCAATGCCCGGCCTCGCTGGTGCTAATCCACTGATGGGGTCGAACGATGAGCGGTTTGGCGAACGCTTCCCACCCATGGCGAAAGCGTATGATAGTGCATTGCTGAAACTTGCACTCGTGGTTGCCGAATCCTCTCTTGCGTTGACGTTACAGCAAGGTGTGTATACGATGGTTGCAGGCCCCAGTTACGAAACGGGAGCGGAACTACGCTTTCTGCGAACCATTGGCACAGATGCTGTTGGCATGTCAACCGTGCCAGAAGTTATTGTCGCGCGTCACATGGGGATGCGTGTCCTCGGCATAAGCTTGATTACCAATACCGCGACGGGCAACGAGAGTGAAGAGGTCAATCACACAGAAGTTCTCGCCGCCGCCGCTACCGCCCGTGCAGGGTTCGCAGTTCTTATGCGCGGGATTATACGGGCTATTCCTAGGCTGCTTTCTTGATATCGATATTGCGCCATGTCCAGTTGTAGTGCTGCCCTGACCAGTTGATGAACACCACCAAGTCATAATCGCCTGCTGCGACGGTGGGCGATATTGTGTAGTGCCAGGTGACGCTTCCCTGTGCATCGCTCTGTTGCACTTGGGGCGTGCTGAACGTGAACCCTGGAACTTCCGGGGTATCATCTTTCTCGACCTGGGCCGTAATTGGATTGCTCAAGTTCGCCGGATCCAACACAGTAGCGGGTACAAAGGTCAAACCTTTATCTTTAGGGATGCGATGAATCAACCACATTTTGAATGTGATCCCTGTTGCCTTAATACGCTTATTCTGGTCGCTACAGGACGCTACCGATTGGTCTTTTGCATATGCGGAGAGGGTATATTGCTGAGTGCCGTCAGCTATTTCAGGTGTGAAAAATTGCTCTATCGCGGGGCATCCGAGTGGTAAGACTTGTACGATTGGTGTCGTAGCAGCGACCTGTGTTTTCTTTGGTCCGACAGTTGCAGCCTGCCCAGTGTTCTGGTTTTTATTTGTTTGAGATGTTTGAGGTGTTTTGGGACGGGTAAACGCTCCCGTTGCGAAGCCTGAGAGGAGACCCGAAATTGCAAAGAGAAGCAAGGCAAGAATAATAATAATGGTTGAGCGACTATTGCTCCCGTTTGTTTGTCTGGAATTCGGATTATGTTGTGCTTGTTGCATAAAATATTATCACTCTTTTCTTGCGGCGTAAATCGATGGATGGCTTTACGGCTACTATACCATGCCCCATCGTCTCATCCTCTGAAAATGAACGAAGAATAGCCCGAATTGGTAGCAGCGTGGTAAAGATCGTCAAGAACACGAAAAAGAGACCGATCAATGTTCTGGGGGAACAAGATCGGCGTATCCAGATAAGGGGTGTGGGGGAAGTTCTGGACTCGGCATATTCTGAAGCGAGAAACAGCAAAGATGGCTCGATGGTGCTAGATGAGCTACTGCAAAACAAACATGCATTGCACAAACCATCGAGTCATCCTGCCGCCTCCAACTTCTTGTATACTCTCTATAAAAAACAAACGGAACTTCCCCCCTTTTTAGGGCGTGTGATCGAAAGAAGGTGAGAATTCGCTGCTAATTCGTCGCTAAAATGTAGTCCCATCAGACAAAGTCTTCGTAGTATATACTAAGAGCAAAGCAATACTTCATGAAAAGAGACCTTTGAAAGGAACATATAATGGGTGGACACTGGATAGAGTTAGTCATTGTTGCGATAATTGGACTGGCAATTTTTGGCCCCAAGACGTTGCAGTCGTTGGGGCGCAGCGCGGGTAAGGGGCTTGGTCAGGCAAAAGGTATAAAAGATAAGATTGTGTCTGAGTTGCCGATGGAAGAAATTCATAAGGTCAGTAGCAGTATCCCAACAAGTCCGCGCCATGCTGTGCAAATACTTATGACGCCTGAACAAAAAGAACGCGTCAAAGCCGCCGCAGAGCCAAAAAACCAACCTACAAATGATGCTATGCGTACCGTGCCTGAAAGCAAATAATAGCGAACGACCTGTACTAATTCTACTTGATCTTGTCCTACAGCCGCAATATAAAGCAACTGCGGCATGTAATTACTGCGACTTTTTGGAACCCATAAGGGCTATGTACTCATTTTCCCTTCTGATCCTTCGTCCAAATATATGTCACACTGACGTTTTATCTGGAGAAAGGTAAAAAATGAGCACTTCATATATACCCACCGCGAACCAAAATGCTTCACTGCGTAGTAGATGGATTGAATACCGAGAGAAAGTAACAGCTTCTTTAGAGATAAAAAAGCAAAAAGGGCATCTGCTGGTGCTTGATGGCGTGCGCGGTATCGCGTGTCTTGCTGTAGTATTGCATCATGTTGTGTACCAGGTTATATTGCCAGAACATTGGCATGGTCTCTGGCTCCCGATGGGAAAAAAGCAGGTGGTACTCGCAGCTCTTCTCAGTTTTGGTGCGACAGGGGTCATTCTTTTTTTTCTCCTTTCCAGTTTTCTCTTATTTTTGCCCTTCGCGAAAGCTTTGCTCTTTGACGGACAATGGCCCTCCGTCTCGCGCTTTTATATTCGTCGTTCTTTTCGTATCATTCCAGCGTACTTTCTCGCGATTATCTTAATGACACTTTTCTTCCACCCGGAGTTATTAACAGCCGCGAACAGGTGGAAGTTGCTAGAGTTTTTCACGTTCACCATGCAGGCGCATATCCCCGAACAACTCAACGGCCCCTTCTGGACAATGGCGGTTGAGTTCCAGTTTTATATGCTACTCCCGCTTATCGCGTGGGTGTTGAGCTTTGTTGTTCGACGTGGTACTGTTCGTTGGCGTATAGCCAAACTCGTTGCATGTCTCCTGCTGATACTAGGATGGGGGCTACTGTCGCGCTGGTGGGGGTTGTTTCTGAAACCAGCCGCTCCACATACGTTTCAGTACGTTCTTATCGCTCTGCAACCCTATTACTATGGCGATAATGGGAAATACTATGAGGCATTTGCCATTGGGATGTTGCTTGCTGTACTCTACGTGTACACGCAAAACGGGATGAATGGCGAACGGTTGCGTGTGATGCTCCAACGTTGGAGTCCCGTGATGTTCCTGCTGGGCCTATTTCTCTTGAGCTTTCTCTCCATCTACATCTTTTGTATTCCAATACGGTATGGGGCCGGATTTACTTTTCTAAATCCATATAGAACTTTGCTCTATGACATCTACGCGCAATGGCAGTCCACAGGCTACGCTCTCTGCTATGGTTTGTGTGTCTGCGCTCTATTATATAACGTGGGTCGGCTCAAACGCCCATTTGAGTTGCATGTGCTACGCTGGATTGGCCTGTTCTCTTTCAGTTTATACATGTGGCACCTGCCCTTGCTCTTCTTGTTTGTCACTCTCTTGAGCAACCAGCCGCAGGTAACACGTCATAGCGTTCAATTAGTCGCGCTTCTAGGTTGGGTCGTCTTTATTATCTTTCCTGTTTCACTTACTCTTTATCGCTGGGTTGAGATGCCAGGGATGCGTCTGGGTGAGGTGCTTGTGCGAAAAATCGATCAAGCGCGAAAAGGGAAAACCACAGATGTACCTACCGAGGTAGTGCTTTATGAGAGTACACCTGTGCCGACTGAGGCGAAGGCAGTTCTGCACTAAGGTCAGGTAAGATGGTATTCTTACAACTTCCACAGCTTGATGTTCAAGTGTTCTTTGCTCGCACCTGAAGCCACTGTTAGTACCTGACCAACGATTGTGGTGAATAGAGGAAGGGCGAGGTAGACAAAGACGATACCGCAGTAGAGCATATAGAGCAACTGTGACGACGTGAAGTGTTGCGGCACAAGCAAGGGGTGCCACAGTGCGCTAAAATCGGGCGTGTAGTGGCAGAGCATCTCTAGCTGATAGTTATTGCCCTGACACACCTTCGATAGTTGCGTCTGGTCAAAGATTGCGCCGTTAATACCCACCCACGTCGAGAGGCAGAGCACGCCAGCCGTGAGCAGGTTGATCGGCAGTGACGCGGTATGTCTGTGTAGACGCACGGCGAGCGCGAATGACGCAGGAATAGAGGCGAAAAGGAAAAAGCGCGGCCCCCAGAACCAGCCCCCATACCATGACCACCAGCGTGAGTAGACGAGAATCAAGCCAAGTAGAAAGCATAGCCACAGCCAGTAAACGTTGGAGAGGTCTATGTTCCACTCCGTTTTCAGCGCGAGCAGGGTTTTTCTAATTGGTAGCAATAATCCAGGGGCGAAGAAGAGTAACCCTTTGCCAAAGGAAAACAAAATGGAGAGTAGGCCGAACCAGAAGGGATAGCTAAAGCCAGGCTTTCCCGTAAATGGCATCACGGTCGGGAAGCCATTGGCGGTCTCGTAGCCACTAACGAAAGGGCCGCCGCGTCTCAACCATGCCTCGGTTATCACAAAGGTTGCAGCGGCGACCCCAACCAGCATGTAACGCAAGCGTTTGTTGTCAAGAAAGCGTTTGAGAATAACAAAGCCGAGGCCAACGAGACTCGCGGGTACATTCACCACGCCCAGGATAACGGCAAGCCAGCCACTGAAGCGTCCCAGGCGGGTGTGACTGGTAACGGCGGCGATGATTCCGACGCCAACGAGCACCGCCGTGAAAACCTCCCCGTAGTAGGTCAAGAGGTGATTGGCGAACATCGAGGCGGCGATCAGAAGTAGAAAGAACTTGCGCAGAAGACTGTGGTTCACGCGTTTTTGGAGGAGAAGATAAGTGATGAGCAGGCCACAGGCAAGAACAAAGAGATTGTACTGCTTACACCACAACTCGATATTTTTGTAGTGTCTTCCAACGAACCAGAAGGGAAGAGAGAAGAGGGGGCCGACGAAAGAGTACGGCATATCCGACCACTTGTGTTGCTGAACGAGTTCGGAGAGGCTTTGAAGACGGATAGTTCCGTCGCCGTGAATGCTGTGTGGCAACAAAATTCCTATAGCCAATAGACCCAGTAGAATAAGGACTGTTTCGATGAGTGTTTGCACAAGGGATGAGCGAGTGTAAGGACTCTCTTTATTCCCGTGCGAATCTTCCAGTACAAGAGCTTTTTGTGCAGAAACATCACGCATAAATTTTTTGCCTGACCTTGAAAGAGGTATAAAAACACAACAACCAGATCAGTGTACTCCATGCTAAGGCAGGGAAGTCAAGCGGCTAGGAAAAAAGTCAAATGTATTTTACTGAAAACAATACTATTTTTTGATGAGAGCAACAGCATAACATGCTATTCCCTCATGACGACCCGTGAAGCCGAGGCCATCGGTGGTGGTCGCTTTAATGCTGACTTGCTCTTTCGCAAGATGCAGGTGTTCCGCGATATGAGTTCGCATCGCGGGAATGTGTGGTGCTAGTTTTGGGAGTTCGGCGATGATAGTTGCGTCGATATTATTGATAGTACATTGCTCTTTTTGCAGTAGTTCGTAGATATAGTCGAGAAAGACGGCACTGGGTTTATCTTTCCACTGTGAGTCTGATGAGGGAAAGTGTATACCGATATCGCCCTGTGCCATTGCTCCAAGCAGGGCGTCAACAATGGCGTGAATGACCGTATCGCCGTCAGAGTGTCCCAACAAGCCATGTGTATGGGGAATAAGCACGCCGCCGATAACCAGAGGGCGGCCCTCAATCAGCGTATGTACATCGTACCCGTTGCCAATACGTACTGTCATTACAATTCTCCTTGTAGTAGAGCTTCTGCGATAAGCAGGTCTTCTTGTGTAGTTATCTTGATGTTCGCGTATGACCCCTGAAAGATTGCGACGGAATGACCGAGACGTTCCAGTAGGGCGGCATCATCCGTGAAATCTTCTTGTGCGACAGCTTCGTGGTGTGCATGATGAATAAGTGGAAACGAGAATACCTGCGGTGTTTGAATCTGCCAGAGTTGTGAGCGGTCAAGAGTTGCGTGGATAATGTTTTCGCGTACCTGTTTAATGGTGTCTTTCACCGGCACTGCGGCGACGCTCGCCTGGTGTACTTGTGCGGAGAGCAACCCTTCATGTAGCATCTGTGCTGTGACGAAGGGACGCGCGGCATCATGAATAACGACCCACTGTTGAACCGCTTCTCTCTCTGCCAGCGTATCTAAGCCAAGTGCTACAGAGTCCTGTCGCCTACGTCCTCCTACGACAACCGCTACCACTTTGTTGAAACCTTCTTTTTCGCATAGCGTACTGGTGTCTGCGACACGTTCCGCGCTGGTCACAATCACAATCGCGTCGATATATGGTGCGCTTTGAAATACATCCAGTGTGCGGGCGAGTGTAATGCGCCCTGCCAATGGTGTCCAGAGTTTGTCGCGTCCCAGCATTCGGCGGCTTGAGCCTGCGGCGACGATGACAACAGAAGCTCTCTCATCCTGTTCTTGCATAGAATGTTCGTTCACAATTGGCGTTGCTTGACTGGTGCGGGAACGGGCGGTTGTGGTCCTGTAGGTTGCTTGGGATGAGCAAAGATCATGCGTCCCGCGACTGTTTGCAGTACGCGCGTCACAGTGACCTCGATAGCCGTTCCCATATACTGGCGTCCATTTTCCACAACGATCATTGTGCCATCGTCGAGATAGCCCACGCCCTGCCCCAGTTCTTTGCCATCCTGCATAATCTTGATGTGAATATCTTCTCCCGGCAGTAGAACGGGTTTGATGGCGTTGGCGAGTTCGTTGATATTGAGCACTTTGACGCCTTGCAGTTCCGCGACCCGATTCAGGTTAAAGTCATTGGTGATGATCGCGCAGTGCAGGTTACGAGCCATTTTGACAAGCTTGCCATCGACTTCCGCGATGCCCTCTATATCGGCATCGGTAATTTCAACGGGAACCGAAGCCTCTGTCTTTAGTGTATTGAGTATTTCCAGACCGCGCCGTCCGCGATTGCGCCGCATTGTGTCCGCAGAGTCTGCGATGCGTTGCAGCTCTTCCAGTACGAAGCGCGGGACAAGCAGTGTTCCGTAGATAAAGCCAGTTTGACTGATATCTTTGATGCGTCCATCGATAATTGCGCTGGTATCCAGCAGTATTGGTGGCAGTGCTACAGGTTCCACAACGGTGCGTTCTTTTTCGCGTTCTTTGTCTTTCTCACGATCTCTGGTGCGCTTCTCGTCACGATCCTTCTCGCGTTCCTCGTCGCGTTCACGGTTTCGACGCGTGAGCGCACTCTGGATACTTAAAAAAAGATGTCCGATATCGTTCTTTCGCAAGACCGCGATGGTCACGCCCAGATAGGCAAAGAGCAACGCCCCCACGAAGGGAAGAATGTGGCCCCAGTTTGAGGGCAAGCTAGTAAGTGGAATCGCGAGCAGGGCAGAAATAATGAGTCCGATAGTGAGTCCAATAGCAGCGGCGACAAGATCACTGGCGGCAGCTTTACGAATTTTATCGCTAATCCAGAGATAAGGCACGATTGTGATATAGGGTGTAATAATAAAAGCAAGAAGAGCGACGGCAACAGTAATGCCAATCACCCACTCGATCTGAGCGGGTAGACGGGTGCGATCTAAGAAGAAAATGCCGACGACAATACCGGTAGCGGCTATACACCCGATAATACGGGCAAGTAGATTACCTAACATCCCTGCATCCTCCAAAGCAGAACACTGAAAACAGTGTAAGCGTACTCACTGTCAAGTAGAAGGAGAGTGTGTACTATATAGCAGGTGGGGTCAGTAATAAAAAAGAAAGATGAGTGCGAAAAGTGTGTCGCCCAACCTGTATCAATACGTCATGAGCTTGTACTTGTGAGCCATAAATTTGTTGTACCAGGAGTGCAGTATACAACGTTCCTGCACAGTTAGCAACTTTTATACTTTCTTCTCTCTCCTTTCGGTTGTTCTTGTCGTCGATGGTGTCTGAGCCAGCGAGCGCGGGAGTGTCTCCATAATAGCTAGTACGCACTACGTTACTGCTGTGTTGTAAAAAAGGAGATTTTGGTATGATTCAGTGTAGCGCAATTTCCAGTGCGACTGCAAGCGAACTGGCGGTGAGTACCTTGAAGTCTGCTGGCAGTCCTGCATCTTCCAGTTCGGCCTGTATTTTGCTTGCGCGTCCTGCGCTGGGAATGATACAGCGTTTGAAGCCAAGTTTCGCAGCCTCGCGTACACGTAGTGAAAGGCGACTCACGGCACGAAGTTCGCCAGAAAGCCCAACCTCGCCAATTAGCGTCATATCGTGTGGAATATTTCGCTCGCGATAACTAGAGGCAATGGCTGCGGCAACGCCCAGATCGATAGATGGTTCTTCGAGCGTGAATCCTCCTACGACATTCGCATAGACATCGTGGTTGCCAACTGCCAGGCCAACGCGTTTTGTGAGAACTGCCAGCAACATAACAAGGCGGTTGTGTTCGATGCCATTGGTAGTGCAACGCGCATTGCCAAAGTTGCTGGGGGTCACAAGTGCCTGTACTTCGACCAGAAGTGGGCGCGTGCCTTCCATGCTTACCACCACGGCTGAGCCAGTCGCGCCAATCGCGCGGTCTGCGAGAAAGACGGCTGAGGGATTTGTAACCTCGACCATACCTTCGCCCTGCATCTCGAAGACACCGATTTCGTGTGTCGCGCCAAAACGGTTTTTGACACCGCGCAAAAGTCGGTACGAATGGTAGCGTTCACCTTCGAGATAGAGGACAGCATCAGCGATATGTTCCAATGCTTTAGGGCCGGCGACTGTACCCTCTTTAGTGACGTGTCCAATGATGAAAATAGGGACATGAGTACTTTTCGCAAGTTGCATCAACTGTAATGTGCATTCGCGCACCTGACTGATGCTACCGGGGGCGGAGGTGACATGGCTGGCTATCACCGTCTGAATAGAGTCAACGATCACCAATGCGGGTTTGAGTCGGTTGACTGCATCGGCTATGCTATCAAGCTCAATAGAAGCAAGCAAATAGAGTCGTTCGCCCGTGATACCTAAGCGTTCGGCTCGCATCTTGACCTGCTCAATCGATTCTTCGCCGGAGACATAGAGGACGGGGCCAACCGTGTCAGCAATCGCGCCAGAGACCTGTAAGAGCAGTGTTGACTTGCCAATGCCCGGCTCGCCGCCGACCAGAATAAGCGAACCCGCGACGAGTCCTCCGCCGAGTACGCGATCCATCTCAGGGTATCCCACCGAGACGCGTTGCTGTACAAGTGGTTTGATCTGTGGGAGTAAAATAGGGGTGTGTGTTCCCTGTGCGGTAGTTGCGCTGCCAACAAGTGCTTGCCGCCGTTGCTGGGCAGGACTCTGAGGTGTGTCGGTCACTTCCTCAAAGCTGTTCCACTCACCGCAATCGGGACATTTGCCCTGCCATTTGCTTTGCTCACCGCCACATTGCTGGCAGACATATTTTGTGCGTACTTTTGCCATAAAATGTTGAACCAGACTACTTATCGCGAAGACATATAAGAAGAGGGTGTGAAGAAAAACAGTGTAGACAAGAAAGAGGAGCATGAAATAGCTTCATGCCCCCTCCTGAAAGTTTAGAGATCGGAGCCGCTTTCACCGCCAGCAGAGAGTGCTGCTTCAGGTGTTGCGGGTGCTGGCAACTGCTCGATGCGGTTGCGGACTTGTAGATCAAGGTTGCCATCTATAACGACAGCTTCAATCAGATCGCCGGGATGGAACTTGCCTTCCAGCAAGCCTTCTGCCAGGGGGTCCTCAACCATACGCTGAATTGTGCGGCGCAATGGACGCGCCCCATATTCAGGGTCGAAGCCTTTGTCAATCAAGAATTCCTTAGACGCGCCGGGAACAACCAGTTCTACCTGCTGCTCTGTCAGCTGATTGCGTACACGGTTGAGAAGCAGGTCAATGATGGACTGCATCTCCTCCATGCGGAGGGCATGGAAGACAACCACGTCGTCAATACGGTTAAGGAACTCTGGCTTGAAGGTATTCTTCAATTCGCCGAGAACCTTGTCCTTCATTGCATCATATTCGTTCTGGTTGACCTTCGCTTTGTCTTTCGACTGCTTGAAGCCAATACGCGCCTCTCTGTTGAGCAGAGCCGCACCGACATTTGATGTCATAATGACAATAGTATTGCGGAAGTCTACCGTGCGGCCCTTTGCGTCGGTCAGCTTGCCATCTTCCAGAATCTGGAGCAGCATGTTGAAGACATCGGGGTGGGCCTTCTCGATTTCGTCGAGTAGGATTACACTGTAGGACTTGCGACGTACAGCTTCGGTCAGTTGACCGCCTTCTTCATAGCCGACGTATCCTGGAGGTGCACCGACGAGGCGGGCGGCCGCGTGGCGTTCCATGAACTCTGACATGTCGATTTTGATGAGCGCGTCTTCGCTGCCGAACATAAACTCCGCGAGTGTTTTCGCCAGTTCAGTTTTACCAACACCAGTCGGCCCCATGAAGATGAATGAGCCAATAGGACGCTTGGGGTCTTTCAGACCTGCGCGTGCGCGACGAACGGCGCGAGCAATTTTCTCAATGGCCTCGTTCTGACCAATAATACGAGCGTGTAATGCGTCTTCCATTTGAAGAAGTCGCTGTGACTCTTCTTGAGCAATACGCATGACTGGAATGCCCGTCCACATCGAGACGATCTGCGCGATCTCCTCTTCGCCTACGGTTGGCTTGTCGGTGCCACGCTCACGCTGCCAGCCAGACTCCAGCTTCGAGATGCGATCACGCAGTTTCACTTCGCGGTCACGAAGTTCTGCTGCCAGTTCGTACTCTTGCTGTTGAATCGCGGCTTCTTTTTCGCGCAACACGGACTCCAGACCCTTCATAGCCTCTTTGAGGTTGAGGGGCGCGAGCGAATTTTGCATACGCACACGGCTGGACGCTTCGTCGATCAGGTCGATAGCCTTGTCAGGCATAAAGCGATCTGTGATGTAGCGGCTCGCCATATCTGTAGCTGCTTTGAGGGCTTCATCAGTAATAACGAGGCGATGATGCTCTTCGTAGCGTGGACGGAGGCCCTTGAGGATTTCCATGGTCTCCTCAACGGACGGCTCGCGTACAATGACTTCCTGGAAGCGGCGTTGCAGGGCGGCATCGCGCTCGATGTATTTGCGGTACTCATCGAGAGTTGTTGCGCCGATGCATTGTAGCTCACCACGAGCCAGTGCCGGCTTTAGAATGTTCGCGGCGTCAACAGCACCCTCTGCCGCACCCGCGCCAACGAGTGTGTGAACCTCGTCGATGAAGATGATACAGTCGCGGCTGTTGCGAATCTCTTCGATGATCTTTTTGAGACGCTCCTCGAACTCACCGCGATACTTTGTGCCTGCTACCAATGAGCCGACATCAAGGGTGAGGAGACGTTTATTGGCGAGAGTTTCTGGCACTTCGCCTGAAATAAGGCGTTGCGCGAGTCCTTCGACAATGGCGGTCTTACCAACACCAGGCTCACCAATGAGTGCGGGGTTGTTCTTGTTGCGTCGTGACAGGATTTGAATGACGCGCTCGATCTCTTGATGGCGTCCGACAACAGGATCGAGCGTGCCGGCGCGGGCGGCGGCGGTCAGGTCGATGCCCATTTGATCGATTGTCGGAGTTTTGGAGTGTTTCGCGTCGCGCTCGTGTGGTGCGCCGCTCTGGTTGAGTACCTGAATGGTTTGTGTGCGAACCTTTTCAAGGTTGACACCCAGGCTTTCAAGCACGCCTGCGGCGATACCCTCGCCTTCGCGTACAAGACCGAGGAGAAGATGTTCTGTCCCAATATAGTGATGGTTCAGGCGACGAGCCTCATCAACGGCAAGCTCGATTACCTTTTTGGCGCGTGGAGTCAGCCCGATCTCACCGAGAACAATGCGGTCTCCGCGTCCAATTATAAATTCAACGGCACTCCGAACCTTGTTGAGTTCGACGCCGAGATTCGCTAAAACTTTCGCAGCCACGCCTTCGCCCTCGCGTACAAGACCGAGGAGAAGATGTTCTGTGCCAATGTAGTTATGCTGGAAGCGTTGTGCTTCCTCCTGAGCCAGACTCAGAACTTTTCTGGCCCGCTCAGTAAACTTATCAAATCTATCTCTATCGTTCATCTGTTTGTCACCCCCCTTTGAGTGGCGGCAGAGGATGGAACCAAGCCCTCTATGTTTACACTGTTGCTAGAAACAGCGTACTTCATCATACAACACTCAGAATAACGCGTCAAGGCTACCAATATAGCCTCCTGTTTACCAGTATACCGAGGTGTTAAATCGGCAAACCGACAACCTACACTCGCGACCTCTTACAGAGAAACAATCGACCTCCACACTGCCCTACCGTAGTAGTGAAGCAGAGGGGAGGTCGCGCGATCATCTGTTAATGTACAAGTCATCTAATCCAATAAGAATGGTGTACTTTGCAGATGCCTCCATATCTCATGTCATACATTATCTTGAGAGTAAACGGTATAGCATATCATACTATATGTGTGGCACAGCGTCAAGACTAACGAGATAGGAATATCGCGCACTCATACTCATGCAGCCACAAGCCCCCTGCGAAGACATATCTCCGCAGGGGGCTTGTGGCTGCATGAGTATGTTGTGTTACTCTTCTGACTCTTCTTTCGTGCGGCGAGCGGCGTTGCGGAAGGCTTCCGCCATCGCGGTAAGCTCTCCTGCATCGTCTCCTGGAGCCTTATTGGAATTGTCATTGTTGCGCTCGCGTCTGTTATCCGTGCGCTGTTTTGGTTGTGCCTGTTCTTGTAGGGCAGGTGTTGCTTCAAGCGAAGGTGTCGTGTTGACGAGAGATGGTAGGGCCTCGACGCCGGTAGTTGCTGTTGTTGCAGCAGTTACAGGTGTTGGTTCCACACTTGCCTCTGTCGGTATTGGCTCGCCTTGTTCATCGATTGCGCCCTCGCCCGGCCCTTCGCCTGGCTGGTCGAGTTCGTCGGCCTGTCGTAAGCTGAGACCTAAACGGCGTCGCTCGGCGTCGATACGCAGAATGCGTAGCTGTAACTGAGCACCTTCATGTAGGATGGACTTGGGGTCCTGGCCTGGCGTCAACTCCGAAAGGTGAATAAGCCCTTCGATGCCGTCTTCGATGCGTGCGAAGGCACCGAATGGTGCTATCTTAGTTACGACGCCTGTCACGACCTGGCCGGGTGTGTAGCGTTGCTCGACGGTTGTCCAGGGGTCAACCTCGGCCCGTTTGATGGAAAGCGCGATCTTCTTTTTGTCTTTATCGACGCTGAGAACCTGCACTTCAACCTCTTGCCCAACGTGGAGAACCTCGCTGGGATGGTTGACGCGGCTCCATGCTAACTGACTGATATGTACCAGTCCGTCTGCGCCGCCAAGATCAACGAACGCGCCAAAGTTCGCGAGATTGCTGACAATGCCCTTGCGAACCTCGCCGGGCTTGAGTTCGTCGAGCAACTCTTCGCGCCGACGTTGTCGCCACTCTTGAACCGCGAGACGCTCCGAGAGGATTAGGCGGTTGCGTGCGCGGTTGATCTCAATAATTTTGAGCTGAAGTTCTTTGTCCTTCATCCCCTGAAGCTTCGCCGCGGTCTCTTGGTTTTCACCACCGGAGGCGACTTCTTCACGCTTCAGATTGAGTATCTGCGAAATTGGCACAAAGCCGCGAATGCCGGCAACATCGACGATCAAGCCGCCTTTATTGTAGTCAATAACTTTGGCTTTGAGCAACTCGCCGCTCTTATACTGGTCTTCCGCGATGCGCCACTGCCGCTCGGTGTTTGCCCGTTTGAGTGAGAGGACCGCGTGTCCTTCTTGCGTTTCTGGCTGAATGATGTAGACCAGAACTTTGTCGTCAAGATGTAACTCTGAGAAAGAGCCATAGCCACTTGCCGGCAACTCTCTTGTCGAAAGCACGCCCTCTGATTTGAGTCCAATATCTACCAGAATCTCGTCCTGATCGATACGCACGAGAACGCCCTCGACCACATCGCCCCGTTTGATATTTATGGGTGCGCTTGTTGATGCCAGCAACGCTTCCATCTCATTCTGGTCGAGGTCTTCGCCCTCTTCAGGCGTGTTGCGGTTTTGCCCTGGTGGGTCTTTTTCTTCTAACATCGTGTGTACCCGCCCGCTTTTCAGATTTTCCGCTGGCTCTGTCGAGAGGTCGCCGTGCTGTTGAGTCTGCATGGGTGAAAAACCCCCTTCGATCCACGGTTTTTGCCTCACCTCTGGGTGCGCTCTTTGTTGGCCTTGTTGCATGTGTGCCTTTTTCTCAGTCTTCTCCGCGATATTGGGAGACGCGAAGGAAAAGCGAGAAGGGTCACATGTCGTCGAGACAGCGAGGAGTGCGCCACCTGGTGTGGACTTGTCGGAAGAGGTTGCTCAGGCGGTAATCGTTTCGGATGTTTGCTAAAATCTCTTGCCTGTACAATTGTGTACGAGATGATCTGCGCGACGCTTGTTTGCCCTACAGAACGATGATACGAAACGATGCTCGCAAGCACATTGCCATGTTAAAGGCGTGTTGAACACCTGAATGTAAGCATACCCCTACTCGATGCTCTAATTATACCAAAAACAGGCTATAAATGCAAGTCATTACCCGCCGTGTTGGAAATCTCCCCTGTATTTTTCTGCTTGTCAAATTATACCACAATGACGCAACCATCATCAAACATGCTACAATATCTCCATGAGAAGAGTTGCGACAAACGAAATTATTATGTTGCTACGGCAACGTCTGCAACCTGTGGAATGTGCTGAGTTGTTGCTTGATACTGTGGAGGGGTCGCGGCCCCAGGCACGCAAAGCCGCGGTTTTGCTTGTGCTTTTCGAGCAAAAGGAGACGCTTCACCTGGCGTTTATCCGTCGTGCAAGCACGCTTCGCGCTCATAGTGGTGAAATTGCCTTCCCTGGTGGGAGCATAGATGCAATGGATGCTTCGTCAGTAATGGCGGCTCTTAGAGAGGCGCAGGAAGAAATTGGTTTGGATACGACACATATTCAGGTGCTTGGTGTCCTCTCTCCCGTCTTTACTGTCGTAAGCAATTATTTAATTACACCTGTTGTCGCCTATTTACCCTATGGTCTGGGCGCAGTCTCCTTGCAGGCAAGCGAGGTAGCAGAGTTGCTCTTGCTTCCGCTCTCTGGCCTTGCGGATACCACGATTGCCCACACGGAAGAATGGACACGCGGCGATATGACGCGCACGGTGTATTTCTACGATTACGAAGACTATCGTATCTGGGGAGCCACCGGGCGCATTCTTGCGATGCTTTTAGAGCTTCTGCGCGACATATGGCTAGAAAATACTAGCAATCCCG
Organism: Ktedonobacterales bacterium; assembly: GCA_038211295.1. GTDB lineage: Bacteria > Chloroflexota > Ktedonobacteria > Ktedonobacterales > Ktedonobacteraceae > JBBQVS01. The sequence continues at coordinate 10,683 of JBBQVS010000041.1, read as the reverse complement.
CAAATGTGTAACCCATTAGTCATAGACACTTGCGAAAAACGGTGGCGCGAGTACAATAAGAGAACAAGAAACACTGTTTGTAGTGCGTCCTCTTTAGCAAATTAAACATGCGGTTGGCCTATGTGCAACCCTGTGGAGAGAACTTGTGTCTACACCTGACGATAAAACTTCCAGGCTTCTGCCGCGACGCCCACAAATAATCTCGCCGACCTACTCGACCCCGCCTATGGTGTCTGAGACGCCTACTGCTGCTCCCCACCCCGCCGCACCCGTGACGCCACAGCCACTTACTCGACCCGTACAACCAATGTATGCCCCGAATGCCACCAACGCAGAGTACCCTGAGAGCGCGTCATATGAGAACGCTATCGATTTCGCCACACATTCCTGGGACCTGGCGACAGGAGGGTTGAAGACCCTGACCGCGAAACGTGAGTTTCCAACGCGCCTGGACAGGCGTTCTGCTGAAACCGCGCAGGAAACGTATGAATCCTCGTCCACGCGTAACTATATGTTTGCTATGATTGTGCTTGTATGCGTTATCATTATGCTTATAGGGGGAGGCATTGTCTTATTTGTGATGCTCCAACCGTGAAATAAGCTCCAGTTGTTTCTACAGGCGCGTTGCTGGTATACCGTGCAGGTTTGTTGCGCGTCGAACACCATTAGCAATAGCCTGGGCTACCACTCTTGCCGCCGCCGCTCCAATCATGCTGACCTTGTACGCGTTTGCCGCGCTATCGGGTCGTGGTAGGGTGCGCGAGCCGAGAGAGAGAGCGAATACGGTGTCGCCATCAAAGAAGGTGTGTGCAGGTCGAATGCTCTGCGCTAACCCGTTGTGTGCCATTTGCGCGACCTTGTTGACCTCTTCTTTTGAAAGCGGGGTGTTGGTCGCGACAACTGCCAGCGTGGTGTTGCCAAACAGTGTAGCCTTCCCTGGCTCGTCATGCGCCGAAAGCAGATCGCGTCCGGCTGCGATTACCTGTTGTGTCTGTGGATCAAGAATGTTTCCAAAGGCGTTGACCACGACCAACGCGCCAACAAGGACGCCATCGGCAAGTGTTATGCTTGCTGACCCCAGTCCCCCTTTCATCGCGAGAGTGGGGCCAAGCAGTTTGCCAACCGTCGCGCCTGTTCCTGCACCAATATTGCCCTGCGCCGTCGCCGCGCTGCTGGCTTGCTCACAGGCGCGGTAGCCCGAAAGTGCATCGGGTCGAATACGCGCGGAACCGAAGCCGAGATCGAAGATAGCGGCGGCAGGGACAATTGGCACGCGTGCGACGCCGACATCGTACCCAATCTGTCGCTCTTCGAGGTAACGCATGACTCCTGTTGCGGCATCGAGGCCAAAGGCACTTCCACCCGTGAGCAGAAGCGCGTGAACCTCATCGACGAGATGCATTGGGCGTAGCAGGTCTGTCTCGCGGGTTGCGGGTGCGCCCCCACGCACATCGACACCACCCATTGCGGGCGGATCGCACAAAATGACTGTACATCCTGTGCCTGCTTCCGTGTCGGTATCGTGTCCAACGCGGATACCCGGAATGTCAGTAATATCGTTGTGCATGGTGCTCATCGTGTATCTCCTCTTTACGATTGTACCGCGTGTGCGACCAGTGTATTGCTATGGGCGAGTGAGCGATTGAGCGCACTCAGCACAGCTTTGACGGAGGCCAGCGTGATGTTTGTGTCGATAGCGGCACCGAAGAAGGTTGTGTTCTCGGCTGTTTGAATTTGAATATAGGCGACGGCTTGAGCGTTTGCCCCCTGTCCGAGCGCGTGCTCAGCATAGGAAAGTACTGTAAAGTACGCTATATTACCTTGTTGTAGTGCCAACACCAGTGCGTCAATTGGGCCATTGCCCTGTGCGTGTAGCTCGTGCAGTACGCCGTGGCGGGCGATTTGGGCCACACACTCAACCGTTTTGGAGCCGTGACGGTCAACCGTTGTCTCTGTTCGCAGGGTTTCGAGCGTAAATGGCGTGGTACGTTGCAGGTATTCTTGCTCGAACGCCTGAAGGAGTTGCGTAGTCGACAGCTCCGTGCCGGATGTGTCGGCGAGTGTTTTAATGACTCTACCAAATTCTACATGCATTGCTTTCGGCATGTGGAAGCCAAATTCCGACTCCATGATATACGCGACGCCGCCCTTGCCCGATTGTGAGTTGATGCGAATGATGGCCTCATATGAACGTCCGATATCTTTGGGGTCGATAGGCAGATAGGGAACCTCCCACAATGCCCCGCGCGTTGTGTCCTGGGCGGTCATGCCTTTGTTAATGGCATCCTGATGTGAGCCAGAAAAGGCGGTAAAAACAAGTTCGCCCGCGTAGGGCTGGCGCACGGGAACGCTCATGCGGGTACACTTCTCGTAGATTGTCTGTATGGCTTCAAGGTTGCTAAAGTTCAGCTGTGGGTCAATGCCTTGCATGTACATGTTGAGTGCCACCGTCACGATATCCACATTGCCGGTGCGTTCGCCATTGCCAAACAGTGTTCCCTCAACGCGCTCGGCACCCGCGAGCAGGCCCAGCTCTGTTGCTGCGACGCCTGTGCCGCGGTCATTGTGCGTGTGCAGGCTAATAATCGCGTTCTCGCGGTTCCGCATGTGGCGGCAAAACCACTCGATCTGGTCGGCGTGAACGTTAGGCGTCGCGATTTCAACGGTTTCGGGCAGGTTGAGAATAATCTTTTTCTGCGCTGTTGGCTGCCAGATGTCAACAACCGCTTCGCAAATTTCGAGTGCGAAATCAACCTCGGTCAGCGCGAAACTTTCGGGCGAATACTGAAAGGTAACATCCGTATCGGTTAGGGTTGGTAGCAGGTTTTTGATGAGCCGTGTGCTGCGGGTGGCGATGGCGATGATCTCCGACTTTTCGAGACCAAAGACGATGCGGCGTTGCAGGGGTGAGGTCGAATTATACAAATGAATGATGGCTTTTTTCGCGCCGTGTATCGACTCAAAGGTGCGTGCGATAAGCTCCTCGCGTGCCTGCACAATAACCTGAATTGTCACATCGTCAGGAATACGTTGCTCTTCAATGAGCCGACGGATAAATGTAAACTCGGTGTCCGAGGCTGAGGGGAAGCCAACTTCAATCTCTTTGAAGCCGACCTCAACCAGCAATTGGAACATTTCTAGCTTCTCTTCCACGCTCATTGGCGCGGGTAATGCCTGGTTGCCGTCACGTAGATCAACGCTGCACCAGGTTGGCGCGTGTGTGATAGTGCGTGAGGGCCATTGTCTATCGGGGAGGTGAATGGGGGGAAATGGCTGATATTTGGTAATAGGGGCTTTTTGCATTCCCTTTTGTGTGCGTGAAGACGAAAATACATGCTCGTTTTGCATAAAAAAAGTCCTTCCTGGCAGGGTATAGTTTGGGATAAAGCAACGTGTCGTTGTTTTGTACTGTTATAGAAGAGGATATCATATTTTGCTAATAGTTGTGTGCTGGCTGCGGAAACGGAGGGTGTGAGGGAGCATGACGGGGGCAAGCCTCGTCATGCCAGTTCGCTGTCAAGAGTTTATATCATGGAATGGCCTGTCTGAGACGAGTCATTGTTTGTTCGACGCTTTCCTTGTCGTTATAGACGGCGGAACCCGCGACGAGCAGGTTCGCGCCCGCGTTCACCGCGAGCGGAATGGTTGTTTCATGAATGCCGCCGTCAACCTCGATATCGCAGGGAAGGTTGTGTGCGGTGATGATGCCGCGCAATCGCGCGATTTTTGGGAGCATCTCAGGAATAAAGTCTTGCCCACCAAAGCCAGGATTGACGGTCATGATAAGTACCATATCCAGCAATGGAAGGATGTCGTCAAGCAAGATAAGGGGCGTTGAGGGTGTGAGGGCGATGGCGGCCTTCTTGCCCAGTTTCTTGATCTGCTGCACGATACGGTGCAGGTGTGGGCTAACCTCTTGATGCACTATAATAATGTCCGCACCGGCTCTGGCAAATGTCTCTATGTACTGTTCTGGGTTGGTAATCATCAAGTGTGCTTCAAGGGGAAGTGTTGTGCAACGTCGCACCGCTTCGACAACCATTGGCCCCATAGTGATATTTGGGACGAAATGACCGTCCATGACATCAATCTGGATACGCTGCGCTCCTGCCGTCTCTACCGCGCGTACCTGCTCACCCAGGCGTGTGAAGTCGGCGGAAAGAATTGAGGGAACAATGCTAATCATTATGCGTTCCCCTGAATTTTTCCGGCTGCGGCTGGGTCTAACATCCATGTGACCTCGCCTTTAGTTGGTTGCACAATTTGCGCGGGATACTCGTCCGGCTGAAACTCGCCCTTTAGAACGGCGGCAACCGCGTCCTGCTTCTCCGCGCCCGTTACTAGAAAGAGAACGTGGTGCGCGGCGTTGAGGAGGCGCGGCGTGAACGTGAGGCGTGGTGGTGGCGGCTTTGGTACAGTGACAGGCATGACCAGGCGTTGCTGCTCGTGCAGGGAGGACTGGTGTGGGAAAAGCGAGGCGGTATGGCCCTCTGGCCCCATGCCAAGTTGAATCAAGTCGAAGGCTGGTACGCCGTCTGTGCTGAAGGTCTGTTGCATTTCAAGCGTGTACGCATATGATGCTGCATCTTGATCGGTTTGATCGGCAGGCATACGGTGAATCTGGTTCGCGGGAACAGGTATTTTACTGAGTAAGACCTGTTGCGCCATCAGGTAGTTGCTATCCTCGCTGTCAGGCGGGACGGAGCGTTCGTCAGACCAGAAGATATCGACGAGTGTCCAATCGATCTGGCCGCGATAGGGTTCTTCTGCGAGCAGGCCATAGAGCTTCTTGGGTGTGGAGCCGCCAGAGAGGGCCAGTGTGAAACGCCTGTTTGCCGTAATGGCCTCAGTCGCGACGCGCACAATATAGCGTGCGGCCTCGTGGCTAAGCGCATCCGCGTCGGGTGCAATGAATATCGAACTTGCCATGAAAATACCTCCTATTTACTCTCTTGTGAGAGTAATTCACGTATCTCTTGCAATGTCTCTTCATAGAGGTGATCGCGACTAATAATTTCCAGTTCGTCATGCAAAAGTCTGCTCACCTTATACGTTGTCATGCTCACTGTGCGCTGTAGACGTGTTTCGAGTTCGAGCGTGACGGAAGTTTGAACATGACCGGGATCATTTTCGCTATTGATGATAAAGACCGCTCGTTTGCTGCCCATTGTTCCTGTCATACGAACCATGCAAAGCGAGCCGGGGCGCATATCGGAACTTATGCGAGGGCGAATGTGCAGGGTTGCCTGTGAGCGACTGCTAGTGCCGCTTGGTTTGCTGCCATTCGCGTTTACGGCCCGTATCGAGCCTGTGCCTCTTTGCATATGCCAGGTATGTGTACCAGTAGTCGTTTCGTGTGTATCTTTCGCGTTCGGGCTTGCCGAGGAGTATGTCCAACCGAGGCGTGTTTTGAGCCATCCGGCGAGTAGAAGCGCACATGCGGCGTTTGGAGAAACGTCTCCCTGTTCCGTGCGTGTGAGTGCCGCGAAAGGTTCTGCCGCGTGTTCAATCTCGATAGTGTTGATGCCTGAAAGATAGGGGCGATACTCTGTGGTATCGAAGAACTGAGCGACAAGTTCGCGCCAGGGCGTGATGCGGCCCCAGTTGAGGTCACTCAGACCGCTATCGGGAATGTTTTGTACCAGCGTCGAGAGTGTGTGCAAGCTTTCTTCCGGCGTCATGAAGCCGCTAGAGTCGATGATAAAGCGATTACTGAGTTTTAATAGAGCATCAAACAGAGCAGGGTTGGTTGGTGGGTCATTGAGCCACCAGAGATAGGTGTGCAGATCGGGTTTGAGCAGAGGTTGGGCAATATTCGCGATGGCCTGAACGGCAGAACCGTTTACCATAAGCGTGATTTGCTCGAACGTGTGGCGAGTGACATCTGAAATAACCGGAAATGAGCGTGTGGTAATCCAGGTTGCCACCAGGTCGGGCAGGCTGCTGTCGAGAATGAGAATGGTCACGCGTGCGATGTGGGTGCTAGAGAGATCGCGGATGAGCGCACTGGCACGTTGTGCTGACTCCACATCGGGAGTACACACAACGAGGTTGAGGACACTTGTCCGCACGTTGATATTCTGGCTGGTGCGTACATTGTCGGAGGACATGCGCCAAAGATGAGAAAGCTCATCCTCGACGCGCTCTGTACGCACCTGTTTTCCTGCCCAGGGCAGGCGTGGACCTGTCAAATTAGAACTATCGTTGAGCATTGGCAAATCCCCTTCCGTCGTCATGAACTGCGTTGTTCGTACTAGACTACCGCATCGTAGTATCATTGTTCGTCGTCACGAGCCGTTTTATGAAGGCGGACACTCTATGGACGGCGCCATCTGTGTCCATCGCGCCAGATGAACTCGTCGGCGTACTGGGGACCCCATGTACCAGACTCATACGTAAGAATAGACTCGCGTGGCTCGTTCTTCCACTCCTCAAGAATACCTTGAATGAATGTCCACGCGGCTTCTACCTCGTCACTGCGTGTGAAGAGCGTCGAGTCACCAAGCATACAGTCGAGGATGAGTCGCTCGTATGCTTCTGGCTGCTGGCGCACAAAGGAAGAGCCATAGAAAAAGTCCATGTTCACGGGGCGAATTTGCAGGTCTGTACCGGGAACCTTCGCGCCAAATTTGAGCGAGATGCCCTCATCCGGCTGAATGCGAAGTGTGAGTACATTTGGCTCCATCTGCCCCTGTGCCTCGTTGGTGCGCTTGAAAATCATAAGCGGTGCCTGTTTGAACTGAATCGCGATTTCGGTTACACGCTTTGGCAAATGCTTGCCTGTACGCAGGTAGAAGGGAACGCCCGCCCACCGCCAGTTGTCAATAAACATCTTCATCGCGATGTAGGTTTCGGTTGAGGAGGCCGAAGCGACGCCCTTTTCCTGAAGGTAGCCGGGAACCTGGCGACCCGCGACCCAGCCGGCACCGTACTGTGCGCGAATGGTATGCGCCTGCACATCGCGTCCCGCCAACGGCTGTAGCGCGTGCAGTACCTTCACTTTTTCGTCGCGCACAGAGTTGGCATCGAAAGCAATCGGTGGCTCCATCGCGACCAATGTAAGCAATTGTAACATATGGTTTTGCACCATGTCACGAATAGCTCCCGATTCTTCATAGTAGCCTGCGCGTCCCTCAAGGCCCAGGTTTTCCGCCACAGTGATCTGGACATGATCGACATAGCGGCGGTTCCAGACTGGCTCAAAGATGCCATTGGCGAGTCGGAAGACAAGAATGTTCTGTACCGTTTCTTTGCCCAGATAGTGGTCAATACGATAGACCTGTTCTTCCTTAAAGACCTTGCCGACGGTACGGTTTAGCTCACGGGCCGAGGCGAGATCATGACCGAAAGGCTTCTCGATAATGATACGTGTCCATCCTTTGCGGTTGCGGTTCAAACCCGCCGCGCCCAGACGTTGAATGATTTCAGGGTACTGGCTTGGTGGTGTTGAGAGGTAGAAAATGCGATTGCCGCTTGTGCCGCGCTCCTGATCGAGCTTATTGAGGAGCGTATTGAGTTTCTCGTAGCCCTCTTGCTCCGTAAAGTTCGATTGCAGGTAGTGAATGCCAGAGGCAAAACTTTCCCATACTTGCGGATTCACTGGCTTCTGCCGCGAATACTCGTTGATGGAATCGAGTGCCTGCTGACGGAACTCCTCGTCGCTATAGGGTCGGCGTGCGAACCCTACGACAGAGAAGCCGGCTGGCAGGGGATGCTCCAGCGCGAGATTGTACAGTGCTGGCAGTAGCTTGCGATGAGTGAGATCACCTGTTGCCCCGAAGATGACCATTACACATGGTTCTGTGCTTTGTTTGATGCGTAGCCCCTCGCGGAAGGGGTTGGGCGCCTCGACTACGCTTCGCTGAGGCATGAAACTTCTCCTAGTATAGTAACTATTTTTTATAAACGTCAAACATCGGTTGTATTGTATAGCGATTGGTCGTGTTTCGCAATAATACATGACTTTTGCCAGACACTACCGAAAAATGTTCATGCGGGCCTACTGAACGCAGCGAAAAAAGCTGACAGCAGGCCCGCACGTAGCTTTATTTAGTCGCCTGACCCTCTTTGATTCCCTGTTGTTTGCTCTTGATGTCGTTGAACAGCTGATGGAAGGCATCAGCGAACTTTTTGACACCCTCATCGAGCAACTGTTGCGTAACTTGTTCGTAGTGAATACCCTGCTCTTCGAGTGACGCAAACAGGGTTTTCGCTCCCTGAATGTCGTTCTCGATGGTCATACTGACCTTACCATGATCGTGGAAGTTCTCGATGGTTTCAAGCGGCATCGTGTCAACGGTGTTTGAGCCAATCAGTTCTTCTGCGTAGAGCACGTCACGGTAGGCAGGATTTTTGGTGCTGGTGCTGGCCCATAGGGGACGCTGTAAGTTCGCGCTTGCATGTTTGAGCGACTCGAAGCGTGGCGAATTGAAGATACGCTTGAACTCCTGATAGACGAGGCGGGCATTAGCAATCGCGGCTTTACCTTCGAGTGCTTTGAGTTTCTGCTGCTCGTTGGTGTCGCTGCTCGCCTTGATTTTGTCTTCCAGCAACTGATCTACAAGCGTATCGACGCGGCTCACGAAGAAGCTGGCGACAGACGCGATCTTGCTGATATCCTCGCCCCGTCGATTGCGCTCCTCCAGACCGCTCAGGTACGCCTCGGCAACCGCGCGGTAGCTATCGAGCGAAAAGATGAGTGTTACGTTGACGCTGATCCCCTCGCTGATGGCCTGCTTGACGGCGGGAATGCCTTCGGGGGTCGCGGGAATTTTAATCATCAAGTTGGGGCGTTCGACCATTTTCCAGAAGCGACGCGCCTCAGAGAGCATACCCTCCGTGTCGTGTGAGAGGTCGGGCGAGACTTCAAGGCTAACATAACCGTCCTGTCCCTGTGTACGCTCGAAAACTGGACGCAGCAGGTCGGCGACGGTGCGAATGTCTTGAATGACCACGTTCTCGTAGACATCGCTTGTATCTTTGCCTTTGCTGAGAAGCTGGCTTATCTGCTCGTCATACGCGTGGCCTGTGCTAATCGATTTGCCAAAGATAGACGGGTTAGAGGTGACGCCGACGATGCCCATTTCTGTTAGAATGCGCTGATATTGACCAGACTGAAGTTGAGCGCGGTCAATGTTGTCGTACCACACGCTCTGTCCCTGTTGTTGAAGTTCTTGTAATGGATTACTCATGAAATCCTCCTTAGATACGGCTCTCTTGTATTTTACGCGCCTGTATCTTGTTTTGAACGGTGCTGTATACTAAAGCACTGCTCGTTGTACCTCTACGTGCTGCCCTACATTGTACACGAACGTGAGCCTCTTCCTGACACACTTTGGACGCTCCCGTTGTGTTCGCTACAAGATTTGCTCAGCGAGCGGTTGTCGAGTCCCACCATATCAAGGCACAAAACGCTTGTCTATTACAACCCTTGCGGGATATTTGAATTATTGTATCTTGTACACTAACGTATATATTATAGCACATGGGTGGGGGAATGCAAGCTTAGCATCGGGCGAGAGGGCATGGGAGCGTGTGAGAGGGTGACATGAGAGGCGGGGTATGGCAGGGGCAAGATGAGATGGGGGATATGGCAGAAGAAACATGAGAGGAGGACATGAGAGAGGAATATGACAGGGGCAAGATGAGAGAGTGGCGTGAGAGAGTGGCGTGAGAGGAGGAATATGAGAGAGTGGCGTGAGAGGAACATGACAGGGGCAAGCCCTGTCACTACTATACGACGGGTGGAGCCGCCTGCGCGGCTTTTGGGTGGGGGGGCGAAGTTAGATTGTGTGATAACGAAGGAATTGCGCTATTGACATGCTTGAAGAGGATTATGCTGTGCATGGATGGCAACGTGTTTTGCCGCACGCGTGTCGTTCATGGAATTATCAACTTCGTCCGCCGCTTCACGGAGCGTCAGGGTTCCCTCGACAATGAAGGTCAGCAGGTGCGCGACGTAGAGTTGTCGCGAAAGCTCGGCGTAGAGATGCGGCGGCACGGGCGGCTCAATGTGTTTTTGCTGATGATACGCCTTCGTCCACCCGATAACATAGCCCGCGTTCCACATACTCGAATTGGTCGTATCGTTCATCATGGAGATGAGCATGTCACGCGTTTGCTGGTCGGTCAAGATGGGATGCTGATACACTTTTTCAAAGACGTGAAAGCCAAACGCTTTGCCCTGCTCGAAGTCGGCGGTGTCTCGCGCCCGCTCTTGCTGCGTTTCACGCAAAATTGCCTCTTTTTGTGAGGGGTCATATTCGCTAGAAGTGTAATATTTCATAGTGTGACATCCTTTCTATACTACTTTCTCTTCACTTGTACGCGATGAGTGGATAGGGTAGGGGTGCGTGGGGGAAGGCCCAACACCTGACGGCGGCGTTTGTCGTCTTTATTAAAGACAAACAGGTAGCGGTCTCCTGTGCGCCGGGCAAAGGCGTAGACGCGACGACAGCGCTGTTCAAACGTCTCGTTGGCGTACAAGATCGCGAGTATAGTGGGAAGCGGTTGCGTTTTCTGATCGTAGATGCTCATTAGGCTTTCTCCAGGACTTCTACGACCAGTCGGGTCGCCTGTTCGGGGCCAACAACGGTTACGAGTCGCTCGCGGCATCGCTCGATATTCTCCATGCGTGCGGTGATGAACGCATGTTGTGACGTGCCTTGTGCCAATCCTGTCATG
>JBBQVS010000040.1:0-33304 GCA_038211295.1 Ktedonobacterales bacterium | reverse complement strand
CCAAAAAAAAACAACCCCCGCCCCCCCCCATCCACAACAACAACCCAAAACCAAAAAACAAAAAAAACCCCACCAACCCACGCGGGGGGGTGGTTCCCAACCACCCCCCCCCCCGCCTCTTGTCTTTACGCCTCCTCATTTCATGCTGTACCACAAAGTACCAACACCCTCTAAAGCCATAATTGGTCGCGTTGATTTTTTTAGAACGGGCAGACCAATAGACAGGGAATGCTCACGTATGCATGTAGGGGCGCGATATTTTCGCGTCTATCTAGGAAGAGGCATCAGCTATGTTTTCAGTACGACCCATGCGCGGAGGGCGCGGCTCGTTTGAACATTCTTCTCTTTGTATAGCATTGTGCTTGTTGAGTATTTTGCTGCTCGCGGGGTGTTCATCACCGTGGAAACATCACACACACAAGAATGTAAATACCAGCGCGGCGAACGCGCCCAAGCCCACGACGGCGCAATTGCTGGCATCGTTGCAAAAGAGCTTTCGCGCAGCGCACTCGTTTCACGTCACAATGCAGGTACAAAATCCCGGCCCTGTAACACAAAATCAAATCCAGATTCGCACCGCCAATGGTGATGTATCTATGCCAGATAAAGTGAAGGCGCAAGCCACCGTTGTTATGTCGGGCCAATCGCTGACGGTCAACCTTGTCAGCGTTGGTGACAATCAATTTATTACTGACCCTGTTACCGGCCAATGGCGTGTCATCAAGGGCGTGCTTGACCCACGCACGCTGACCAATCCAGACACGGGTATTATCTCTGTCGTAAGCAAAGTACAGAACGTGAGCCAACCCGCCTCTGATAGCATAGATGGCAATCCATGCTGGCGTATCGCAGGTCAACTGGACGCGAAAGACCTGGCATTTTTTACTGGTGGAGGCGTCCCCGACGGCACAATGCTGCAAACAGTGGCGTGCATCGGCAAAGGTGACTCATTGCCCTACTATGTGAGCGTTGCGGGACAGGCCGCGACGGGCGATACACCACAGACCACACGCGTATTTACAATGGCAAATTATAACGAGAATATAACTATCGCGGCACCACAAATATAACTATTAATCTGCTACCCGTGAGGGGGAATATGTATACATTAGAAGACGATAACGAGACATCCTCGCGCTTACGCAAGAAGGATTTTCTCGACACACAAAGCACACAATCGCCAATCGGCACGAGTCCAAACGGTGCGTTACAAATCGGGACGTTCTCGACTTTTGAGGCGGGTATCACAGACCTACCACGCGAGGAAAACGCAGGCACGTTGCTTTTCAAACGCTTCGGCTTCAAGCGTAGAGAAGCACTCGCGCAACCTGCGTTATCGGCATCACCTATAACCACGCCAGTGGAGGAACAAACGCCATTTCAGTTCTCGCCGACCCTGCCAACGCCACCCGACGCGGCACCAATAATGCCATCGGCAGGGACGCAATTTATGGCTCTGCCCGCCGAGCTTTCATTTGTGACAGCTTCAACAGCATCGTCCGCGCAGACGGATGACACGCCAGAAGAGGCTCAGGTTCCCGCATCAGACGTGTCCGCGACACCAACCGTAACCGTTGCGCCACTTACGAAACAGTTGGAAGGCAACAAAAAAGCAGCACTGGCGGCACTCACCCTGGCCTGTATCGCGGTCTTTTTCACAACGCTTGACCAGACGGTTGTCGTGACAGCACTGCCCCAGATTATCGCGGACCTACAGGTGCCAATTACGCACCTCGACCATGCCGCGTGGATTGTCAGCGCGTACCTGCTCGGCTTCGTCGTAGTGATGCCACTCATGGGGCGCGTCTCCGACATTTATGGACGCCGCCGCATCTTTCTCCTGTGTCTGACCATCTTTGGTATCGGTTCGCTGTTGTGCGCGGTAGCCCCGATGCTGGGACAGTTGGTTGACCTGAGTTTTCTTGGCGCGATAGGCATTGATGCGTCGTCCCCTGGCCTGGTTGTGCTCATCGCGGCCCGTCTCTTTCAGGCAATCGGCGGCGGGGCTATCGTTCCAGTCGCGATGGCGATTGCCAGCGATTTTTACGGCAAAGAGAAGCGCGGCCTCGCCCTCGGCATTATCGGCGGAGTAACAGAGGCGGGTGGTGCGCTTGGCCCTCTGTATGGCGCGATTGTGGTACAACACCTGGGCTGGCAATATATCTTTTATCTGAACATTCCTCTGGTCATCGGCCTGATGATCGCTGCCGCGTTGCTTATTCCAAAGGGGAAACGGTTGCGTGAAGGTATCGATTGGCTGGGCGCGGGACTACTTGGCGTCGCGCTTACATGCTTGAGTCTGGGGCTGGCCCAGCAGGGAACTTCTTTAGGGCCTGCAACTTCCAGCAGTCCGGCCCCACAGAACAACCCGATAGTGTTGGGTCTGGCGGTTCTCTTTTTTGTCGCTTTTGTGCTGGTCGAACTCAAGGTACGCTGGCCCGTTGTCGAGGTGCGTCTGTTCAAAAAGCTCTCATTTAGCGCAAGCTCGCTGGTGAGCCTGCTTGTGGGCGCGACGCTGATTATCGCGATGGCGGACATTCCGATCTTCGTGGATACCGTTTTGCAGCGTCCCGTCCTCGATAGCGGCCTGGCTCTCCTGCGGCTGACGGTGATGATACCAATTGGCGCGGTTTTGGGTGGCTGGCTGTGTGAGCGTGTTTCGAGCAAGGTAACAGGCATTCTGGGACTCCTCTTTACCGCCGTTGGCTTTTATCTGATGAGTCGCTGGCCCATTCACGTCGATTGGACGCAGATCACAATCAGCACGGTCACGGCTGGCTTTGGCTTTGGTCTGGTCATCGCGCCAATTGGCACAACCGCAATCAACGCGGTCAAGGCGAGGCAGGCGGGCGTCAGTTCCGCCATTGTGACGGCCCTCCGCATGGTTGGTATGATACTTGGCCTCGCGGCACTGACTTCGTGGGCGTTGGCGTACTTCCGCCAACTGGCATCGACCTACCCATCGTTGCCCGCATCAGCAACGGCAAGCCAGTTTAGCGCGTGGTCAAAGGGCTATGGCGCACATCTAATTGGCGCGGCGCACACAGTCTATTGCGATGTCTTCTTTTTCTCGATGGTTTTGTGCCTGATCGCGATTGTACCCGCCCTCTTCCTATGGGGACGCAAACCACCCGTAGAAGAGTGCGAGCCAGAGATTGTTGAGGAAGTAGCCGAAACGCCGCTTGTCATTCCAACGGCTCCCAATGCGAAAAGCAAACGACGCAAGCGTCTGATACTCACCAGTGCCGCGCTTATTCTTTTACTCGTCGGTGGCGGTATCCTCGCTGCCTTCCTGTTCGGGCCAGACGACTCTACCGGTACCACGACCGATACGCCCACGAGTGGAACATTGAGTACCGGCAATCCGATGGCACCAGTCGCGACGCCGATAGCGGGGCCACGAATGATACAACTTGGCCTTGATGCGGGCGCATTGACCTCGGTCTTCGCGTCACAACTCAATCTCAAAGATGGGGCGTTGACAGACTTGACCGTCACCCCAACACCAAATGATGGTATTGTCCTAAACTTGAACTTGCACATCGACGCGAACGGAATTCACCGCGTCATGCCGCTTGAACTGGACGGCGCAATCGGCGTTGATACGCAGCAGAACTTGAGCCTGAACATTTCGCATTTGAAGCGCGATGGCATCGATGCTGGCACTGTCGCGGCGGCTCAGATGCAGGGAGCGATCAGTCAACTGGTGACAAGTTCAGTTATGCCCGCGCTACGGGGGCAACTCAAAACCGCGCAGCTTGTTTCAGCACACACCACGACCACTATCGAGTGCGGGGGCAATACCCAGATGCTTGTGCTATTGATTAAAGCACCGCCAATTCAGGGCGTCGCTGCGCAACCCAAACCGATCTCTTTCTGCTTCAAGGGGCCAATCGACCTGAACAAGCTGTTGCCGCATTGAGCAAGAACGCATTTTCTCAACTGTTGTTTGAAGGGAATATAATCATGAAATACAAACGTCTTCTACACAGCGGGTGGGCATTCACGCTCACCCTGCTCATAGCAGCACTCGTGGTAACACCCGTGAGCGCAGCAACGCGCCATGTACATACCAACCGCGCAACCACACCACTTAACGCGACTATCTATTTATCGAATAGTAGCCTATCGCCAATCTTTCAGGGGCGCATCAATCAACAGGTGCCGAGTGCCGTAAGCGCGGCGATTGGCGCGATTGTGAGCAAGCTACCGGAGAACGATCAGGGGTGGGCTTCGACAATGGCAACAACAGTTATTCAACCAACCGCGGTTCTCACGGGACTTGTGGCGCAACAGGGCGGACTCAAAGCATCGCTGCGTGTCAGTCTTTATCCCGGCGATCCGCAACCAATCAACGCGAACCTGCTCATCACGTTTAGCGTGCTTGACTCAAGCACCGTACAGGTGAGTGCGCGTGCGCTTCCCGGTAGTCCAAGCCTGGTCAATGGCCCAATCACGACTCTGCACATTCCTGTTGGACAACTTAACAGCATCAACGCCACGCCAAATTGTGGCGATGCTACGCTCGCGGTCAATCTGCAAGTGCCAATTACGCTTGGTGGCGGGCAGACCACGACTCAGACCGCGAACACAAACGCGATGATACAACAACCATCGTCTGCAAACCTGCTTACGCAAAAGGCCGGTAGTACGAGTGCTGGTACTTCCTACGTCGAAATCCCTGCCGCGTCGCTCTCCGCGCTTGGTGATGGTATCGGAAGTCTGCCTATCAGTAGCAGTATGACGGCGCAAAACATTCAAGTCAGTGTGCAGGGGACAAATATTCTTGTTACCTCTGATATCATGCTGGGTAGTTCGTTTCGCATCGGCACCGCGATTACAAAGGTGCAACCAGCGGCGGCGGGCGGTAATCTCGCGGTAAGCGTGTTGAGTACCTCGCTCACCGTCTTCCAGATATTCACCTTTCCCTACGACACCTACAACGCGCAAATTCAGCAGATGCTCAATGCGAAACTTGGGCCGGCCCTTAACGGCAAATTCAACGTCACCAACGCCGCCATCGGCACCGATAGCCACGTCCCCTGTACCGCGAACGATAGCCTCGTGCTAACAGGAACAACAACCCTCGTGTGATGAACAAGAGGCATTAGAAGGTCTGAAGGAAAAAGGATGGTGTAGGGTAAGGTGGGAGAATTATACGGGCAAGAAAGGTAGGAAGGGGGCAAGCCCCCTTGTACCCGCCAAGTTCACCTCGCCTCTATATTCCCACCCCGTCACGCTTCACGCGTCCCCACAATCGTTGTCCATGACCAGGTGCCTTGAAACGTCTCCGTCAAGACATCAATGAACAGGTTTCGCAGCAGCTCGCGCCGCGCCTGTTCCTGCTTCAGGCTTCCGTCACGCGCGTAGAGCAGCGGCTCGGAGAGCGCGAATAAGGAGTCGATGTGTGAGGCGAGTACCTCGTAAGCGGCGGTGCCAAACGCGAGGTCAATTGGTTGCAAGCGGGACATTGGCCGCGAGGGGAAACGGAGCGTGCAGACTGGCAAAGCGTTGGATTTGCTGTTGCATAACGATTTGTAGCGTGTCGCTCACACGCGGGCGCAGTTCCTCGTCCGCTCTGGCGCGTGCAAGGGACGCCTCTCGCTGCATCTGCCGTCGGCATTGCAAGCAAATATTTTCCGTCATACGTTCCTCTCTTTCGTTACTTGTAGCCCGATGGGGGACATTGATCGCAGGGACGGAGCGGCAAGCCGAGCACTTGCCGACGAATACGTTCGTCCTCGTTGAAGACAGAGACATAGTGCTTCCCACGCCGTTGCGCGGAAGCAAAGATGCGCGGGTAACGCTGCTCTGGCTTCTCGTTGGCGTAAAAAATCGCAAGCAGAGTGGGCAACGGTTGCGTGTGCTGGTCGTAGATGCTCATTACGCCTTCTCCAACACTTCTACGACCAATCGGGTCGCCTGTTCGGGGCCAACGACGGTAGCGAGTCGCTCGCGGCAGTGCTCGATATTCTCCATGCGTGCGGTAATAAACGCGTGCTGTGAGGTGCCTTGTGCCAACCCCGTCATGCCACGCTGCGCGGACTCGTATTCTTGCGTGATCTGGCGCATCAGTGTCGCGACTTCGCTTTTGTTTTCTTGCATACTACTCATCCTTTCATAATTGTGATAACCAGAACTTATTTGCTCGTAGAAAGGTGTGGAACCTTTAGAAAAATGCACAAGAATGGGAAATTCAAACGAGCGTGCTTCAAGACCACACCTGTAACAGAATACAGGAGTAGAAGTCAAACTCAAACGCAGAACAATTGCGACTCGCAGAAGAAGTGCTGGAGAAGGAAAGTATAAAATGAATTGAAAAGTTTCTCTATATTGATTACAATGTGCTTAGCGATTGCAAAAGATATGAAACAGCAAAGGATGTCATATACTATGAGTGATGTGTATTGGTGGTCATGCTACGAAACCTTTTCTCCTGGTCTTCATAATCTCCCTCACATAGGGGAAGTGATAGCGTATTATCGGAAAAAACGATATAGAACGCAAGACGATTTTGCAATAGCGGCGGGCGTCGCAGTGCGTACTGTACAAGAATGGGAAACAAGCATCATGACAGCAGACATAGGGCGGCGCATCTTTCTTGCGAAGATGCTAAAAATTCCGCCAGCTTTACTTGGGATAGACTGGCGGCAGGTCATTTACGAAAATAATAAGGGGGAGTACACAGACCCTCTTGAGCATACGGTAGAACTCATTGAAGAAGATGCGTACTATGCGTATAAAGACATTCTTGTTATGGGCCATGAGTACATTCACAATGGTGGGTCTCCATATATTGCCTATCGGGTCGATAGAAGGCTACAGAAGCTTGTCAAGATGGTTCAACATACGCGTGAAACAGATAAAGAAGCATGGATGTCTCTCCTATGCCGGTACTACCAACTCTCTACGAGAATCAAACAGCAATGTATAAAGGATGAGCAAAAAGCATCGGAACACGCACAAAAAGCGGTGGATATAGCCCTCGAACTACAAGATGCAGAGCTAATAGCTGCCTCGTTTGTTCACAGTGCCTGTACAAGCGATCAACAAGGCAAGTCTGCGAAAGCACAAGAAGCGATTGCTGCCGCGATGAAGTATATTGATAAACTGAAGAATAGCCCTCTTAAAGGAAACATCTACCTTGAAGCAGCAAATATCAATACGCCATTCGCGCTTCATGACAGTACGCTAAAAAGCCAGTGCAGGAAGTGGCAAGATAAGGCGGCGACCATGCTTTACCATAAACTTGTTGAACCTGACGAAATGTTTTTTCGTTTCAATCTTTCTGCCGTGCATCACGAGAAGGGGAAAACCCTGCTCTTCTGGCAGAAGACAGCAGAAGACCGTAAGGTAGTGCATAACGAGCTTGTGACAGCTATAGAAAACCTCCCTGCTGAACTTTCGGTATGGAAGAGTTACTATTACATGACGGAGGCACGTCTGCATTTTGCAGAGAAGAGTTTTGAAGCGAGTGTACAATCGGCGAAGGCAGCTCTAAAAGTTGCGCGGTCTCTGCACTCTGCGCTGGTAGAGGATGAAGTGAAGAGCCTTTACCACGATTTAGATAAAAAGGACAAATTCAATCCCTATGTTCGCAATCTAGGGGTAGACCTGGGCATCTATTAGAACAATGACATGGTACAACGCAAAATGGGCAAGCAAGACCATCATTTAAACTAAATATTCAACGTGTTCATAAGAGCCGCGTAAGCGGCATCACGCGTGGTATTGTAGTGGCGCGGGCAAGCCGCGCCACTACAATACCACGCGTGATGCCGCTGGCACACGTCATTGCTCCCATTTATTCCACCCAACACTCTCTCACCTTTTGCCTTTTCCTCGTTCTCCTCTTCCTTCCCATACTGCACCTTCGTGCAATTTGACACGCCTCTATGCCCTACCCTATACTATTGAGAGCAATGGTTAATGGAAAGGATCCAAAAACGTGTTTGTCGATAGCCATACTCATATCGACACCCCCCGCTTTAATGCTGACCGCGAGGCCGTTATTCAAGCTGCAATAGATGGTGGTGTCACCCGCATGATTGACCCTGGTTGCGATCTCGCCTCAAGTCACGCGGCCCTCACACTCGCGAAAGCACACCCCGGCGTTATCTACGCGGGCGTCGGCATACATCCACACGAGGCCGAGACGTATACCGACGCCATCGGGAAGACATTCCGCGCACTCGCGCACGAGCCGGAGGTTGTGGCGATTGGTGAGTTTGGCCTGGATTATTTCCGTATGCTCGCACCACGCGATACGCAACGCGCCGTTTTTCGCGCTCATCTGGAGCTTGCACGCGCCTGCGACCTTCCATGCATCATTCATGTGCGCGATTCACACACAGACGTGATGGAGCTGTTACGGGAGCATGGGCAAGGCTTACGCGGCGTCTTTCACTGTTTTTCGGGAGACGTGGCGCAGGCGGAAGAGTGTCTCGGTTTCGAGGGGTTTCTGCTCTCGTTCGCCGGCCCGCTCACAAAGCAGGGGAACGCGCTACCCGATGTCGCGCGGATGGTTCCTCTGGAACGCGTCTTGATCGAAACGGATAGCCCATATCTTGTGCCGAAACCGCTCAAAGCGAAGCGCAATGAGCCACTTTTTGTACGACACACCGCCGCGAAACTCGCGGAGCTACGCGGCACGACAATAGAAACAATCGCGCAAGTGACAACCGCGAACGCCGTGCGTTTGTTTGGTCTCTGAAAGAGAAAGAAGCATCATGAAGCTGTTCAATACACGTACTCAATTCCTCGAAACGTTTGTGCCGCTCAGCGATACCGTGCGTATCTACGTCTGTGGCGTCACTCCATACGATACAACACATCTGGGCCACGCCTTTACCTATGTCTCGTTCGATACGCTTATTCGCTATCTGGAATTCCAGGGCCACAAAGTCAAGTACGTCCAGAACGTGACCGATATCGACGACGACGTACTCCGCAAATCGCGCGAACTGGGACTACAATGGGACGAACTGGGCAAGCGCGAAACTGATCGTTTTCTACGCGACATGGACGCCCTCAATGTGCGCCGACCCGACGTATACGCAAAAGCAACCGAGGCAATCCCCGATATCATCACAATTGTATCCGTGCTGGTGGAACGCGGCTATGCCTACGTCAGCGAAGGGTGCGTCTTCTTTTCCATCAAGAGCGACCCCAATTTTGACGGGATGGCGCGTGCCGTTGGGCTTCAAGACTACTACGCAATGCTCAGCGTCGCGAACGAGCGCGGCAACTTTCCCGACGACAAACGCAAACATGATCCGCTCGACTTTGTGTTGTGGCAGGCACAAGCCGCGGGCGAACCCGCATGGGCAAGTCCCTGGGGGCCTGGACGACCCGGTTGGCATATTGAGTGTACGGCGATGTCCATTCGTCACCTCGGCGAACAGATCGACATTCATGGCGGTGGGGCCGACCTGAACTTCCCACACCACACTTGCGAGATCGCGCAATCCGAACACTACACAAATCTTGCTCCCTTCTCTCGCACCTGGGCGCATACGGGCATGGTATATCAAGATGGCGAAAAGATGAGCAAGTCGCTGGGCAACCTGACGCTGGTTAGCAACCTGTTGAAGGAATACACCGCCGACGCAATCCGCATCGTGCTACAGGGCCATCACTACCGCTATCCCTGGGAGTGCTTTCCCGAAGACCTCAGGATCGCGGCGGACACCGCCAACACCTTTCAACAGGTGCGTACCCTCGTCGACGCGTCTCCCTCGCATGACATAACCGAAGAGACCAGAATGCTGCACAATCGCTTCCTATCCGTCATGGATAACGACCTCAACACGCCGGAAGCTATCCATATGCTCCGCAAGGCCGCGCAGACCGCACTTGCCCAACACAACATCACGCTCGGCGGTGAGGTGCTACGCTTAACAAAAGTGTTAGGAATTCTCGCGTAAACAAGGGGCGTGTGGTAAATGGGGAACTTGCTGACGGGAACGACGGGGAAACCAGTGTTTCTCTATGTCGGGAGCGAGTATTGCCCCTATTGCGCGGCGCAACGGTGGGCGGTTGTGGTCGCGCTCAGTCGCTTCGGCAGCTTTCGCCCCCTTGCACAAACGCACTCTTCGGAGCAGAACCTTGCCACGATAACCTTTCGGGGTAGCTCGTACAGCAGTCAGTACATCGACTTCGTGGGCAAAGAACTTAAAGACAATCAAAGCAACGCGCTCGACACGCTCACATCTGACCAACAAAAACTGTACGATACGTACAACGCGCCACCCTATGTAGAGAGTGCGGGCAATATTCCCTTTATCGATATCGCCAATAGATATGTCTCGACGGGTTCATATTATCTGCCCGACGCGCTGGCAACGCTCTCATGGCAAGACATCGCGCACCAGATCAACCAACCTGATAAAGAGCTGACACGGGGTATCCTCGGTTCCGCGAATTACCTGACCGCGGCGGTCTGCGCGTCAACAGAGAACAAACCAGCAAACGTGTGTAGTGCGGCTTACATTCAACAAATCGAGAAATCTCTGTGACCTATTGGCCTTTATTGCTTTGTCTTGTCGCCACCTTTTTCTTTGTGGGCTTGATCTGGACAATTCAACTTTTAAGCTACCCACTTTTCCAGAAGGTGGGGCGTGACGCCTTTTCCGGCTATCATGATGCCCACTCGCGCCGTATAACGCTGCTGCTGGGCTTGCCACTCTTGATCGTCTTCATTAGCTCGCTTCTGATGCTCTGGATACGCCCTGCGAGCGTCCCCCTGTGGTCTGTGTTGCTCAACGGCATTCTTGGCGCAAGCGTTTGGATTATGACGGCGTTCATTCACGCCCCCTTACATAGCAAGCTGGGGCGCGACTATTCGCTTGCCACAATGCAATCGCTGGTAACTACCAACTGGCTACGTACAGGTGTTTGGACGCTACAGGGAGTGTTGTTAGTGTGGATGGTAAGCACAGGATGGTCTGGCTAAGGGGCTAGCCAAAGACCTCCATCTCGCGATTGACCTTGCGTAGAGCTAGCCAGAACGCCTTCACCTGCGTATAGATCGGCACAATATCTGGTACAAGGACGCTGACCAGCAGCAAAATGACCGGAACAATCTTGCTCACAACCATCAATTCCCACCCAAATGCTCCCGGATTGGGGCCGTAAAATTTGTCGAATGTAACATTGATGTGCCAGTAATTTAAGAGAATAAAAGCACTTGGCAGACACGTCAGCAAGGCACAGAAGCGCGAGAAGCGTGTCTGAAACTCCGGGCAACACACTATACAGACCGCGATAATCGGCGCAAGCGTCGTGTAGTGATATTCAAAAACAAAGTCGTAAAAAAAGAGATAGTAGACGACAGTCAAGAAAATTCCTTTGCTCACATGAATGCGCTTCAACGAACTAAAAAAGAGGACAAGCACCAGTACACCACCCTGAATACTCTTGAGAACGATATCCGACCAGTGAGTAGTATAACGGAGTAGTGCTAAAAGCGTAATAATTTGGTTGGGGCCATCGTTGCTGGGAGAGAGATAGTGCGTAAGCAGATTTGTCGTGTAGTAAGAAGCGGCACCACTGAACAGGAACGGGATAGTACACCCTGCGAAAAGGATACAACCAAACAGTCCTACCTTGAAGTGTTGTTTCCAGAGAAACATCCATAACCAGAGAATGCCAATTGGTTTGACCAGCAGGGTGAGACAATAGAGAACGCTCCCCCACATCTTATCCTGCTTTTTGACCAAATTGATGAGAAGCAACAGGAAAAAAACGTTCAAGATGCCTTGAAACTGCCCAATGATAATATCGAGATACTGAGTGACATTCGCCGCTAACACAAAAACAGCAAAGCTAATGTACTTGCTCGTGCGAAAAGTCCAGAAAAAATAGCTTATCGCTATTAGCGTTAAACTCAGCTTGAGAAAGAGCCATGCGAAGAAACTCTGTGCGGGGCTAAATTGGATAAGCCATGAGCCAAGTACAACCGTAAAGAAAGGGTGGTAAACGTTTTGATTGACGAAGTACCCTTTAGCATAAACCGAGCCATCGGACAAAGGCTTCCCCGTCAAGCTACCACCATGCAAGAACGCATATGCCCCATTGGGAACCTGATAGAAGTCCATACCATGACAACAATGATGGCTAGAATTGCCCGTGAAAAAGTTAGTAAGTACACTGCTGCGGGAGGCCGAAATATAGAGAAAGAGGAGTATAATCAACCCAAGATAGGCAAGTTTATGCGTAGCAAGATTTTTATACACTTTCTGCATATCTTATTGCTTTCTGTAATGTACGTATTTCTCTCATACTGAAGTACATGCAGGTGAGGGCGTGCGTGTTGTTACAAGCTACGCCCTCGGCACAACCACGGGGACGCGTACCGTCATATCTTGCGTCTCCTCTTCCTGCGGTAGCTCCACTCGTGTGCTTGCAGTTATTTGGGCCGCTTCCACCATCGGCAGGTTGCTTTCGATGATTTCTCCATTCTCCATATAGACGTGATATGGGAAAAGCGCGGGATCGAAGGCACTACTATGCGAAATGAGCAACACCTGCTCGAAGTGCTGGCTCAGTATGTCGCCCGTCACAACATCCATCAAAGCTTTTGTGCGTCCCCGATCAAACGAACTCAGAGGTTCGTCGAGACAAAGGAAACCAGAGGCCGCGCCAAGCTCTTTGGGCAACGTCGCGATTGCGAACGCAAGCCGCAATGCGAGTGAAAGCTGATCGGCGGCTCCGCCGGAGAGGGCCGATTTCGAGACATATTCACCTGCCCCGGAGTCCCAGACTTTGAGATGCAGAGGGCCGCCACTGATTGTACCCTCTTCATCATAGGTGCTGACACGTACATCATGATAGCGACCACTGGTAAGCAACGGCAAGATATGTTGCATATAATGCTCTGTGCGCGGCACAATCTTGTTCATCAAGCGGTCATGCACGGCCTTGATAAGCAAACCACTGCGCTTCTTGACCTGATATGAGCGTTCTTGCTGCTCCATACGTGTACGTGCGAGTCCGAGGTCGAGAGTCGCCGTTCCCGTTTGTAGACGCTTACTCAGCGTAAGCTCTTCCTGTTCCAGTGTTTCCAGATCCTGCTCCGTAGTTGTACGTTCGTTTTCTAGTCGCTCGCGGTCTCGCGGCGTGTAGTCCACGACCAGAGGCCAGACGGCGACGATATCCGCGAGTGTGTAGCGTTGCACAGGTGGTCGGTTGCGCTTGATGAGCATAGCGGCGATGCGCTCTTGCGTGTCTTCTACCTCCTGATTACATAGGGCGGTTTTGGCGGTTGCGGCCCCCTCTTGCGCGTAGAGACGGTCAAGTTCCATCGCAATCTGCCCCTCATTGGCCTCGTCGAGTTCTTTGTGACAACGAGTACGCAACGCGACTAGTGCTTCCGCAAAGGGATTTAGCGGCACAATCCAACTACCCAGCGAGTTGCTAAATTTC
This sequence comes from Ktedonobacterales bacterium, assembly GCA_038211295.1. Taxonomy (GTDB): domain Bacteria; phylum Chloroflexota; class Ktedonobacteria; order Ktedonobacterales; family Ktedonobacteraceae; genus JBBQVS01. The sequence continues at coordinate 19,879 of JBBQVS010000040.1, read as the reverse complement.
GCGAGTTGCTTGTAATGTTCCGCTAACGACTCTTGTCGCTCTTTGAGCAGAGTCGTATAGGTCGTCTGTTGCGTTTGCAGCGCGAATTTATCGCCCAGCACAATATTGAGTTGCTCTAGTTGTTTGCGTGCCGTCGCCTCAGCATTGGTAATCGCTGTCTGACCGAACGCCACGGCAAGCGGCTTCACACGTTGGCGCAACGACTCTTGCAGCGATTGAAGCGCACTGCGAAGGGCGTTCTGCTGTTCACGAGCGCGTTCGATCTGCTGTAACGGGCTATTCGTCTGATAACGTGTGTTGCGCTCCTCGACAATACGCTGCCGTGTCAGCATAACATCCAGCGCGTTTTGATGTATTTTCACCTGATTGGTAAGCTCGGTCACGACGTCGGCAGTACCGGCGAGTGAAGAGAGTTCGTGTTCGGTGGCCTTAATTGTGCTTTCTACAAGCGTATCCAGGTCAGGAACACCGCTATTGCTTTCCTCACGATTCCACAGAATGGGTGTCAGGGGTACTGCCGCATATGCATCAAAGCCAGGGCCGCTTTGTAGTCGCTCGTTGATACTCGACTGCGGTAGACCTTCCTGACCCGCCAGCATCGTAATTTCCTGATGTATCCGCCCCAGGGCCATCTGGTCTGTTCGCAACTGGTCGTCGAGCGTTTCGACGCTCTTTTGCTGCTCTTCCAGTTGTGCGCGTTGCTTACGCAGGTTGGCGACGGCCTCCATTGTTACGTTGACCTGATTACGGGCAGCGTTGGCCTCGTCGCGCTTCTCATTGATCTGGTCTTGCAGGTTGGCGACACTCTCGCCCTGCTGCTCTTGCGTCTGTTGCAGCAGCGATTGCGCCTCTTCGATAGAGCGTGGGGTCGTACCTGTAAGTGCGCGTAGTTCGCGCTCTACCTGCTCTAGCGACTCGTAGTTGCCACCCATACGCGTGGCGGTTTCGCGGGCCGCAACCATCATGCGTACCCTGCTGATAGCGTCCTGCACTTGACGGTCAATGGCCTGTTCTTCCGCATGGGCCTTTGTGTAGCTCTGGAAAAAGAAGCCTGCGCCCGCGCCAAGCAGAAGCGCGAGGATGCCAAAGATTACGCCGACAATTGGCGCACGTTGAGCAAACTCGACAATCGCGCCACCTCCCGCGAGCAGGAAGAGGACACAGCACGCGATCACAATACCCATGAACTTTGTCGTGTTGCGTCGCGCCTCTAACGCAGCACTGGTGAGCTGGGCCTGCTGGTCGTGCGCGGCGCGTACATGCTGTTCCGCATCGCTTAATCCCTGCGATAGCCCCTTCAGACGTTGCCATTCTTCCAGTTGACGCCGCACACTAAGCTGACGACCCCGTCGTTCCAGCACCTCCGCCTGCTGCTGCACCTGCTTGGCCTCGTTCTCGACCAGTGTCAGCTCTTGCTCCGTGTCATACAGGTCGCGCTGTGTCTTTTTGAACTGAGCCTCACCTTCATCAACACGTTTTCTGTCCGCGAGGTGACGAGCATAGCGATCCTCTAACTGGCGTAATGCCACGAGTCGTCCCGCGAGCGTTTGCATACTCTCAAGTCGCGCCTGCAACACTGGACGCCCCGCACGTCGGCGGTCTTCACGTTCCGCGAGTGCCTGTTGCGCCTGTTGCACCCGACCCCGCGCGTGTTCTACCTCGGCCTCGATTCCTTTGAGGTCGTCCTGTACCTCGCTCTGCTGCTTGAGTTCTTGTTCCAAATCCTTGATTGTGTCAACCGCCATCAGTAGATCGTTAGACATACGTTCCAGCGTTCCAAACGATTTGGTTAGCTCGACAAGCTCGTTGACGCGCTTCTCCAAAACTGGCAGTTCTTCCTGTTCGCGCCGCTCTAGCTCTGTAATCTGCCTTTCGAGTAGCGGCAACTCGCGCCGCGCCTCCGCCATCTCGTCATACGCACTGATAATCTCGCCCAGGGTTGCGTCTGCACGTTTTAGTTGGTGTACGCGCCCCTGCCGACTCCGTAACTCGGCGCGTTGCGTGTGAATTGTCTCTATCGTGGCCTCTTGTTCTGTAATGTCCGCCTCTTGCCCGCTAATCACCGCGAGGTCTTCGGTAACGGTAACGGCGTCAAGTCCCATCTCCACCGTCTCAAGCTGTGTGCTTAAAGCGGGAACGCGCTCTTGAATTTCCGCGAGGCGTAGGCGCAGCGTTGCCTCTTCCATGAGCCGTTCGTCGTGTTGCGTCACCTTAAACTGCTCACCAATACGGTTCAGGCGTTCCAGGCCGAGCAGCTTGCGAACCGTCGTCTCGCGTTCGCTACCACGCAAACGTTCCAGGCGTTCCAATCCCTTCTGCTCTAACACGTAAGCGTTCCGCAGCGCGGGGCCATCCATGCGGCCCAGTTCCGAAATGATACGCTCGTTGGCGGAACCCAGACGCGTGATTGGCTCTTCGGTGGACGCTCCCGCGCGATGCACGCGCAGTGTGACCTTTTGCCCTCTTCCACGCTCGATGACACGCGTAATCGTGAGTTCTGTTGTGTTTACCGCGAGCGTCAGTGTTACCGTCGCGCTAGCCGCTCCATAGGAGATAATATCGTCGAGCGAACGTTTGTTCTGGTCGAATAGCAGCGACTCGCCGTAGAGCGCGAAATAGAGGCTTTCCAGCAAGGCCGATTTACCTGACTCGTTCGGGCCTTGAATGAGAATGCTTCCGCGCTGCGGAAAGTGCAGGTTCACCTGCCGTAGCAACCTGAACCGTTCGACAGTTAAATGTTTCAAAATTATCATGGAAAAAATACTCCGTTCGCTCCTCTTGTCACGAGGGACATTGTTCGTTCACCGCTTTATCGCTTACCTCTAGTATCATCTAACGCCAACAGTAACTCTTCTTTGGTCGTTCGCAGGGCTTTTTTCTCATACTCGTCGTCCGTATCGACAATCCACTCTTCCGCGACGGCTATCAACTCTTCACGTGGAGAGAAACGTTCGCCCGTACCCGCGAAGAGCGCGTCTTGCCCTGAGAGCAAAGAGACGTTACTATCATCAATGGCAAGGGAGAAGCAGTGCTCTTCCCCATACCGTCGTATCGTGTTCAGGTCTAATTGATGATATTGCCGACGTGTCAACTCGCCCTCAAGCCGTAATTGTATCGTTGACTCAGCGTCGCATAATGGTTCCAGCCGCGCAAGAATACGCGCGGTTGGCGTGGCCTCGGCAACATTGCCCTCATCTGCCCAGAGTTCTGTGGTCGAGATACGCAACTGTTTCGTTTCTAACGCGTCTACCGCGATATGATTGCACCAGCGCATCCCATCGGCAGCAAGCCCCATAAAAACGAAGCCCGGATGCTGCACACTCTCAATAGCTTGCGCCGACGTTCTCCCCTGTTGCCCTTGTGTGCCATGAGTCGCGCCAGCAACAATCACGTCCGTCTTCCCAATCACAGCGTGACTATAGGAATGATGATAGCCAGCGAGAATGTAGCGAAAGAAGTGTTGGTGCGCGATACTGGCACGGCTCACTTGCGTGCGCGTCTCGCCTATTGTTGCACTTTTCCCCATTCCCTCGATTGGCGCGTGTAGAACAAGTAAAGATACATCAGCGCGTTCTATATCATCGCGTACCCGTAACTGTGCCAGGGGGTCGCCGTCTTTTTCCGCAAGCATTCCCAGACCACACACCCCCACCTGTGTACCGTGTACATCGAAGAGCAGTGGTTCGACTTCTTCACTAACACTAGTGGGTGGCAGATACTGTAACGCGCCCAACTGGGCATAGCTCATAAGCGGTGCAGGCGTCGCACCTTTTCCCTGATCGCCCTGCCGCTCCGCCGGCGTGTCCCGCGTCCCACCCAGCGCGATAGTGCGTATACCCGCTTGCTTGAGTTGTGCCAGGCGTGCGGCAACGAAACTGCGGTCTCGCTCTATTGGAACTGTCGTATCGAAAAGATCGCCCGCTTGAATAAAGAGATCAACTTTCTGCCCCAGCGCGAACGTGACCGCCTGCTGAAATGCGTCGCGTAGGCGTTGTTGACGCTCTTCACGCTTGTGCTGCCCAAACGCGTCGTAGCCCAGGTGATTGTCTGCGGTGAGGACAACCGTCACAACACCTTGCTGTTCGCTTTTCGCCTCAACGGGTTGTTCCTGAATAGTGTCTTGCTGCTCTGTCATTTTATATTACATCCAAAAATACACGGAGTTATAGAGATACATATGATACACGAAAGTTTTGCGCTTCTGTCTATAAACGCAAGTCTATCACAAACAAGGACGGTTCATTATAATTGTAGGAAGAAATAAGGACTATTTGGGGGGCTACAAACGGGACGTAGTTTTCGCACGCCCCGTTTCGCACATCCTCTACGCGACCTCCGTTCGCCAGATACGCACTGCCCCGTCTTCAGCACTATTGGCAAGCAGGCCATTCGCGCCAAAGACGACGCCGTAGACCTCGATACGATGATTGATGGTCTGTAGCTCTCGTCCCTGCGAGACATCCCATAGTTTGAGTGAACCATCTTCCGAGCCAGAGACGAGTAACCGTCCGTCCGCCGAGAAGTCTACCGTCCAGACCGCGCCGTCATGACCCGTCAGCGTCTGTACAATTTGGCCCGTCATCGGATCCCACAGGCAGATCGTGCCATCGGCGGAGCAGGAGGCGAGCAAATTGCCCTGTGGCGACCACGCGACACCATAGACAATATCGCTATAGCGCAGGCGTCGCTGCATTGTCCCCGTCTTCACATCCCACAGGCAAATAGTTTTGTCGAAGGAGCAAGAAGCCAGATAACGGCTATCATAGGAAAAATCGACGCCAACAACCACATTATGATGACCTGCGAACATTGCCTGTTCCTCTCCTGTTGCAGGATTCCACAAACGCACCGTCTCGTCATTCGAGCAAGAAGCTAGATGCTGATTATCGAGCGAGAAGGCTACTGTCCAGACCGCGCTCTGGTGGCCTTGAATAATGCGTGTGGCCTTGCCCGTCGTAGTGTCCCACAGACGAATTGTTTTGTCTTCAGAACAAGAGGCGACAGTTTTGCCATCCGGGGCAATATCGACGCCCATCACCGCGCCCTCATGTCCATGTATTGTGTGTAGCAGCGTACCCGCCTCCGTAGACCAGAGGCGCACCGTCATATCTTCGCCACAGGAGGCGACGAGCAGGCCATCGGGCGAGAAGACCACATCATCGACATGTCCGCGATGCCCTGTGAGGATGTGCAGGGGAAGGACATTAACGCTGGTAACGCTCCGCCCCTTCGTGAGCGGTTGCGGTGCCGAAGCGGTGCGCCATTCCGCCCACTCGATCAGCGTCATCGCCCCGTGTTCGTAGCCGAACTTTTGCGGATACTGGGCCTCGTCCCATTGCAGTTGCTCATCCAAATAATCGTACAGTGTGCCAAGCGTGATGCACCCGGTACGTGGGTTGGCGGCCTCCCCCTCTAGTCCCGTCAGCAGATGCGACATAAACACACCGTACCCCTGCTCCATCTGCTCCTGCGACACCTCCGCGAGCCGATGCGAGGTCAAGATAACGCGTCCCCGTGTGCGCGGTAAATCAAGCAACGCTTGCCCGAAGAGCGGGGACGCGTCCTCTACATCGCGCCGTTGCCGCCAGTTGACGCCGGCATGTGAAATATCAAGCAACGTCAGGATGTTGCCTGCCTTCGAGTCATACAAATAGTGATCGACAAACGTTGGAACATGCAGTCCCGTCACGGGTCGCGCGGCGTCCGTCGCGTGTAGTGAGAGGTAGCCATCCTGTGTCGCAGGATCGAGGAACGCGTGGCCTGCGAAATAAAACAGCACAAGATCGTCGGCCTGTGCGCGAACAAGAAAGAGATCACGCAACTGGCTCTCTATCTCATCGCGGGTCGCCATCTTGCCTTCGAGATACACAACATCCTCTGGTCGCCACCCGCCGCGCTCCGGATCGATCAGCAGCGAATACAAAGCGCGTGCGTCGGCCTGCGCGAACGGAAGTTGTATGAAATGGTCTGTGTCGGCGTACTCATCAATGCCAACAATCAGGGCGTAACGATGTTCCATTCTATTCTATCTTCCCCTATGTTTTTACGGTCAGTCACATATGGGTTGATTATACACCACGCGCTATACTTTCGGTCTTACTCTCTCCCACTACGTCCCTGTCCCTGTACACGAAAACGCTTCCCCCAACGTCAATAGGGTAGCTATCCCTGTACGTGGTCGTACAATTTTTGTGGCGTAACCTTTACTGATCTGAAACGTATTTATTACGTACTATAATACATGTACTGGATGCGGTTTTTCGCACCCTGAACATGGCTCTAGCAATCTTTAGAGCAAAACGTAGACGAAACCTCGCCTCTACGTGTAAGATATAGATAATCCGTATGCTGTAGTGACTCGTAGAAGCAGGGAGACCGCTCCCCTACATATTAGAGACCCTACGTGCAAGAGAGCGGTCTCTCCTGACTTTTCCTATCTGGGCGTGATTATGCCCACACTAGCACAACTTTATCAATTCGCTGTACGCTTCTGTACAGAAAGAAAGCAGGGTCTGAAATGGACGCTCAGGCTACATACATGTACCAGAACCCCGACGAGCAGGGGCCACGGGGTACACAACGCCCGAACTCAAATGGTGGCGGTGACGCGAACGGGAACAACGGCGGAAAGCGCGACAACACATCGCTGCTGATACGTGGCGTTCTGATTGTCGCGGTACTGTTGCTGGGCTACTGGGTATTTACCTACTTCACAGCAAGCAACAATAACGTCAATAGTGGCCCCAACGTAGTAGAAGTACCATACAGTACCTACTATCAGCAGGTCAAGGGCGGCAATGTTAAAAACGCCGTCTTCCAGGGTCAAGACGTGACAGGGAGCTTCAATACCGCAGTGACAGTTACCGACGCGAACGGCAACTCGAAGACTGGAACACAATATCACTTTACGCAACTTCCCGCAGGCGACCAGGCTTTGACACGTTTGCTTGTCGAGAACAAGGTTGTGATTACGCCAAAGCCTGCGAATGATAATAGCTTTTTGCAAACTATCCTCTTTGGCGTTCTGCCGTGGGTACTCGTCTTTGGTGCCTTCTACCTGATTGCACGTCGCGCTACACAGAGCCAGCAGAACATCTTTAGCTTTGGCAAGAGCAAGGCAAAGGTCATTTTGGAAGACAAGCCCACCACAACCTTCGCCGATGTCGCGGGTGTTGATGAGGCGAAGAACGATCTAGTAGAGGTCGTAGAGTTCCTGAAAACCCCCGGCAAGTTTCAACGACTCGGCGGTAAAATCCCGCGCGGCGTCCTGCTCGTAGGCCCTCCGGGAACTGGTAAGACTTTGCTTGCGCGAGCTGTCGCGGGTGAGGCCAGCGTCCCCTTCTTCTCCATGAGTGGCTCAGAGTTTGTAGAGGTTCTGGTTGGTGTCGGCGCGAGCCGTGTGCGTGACCTGTTCGATCAGGCGAAAAAGGCCGCGCCAAGCATCATCTTCATTGACGAAATCGACGCCGTTGGTAAGCAGCGCGGCTCGAATATCAATAGCAACGATGAGCGCGAACAGACGCTCAACCAGTTGCTGGTAGAGATGGACGGGTTCGACACGCGGCAGGCCGTTGTTGTTATTGCCGCGACCAACCGCCCGGACGGACTCGACAAAGCACTACTTCGCCCAGGCCGTTTTGACCGTCGCGTGACCGTTGATCGCCCCGATTGGAATGGGCGTCTGGCAATCCTCAAGATTCACTCGAAGGATGTGCCAATGGCGAAGGACGTTGACCTTATCACCGTCGCCCGTGGCACAACCGGCATGGTGGGCGCGGACCTCGCGAACTTGATTAACGAGGCGGCCCTGCTCGCGGCTCGTCGTAACTTCGATGCGGTCAATCAGGCGTGCTTCGATGAGGCACTGGACAAGATTCTGCTTGGCGCGGAACGTCCCCTCATTCTTAGCGAGGAAGACCTGAACGTTGTGGCGTATCACGAGAGCGGACATGCGCTAACGGGTCTGCTACAAGACTTTGTTGATCCAGTAACAAAGGTCACAATTGTGCCACGCGGTCAGGCTCTCGGCGTGACCATGTACACGCCAGTCGATGACCGTTACAACTACACGCAGGATTACCTTGAGTCGCAACTTGTGACCGCGCTCGGTGGTCGCGCTGCCGAAGAGGTCGCAATAGGCCGCATCACTACAGGTGCCGAAAACGACCTCCAACGCGTAACCGCGATTGCGCGGCAAATGGTGACAAAGTGGGGCATGAGCGAACGACTTGGCACGATCTCGTTCAGCGAGCGCGAAGACCCCTTCGCAGGTACGTCACTGGCGACGGGTTCGCGCGAGTATAGCGAACGCACAGCGGCAATCATCGACGAGGAAGTCAACCGCATCGTCAAACATGCACATGAACGCGCCGTTGCCTTGCTGACGCAGCATCGCGCTACACTTGACCGCGTTGCCAAAACGCTTCGCCTTCACGAGACCATCGACGCCAAACAATTGCGCGACATCATGGTCGAAACGGGATCAATTGAATCGGCCCCTGCCTCATACAGGTAAACACTAAAAATAGTATAGACAGAGTGGGCGGTCACATATATGATCGCCCACTCTGTCTATACTATTTTCTTGTTAGCAATCTTTCGATTGTTTCGAGCAGAACGTGTTGTGGACAGGGCTTTATCAAGTAGGCGTGAGCACCTAGGTCGAGTGCACGCTGTTTATGCTTATCGGAGGCGCGGGAGGTGAGCATAATTACCTTGACATCGGTAAGTTCGGGATAGATGCGCATGATGTTGAGTAGATCATAGCCGCTCAGATTGGGCATCTCCATATCCAGCAAGAAGATATTCGGTGGCGTCTGTGTCAGCTTGTCCAGTGCTTCTAGCCCGTCTCCGGCCTCAATCGTCTCATAGTTCGCGTGTGTCAGCGTCTGTGCAAGTGACGTTCGCAGCACACGCGAATCGTCCGCGATCAGCACCAGACGCTGCGTTCTTTGTACTCTTGAATTCTCCTGTTCCTCTGGCAACAGGTGACGCCGCACCGTCGTGTAATAATTGAGTAGGGCGGGGACATCGAGTAGGAGCAATACATTTCCTTTACCATCAAGGGCCGTTCCCGCGATACCAGGGCGGCGCAAATGACTGTCAAGTGGCTTCACCACAACATCAACATCGCACACCACCTCATCGACAACAATACCCGCAACCAGACGCGAGCGACCCTGTGGAAGCACAACAACAGGAGACACGCGCCTATGTGGGGGCGGTTCAGGCGGAAAATCTAGCAGCTTGTAAAGCCGATACACGATATCAAGTTGCTCATGCTGCTCATCGCCAACACGTTGTATCTGTGAGAAGGGTAGCACAACCTGTTGCTTCCCAACCAATACCAGAAGACCGCGTACCGTTCCTTGCGAACGTGGGAAGCATAGGTAGAAACTGACTCCCCCCTCGCTATTACGTTGGAGTTCAACCGTACCACCAAGCTGCTGAATTGCGGGATGCACCGCGTCCAACGCTCCCCCCTGTACCGCCATCGAAAAGCCGAGTTCGAGCGTGACCTCGTTGCTGAGCGCGGACGCATAGAGCCAGACATGGGGCATATTATGCGTCTCGGTTCGTTCTCCATTGTCCCGTACTAGTGACGAATCAATGACGCAGGTACGCAGCAAGCGCAATAGGGGTGGTGCCAACGCATCCAGAATATCCTTGTCAATCTCTGTGGCCTCGCCTCTTACCTCGAAATGTATCTCTACCGCGCTCTTCGCAATCACACGTTGCAGGCGTGGTAAAAGGACGCTGAATGGAGTCAGACGCAGTAAATGTAGACTTGCATATACCTCTGTCGCCTCTTGCATGTACTGTTGCGTCAGACGATGCAAATGTGTGTACGCGTCCTGCACACGCGCGGCGGCAAGGGTGACACAGGCCATCGCGTCGCTCAGCAGGTGAGCACTTTTTTCGCGCTCGCTAAAACGCTCTAACTCTAAGGTGTCCCAACCCGACTCGGCGTTGACCTTGACAAGAGAGGGGCGCGGCTTCAACTTCCGCACATGTTGAGGACTTCTATATGGAGCAGCATCTTTCAGCATCCGCTCGACAAGTGAAGAGGCAGGATAACCAGGTGAGACGCGTGGGAGTGGAGGTGGCGTCGTCAAGTTCGCTAGCGAACTCTCAAGATGCTGCAAACGCAGTTGCGCTGCGTGTAGCTCATGTAGCGCGACCTCCACCTGCTCTTGCGCGTTTTCTAGAGGATTGCGCCGCTCGGCGAGTTGCTCTGAAAAGCTCAACAGACGCTCGAAACGTTGCGTGTCGATGCGGATACCGGGGGGCAGAGGCGGCAGTGCCTGTGTGTCTTGCTCGATGGTTTCCCCTTGAAGTCCATTTTCCACTTCAGATGGTACAGGACTTAATTCAGTCAGGGGAACAGTTATATGTACCGTCCTTACAGGTATGACTGGCATAGAAAGCGTAAGCTGTTCCAGCTCGTGTTCCAGTCTCCGCAAAGGGAGATCACTTTCGCGCCCATGTTCCAGCGCATCCCGCAGAGTTATTTCTAGCGCGAGCACGGCCTGCACCAGCGCGTTCAAGCCAATCAAAGGCAAGAGAGAGCCGTTATCAACCTGTGCTATAATCTCTTCAATACGCTGTGCGATGCTCGCCATCGCGGAATGCTCCATCGCGCCTGCCGTACCACGCACCTTATGTGCGACGTGACGCAAGACCGCGAAACGTGTCGTGTCCAGCGTGTCGTCAAGCTCTAGCTGACTCAACGCACGCTTCATCTGCTCGATATCCTCATCTACCTCTGCTGCGAAGAGGAGCAGTATGTCCTCGTCGGTTGCTACCACATTATGCGTCCGCAACGGTGGAGTATTTGGAACATCAAATGACGAAGGCGTCTTCCATATCTCCATCTCATCAAAGGTGCGAAGTACCGCCAAGTCATCGGCAGACATACCCTTTTCTCCAGCACCGTGTGCGTGAGTATTCTCCTCCTCTTCTTCCCCGTACTCCTGCTGAGAGAGGTCTTCACTCACGTGCTTTTTCCCTCTCTATTCCTTGCACAATATCCAGGAAAAATGCGGGAAGGTGCATCACATAGAACAGGTTTTGCTTGCCCATCTCGCCTACCTGTCGCGCAGTTGCTTCCCACATGCCCACGATATCTACAGAGAACATTGACGGTTGCGAAAGCACAATCTGTTTGGGATCAATCGTAATAAAGGTCGCATCAATAGCCAACACACAAAATGCCAGCGCAAGTCCTTCATGCTGTACAATAAGCGTTACACGTTGCATTGGACAGGGAGAATGCTTTTTTGTGAGGTAGGCACAGAGGTCGATCACCGCGATTGTCTCACCGCGCCAGGCTAAAATGCCCAACATCCAGTGCGGCATGTCAGGTAAGAGAGTTATTGATTGTGAAGGTGGTAAAATTTCACGAATATTTGTCAATGGTACAATACATCGTGCTTCACGCAGCGAACAGGCAATACAAACCCACAGCTCGTCATAGGAAGCAGTAGGTGCGGATGGATAAGAAGTACGTCTGGATGTGTCCGCCTTATCACGCGCGAGCTGCCAAAACTCCTCGTCACTCAACTTTTCCAGGTAGTCCGCGTACTCATAGGCAGAAAGAAAGGGAAGCGTGTTCTGCCGATTCATCATACTAAGAATTTCCCCCTGTATAGCACATGCACCTAGTTGGGCGTTGCAGGAACATTTAATTGCTCTTGAATAATCGCAATAATCTCCTGCGTTTTAAACGGCTTCGTGATGTATTGTTTCGCCCCCGCGAGCCGTCCCTTGAGACGGTCAATCACCCCGTCGCGTCGTGAAAGCATCACGATGATAGTATTGCTAAACAGAGACTTGGATTTCAGACGACGCGCAACCTCGTAGCCATCCATCTTAGGTAGTCCAATGTCGAGTAAGACAAGATCAGGCGCATGTGCATCAGGATCGTTTGCGATCCAGCGCATCGCCTCTATACCATCTGGAAAACTACGGACATCGAAGCCTTCCCTTCCCAGGCACGTCTCGATAATTTTCCGCACGGTAGGTGAATCATCGATCACCATAATAAATTTACTCATCCTTCGTTCCTTCTTGTCTTTTCCGTACACTACACTGCTACACTACCAATTGTACCTAAAACACAGGATATTCTACAAGACCAGCATTCTCATTAAATGAACACTCATCAAAGTACAATTTCTCGTACTTGTTAAATGCATTCTCACTTGCGGCGCGTTTTATTTTTTCGTCCGAGTGGTCCAGCACGGATGAGCTAGTTATATGGCAGTGATAGTACCATACAACGTTGCGACATTGCAACATTCGTAGCAGAAAAATGTCATTGTAGAAAAACTTCAGGTACGGGGTAGCTCTTTAAGAAACTTTTCCAACGTTCTTGTACGATATTGTTGCGCGAAATCAACAATGTTGGATCGCTCACTTATCGGTTGCTGTTGCAATTCGTTCTGCACCAGACGACGTAGCAACGTGACATCTTCACTCCATGCAACGTTTAACATTATCTCCGGCACATTCTCTTCCACATGGTGTATGTCTAGACGCCGTAACCACAGGGCAAACAAGCGCTCTAACCATTCCTGTCGTGTGGCGGGTGTAAGGAGAGGCGTTAGAGTTGGTGCTTCAAACAAAATATTGCTACTCGCCTCGCTCAACAACGTCTCCAAAATAGGCATAATATCATCTATCGCTTTATCAAACATCTGCGTGAGCTGCTCATTATGCTCAGCTAGACGTTGATCCAGCACAATCGCATACACATTCATTGCCCCCTGATAATCATGACGTGCCGCGCGTACTTCCGCCTCGTCCAGCAACGTGTCGAGGTCGCTCGCCAGCGTCTGCAACAACTCACCCTGCTGCAAGCGCGTAACATACTCGTCAACACGACGCGTACATACCTCGCGATCTAAAGGCGCAACAACTGGCGTCGGCAGGGGATGGAGGCTAGCAACTTCTTCTCCTCCAAAATCCCAGTCCGCGCCGATATCATCCTCACCCTCACCTTCGCGAACAACTGCTACCTCTTCCGTTTGTGCTACTACTGACGGACGCGCTACACTTTTCTCTATAAGCACTGCAATCTCGGTTTGTAGAATGGGATACCGTACCGTAAGTTCCTGTATGAGTAGAAGAAGGTATTCCTTACTTGTGTGTCGCAAACGGTCTTCTAGCTCTTGCTCCATCGTAGCATCCTTTTGGGTAAATCTCTCTTCACAAGATTTAATACTACCACAAAAAGAATGCCACCGTGTGTCTTCCCGTACCTTTTTCCTGCGTATCCCATTCTTTTACATCAATTTACGCGGGATGTCTAACATAAGTATATTTTACATGCTCATGCGCTTGCGGATCAACATCATGCACTTATTGCAACGTGGCTGCCTGTATCGTTATATAGCCGGCACCAATGCTATTCATTTGTGTATAGGCAATGGTGAGCGTCTGATTGTTGCTACTTGCCCTGAAGGTGAGCGTGTATACACCAACGAGAGAGTTTCCTGTCGGATTGTAAAACGATGTATCGGCATAAGACAATGAGTTGTTGCCACTCAGGGACGCGGAGAAGTTACAGCGCGTATCACCAATGCTCATATAGAGTCTCAGGGTGCGCGTCGTGGTACTTGCAGCAACGTTGAGTTGAAAACCATCACCATCGCTATACGTCACGATGCCAGAGGTTGAACCCCGAAAACTTGTGATGGATGTACCATCATACCAGCTATAGTTTGTAGGATTGCTACCAAAATAGTCAAAAGGCGTATTTCCAATAAGCGCAAAGGTGCTTATGAGGGGCGTAACTCCACTTTTACGTATTGAGTAATTGCCAACGTAGCCGCCCCCCCACTTTGCCCAGTCAACCGTTCCCTCGTTTGTCAGGTTCACCGACACGGGCGCGATGGTGTAGGAGCCAGTAAGCAGCGCGGGGACTTCAGGTGGCGACAATGTGGGCGTCGTTGGCGCAGGCGTCGGCACAGACGCGGTTGATGTAGTCGTTGGTGATTGTTTCGGGGAAACGGTTGCTCCGGCCCCCACCGTTCCCTTCGCCGTTGGTTGTACAACTGGCGACACCTGCGATGACGACGTTACAGGAGGAGTGGCTATTTTTATGGGCTTCCCCACAATTCTTGTAGATGTGATAGGCACAACGGAACGATAGCGTATCTGCGCTTGATGGTTTCGTACAAATGGTGCCAGAGCTAGGGTCATAATAAGAATAAAGGCAAGTAAAATCAGCAATATCCAGAAGGCAGCGGTGTTGTATTTTCTTCTACTTTGTTCAACAAACGCAGGCGTGGCGAGTGCGCTCTTCGTCGGACGAACCGCGACATCGGTATGTTCAACACCGGGAAGAACGATGGGAGTGATAATTGTAACTTCTTCAGGCGAAAGAAGCCGCACAAGTTTTTCTTCTGACAGCTCCTGCTTTCTTGCCCCGACGGACAGAAACGCTGCTTCAAACGCGTGCAGTAACCCCGCAACAGTAGGATAGCGGTTTGCAGGACTCGTCGCGGTAGCTTTGAGTAGCACTTGTTGAACCTGTTTGGGAACCGGACGCGCTGCAACAACCACGTCCGACCTCTCTTCTTGCTTGCCAGCACTGTGCAAGAGTGTCCACGGAATCACGCCGGTAAGCAGTTCATACGCGATACATCCCAGAGCGTATTGATCACTCTTTTGTGTTACTGTCCCGGCAGTCTGTTCGGGCGCACGGTAGACGCTTGTCACAACATACGTATTTGCCTCTGCTAACTCATCATTCAAGGTAGCAAGGTCAGGGTCAGCAAAGATAACTCCCTCTTTGCTTGTGAAGAAGATATTCTCTGGCTTGAGGTTGCTATGCACAATGTTTTGTCCATGCAACGTTGTGAGTGCCTCACCGATCTGCATGATAATCTTTCTGCGCTCGTCGGTGCCTAATGTCGCAGGAGTTGCTCGTTGCATTCGTTGTCGCAACGAGCCACGCGCAACATAAGGCATGATACTGTAAGGATGACCATTTTCTATTCCTATTGCCAGAATTGGCAAGAGATGAGCATGTTTGACCGAGGCGAGGAAACGCGCTTCCTGTAAAAAGTCCGTCTGCCTCTGTTGCGACGAAAGCTTCAGAGCGGTAAAGACTTTGATGATTACAACCTCGTCGGTGGAGGTCTGCCTGTGGGCAACATAGACATGTTTGCCCGCATGTCTGGCAAGTTGGGCAACAATATGATACCCGTGAAAATCTTTTCCCAAATACTGATCTTTTACCCGCAACATAGCCTTTGTCCTACATAATATAAACACAAAGTATAGATATATAAATACACGATACTCATAGAAGTCTGTACAATACATACGTTAATTTACTGAAATTAAAATATGTAGCAAAAAACATTTTCTCTCACTACCTATAGAATACTAAAGTCTCTTGTGTAGTGTTGGTAAGCGAGCGTTGAAATGTGGTTAAGAAAACACTCTTTGGGTAGAGGTGTCATAACCTTGCTCAATGGAAGTGTGGCATAAACACAAGAAACGCATAAAGCGTTTAGCTTAGAGGCAGGGACGAACCGCGCCCTGCCTCTAAGCTAAACGCTTTATGCGTTTCTCCACTCAGAAATAACTATTTGCAGTTCCAAACGGTTTTTGACGGTCTCGCAGTATCGCAGGTATTATTTACGAACGTGATTGTGCCGACACCATCCCAGCTAAAATCGACAAGGGCATTCTTGCGTGCGCTATTCTTGCTGAACGCACTTGTATCAGAACGTTGTATAAAGATGCCCACACCATTGAAATTGGTGATATTGCCCCGAACAGTGATACTCTTCGAACTATTGATTGTGATGCCCGCATTGTAGCCTTCGTATGTATTATTGGTCATGTTGTTGTCGTTGGATTTGTTGTTAGCGATCAGAACGGTATCGCTGTAGTTGATGAGGATACCGTTATAATTATTGTTGCTGACCTTGTTGTTGCTGATAATGCTACCACTCGCGTCAAGCAAGCCAATGCCCTCGACAAACGAACTTGCCTTTGCGCCATTACCCGACACATTGTTATTCGAGATAACCGTGCCTGCGATATTCACATGCACGCCTGTGCCGCTACAAAACGACTCGGTGCAAGCTCCCACAAAGATACCGAGACGGTCATTATTCGAGATCGTGTTACCAGAAATGAGCAGATTTTTACCAGAGTATCCCGTTGTATTGGCGTCATTTGCCTGAACATCGCCATACGCGTTGAAGCTGGTAATGCCAGTTCCTTCGGAGCCAGTCGTATCAAGGTTGTGGTAGACCTTGTTATTAGTAATGTTGTCACCGTTGCTCTGAAACATGTATACGCCATTGCCATTATCGTGCAACACATTGCTTGTAATTGTGGCATTATTGGCGCGATGCATGGTGTCGCCGGGGGCATTGCCACCAATGAAAATACCAGAGGCATCTGGTTGCCCTGAGAAACCAGAGATGGTGAAGCCCTGCACGGTGACGTTATCCGCCCCTGAAATAGTAATACCAAATCTGGGGCCAGTCGCTCCAGTACCAACAATTTGTGCGCTCTTGTTAGAGCTTGCACCGATAAGTTTGAGGCCAGCTTTGTTGATAGTGATACCGCCTGCGTATGTACCTGTGCGTACATTGATGGTGTCGCCAGGGTTTGCCGCATTTACCGCCGATTGAATATCGGCGAAGCACGCCTTCGATGTGGTATTTTGAATCGTACAGGCGTTGCTTGCCTTCGCGGAAAGCTTCATTCCAAAAAACGCTGTTATCAGCACCAGCAACAATAATGCTAGTGTCCCCACACCAATCCTGATCTGTTTCTTCATACCTTTACCCTCCAGTGATTGTGTATTACAATTTTTTGATATAGCATCACGATATTTATATAGCTCTATCCTAGAAAGTATAACTGCAATTTGGAAGTAGTACAAGCATAAATAGGTTGAAGAATCTTTACCAAGATGCACCGAAAAGAGGACTTTCTGAGAGTAATACCTCAGAAAGTCCTCTTTTCGGTGCATTGTGATTTGGTAAAGATTTTTATAGTTCGCCGAACACGACCCGCCCTCCTAGGATTGTTGCTTGCACGCCATTCTCGGACATCTTTTCCTGCGGCACATGCACAATGTCTTCCCGTAGCACTACAGCGTCTCCAAGTTTACCAATGGTAAGCGAACCTTTGCGCTGCTCCTCGGCTCCGGCATACGCGGCTCCCATCGTGTAGCCCCATAGCGCGTCCTGAACACGTAGGGCTTGATCGGGCAACCAGGGTGGACGCTGCTTGTTGGGATCACGGCGTACTGTCGCGGCATACAAAATAGCCAACGGGTCAAAGCGTTCAACGGGCGCATCCGAACCCAGCGCGATAGGAATACCCATCTCCTGCATCGTGCGATATGCATAAGCGCGGCGGGTGCGCTTGCCCCAATATCGCTCGGCGATATCGCGATCAGCAACCGCGTGAAACGGTTGTATCGAAGCGATAACGCCCAGACGACGCATCCGTTCAAGATCGGAGGGCGCGATAAGTTGCACATGCTCCAGTCGATAGCGCAGACCTGACCGCGCATCTTCGGGCGTACCTTGCTCCGCCAACAGTATCTGGGCGCGTTCAATCGCGTCCAGCGCGACCTTCGCAGCACGGTCTCCAATCGCGTGAATAGCGATGGTTAAGCCCATCTCGGTGGCGTCGCTGATGTTGTCTAGTAGCTCCTGTTCGGGAATGGTAAGCATCCCGAAATTGTCGGGGCTACCCTCGAAGCTTTCAAGCATCGCGGCAGTCTGCGAACCAAGCGTGCCATCCGCGAAAATCTTGATACCACCCACGCGCAACAGAGCGTTCTCGTCCGCGTTGATGCCCTGTGTTCGCAGTTGTGGCAGCATCTGGCGTGGCAGAATCATCTCGACGCGTACACCCAGTTTTCCCTCATCGCGCAACGCACGAAATAGGTTGAGCGAGGTGTCCCCCTCGATATCGTGAATAGTCGTGATACCACTACGTTGCAACTGCACAAGCGTGCGCTCTATAAGGGTACGATTAAGCGTTGGGTCGGAAGCATCGATCACACGAAACACCAGCGTGGTCGCCCCCTCCTCTTGCAACACGCCTGTTGCCTCGCCTGCGCCATCGCGTAGAATGTGGCCCGTCGCGGGTTGCGGCGTCTCGGCGGTAATATTCGCGCGTTGTAATGCCAGCGAGTTTGCCCATAAGAGGTGTCCGTCTTTGCTTGAAAGTGCGACGGGATGATGAGGCGCGGCTACGTCAAGCGATGCCTTCGAGGGAAAACGTGTATCCGTCCACAGGTTTCTATCCCATTGGCCGCCCTGTATCCAGAGACCGGAGGGCGTCTGACTGGCACGTTCGCGCACAAGGTTCGCCACCTCGTCCTCGCTTTTCGCCTCGCGTGCGTCGATCTGGTTTTGCATGTGTGCGGTATGCAACAGGTGAATATGTGCATCAATAAAGCCGGGAAGCATCGTTTTGCCCTTGAGATCGAGTATATGTGTGTGTTGTCCACCAATGCGCCGTACTTCGTCGTTCGTGCCAACCGCGAGGATAAGCCCGCTGGTATCGTCAATCGCGAGTGCCTGCGCGTGCGGGTGCGCGGCATTCATTGTGTAAATGTTTCCGTTCAGGTACAGGACGGTTGTCATATGTAGTAACTTTCTCTTTATATCATAAAACGTGTAATCGCCTGCGCTAGAACGCGGGGACGCTGCAATTGAATATCGTGTGTAGTATCGGGCATCCACAGAATAGAACAGCGTTGAATAATCGCCGCAACCTGTGCCGCCATGTAGCCTTTCGCGGTTGCGAACTCGTCAGTATGCTCAAGTCGTTCTGGAAACTCCTGCTCCTGTGGTGGTTCGCCAGCAGCAGGAATAAGCAGGACGGGACACGTTAATTTGCTGTAATATGCGAGGGCGCGGTCATCCCACAGCGACTCGCGAATTTGACGCTGGTTGCGGGTGTGTAAATACTCCTCAAGCCGTCCATCGGGCAGTTCGCGCACCGTCGCGAGCAGAATTGCCTCGACTTCTGGCGTCCAGAAGGGGAGCATCTCTTGCCGCATAGCCTCAAGAAATGTTGCACGTGACGTGTACAGGTGTTTGGCGTCCACCTCGCGGATAAAGCGACTCCGCGTCATGCCGGGCCAGTGGCGTGGCTCGACGTGTGGACAATCGACGAGTATAAGATGACTTATCAGAGCGGGATGTCGCGCCGCCATTACCAGCGCGACCCGTGCGCCCCAGCCATGCCCGACAAGCGCGACCTGACCGAGACCGAGGGCCGCCATGCCCTGTATCGCGTCCTCCGCGATGGTCGTAAGGTCATACCCGCTTTCAGGCTTATCACTTGCACCATGTCCCCGTTGATCGAAGGCGACAACAAGGTGCCTGTGACACAGGTCTTGCGCGACCAGTCGCCAGGTGTCAGCCGTCGCGCCCAACCCGTGCAAGAGGACAAGAGGTATCTCATCACTGCTCGACTCCCCCATCTGCTGACCAGTACAATTGCTCGCTGGGTTCCATTCGAGATAGCGTAGTCGTACAGTATCAGTAGTCACAAAAGAGCTACATGGCTCAATCATAGGTGTCCCTCTCTCTAGCCATACTTACTGACGCGAAATTAAGAGGACGCTTAGCACAATCAAAATGCCGCCGACAATAGTAATTGGAGTCAGTTGTTCGTGCAGAAAAAGAACCGCTAAAACTGTACCAAGCAATGGTTGCACAAACAGCGTAGAAGCCGCAGCCGAACTCTCGACCTTTGCCAGGCCCTGAAACCAGGCTAAATAGCCAAACACGGTAACAACAAGTGCCATCCATACAAGACTCAACCAACTCCCCGCGCTCAACGGATGCCAGCCAAAAGCCACAACTTCCCAGCCCGC
>JBBQVS010000039.1:0-34404 GCA_038211295.1 Ktedonobacterales bacterium | reverse complement strand
CAGACAGGAACCTACGGGACACGCAGCCCGTGAAACGCTTCTGGACAGAACGGCCGCTACTCCTGTATCGCAAGGTACAACGAGCAAGTCGTCTGGTCGAAAGAAGAATTCCCCTGCTTTCTAAGCGGGGAAGTGTCAATTTATGAAGTAGGTGATGGAACGTATGACGATAGGGCGCACAAGCAGTATCCACCTGGGATTGCTGCTCCACAATCATCAACCAGTGGGCAACTTCCCCTGGGTTTTTCAGCAGGTCTATGAAGAGTCATATCTTCCTATGATTGAGGCACTAGAGCGACACGCAGGCGTGCGGCTCGCACTCCACTACACGGGGTCACTGCTCGACTGGTTAGAAACGGCTCACCCCGATTTTCTGCAACGCGTCGCGGCACTCGTCAAGCGAGGGCAGGTCGAAATTGTGAGCGGGGGCTACTACGAGCCTATTCTGCCTTCGATACCCGACGACGACAAGCTTGCTCAAATTAAACGGCTCACGGAGCGTGTGCAACAGAACTTCGGCGAGAAGCCAACGGGTATGTGGATTGCTGAACGCGTCTGGGAGCCAGCGTTGCCGCGCTTTTTACGCGAGGCCGATATCGAGTGGACTGTTCTCGACGATGTACATTTCAAGAACGTCGGTCTGGAAGACGATGACCTGTACGGCTACTACGCGACAGAAGATCAAAGTAGCGTCCTCAAAGTCTTCGCGACAAGTAAAGCCTTGCGCTACACCATTCCCTGGCGGCCCGTAAGCGAGACTATCGAGACGTTGCGTTCACTCGCCACGCTTGAGGGCAACCGCGTTCTGGTGATGGGCGATGATGGCGAGAAGTTTGGCAGTTGGCCCGAAACTGGCCCCTACTGCTGGGGAACAAACGGGCGCGATGGCTGGATCGAGGAGTTTTTTACCGCGCTTGAACAGAATAACGAATGGCTACATACAACACCATTGGGTGAATACGCACGCTCCTATCCCGCGTTGGGACGCGTCTATATCCCGACCTCTTCCTATATCGAGATGACTGAGTGGGCATTGCCGCCGAAAAAATCCTTTGCGTTCGGCAAGCTTTTGCATCAGTTGGAGCATGACAAGCAGGATGAAATACTGCAATTTATGCGCGGCGGCTTCTGGCGCAATTTTCTGGTGCGCTACTCCGAAATCAATAATCAGCACAAAAAGATGTTGCGAGTGCATGATAACGTCTACGCGGCCTCACCTATCAGCGACACAAGCGGTCATGTGCATCTGTGGCAGGCACAGGCGAACGACACCTACTGGCACGGGCTGTTCGGGGGCATTTATATGGCGCATGTGCGGGCCGCCATCTATCACCATCTCATTCAAGCGGAGAACATTGCCGACACACTACGACATGGAAAAACTCCCTGGCAACACTACGAGTTTACCGACTTTGACCGCGACACCTATGACGAACTTCTCGTCGAAAGCGATCAGCAAAACCTCTATCTCGATCCACAGCGCGGCGGCACTCTCTTCGAGTGGGACATGCGGCGCAGCACGCACAATCTGATAAGCGGCATGACGCGCCGCGTGGAAAGCTACCATCGGACGTTACGTGAACACGAGCAGGAGCGCAGACGCCAGGATACTGCCACGGATCAGAACACTACACAAACGGTGGGGCAAGCGGACAATGAACCAGTTTCACCGCATACGATGGTTCGCACAAAAGAACATGACCTTGATCGGCACCTTGTCGTAGACCGTTACCGTCGCAACAGTTTGATTGACCACTTCTTGCCCTCCGGCCTGACCCTGCAAGGCTTTGCGGAAGTGCGGTTTGAGGAGCAAGGAAATTTCGTCGAGCAACCCTATGTCACAACAGTTGAGCAAGACATGCATAGCCTCTCGGTTATAATGCAGCGTGAGGGACAGGTACGACGGGCGGGAGCATTGAGTCCCTTGCCTGTGTTGCTCACAAAGACGCTTTTCTTGCCAATGGGCGAGGAGAAGCTGGTAGTGCGCTACACGCTTGAGAATAAGGGCAAGTCGCGTCTGCAAACACGTTTTGGCTGTGAATGGAACATCAACCTGCTCGGTGGCGGTGGCAACGACCAGGCGTACTATCTCATCGCGGGGCAGACGCTTGAAAATCCGCACTTCGATAGTACGGGCGAGGTGGCAGAGGTACGCGAGGTACATATTGGCAATAGCTGGCTCCAACAGGATGTCGGCTTTACCCTGAGCGAGGCCGCGACACTCTGGCGTTTCTCTGTAGAGACGGTCACAGGCTCCGAAGCGGGCTTTGAACGCACGCATCAGAGCAGTTCGCTGACCTTTGTCTGGTCACTTCTGCTCGATGCGGGCGAGACCTGGAATACTGAAATCGTCTGTGTGGGAAGCGAACCGTAGGTGAGAGCAAGAGGGCAGTGCATCTTTGGTGCGATTACCCTCAAAGACGCGATGCAATAGCAATGTGCGATAGTGTAACAATACGGAAAGAGAAGCGCATGAAACGGATTCTGGTTGTTCTCAACATCAGTGATGACCCAACAGGCTATGTGGGTGAAATTCTAGCGGAGCATGGTATCATGTGCGATGTCGTTGACGCGTCGCTACACGCTATTCCCGACCCGACAGCATATGATGCAATGATTGTATTCGGGGGGCCACAAAACGCGAACGAAGAGGAAAAGTATCCCTACTTCGTGCAGGAAATGGACGCCCTTCACACGGCGGTTATGCAAGAAATTCCCGTCCTCGGCATCTGCCTGGGTGCGCAACTGCTCGCGCGCGCTCTTGGTGGCACGGTAAAAAAACATACACTGACCGAGATTGGCTTCTCTGAGGTACAAAGCACCGATGCAGGAAAGCACGACCCACTCTATGCAGGACTTTCGGGTCGTCAATTAGTATATCAATGGCACGAAGACACGTTTAGTATTCCACCGAACACAGTACATTTGGCGACGAGCGAGAAGACGCCAAATCAGGCATTTCGCTATGGCCGTACCACCTATGGACTGCAATACCACATTGAGTTGACGCCCGAAATGCTCGATGTATGGCTACATGAGCCTTCTTTGAAAGAACAAATCGTCGCGACACTTGGCGTAGAAGAGTACGAACGCATTATTTATGAGCGACCACAATATTTCGCGGCATATCAATACCAAGCACGCGTCATGTTTGAAAATTTTTTGCGTATCGCCGGGTTGTTTTAGCGAAAATAGAACTAAAGACTTCCCTTTTCAGTGTACTTTCTGCTATACTAGCACGTATACCTTAGCTTCTGTAAACATAGGACGGATTCTAACTATGAGCAATGTATTCTTTCGTGATTGTTGCAGTAAAAAACAATGCTAATAAATACTGAAAGGCAGCACTCGACGCAGATGCCGCATAATACT
The DNA here is from genome assembly GCA_038211295.1 of Ktedonobacterales bacterium. Classification (GTDB taxonomy): domain Bacteria; phylum Chloroflexota; class Ktedonobacteria; order Ktedonobacterales; family Ktedonobacteraceae; genus JBBQVS01. Next base: position 31,032 of record JBBQVS010000039.1, on the reverse strand, counting down.
ATGAATGACTATACTATAAATGGTCAAAATAATGCCTCTACTATGCATCACACATATGTGACTTCAATGCATTCGACATATCATGCGGCTGAACTCACTCCGTTTGTTTTCGCCCGCCACACAATTCCCTGTGAACGCCACCCGGATCGTAACGAAGATAGCATTGTCGTCGATGAACGCAGTGGATTGGCGGCGGTGTTCGATGGCGTCGGTGGCAGCGCAGCAGGCCAAATTGCCTCGCAAACGGCGGTACGCGCGACACATGAAGGCTGGCGACGCGTACTAGAGCGGTTACAAAAAAAACGCAAGGTCTATGATTTACTCGACAACCCCGGCGAGAATTTTCTTTGTTCTGTTCTGGAAAGCCTTGTGCAAAATGCCGATAACCTTGTACGCACAGTTGGCGCACAACGCGCTGGAACGGATGATCTCGCGACAACAGTAGCAATGGCTGCCGTGTGCCGCGAGCCACACACGCGGGGTTATACCCTCTTTTATGCTCATGTGGGGGATAGTCGCGTGTACCTGCAACGCGAAAATGAGCCGCTCAAACGTCTCACCAGTGACGACGGACTGCTCGCGAAGCTCGTAGAAAATCAGGTTGTGCAAGATGGAGACGCCCACCGCATAGATCAAGCGATGCGGGCCGATCAGCTTAGCGACATGGAGTTCAGCTACTTCCGCCTGCGCGGCGGCATTACGCAAGCATTAGGTGGCCCTGTTCCACCAATGATTCATACGGCGGATATCGCGGTCATTCCTGGAGATCGCATTCTCCTCTGTACCGACGGTATTCACGATAATCTCACCGACGAAGAAATCGAAGACATTTTGCGAAATAGTCCACGCACGTCAACCGCGCGTTTGCTCGTTGAGCATTCGCTACGTCGTTCGCGCCAGGAGCGGAGCGTCACAGTACGCGCCAAGCCTGATGATATGAGTGCTGTGGTTATGACATGTCGCTTTTAGACGCTTAGGCGAACAACAGAGTATTACAAAAGTACCAAAATTCCTCCTGTCCCGCATATCTGCATAGACAATGTGTTATGTTTCTATAGGCAACACACTTTGTAATGCACTGTAAACAGGAGGATTTGTACTATCGTGGGTAAAAAATTAGCTCTTTTGCTTTGTCTGCTAACTGTTATTTCGGTAAGTGCCTGTGGCACACAGCAAGGCCTGCGACCACAGGTATTGACCAATAAGTTCAGCGCAGACAAGTTGCCAACCGCAACACCAGCAATAATTATCCCGCGCCAGATAACAACTCCCACACACACTCCAACGCCAAAACCTGTTATTGTGCCAACCGAGACAACGCAACCAACCACACCAACAATAGCTCCTACGGTTGCGCCCGCCCCACCACCTCCACAGTCCACTCCACCCACAAACATTCCCGGCGGAGGGCTTGGCAACTCGCCCTATGGTGCGCCACCTGCAATCACGGGAGCCGAAGTGCAACTGACACAAAAACTCTTCGGGCTGATTAACAGTGACCGCTCGGTGCGGGGCCTCTACCCCTTTACCTGGAATGCGACACTTTCGGCGGGAGCACGGCAACATGCATGGGACATGGTGCACTGCGGCTTCAGTCACACTTGCCCAAGTGGAATTGGGCAATGTACACGTATCGCTAACGAGGGGTTCGCAGGCTTTAGCGACTGCGGCGAGAATATCGGACTGGCTGGCCCATACCCGACAGCATGGGACGGCGTCTATAATGTGCAGGAGAGCATGATAAATGAGCCGCCATCTGGCTGGCACCGCATCCACCTGACAAGCACAACCCTCCACCGTATGGGCGTGGGCCTCTTCGTGGATAGCAAAGGCTGGATTTGGTTTGTCGAAGATGCAGTAAGCTAACATATCTCGATGTGTCGGAGCATGACGATATGGGGAGCACAACGGAGCAAGCCCCGTTGTGCTCCCCATATCGTCAGCAATTGGCTAGATTAAAGCAAGCAAGCGTAGGGTAAATGGGTTATAGAATTGACAAAACATCCGCAATCGTCCATTATGGTAATACACCTATGGCGATACGCCAAATGCAAAAGTTTTTCGTTTATTTTTGGATACATACCTGTATTTTCTCTAAATTGTAGAAATGCGGGGCAACCTTGTTTTTCTTTCTATTGTCAAACGTAGCACCGTTGCTTATAACATGTTTGTTGTATGAGAGAATGTACATGAACCATCCAATAACTCACAAAGTTTTTCTTTCTCTTGAACAACCAGAGCAAATACTTACAACGCTTCTTACTGCTTTTAAAGAAATACAGGCGGATAATGCGGCAAACACGGCGTTAATCACGCCACTTCACGCTCATACCATCCTGCTGATTGATGAGGACACACAACGCGCACACTATGTTGCCCGTTTGCTCTCGTCTGCCGGCTATAAACCATTCATCGCTAGCAGCGCGTTGGAAGCGTTTACGTTGTTTTTACATGGTACGTTTGTTCCCTTTGTGATTTTGTTGAGTCAGGAAGACACAAATGATCGTTTTTTCCTCTCACGTCTCTTACAACAGGTGACACAGAAATATCACTGGGACACACCGCTTCTCTCTTTATGCATACAACCACATCTGCTACACACCGACGATTTTGCGCCTGTGAGTGGGCCGTTGGCAGAGTTTTCGCCTATCTTGCGCGAGATGTCGCCGCATATCTCGACACAATCCACCGCCCCCCTGCCCAAGCTTCCCGATACACCATCTGTACTGGATGTCGAGGAAGATGAACAAAAGCCTTTTCCCCCTTCTTCAATGGCACTCGCTCCACTTATATCACAAAGGTCAGAGCGCGTTGTAGATAAGCCTCTTGAGAAGTACCAGGAGAAGCTCGCACAAAAGATTTCGCTGGAAGGTGTCAGTATTGGACGCTATCAGATGAAAACGTCCCTGGGCAGTGGCCCACTTGGACAGGTCTATCTGACATATGACCGATTACGCGAACGCGACATCGCGTTGAAGGTGATTCAGATGAATACTCTGCCACCAGATATAGGTACGCATATGGAGGAAGAGACGAACTTTTTTCAGCAGGAGATTGATTTATTGAGTATACTGAGTCACCCAAATATTCTGTCTCCACTTAATTGTGGCAAGTCTTATGTCAGTGGCTCACCATTTGTCTATAAGACAATGCCCTATTTTAGCGAAGGCTCACTCGCGGCATTGCGCTACCAATTAGGCGTAACGCGTCTATTATCCCCGCAAGAAGTAATTCCACTTGTAGTACAGATTGCGGATGCGTTACAGCACGCACATACGCACAATGTTACCTATCAGAACTTCAAGTTTTCTAACCTACTTATCCGTTCAAAAGAGCAGGACATACGCCGAATACATATTTTGCTCACCGATTTTGCCGTTGCCCAGAATGGCTCATTTCTCGTGAAGACACCCGAACTTTTCCCTTATATGGCTCCCGAACGCTGGAACGGGCAGTCGCTTCCCGCATCAGATCAATATGGGCTAGCTGCTCTCACTTATGAGCTGCTCACAGGACGCGCTCTTTTCATTGGACAATCCGAGTGGATTATGCGTCAACTTCATCTCAATATGCAACCACAACCGCTTACCATGTTTTCCCCCATGATACCCTCCACCCTTAGCGCGGTTATTTTACGCGCACTCTCCAAGCGTGTCGATGATCGCTTCCCGTCCGTGATGGCCTTTGCTCAGGCTATGCAATATACCTGTAGTTGACAAAGGGAAGGAAGCGTACACACACAACATTCCCTCTGTCTACTTGCTACGCATTTCCTACGCGAATAACGCCTCGAACTGTGTGCGGTTCAGTTGCTCATGTTCTATGAGCGCGTCCGCAAGACACACAAGTTGCCCGCTATGTTCCGTGAGAATGGCACGCGCCATTGCTACTCCTTCGCTGAGAATGGCCTGAACTTCCACATCGATACGGGCGTTCATGGTCATTCCAGTGCGTGGGGTGCCTATTACGGGAGCAACAGCAACCGCGAGCATATGACGCTGACTGGTACACTCGCCGTTGAGACGAAACGTGCCGTCGGCGTTCATGACAAGCGTGCGAGCAGCAAAGAGGCTATCAGCTTCTGCGCGTCGCATATTCAGCGCGGAGCCACTCTCACTACCCGCTCGGCGATCCGCGAAGACGACGCCAAGTGCGACGCTCATTCCCCAGCGTGTTACCATACGGTAAGCAAGGTCGGTCACAACCTGAAGATCGTTTTCGGCCCCTGTCGTGACATAATCGGCTCCAAAGGTGAGTTCTTCCGCGACACGCCCCCCTAGACCAACGGCTATTTTCGCCATCAGCATATGCCGACTGTAGTTATAGCGATCCTCTTCCGCGACAAAGTGCGTCACCCCCAGACTTTGGCCGCGCGGCAGAATCGTAACGCGGTTCACAGTATCCGCTTCCACGAGATGGTGCGCGACAAGGGCATGACCACCCTCATGGTACGCGATGACGCGTCGCTCTTGTTCGCTCATGACCAGTGGACGCAACACACCCAGTTGCACACGTACCAACGCGTTTTCAAAGCATTCGTCCGTCACCTGCTCAAGGTCGAGACGCGCGGCAGAGAGGGCGGCTTCATTGACAAGATTAGCTAAATCCGCGCCACTCATACCTGTTGTTAAGCGTGCTAGACGTTGCAATGATACGTCCTCATGCAAAGGCGTTGTGCGCGTGTGAACCTGCAAAATCGCTTCCCGTCCTACACGGTCTGGCAATGATACAGTAATGCGACGGTCAAACCGTCCCGGACGCAGGAGAGCGTTGTCGAGAATATCAACGCGGTTCGTCGCGGCAAGCACGACAACCGCCTGACGTGCGTCGAAACCATCCAATTCAACAAGCAACTGGTTGAGCGTCTGATCGCGTTCGTCGCTGCCCCCAACACGCACAGAACGTTTGCGACCTACCGCGTCAAGTTCATCAATAAAGATAACGCATGGCGCGGCTTGACGCGCTTGATTGAACAGATCACGGACACGACTGGCACCCACTCCCACAAACATTTCCACAAACTCGGATGCGCTGATGCTAAAAAAGGGAACACCGGCTTCGCCCGCTACAGCTTTCGCCAGCAACGTTTTTCCTGTACCGGGAGGGCCTACCAGCAGTGCGCCGCGCGGAATGTGAGCGCCAAGCTTTGTAAAGCGTTCTGGACATTGCAAGAACTGGACGATTTCTTCCAGTTCGGTTCGCACCTCGTCGATGCCCGCCACGTCCTCGAACGTCACCGGAGGCGCAATACTAATGCGCGGGGCAACACTTTCTTGCCCCATTTTATGCATGGACACGTCCGGCTTTACAATCTCTTTTGTACGCACAAAACGTTTCACGCGGCTTTTGCCAATCCGTGTAATACGCTCGTCCACCTGATGCGCTGAACGTGAGCCGCTACGGGAACGTAAAAATGCCATGAATAGTACAACCAGTACCAACAAAGGAGCGAACTTCAAAAACAAAGGCAGTATTGGCGACGCCTGAGCCTCTGGCAATGTATATATTTTCACATTTCTCTGTAAGAGAAGTGTGGTAAGTCTGCCATCTCCTCGCAATGGACTACGCGTATAAACAAAACGTGCAGTGGAAATGGGCGCGTCCGCAACACTCCGTGAGGTCGCGGTGCGGATATAACGTAACCATACGACAGATTCTTGGTTTGCGTTCTGCGGTGACGCGGTTTGTAGCGCGGTATTTCCCACAAGCGGATGCTGCAAAAGTGCGTTTACTTCGTTGCCCTGCAATACAACCGCGACCACATTACCACCCTGCACCTGTTGTAAAAGGGTACTGTAATCAATAGTTGTTATTCCGCCTGGGGCAGTATTTGTGACTGGCGCACGCAACTGACTGGCTATTCCCAGCAACAAGCTTACAACAAGCGTGAGCAGTACACTGGTGACAATCGCGTTACGATGTATGGAAAAGAAGCGCACAAGAGTACGACCTGTATGTTTTGGATTCTTGTTCATGGATATGACCTGTTTAGGTTGTTTGTATAAACCACACTACAACCTTTTCTCTGATTTTTTAGCCTACGAAATACGTTCTTTATTCCTTCTGACACACCGTTGCCCATATTATCCCCCACACGAAAGAATACGTTCTCTGAAAATCTTGCAAAAGTGCAGGCTAGAGAACGACTTACAATAACAGGCATCTCTGCAATGAATAGTAATAGTGTACAGCTTTTGGGCGCGTATCGAAAATTTTCACTTTCTCAAGTACTTTTTTCTTAGCAAAACTAGTCTCAGGTGGCTTGAACGCAAAAAATGGGAAGCACCATCCGAGAGAAAGGGCCGTACCATGCTCTGTTTACATAACTCTGTTCTGTAGGTGAAAAAATGGTACAATCAAGCTATGTTCACATTATCCACAAGGAAGAGGACAGCAAGATGAAAGCTATTCGTATCAATGAGACAGGCGGCCCGGAGGTCATGCACCTCGAAGAGATAGAGAAACCAACACCTCAGGCGGGTGAAGTGCTCATAAAAATCGCTGCGGCAGGCATCAACTACGCCGACCTGATGCAGAGGCAGGGAACCTATTTGACACGCACTCGTACTCCTATGACAATGGGGTTCGAGGTCGCGGGAACCGTCGAGGCACTTGGAGCCAATGTTACCTCGCCCAGAGTGGGAAGCCGCGTTGTCGCGCTTGGTGCCGGTGGGTACGCGGAATACACTGTGGCATCTACTAGCACGATTATTCCGATACCCGACAATCTCGATTTCGCGAGTGCGGCGGCATTTCCAGTACAGGGCATCACCGCGTACCAGTTGTTGCATGAGTCAACGCGCCTGCAAACAGGCGAAAGCGTCCTTGTTCATGCGGCAGCAGGGGGCGTAGGAACCATCGCGATACAGCTTGCGAAGCTCATGGGTGCGAAAACCGTGATTGGCACGGCGGGTAGTGCGGAAAAGCTGGCGTTGGTGCGCGAACTCGGAGCCGACGCAGCGATCAACTACAAAGACACTGACTGGGATGAGCAGGTCAAACAGAAAACAGGCGGTAAAGGGCCGGACGTTATTCTCGAAATGGTTGGCGGCGATATCGCGGAGAAGAGTCTGCAAATTCTCGCCCCCTTTGGACGCATGGTTGTCTATGGGGCCGCGAGCGGTGAGATCATGCAGTTCTCTGGTATTCAATTGATGTACAAGAATCAAGCGGTTATCGGCTACTGGCTCACCGCCTGGATGAGTCGCCCCGACAAAACCGCGGACGCGGCACAGGCGTTGGTGCAATATCTCGCGAGTGGCAAGCTACGCATTGTCGTGGGCAACACCTTTCCGCTTGACAAGGCGGCCGATGCTCACAGGGCAATCGCGGCCCGCAAAACAACGGGTAAGGTAGTGCTAACGGTGTAAAGAGTAGGCTTCTTTTACTTCGAGGGCATTCTTGTCAAACGTGCAGTCAAGAGAAGTTTCTGCACGTTTCTTATTTGACAATAACGTGTGGGTATTGCTATACTAAGCACCAAATACGTGTTACACAATATAGAAGTGAAGAGAGTGTGATGTCTGAACCATCTACATGGCGTGAGCTATTAAGTATCATCATTAGCAGTAGTTCTGTACGTGAGCAGATCGCGGGTACAATGCATATCAGTACCATCACATTGACGCGTTGGAGTAGCGGTGAGTCGATGCCACGCCCGCAAAATCTTCGTCAGTTACAGCAGGCTATTCCCGCGCAATACCGTGCGTTACTACACAGTTTATTAGAGAAAGAGTTTCCCACGCTTTTCTCTGGCACGTCTGAGCCGACCTCAACGGAAATCTCGAACGCCTTTATCATAAGTGTTCTGGAGGCAAACGCGAGAACGCCGGACACGCTTCGTTTCTGGACAATCACACGTTTAGTCTTGCAGCAGGCCCTTCAGCAATTGGACATGCAAAAGACAGGTATGGCAATGACGGTTGTGCGCTGTATGCCGCCCTCAAGCGATGGAAAGATTAGAAGTTTGCGCGAGAGTGTGGGTTTAGGCACGCCCCCCTGGGAAGCTGACCTGGAGGCAAAGGGCATGTTCCTGGGCGCGGAGTCGCTCGCTGGGTATGTTGTAACCATGTGTCACGAGGAGGCAGTACAAAACCTCGCCACCGACACGATGCTTCTGCCCGCCTATCAGACGGAGTACGAGGTCAGCGCGATGGCGGTTCCTATTTTGTACGCCAACCGCATAGCGGGTTGCTTGCTCATCTCCAGCACACAACCGAGCTATTTTCTTCCACCAGAGCGACGAGCGATGATTCAAGGGTACACGCATCTCATCTCGCTTGCCTTTGACCATGAAGAGTTCTACCCGCCGGAGCGTGTCGAGTTGAGCATCATGCCGCCCCTACACACCCAGCAAAAATACTTCATGACCTTTCGCCAGCGTGTTCACAACCTCATGCGCGAGTCCCCCGGCACCACAGGGGTACACGCCGAGCAAAGAGTCTGGCAACAACTTGAGGAAGAGCTAAGTAGCCTGTTCCTCCAATCCCCTCCCAAAGAAGGGTAAAGCCAGAGGAGAGCTTTCGAGAACAAGAGGTATGGCGCGGACAAGCCGCGCCACTACTCTACTACAGCTTACACAGTTCTTTATAATTGGCTTCCTCACGCGAGTTCATGCGGTGCTAGAAAAAGGTACATGCATCAAATCTAGTGTATGAAATTCTCCCCACACTCTCTTATTTCGCTCATACGGGAAGCAACCCTCTATACCGCCGTACATCGCTCACAAGCAGGCCAGCATTATCTATATTATTGGAAGTGCCGATTGTCGCAGAGGTTAGGGAGAGATAGTTCGAGAGGCTCCTATGCTTTGATTTTTCTATAGTGCTTGAGATTGTATAACTGTTTTTATGTAACGGTTACATATAATTACTCTGTTCTACCGACCTTCGCATCCTAAACATGTACGCTCAAGACAAGACAACACATCTACAAGTGCCAAAGCAAGCTATACTTCTCTTACTTGTCAGATATCTGGTGTCTAGGGAGCGGAATTTATCCTTTTTACTGTGTTTAGCATAGCTTACCCAGGGAGGTAATAAGCATGGCTCTGGATGCAACAGTTCAAACGACTTTATGGATCGGCACCGCGCTGATGACAGTGGGTCTCTTAGTGTTTATCTACTTGACTTACACTAACCCGGAAGAGAGCAGACATTTTTACTATGCCACCTCTCTCGTTCCCCTGATTGCTGCCTCATCGTACTTCGCAATGGCGACTGGTCATGGTTCTATCAATGTGGGAGGCCACATCTTCTTTTTCGCACGATACATCGACTGGGTTTTCACAACACCTCTGTTGCTGCTTGATCTAGCCCTTCTCGCAATTCCAAACGTGCGTAATCGCTTGGGGCTTGTTGGCGTCTTGCTGGGCGCGGATGTCTACATGATTGTCACGGGTCTCATCTCAGGATTTCTGACTGGCGCCGATAAGTATGTATGGTTTGCCACGAGCACAATCGCATTTCTCTTCATTCTCGTTGTGCTGGTGCGGCTTCTGGGCGAGGCTCGCGCTCGTGGTGGAGCAATTGGAAAACTCTTTGGCACGCTCGCAATCCTGACAATCGTTCTCTGGACATGCTATCCAATCGTATGGTTGCTTGGAACAGAAGGAACGGGTCTGCTCAACATCCAAACTGAAGTAATCCTGTACATGATTCTTGATGTAAGCGCGAAGGTCGGCTTTGGCTACCTACTGCTGAGCAATCGCGCGGCACTCACCGAGGCTACAGCTCCCCGTGCTACCATAAGCGGTATTGCTGGAAACTAGTAGACAAGTCTTTCACCGATATCATTCTCGGAGGCGGGCGTCAACTTTGACACTCGCCTCTTTTTGTTGTCTAATGTTTTTCCTCTCATTTTTGTAAGATTATGCTTCCTCTTTTTTCTCTATCCTCCGCGGCGAGCGTTACTGCTGCGAGTGGCAAAATGAGCGTCACCGTTGTGCCTTGCTCAGGAGTGCTGTCAAGCGTGAGCTGGCCCGCGTGGGCTACGATGATGCGCCGCGCGATAGAGAGGCCGAGACCTGTTCCGCCGCCCTCGCGTGAACGTGCCTTGTCCACACGGTAAAATCGTTCGCCCAGGTGCGGAAGATGCTCCACCGCGATACCAATGCCTGTATCAGTGACCGCCAGACGCGCCTGCCCATCGCTAACAGAGGTTCGCACCGTTACCTGACCTTCGGGACGATTATATTTGATGGCATTGTCAAGCACTATCAACAATGCTTGTTCCAACAACATCGGGTCGCCGACAACGAACGCGTTGTCGATGGTCTCGCGCTGCACAACAATTCCCTTTTGCTCCGCGAACGCCATGACGCGCTGTACTCCCCGCGACGTCAATGCATCCAGAGACACAATCTCTTGTTCGTGATGCTGTGCGCTCGCGTCCAGACGTGCCAGCATCAGCATACTGTTTGCAAGCACACTCATGTGGTTTGCCTCGGCAACAATGTCCTCTAGCAGGGCGACATCCTCCGCCGCCATCCGGTCACGCCCACGCAAAAGCACCTCCGCGTCCGCACGCATTAACGTAAGCGGCGTGCGAAGTTCATGAGAAGCATCGGCTATAAAGCGTTGTTGCCGTGTAAACGCGAGGTGCGCTGGTGCCAACGCACGATGCGCCAGGAATAACCCGCCAAGTCCCGCGCCAAGTAACGTTACGCCCCCGATTGAAAGCAAAAGTATCAGCAGAGTGGACAGGAGCGTATTCTGCGTCTGGACACCCTCGCCGGAGACAACGACTCCTGTATAGCCGCTTCCCGTAGGGCTTCGCACCGCCACCGCATAACAATAAATCGCGCCAACGCTGCCTCCATTTATGGTGTCGTGTGCGCTACCATTCTGTAAAGCACGCTGCACCAACGAACTGGTGAGAGCCGCGTAACCACGTTGCACCAACGTGTTTGGAAGAGGAGTAGCAGAGGGGTATGTTCCTCTTGTCCCTTGTACAAGCGTCCCGTTCTGGTTAAAGCACGTCAGTAGGCGCGGCGGCGAAGTAGTAGCAGGTGCGCCGGACTGCTCAGGTGTACCACCCATATCTGAACACGCTTGAGTCGGCCCATCTGTGAACCAACGTTGTGCGTGTCCATAGGCATCACTGGTAACTCTATGCTCAACAGGGTTGAAAAGCGCGAACTGAGCAACAACATAGAGCGCGACGCAAAACAGCACCAGTGCTGTTCCCAGCACGCCACAATACCAGAGCGTCAGACGAACGCGCAGCCCTTGAAAGAGCGCGTCACTCGGCTCCTGTAAGCGACGATTCGTACCGCGATAGAAGGGCCACCAGTGATATTTGCCCCTGTTCATGATGCTGTCCTTTATAGTTTTACTTCAATCTTGTACCCGACACCACGTACCGTCTTGATGAGTGGATGCGGGAAGCCCTGATCAATTTTGTCGCGTAGATAGTGAATGTAAATGTCCACGACGTTAGAAAGTGCCTCCAGGTCATATCGCCACACCGCGTTGATAATCTGTGTGCGGCTCAACACTTGTCCGGGATGACGCATCAGGTATTCCAGTAGCGCGAACTCTTTCGCCGTCAATTCGATAACACGGCCCGCCCGGCTTGCCTCATGGCGCACTAGATCAAGCGTGAGATCACCGACACTCAGTTGTGGTGTCTCATCAAAACGACGGTCTCGGCGGCGTAGCAGAGCATTGACGCGGGCCAGCAATTCCTCCATCGCGAAGGGCTTGGTCAGGTAGTCGTCCGCCCCGACATTTAGCCCCTTCACCCGATCTTCTACCGCCCCCCGCGCTGTGAGCATCAGCACGGGCGACAACACGCGTTCGGCTCGCATCTGACGACAGACCTCAAAACCATCATACACGGGCAACATCACATCGAGAATGACCACGTCATAGGTATCGCTGAGGGCCAGATCAAGGCCCTTTTCGCCATCATGCGCGAGATCGATGGTATGCCGCTCTTCCAGGAGAACGCGCCGTAACAAGAATGCCAGGCGTTGCTCGTCTTCCACCACAAGAATGTGCATTGTCCACTCCTTCTTTTCCACACCAACCACGTTGCTTCATCAATTTTTTCTGCTATTCTACCCCACAAAGATTGGAAACACATTGGAAACAATTGGCACGACGGGGCAAGCCCTCGTTATAACCCTTTTGAACATGCTTTGGAGTCTTCTCCAGAAAACCTTCCTCTGAAAGCTATCTCATCGCTCACTTAGACTGGAACACGATATCTCTTCTGCGGCACAGCCTCTGGTGTGCGAAGCGGCGGTTGAGTGCGAGCGGCGACGCGTTTGTTCCAGACGAGAAACATCCTGCGACACAGGAGCAGACCGATCAGCACGGAACTGCCAACATAGAGGTCAAATGCCCACGCTGTCTGCGTGTCACTTCCTGTACCAATACCATGAATCGTCGCCATGATATAGACGCCAAGCGTCAGAATGTGCAGTTTGCGCCACCAGGTATAGCCGATAAGTGGACGCACCCAGGTACTGATACCAATGGCGATGCCGAGATACACCGCCACAATGCCCAGTCCCATCCACACCGTCCGGTAGGAACTGACAAATGGAATGAGAATAGCACTCCAGCCAAAGTGGGTGAAGGGGTCTACCCAGACCGCCAGAATATGCATAGCCAGAAAAATTGTACTCAGCAACGACAAAAAGTTGTGTAGTTCGCTGTTAAGTAGGCGGGGCCAACGACTGGGCGATTGCACCTGTGTCGAGAGCAACAGTCCAATAGCCACCGCGAGCGTGAGAAGTGCGTATGCAGTCCAACCACCCGCTCGCGCGATATCCCATGTTACCGTATTCCAGAGCGCATTCATCTTTGCGCCTCCACTTCTTTCATCAATGCCACAGGCCAGGAACCCGTACCCGTCCAACTACCATCGTCACGAACCAGAACGCCCGCGAAACCGCGATCGTCAAGAAAATTTTTGCCTTGCTCCGCGCCCAGCAGAAACGCGACTTTGGCGGCAACCTCCGCCTGCTGACAACTTCCCGCCGCGACAGTCACCGACCAGAGACCACTTTGGGCAGACTCACCGGAGCGCGGGTCGAGCAGGTGATGGCGAGCATACGTCCCCTGTTGCCAGTGGCGTCGGTTTCTACCTGAAGTCGCCAATGCCCCATGATGAAATGGAATAGTCCAGGTTGTATCCTTGCCCGCGATTGCCAGAGGCCAGTCCTCGTCTCCTGCTGGCATTCCCATCACCGCAAGATCGCCACCAGCGTTGACGAGTGCCGTTTGAATGCCTCGTAAGCGCAAGTGCGCGAGTGCCGCGTCCACAGCCATCCCTTTAGCAATTCCGCCAACCTCTACCCCAATGCCTTCTGGCAATGTAACCCGTCGCCGCCTCTGTTTGAGCCGAATGCCACGCCAGCCGCCGCCAGGTTGAGATGCCGCCTCTGGCATAGGCAACGTAGCAGGTAGAGCGTCAAAGGTGCGGTCATAGCCAATATGGATGAGTTGTGTGAGCAACGTCGGGTCAAAAAGCCCCTCGGTCTCCTGAGCAGCAATACATGCCGCGTGAAGGACGAGAAACAGCAGAGGACTGACATTTATAGATATCCCCGCCTGACGATTAAGCCGCGAAAGTTCGCTTTCTGGCAAGAAACGACTCAGCGTCTGCTCCCATTCCGCGAAGAGGTCGCGGGTGGCCTCGGTTCCTTCTCGCAGTTGTGCATCAGGAAGTAGAAGCGAAATGGTCGTTCCCATTGCTCGAAATTCCGCTCGACTCATGCCGATTGACTCGATAAACTCATTATGATGTGTGTGTGCCGGATACAGGGGTGCTTGACGGGTTTGATCCAAAGCCATATCCTCCTCCTTGCGGTGTTGCCGTCGCAGTAGGTGCTGCCGGTGTCGTCGCGGTTGCGACAGGCGTAGTTACTGTTGGCGTAACAGCAGTCGTCTTATGTGTCACAGTGGTCGTCTGTTGCGCCGTTGCGCCGACGGTGTGGCTCATAACAAGTGCGCTAAATGTCCCAAAACCAAGAAAAGAGGCAATTACAATACCACGCTTTATTTGTCTCAAGAGGGCCAGGGCCTGCGCTTTAGGCATACGTGCCTGTGTGTTTCTCTGTTGCATATGTGCTTCCTTATATATAGCTTTTCTCATAAAACGTTCTTTCATTTTGTCAGGAAGAGTCTGCTCTCCTGACACTCACAAGCATACTCTCCCATTATTGAAATAGTATTGGAACAACATGAGAAAGCTCACATTCTTGCTTGTTAGACTAGCACGCCGACAAGTTCAGGCAGTGCGTCGCAACTCTATAGCTGCACAGACACAAAATAAGAGGCGTGGCGCAGGAGTGTACGTCCTCTGTAGAAGGGACAAAGAGACACACTCCTCTCTTGCGTAAGCTGAAGAGGCGGGAAAATTTCTACTGCAATGCCATGCTATATCTAGCATAAGCGTTTGTCATTTTTGTGCAAATTGCACAAAAAAGAGGTTAGATAATTTTGGTGTTTTGTATCTAGGAGAACATGTTTCTATAGGATATACTAAAAAACAAGAAGTGCGAGAAGGTAATTTCCCTTTCTTTCCTTGTTTTTACAAAGATATTTCCTGAAAGGGACGAGAACATATATTCGCTCGCTCACATTTCCTCTGGCTCTTCGTACATTTTGTCTGATACTGATAGTGCATCTATTCTTTTTAGTAAAGATGCCTGTTGCTTCAGAAAAGTACACGTTTCCGTTTTCTGCGTGGAAGAGGTCGGATGCGCCATCTCTCCATTGCACAGCGCACCGTTGCGCTGAAGTACGGCAGGAACCGTAGGTATCTTCCTTTTGTTGTTCGTTGACTGAAAGGACCTATCGCTTCATGGCAACACTTCTTCGCACAGCGTGGCTACGCATCCGTACTAACATGCATGACCCTCTCATGCGAAAAAACGTCCTCTATTTTATGGGTGGCAAGCTCCTCGGCTTCTCACTCGTGCTCACAATTATGTGGGTCGTTCTCCCCAAAGCTGTTCAGGCAGCGACACATAGTGCTCATGCTGATATGCCAACGATCAACGCCGTGAACACGGTTTGGACGCTGGTTGCGGCGTTTCTTGTCTTTGGAATGCAGGTCGGCTTCGTGATGCTGGAAGCAGGCTTTGCGCGTTCGCGCGAGTCTGTGAACATCCTGGTTGAAGGCATCGCAGATACATGTATCTGTGGCATTTTGTTCTGGGCATGGGGCTTCGCGTTCATGTTTGAGCCGGGAACACCGTGGATTGGCACTCAGGGGTTCTTGCTCATGGGTCTCTCCCCCACATATCTGACAACAGGTATCCCGATGCTCGCCTTCTGGGTTTTCCAGTTCGCGTTCGCTGATACCGCTTCGACCATCACCTCTGGTGCCATGATTGGACGCTGCGGCTTCTGGGGCGATATTCTTTACAGCATCGGCGTGACGGGCTTCATCTACCCCATTATTGGACACTGGACATGGGGGCCAGATGGCTGGCTCGCAGCACTGAGCTTCCACGATTTCGCGGGTTCAACTGTGGTACATAGCATCGGTGGCGCGATCTCGCTCGCGGGCGCGATTGCACTTGGGCCACGGCTTGGACGCATCTTCAAACGTGATGGCGGTACTCCTCCTCCTGCTCATGATCTTGTCATCGGTGCCGTTGGTGGACTCATCCTGTGGTTTGGCTGGTATGGCTTCAATCCCGGAAGCACGCTTTCCGCGCTCGACGCCGCAGGAATTGGGCGCGTCTCCTTCAACACAACACTGGCAGCCTGCTCTGGCGGACTGGCAGCATTATTCTACTCCTACATTCGCTCGAAAAAGTGGGACCTGGGATTGACGGTTAATGGCTTCCTCGGCGGACTCGTCGCTATCACATGCCCCTGCTACTGGGTTGATCCTGTGGGTGCCTTCTTCATTGGTATTGTCGCGGCCCTGGTCGTAGTCTGGGGGCTGGATGCGTTGGAATACTTGCGAATTGATGATCCCATTGGGGCGGTTCCCGTTCACCTTATTGCAGGCATATGGGGAACTCTCTCGCTCGGCCTGTTCGCAACCGGCGCATATGGTGCCCCAACCGCGACGGGTGCTGATACATCGAGCGTGGTCACTGGTCTGCTTTACGGGGGCGGTCTTACCCAACTTGGAAGGCAGGCACTCGGTTCAGGTGTTACCGTTGTCGCAACACTCGCGGTTTCACTTCTGATGATGTATGGCCTCAAATATGTAGGGGTACTTCGCGTCTCACGGGCGGGCGAGCTGGAAGGTCTGGATCTGCACGAGCATGGAGCTTCCGCCTATCCTGAATACGCTCTCGGTGTTAGCGCATCCTCAAACGCTACTCCCATCGCAACAGAGACACTCGTCCTGTCAGAAGATTAAGCATAAGACGCTTCGTATAAGAAGAGAACAAGGCAGCCTCTGACAGAAGTTAGAGGCTGCCTTGTTCTCTAGTTCCAGGAAAAAAGACACAAAAATCGGGAGAGGAAACGCGAAGAAGCTCCTACCCCGAAATCTTTGCCTTGAATGCCCGCCATTGCTGTTCGTCAAGGCCCAACGTGTGCTTGAGCGCGGATAAATCGGGCGGCTCAAGGAATTCTTCAGCCATATAGCAACACCGACCAAGATGTTCCTGCTTCACCACACGCGTCATTGATAAAAAGAGCCAGCGACGCTTCTGACTCTGATGTAACTCCTGCAAATCCTGTACGAAAAGGGCTAATAGTGTTTCAAACATGTTCTTCATCTTCCTCTGCCTTGATACTCCTCGTCTCTGAGGAGGTTAAAAGATGCTACTCTCTCTTCATAGCATAGCATACGCTAGGAAGAAAAGGAAGAATGTTCTGAAGAGAAGTACGGCCACGAGCAGGAAAATTCCACATAAGCACTATAAGCTCACCTGTCTTCTTTCCTGTAAAAACGATATACTTGCAAAGCAGACAGAGAAATCACAAGGTACTCAGGTCGGGTTTACCAATTTGACGATAATATTCAAACAATGCTACAATCTTTATAAACCGTTGCACTATGCGCTGTCCTCTCTTCGCTTTCCCGTAAGAAAGATTTTTTGCCGTGAACAAACGTTTTCTTTTCTTGCTCCTTGCAAGCATCTTCGCACTTCTCCTCATAGCTGCATGTGGAAGTACATCCTCCACAAATTCGACAGGTGGAAGTCAGGCGAGTACCCCAACAACAATGCCTGGAATGGCGATGGGTACAGGAACCCCAACACATGATCTAATGACCGATAGTCTTAAAGAGTTGAGTGGCAAGGATTTCGAGGTGAAGTTTATGCAGAACATGATCGCTCACCACCAATCGGCTCTCGACATGGCAACGCTTGTTTCGACTCACACAAAACGCCCTGAGCTGAACACGCTCGCGCAAAACATCATCTCAACCCAGACTCAAGAAATCGGGCAAATGACCACATGGCTTGCTCAATGGTATACTGAGAAACCCCTTGTCAATGCTATGAATGCCCCCGGCATGAGTGATATGATGGGCGGCATAGATCAGATGAAAAATGCGAAGGATGCGGCATTTGACAAGCTGTTTCTCGCTCAAATGACAATGCATCATCAGCAAGCGGTTAACATGTCACAGCTCGTTCCGCAAAAGTCACACCATCCCGAACTTGTGACATTGAGTAAGAATATCATTCAGGCGCAAACAGGAGAGATACAACAAATGCACACATGGAATATGCAGTGGTTTAGCGCGTAAACACTCTCCTCTTTTCTTTGTATACTTTTTCACATCACGCTTAGAAGAGATTGCCCAGCAAGAGCAGAGGATTGTGTCCCACAAGTGCTACCATGAGCCTTCTCAGCAGAAGGAGGCGCACAAGTCTCACCACAACCGCGCCAAGCGCACCCTCTGCCATCACGGCAGGAATGATAGCTCCAGGCAGCATATCTCATCATATCCGATGCATATACACCATTTTCTGTTCTGGTGCGTCCTATTCTGTCTGTGGTTGCGCGTTTTCTTTGTCGGGGTGCGCAGCTAAAAGATAGCCAATACCCACTTTGGTGAGAACGTAACGTGGGTGAACAGGGTCTGGTTCTATTTTGCGACGCAGACGGTTCATGTTGACTTGCAGCATATGGCCTTCGCCAACATATTCCACGCCCCATACGTGCTCTAAAAGCAAGTCCTGAGTAATGACGCGACCAACATTTTGTGTTAAATACGAGAGGATGCGATATTCAATTGGCGTAAGTGTGATCTCTTGACCATGCATTGTTACAAGATGTTGCGCGTACTCTATGGCGAGCGCACCAATGGTTGTATTCATCGTGGTTATCGGAAGAGTGGACGACAGTTCGTGCGTAGAGAAGTGTGCGCGTCGGAGCACTGCACGTACTCGTGCCAGCAACTCATCAACATTAAATGGTTTCGTGAGATAGTCATCAGCACCAAGGTCAAGCCCGCGCACCTTGTCCTGATCCTGCCCACGCGCGGTGATGATGATGACAGGAACCGCCGAAAACTCGCGTACACGAGCACACACGGCGAAACCATCCATCTTCGGCATCATCACATCAAGTAAGAGAAGATCGGGTTGATGCTGTTCAAAAAGGTCAAGTGCTTGTTTGCCATCACTCGCAGGGAGCACGCTGTACCCCTCAAATTGCAGGTTGCGGCTCATCAAGCGAAGCAACTGTGGGTCATCATCAGCAACCAGGATGGTTGATTTTTTTGCAGGCATCGTTTGTTTTCCTTTAGAGTCTTTCTACTGGTAATAACACGTGAAATATACTTCCCTCATCGCTTGCACTTTCGGCCCACACCACCCCATTATGCAGTTCTATAATACGCTTGCAGATGGTCAATCCTAAGCCAAGCCCAGCCGTTTCACGGGTCAGCCGCATATCGACGCGATGGAAACGCCCGAAAATATGATGTAGAATGTCCGAAGGTATACCTATGCCGTTGTCGCGTATCCAAATTTCCACCATGCGGAGATGTCTTTGTTGTCGTATACCCAGTTCTATATCACCACCACGAGGGGAATAGAGCATTGCGTTCTCCAAAAGATGGTCGATGACCTCTTTCAGACGACGTGCATCACCTTGTATATGTTGCTCTTTCTGGCGTTGCCCATGCTCATTGTCCTCCGAATGCAGTGAAAAGGTAAAGGGCGGATGGGCAAGGAGAGACTGTTGTAGTCGGTTTTCGGTTTGTGTGATGGCCTGTTGCACGAGCGCAACGAGATCAATATCAGTACTCTCAAGCACGAGCATGCCCGTTTCCAATTGGGCAATTTCAAAGAGGTGGTCAATCACGGTTCCTAGCTGCCGCCCTGCGTCCATGATCGCCACAAGAAATTCCTGTCGCTCGTCAAATGAGATAGTGTCTCCATGTTTGAGCAGGGTTGCTGTATAGCCCTGAACAGATGCCAAAGGACCCCGCAGCTCGTGACTGAGTGTCGCAAGCAATTCTGCTTCAAGTATTTCCATCTCTTCACAGCCTCTCCTTTTATGACAACAAGGGATGTCCCTTTGTGAGTCATTATACAGTTGAGACAGTCACAGCGAGAACACAAAATGAGCAACGCTCTCACAAACGTATCACAATGCTGGGAAAGTATCTCTACGCATTGCACGACGGAGTGGAACACATTCTCTCTGTCATGGTCGTTCACGAGCAGAAAGAACAGCACGAATATGTGGTCAATGCCTCGCCACTCCGTCCCCTATGCCTGTCAACAACTGATGTGCCACGTTCTCTTGTTGAAGGGAAGAACGTACTCCTATATATGATTTACCACATCATTACTCAGTCTGCGGTGAAATATCCAGTAGTTCCAGGCTTGGTAGGCCAGGACGATGGGGACAAAGCCGATGGCGATCCAACTCATGACGGTGAGCGTGTAGGGGCTAGATGATGCGTTGTACACGGTCAGATCCCAGTTTGGGTTCAGACTCGAAATCATGACGCGCGGGAAGAGTCCCAGGAAAATCGTCAAGGTTGAGAGCAGAATGGTGAGACCTGTCATCGCAAAGGCCCACCCACTCTGCCGCGCTTTGATAAGCCAGTAGACCGAGATAAGGGCGGCACCCGCACCCAAAGGAGCGACACCGGGGTCTACACCCAGGCGCACAAACACATCAGTCGTAAAGTAGCCAACGACCACGTACAAGAAGACAAGAATGACTGCGGGCAACCAGAGCCGCTCAGCAGCTTTGAACGCCTTTGCTCGTAACTCACCCTGCGTGCGTAAACTCAGGAAGATTGCGCCGTGTAGCACGAATAAGGAGACGAACGCGAGGCCACCAAGCAAGGCGTAGGGGTTCAGCAGATTCCAGAAGCCGCCCACGTACTGCATGTTGCCATCTATCGGGACACCTTCAATGATGTTTGTAATGGCAACACCCCACAGAAAACCAGGGAGCAGACTTCCAACAAACGCTGCCCAATCCCAGAATGTGCGCCATGCGGGACGCTCATCACGATTGCGAAACTCGATGGCGACCCCTCGCAGAATGAGTGCAACCAGCATGAGTAGCAGTGCAAGGTAGAAGCCACTAAACAGTGTCGCGTACCAGTCGGGAAAGGCAGCGAACATCGCACCACCCGCTGTGATAAGCCAGACTTCGTTGCCATCCCAGAAAGGGCCGATGGTGTTTAGAAGGACGCGTCGCTCACCGTCTGTCTTCCCCAGGAACGGGATGAGCATACCCACACCGAAATCGAACCCTTCCAAGAAGAAAAAACCGATAAACAGGATAGTGATAAGAATAAACCAGAACATGTTGAGATCCATAATACTTCTCCTTCGTCCTCTCCCTTAGTATGCCACTACGATAGAAGGCTCTTGCTCTATGTCAGCCTCTTGCTTTGGCGTCTCTACCTCGATGCGTGCATACTTCTGAAGCAAGTACACGTCCGCCACCGCTAACGCTCCGTAGAGCAATGTAAACACGATGAGTGAAGTCAGTACCGATCCCCAACCCACATTTGGTGACACTGCACTTGCCGTTTTCATCACGCCAAAGACTATCCACGGTTGGCGTCCCATCTCGGTCATAATCCAGCCAGCACTATTGGCGAGGTACGGCAGAACGATGGTGAACGAGAGAAGCCATAACACCCAGCGCATTTTCTCAAGCTTTTTACGCATCATCAGGAATAGTGCCACGAGTGAAAGCAAAATCATGAGCGTCCCTACACCGACCATCACGCGGAAACTCCAATAGGTGATAGCGACAGGGGGAACGTAGTCTCCAGGGCCATACTGCTTTGTATATTGTGTTTGCAGTTGGTTGATACCTAGTACTTTGCCATCGAATGAGTTAAAGGCGAAGACACTTAGCAGGTCTGGCACACGAATGGCGAAGACATCGCTTCTGTTCTGTTCGTTTCCGATGGTGAAAAGTGAGAAAGAAGCCGGGTCCTCGCTATTCCACAACGCCTCTGCTGCCGCCATTTTCATTGGTTGAGTGCGTATCATGTGTTGCGCCTGTGTGTGTCCGACAATCGCAACCAGGAAACTGGCTATGAACGCCATAACAATACTGATGTGAAGTGATTTGCGGAAAAGGTCGCTATCACCACGCTTTTTCAAGAGTTGATAGGAACTAATACCGAGGACAAAGAAGGCACCTGTCGCAACACCTGCCATCAGGACGTGTGGGAATTGTACCCAGACATTCGGATTGGTCAAGAGCGCGAAGAAGTTTGTCATTTCGGCTCGTCCGTGACGGATGGTGTAGCCAACTGGTTCTTGCATGAACGAATTTGCGATGAGTATCCATAAGGCAGAAAGGTTGGAACCCAATACGACCAGCCAGATAGTGACAAGGTGTAGTTTCTTCGAGAGTCTTTCCCAACCAAACACCCAGATGCCCAGGAAGGTCGATTCGAGAAAGAACGCGAGCAGAGCTTCAATTGCGAGGGGCGCACCAAAGACGTCGCCGACGAAGCGTGAATAACTTGACCAGTTCATTCCAAATTGAAATTCCTGGACAAGACCAGTCACAACACCCATTGCGAAGTTAATCAGGAAGAGACGACCCCAAAACAGCGTCATACGCTTATACGTTTCATTGCCTGTACGTACATAAATAGTCTCCATGATGGCAACGATTAATGCAAGGCCGAGGGTCAATGGCACAAAAAAGAAATGATAAATGGTGGTGATTCCAAATTGCCAACGTGCAAGGGCAAGTACATCCATAAAACCTCCATGAACTGAACAGCTGACGTGTGTGACAGGTACGCCATTGTATCTGTCACACATGTCTCATAAGCTTCTACACAATAAGTATTACTAATTCATCTCACAGAAGACTCACAAAGAACGCATGTCATATCACAAAATAATCACATACTCCCTGTTATGCATACTTCTTCTGCCTCTCGCACCAGGATACCGGCGATGTCATAGCTTGTCACGACAGACAATGTGACATTGAGATGGCACATGGCAAGGTCGCCGTCTTGGAGACGATGCTCAACCTTGTGAAGATATGCTCGTGCCGCCGCCACTGTTTGCTCATTCATTTCATTGATCGTTGCCGCTTGAGAGGTGATAGTGATGCAAAGGGCCAATGATGTGATGCAAATGTGATGTCAGAGAACCATACTGAGGATAGGAAATGATGAATATCGTTTTCGCGACAAGCACCTTATGAAAGTGAGAATACTCTTATGATGTGGGGATACAATTTTGGTTGGGGCAGCATGGCCCTGATGATGGTGGGTATGACCCTTTGGATCGCGCTCCTGGTGGTCCTCGTCTGGACACTTGTCACCTGGCTGAACAAGAGAGCGAACGTCGCCATTGCACCTGCTCCTCATCTTCCACCGTCTGGCCCATCGGCATTAGAGATACTTCAGCAACGCTACGCGCATGGCGAGATTGACACTGCCACTTTCCAGCAGATGCGAGAGCATGTCGGCACTTCGCCTCGCTCTTCGTATGAAAATCAACCCACGACGGGCGTTCGTTAGGCCGCGCAAAGGGAGTATGTCTTCATGAAACGATCACCGCTCTTAGATCGGTATGTACAGTTTGTTGGAGAGGATATGCTCGCGAATATCTCTCGTGTCGCTGAATCTCTATCGGGATTGCATGTGCTTCACATCAATACAACGCGACACGGTGGAGGTGTCGCGGAACTGCTTGAAGCACTCCTCCCTCTTATGGAGGAACTTGGCATTCCGCATACATGGGATGTACTCGCTCTCGATGAAACCGAAAATCGTTTCGCGGCACATCTTGGAGAACTTCTGCAAGGCATGGGGCAAGGGGACATTTCCGTGCAAGAGCAACGCGTATTCCTTGACTCTTTGCGTCGTACAGCGATTGAGAACTACGCACAGGAAAAGCGAGCTGATGTCTATTTCATCCATGATTTTCAACTCGCTCCCCTGGCAACATTTTTTCCATGGATGAGGCCAGCCCTCTGGATGTGTCATGTAGATGCCGCTCATCCCAACGGAAGTGCAAAGGCATATATTGAGCAATTTCTCGATCCCTATGCGGTCACTGTTTTTAACTCCCAGGCATCCATCTTTCCTGAACTGCCGCGTAATAAGACACACATCATTACACCAACAATTGACCCGTTCAGTGAAAAGAATCGAGACCTCCCCTTAGAGCAAGGGTTGGAGATGTTACGCGGTTGCGGGATAGATACGACACGACCTTTGATGACGCAAGTTTCGCGGTTCAGTACCTGGAAAAATCCCTGGCAGGTGATTGATGTGTATCGTTTGGTGAAACGACATCTTCCTACGATTCAAGTCGCGCTTGTCGGAGCGATGGAGGCCGCCGATGATAGCAGCGCACAAGAGATACTCAAGGAGTTGCAGGAGTATGCAGGAAACGATGCAGACATCCATCTGCTGTCTGATCCCGCTCGAATACAACACGTACAGGTGAACGCATTTCAACGCTATTCGAGCGTTATCCTCCAACGCTCGGCCCGTGAAGGCTTCGGCCTGACAGCGACGGAAGCGATGTGGAAATACCAGCCCGTTGTAGGAACATCAGCTACTGGCTTACGAACACAGATTAGCAACGGGCAGAACGGGTACATCGTTGATGAGACAGAAGCGTGCGCCCAGGATACCCTCAAGCTGCTTCAGAATCGCGACCTCTGGCGCACACTCGGCAATGCCGCACATCAGCGTGTCCAAGAGAAGTATCTTCTGCCGATGATGGCGTTAGAGTACTTGACTGCACTTACCAAAGCGCGTAGCAATGGCAGGGAAAGCACGCCCCTGCTCATAAAGAACCCAAGCCACTCAAGAATGTAGCCTAATTCCATCGGTCACTCTGTCCCGCACTCACCCGTTTTTAAGCAGAAACAGCAGATGCGCGGTATCTGTGCCTGGAAGTTCCACAAGCCCAAACCGCCCCTGACAACGCGCACGCAACCATAGACCATCGTCTGGTCAAGCACCATCACACCGCGTCCCACTCTCCTAACAATTCGACGTTCAACATAAGATGAATATTACGATGTGCGAGAACCTCCTGGTGTGCTTCCACAATGAGGGCGGCAATATCAGACGCAGTGGCTCCGCCTAGATTCACGATATAGTTCGCGTTGCATTCGGAAATTTGCGCGTTACCATGCCTTCTTCCTGCTATGCCCGTTTGCTCAAGCAACGTCCTTACGGAGTTTCCAGCAGGGTTCTTAAAAATCGAACCGAGGTGCCGTTGAGCAGGATCATTCTGTTTGCGCTCTTGTGCATGGTGCTCAAGCAGGGCTTCTAAAACAGCAGGGTCTTGTCGATGCAAACGCAAGGCGAGCGTCACAATCAGTTCAGCAGGCTCAATCAAGCCACGTTGTGGAAGAACCAAGTGACCATGCGAATCAATCTGAGTCAGCCGCTGCTCACGAAATCGGCTATGGCGATACCCCAGGTCTAATTCGTCGTGTTGGTAACGACGAAGGATCGTCACGGGGAGGGTTTGAGGTTCTTCCTGTACTTCCTGATTACAGGCACGGGCATCAAGTTCTTCGATCCACTCTAGGGCCTGCCCTACCTCCTGATCGTGCGCTCCTACGTTACTAATAATTCCTGCACCCAGTGTGCCAGGAATGCCTATCCCAAATTCCAGCCCCCCCCACCCACGTGGAGCCAGTTCCTTGAGGAGGTGTACCCAACGAACACCCGGTTCGGCAATCAGGAGAGCATCCTGACGAGTCAGCTCTTCGATGGAATAGCTTTGCAAGGCCATACTTGCTACAATTCCACGCACACCTGCGTCTGCGTAGAGGATATTAGAACCCGCACCTACGAGTAGCAAGGGCCAGTGCTCTCGTCCACACAAGGTAATCAGAGTATTCAGTTCCTGTTGTGTTTCAAGCGAGAGCCATATATCCGCAGAGCCGCCAACACCGAAGGAACTATGCGATGCGAGTGGTTCATTGGAACGCATCCGTTGGTGAAAGTAAGGATGCAGAGCATTATAGGCAAGAGTACTATCAAAGGTCATAGGGGTTTCCTTTCTCACTTCCGGCACAACATTTCGTTCGTCACAGTACGCCTTTTGGCTCTGTATGTATATGCAAAGCCAAAAGTCACACCTGGAAGGGCAAACGTACAGCATTCTTTAATAGCAATAGCGGAACTCACTTCGCCTCTTTGCCAAGAGGAAAAGGTCTCTTATACAGCAGGGTTGGGTTCTTGTATTGATTGTGCTTTTGGCGGTGCCATGCGCCGAGCCATCGTGCGCGTTGCGTTATTCCATGTGCGAATGAAAAGCCAGGCCGCAACCACCACAACACCTGCCAACGAGACCCACATTATGGGCAAGGCAACACCAACATTTGTGTTACTCGTGAAAAGCTGCCCAAAGCCAGAGAGGTATTCTTGACTTGTTGCCTCAACTGCAAAGACCAGTGGTCCGTAGTAGAGAGTTGCTCCAAGCACCATCAATATGGTTGCCAACCGATACGCTTGAATATCATCGTCAACTCGTCGTGACAGCTTGACCGCTAGTGCAAGTAACAGAAGCAACGCAGCAATAGGGGCAGTGATAGGTAGTGCTGAGGTTGCAACAAGGTTTGGTTGAAAGAAGATCAAGCTCAGCCCAAACGTGATTAGGAGCACGGCATCGCGTATGAGCAGGTAGGACATCCACCAGATATCAGCCGCGAGCCGTAAGCCACAGCGACGTAGAGTACGCAGGATATATGGTCGTCCCAGATGTAACATAAGCGTCATCGTCCATAAGACGGGCAAAAAGGCAACAATCGTGCTCACCATCCATAGTGAGCCACCTTGAACTAACGCTTGAGTAATCGCGGTGGAGACATCACTGGGTTTCATTATATTCCTCCTTGTTTTTAAGTCTTCATCGTATTGATGGAGAAAAACATCCTTACTTTAAACAAGTCTGTTTTTCCTTATTGCATTAGCTTTCTTCTTTGCGCTCGCGTTTCTACCTTGAGAGGCATTCTAAGAAGAGACCATTTAGGGCGCGGGAGTTATCTCCGTTGTGTCTGCATGTCCGCCGGTTCGCACAGCATATATAGCTGCTGATGCTCCCATGATGGCGAGTAGCGCAACCGAGACATATGCTATTCCTATGGCCCAGCCAAGATTGCTACTTGTTACCAGGAAATTGCTAATGGTTAAGAAGGCTCCTGTTGCAACACCATTGAACTGGACACCAAGCAGGTAGGGAATAAAGTAGAGAACTGCACCACTTCCCAACAAGACGGTGGTCAGGCGAAAATCGCGCAGGTTATGGTCAGGGTCGCCCATTAGTTTGACAAGCAATGCCCCAAACAGTGCAGCAGCAGCAAGCCCACCTGTGAGGGGTAACGCATCCGCTTTGATCACATCTGGAAAAAAGAACATAAAGCTCATGACTACGCCAGTGACAATCAAGAAATCACGTAAAGCCACATACACGAGCCATAGCAGGTCGGCACCCAAGCGAAGAGTAAAACGATCAATCATGTCCAAGATGTAGGGACGCCCCAAGTGGAGTCCGAGAATGACCAGCCAGATGACTGGCAAAACGGCAGAAAGCGTTCCCTCTAAGAATTGCTCTCCCCCCGCGTTTATTCCGGTAATGATCGCGGTAGTCAGGTCTTGTGGTGACATACGTACACCTCCTTTAAGATGCTCAAAGTGACGAAAGACTTGTCTGTCCATGTTTTACACGCTCTGGCGCGATAACCTGGATAGTTGGACAACGATAGGAGAGATCACAGCGTAGACACCGACTAGCTTCACGTCGTGCTTGCTCTTCTGTGAACCCACCGGCAAACTCAATGGACAAATCCCGTGCCGCCTCACCCGTCCGTAGAGGCATCACTGCCCGTGACAGCGAACGCAGGTCTACCTCCACATGTCCATTGGCAGGAAGAGTGGATGGAGTCTCGAAGGTGTTATCGGGCATCTCGGCTACGGCACTCGGCGAGAGCTTTCGTAAGTATGCATGAATTGATTTAGCAGCTTTCCTGCCATGAGCGGCGGCATGAATGATCGACTTCGGGCCGTAGGTGACATCGCCAGCAGCAAAGATACCAGGTGCTCCCGTTGCAAGCGTTTCCTGATTGATCAATAACCCGCCCCATGCCGCGATCTGAACACTCGTCCCTTCTGGCAAAAACGAGGGATCGGGAGCCTCTCCAATCGCGACAAGAACGAAATCAACGGGAAGGTCAAATGATGATCCCGGTACACGAACTGGCTTTCTTCGTCCCTGTACATCAGGTTCACCGAGTACCATACGCTCACAACGAATCCCCTGAACGGTTCCCTCTTCTGTTCCAAGAATGGCTTGAGGAGCGACTAACTCGTGTAGGATAATTCCCTCTTCAAGTGCGGCACGAACTTCATCAATTTGAGCAGGCATTTCGTGGCGAGAACGTCTGTAGAGCACATGCACTGTAGTTGCGCCTTCACGTAATGCTGAACGTGCCGTATCCATTGCCGTACTTCCACCACCGACAACCGCCACCGTCCCTACGATTTTCGTCTGTGGTTCGAGGTTGAATTGCTTCAAGAAAAGCGTCGCGGGAATGACTCCGTGTAAGTCTTCACCTGGAACACCCAAGCTTTGACTCCGTTGTGCTCCAACGGCGAGCAGAACCGCGTCGCAATCCTCTTGCAGTGTATTCAGAGGGATATCTCGCCCTATCGCTGTGTTGAGGCGAATCGTGACACCAAGCTCACGAATAGCATCAATATCACGGTTCAACTCCGCTCTAGGCAGACGATAATCAGGGATACCAATCGCCATCATGCCCCCAGCTACAGGCATCGCGTCGAAAATAGTGACGCGATAGCCTCGCCGAGCAAGATAGTAGGCAGCACTCAGTCCAGTTGGGCCTGCCCCGACAATAGCGACGTGCTCCGCCAGCGTTTTTGGTGGCGGGAGAATTTTTCGCTTGGTGGGTTGACCATGATCGCTGGCAAACCGCTTGAGGTCACGAATGGCAATGGGTGCATCAAACTCGCCCCGACGACAAACGTCTTCACAAGGAGCGGTACAGACACGGCCACAGATGGCAGGGAAAGGGTTGGGTTCAGCAGCGACTTGCAACGCCTCATCATAGCGTCCCTCAGCAATAAGGCTGACATATAAGCCTGCATTCGTACCAACAGGACATGCCGACTGACAGGGAGCACGAAGGTCTTCTTTACGTTCCCCTAACCATGTACGCCAGCTCTGCCATGCTTCGTGCTGTTCGGCAACATGCCAGGGACGACCATCACCCCAAGGCGCCTCACCGACTTCTTCTGGAGTAGCCCGTGTGTAGGCATCGAGTGGTTGCCATCCATTCTCTTTTGGAAGAGATGAAAGGGAGCCACGATGTGCATATGATACAGATGGGATACTGCTTTCGATGGTGATAGCATTGGTGGGACATTCTTGAACGCAGACCTGACATCCAATACATGCAGCGACCTGAACGGGGGCCATCATCATCCACGAACGCTCTGCCCACACACCAGGGATAGGACTGTCTCGCTCTCTGTCAATACCATGTTCCCCAGCCCCAGAAGGGCGTGTCATGTCGAGACAGCGCACAGGGCAGAGGTCCATGCAAATACCACAGTTGATGCAGGTCTGTTCATTGACCTGAAACCGATAGGCCATCATGGCCTCCTCTCAGGAGCACTCCGTACCCCTGTTGTCATAAGTGACGTATTTTGAGTACAGCACGAGTAGTGCCTGCCCTCAGTATAGTGTTTGCATATCACAAAGACATCACAAGGATGAGATACACTGTCACAGACGGAACACATTCTGTAACGTCATGTATACTAGGCATGATAGGAGTATCGCTATCAAAACCATACTGCATAGCGAGCGATGACTCCTCTTTTTCTGTCTCATTCCCTTTACTCAATTCACGCACAACCTCTCCTCGCCTTTCTTCGCTTCTTTGTGACCCACTTGTGAGATCACATCGCCCTCTTGTGACTATATTGAGAGCACAAAAGCCTATACTGTAAGCACAAAAGGTTCGTCAACGAGAGAACATCCACGACACTAAGCACCTTCAAAGCAAAGGAGCGCACTCATGTTTCAGCGTATTCTAGTTCCTTTAGATGGCTCACCCAGGGCCGGGCGAGCCATCCCCATCGCCGCACGCCTCGCGCGTGCCTCCGGGGGAGTTGTCATTCTCTTACGAGCAGTCAATGAAGCACACAATTTTCGGTCTCCGATGGATGTTTCCGGTTCGAGTCTCTCCGAACCCATTATCGATGCTAACCTCGCGGACGCCGAACGCTACCTGGCGGAATTAACGGTTTCCCCTGATTTGTTGGACATCTCAACCGAAACGGTTGTCCTCTGTGGACAAGCGGCACCAATGATTCTTTCTGCGGCATCCTCCTCTCATGCAGGAGTGATTGTGATATGTAGTCACGGCTATACTGGCATGAAGCGTTGGGTCCTCGGAAGTGTGGCAGAGAAAGTAGTCCATGCTGCATTGATTCCTGTGTTGCTTCTACGTGAAGAGGGGTCTTTGCCGTTGGGTCCACACGTCGATGACACCCGTTCTCTGCGTATCCTGGTACCACTCGACGGCTCTGTGCATGCCAAAGCTGCATTAGTCCCTGCTGCCTATCTCGTTGCCGCCCTCGCGGCTCCTAACAAGGGAGCCATGCATGTAATGCAGGTCGCACAACCACTCCCAACCATGAACGCAGAAGAGCAGCACGAAGAGCAGAAACGTATGCTTCAGCGAGCCAGACGATACCTCAGCGTGACGGTTAGAGATATTCAGGACGGATTTGTTGCACACCCGATTGCCGATCTCAACCTTCCTGTCACATGGTCCATTGCTGCTGATACCAACGCCGCAGAGGCCATCATCAGAGTGGCAGAGAACGGCGGGGAGACAGAAGAGGCTGGCGTGTTTAACGGCTGCGATGTCATTGCAATGGCAACCCACGGGCGGGGAGGGCTAGAGCGTTGGGCAATGGGCAGCGTCACTGAGCGTGTCGTTCACGCGACCACACTCCCCCTCCTGATTATCCGACCGACAACGATGATGGATGGCAGTCATTCGACTGAGGAGAAGACCATCACAGCAACCTTCCAACATTCATAACATTGTAGTTAAAGAAAATGTAGTGAGGTACTCCGGCGACAAGAGCGAGAATAGGTGCTACGCGAACGGGCCTCTCGTCCCACAGGCACATCCGAGACACATCGCGCAAATCGTGATAGCTTTGTGAGATTGACGGTGGTGCTGTGACTCCGTTGTGATGTCGGGGTGCTATGCTGTCGGTGATGGAAGAAAAGATGCTTCTCGAATGCACCTGTCCTTCGATGGGGGTGAGAAACACAGACTATTCCACCGCAGAGGACGAACACGTATGGATATCACACATGGCAGCCAGACAACGGCTATCACCCAGCAACCCAGCACAACGGCTGCAGCCGAACAGACTACCGCAAAGGCAACCCGCTATCTGTGGGCAATCACACGACTATGTATGGGGTGGGTCTTCTTGTGGCCCTTCCTGGACAAGACATTCGGGCTGGGCCACGAGACCACCTCTGCTCATGCCTGGATACACGGAGGCTCTCCCTCCCTGGGCTTTCTTAGCGGCTCCATCGGCCCCTTCGCGGGCTTT
>JBBQVS010000038.1:0-35623 GCA_038211295.1 Ktedonobacterales bacterium | reverse complement strand
CAGACAGGAACCTACGGGACACGCAGCCCGTGAAACGCTTCTGGACAGAACGGCCGCTACTCCTGTATCGCAAGGTACAACGAGCAAGTCGTCTGGTCGAAAGAAGAATTCCCCTGCTTTCTAAGCGGGGAAGTGTCAATTC
Organism: Ktedonobacterales bacterium; assembly: GCA_038211295.1. Classification (GTDB taxonomy): domain Bacteria; phylum Chloroflexota; class Ktedonobacteria; order Ktedonobacterales; family Ktedonobacteraceae; genus JBBQVS01. Next base: position 35,481 of record JBBQVS010000038.1, on the reverse strand, counting down.
ATATTTTGTCATACCCCGTACTGGGTTCACATATGCTCCCCTTGCGTGACTATGGTACGATACGTACATAGAAACGTGAATAAAAGCATGGAGCAGGAAATGTGAGTACACCACTTCCCAGAGTCACATTTTACACGAAAGCTGGATGTCACCTCTGCGATGAGGCACGCGCGATACTTGACGAAATTGCGACACAGCAGGACTATGAACTCATTGAGATAGATATTCGTACTGATCCCAATTTTTTTGAAACGTATCACTACCGCATTCCTGTTATTTTCGTTGATGCAACACTTGTCGCCGAGGGCCGTATAGCATATACAGACGTGGCACACGCGTTTCAGCTCTGACTCTAGAAACGCGAATATCTCTATAAGGATGGATAGTATGTCAGCACAACAGATACAGCAGCCAGTCTTGACATCTCCAAAGCAAAGACGTGTCACCAGGGGTATGAGTGCTTTTGGTGACTTCTTGCTTGAATATTGGGCAATTATGGCAATGCTTTTGCTTGGTTTACTTGTACTTTCCGCAATCGCGGTGCCATTCCTCTCATACTTTGGACTTGACAGCTTTTCTAAATCTATCTTTTTCTCGCTGCATTACGTATGCGCCCAAATCCCATCACATTCATTTTATATTCTCGGACATCAATTAGGTATGTGTGCACGTAATTTTTCTATTTACGCTTCTATGTTTCTTACAAGTGTGGTTTTTGTGATAAGCAAAAAGCGTCTACCTGGTATCCCCTGGTGGGTCTGGGTGCTTATGATTTTGCCCATGGCCCTCGACGGCACAACGCAAATGTTTGGACTACGAGAAAGCACATGGCAACTTCGTCTCCTCACGGGAACACTTTTTGGCGTGGGCAGCATCTGGTTTACGTTGCCCTTCATGCAAAAAACGATTGAAGAGACTACGCCTGCGCCACAGCAGCTAGTACGTCGTCCAGTACCACGTAGAGTACAGTAAACCACAACAAACAATGGTATAAGCTTCGTACTTCTAAAGGTCAAACTTTTGCGTTTACACACAAACGGCCCACGTCTATTACTGCTTCTCTGTTTATGCTTATTTTTGCTTGCGGAAGCTTGTAGAGACCCCTCTACAAACATAAACGGAAATATGCCCTCACAAACAGCCACAAACCAAATGTCTATAGGAAAATTCAGAGAATATCCGTTAGCAAGAACGGAGAATGGCTTGATGAGGCCCGCGATTGACTCGAAGGGACGGCTCTGGTTTGGCGAGATGAGCCGCAACTTTCTGACGATGTTCGATCCTTCCACACAAGTATTTGAAGAGATCACGCCACCGCGTGGAGCATATAGTATCATGGGGATTATTGTCGCGCCCGATGATACCGTCTGGTTCGCGGAACAAGACGCGAACTACATCGGGCATTACTTCCCCACAACAAAAAAGTTTCAGCTTTACAACTTGCCCACACTGTACATACCCGACTCCAGCAACACGAAAAATACACTTGCGTTGACCAGCGCACCCAATGACATCGTACTCGACACACATGGCACCCTCTGGTTCGCAGAAATGAACGCCGACGCAATAGGAATGCTCAATACACATACAGGAGCAATTAAGCACTATCCATTGGGCAGCACTCGTACTGTACAGACACACAGCCCATATGGTATCACACTTGATACACGTGATACAGTCTGGTTTACCGAAGCATCGACAGGTCATATCGGGCAGCTTACTCCTGACACTGGTACAATTCGTCTGTTTGCGGTTGACCGTCCAAATGTTCAGCTTATGGAGATCGCAAGCGACTCACACAATATTATCTGGGCAACCGCGTTCAACGACAACCTTTTGCTACGACTCGACCCGACCGCTGGCACGTTCACGTCTTATGCCGCGCCATCGTCAACTCAGGGCAGCAACGGTTTATATGGCTTACTGATTACGCCAAACAATGAAGTGTGGGTAACAGTGCCTGCCGAAAACGCTCTGGCTCGCTTCGATACAACAGCCCATCGCTTTCTCTACAATGCTATTCCGTCCCCATCCAGTTTCCCCTTTGGCCTTGTGCTGGATAGACATCACAATATCTGGTTTACTGAAGCTGGGAGCGACAAAGTTGGAATGCTCGCGCCGTAGTTTGTCTTTCGCAAAAGTGCGCCATGCATACAAAAAACAGGGAGACCCACATGTGATCTCCCCACTTCAATGAGTCACATCAACTACAAGTATTTCTCGAACCAACTCACAATATGGCGTAGCCGCTCAAGTCGAAGCTTGGGATGCCCACCACGCGAGAGGCCGTGACTTTGCCCCTCGAAACGCACCAGTTGTACCTCTCGACCCATCCATTTGAGTGCCGCGAACAACTGCTCCGCTTGCTCCATCGGACAGCGCAAATCTTGCTCGCTATGAATAATCAGGAGCGGTACTTTGATGTTCTGCACATATTTCATGGGGGACATATGCATATACTTTTCCAGATTCTCCCAGGGGGTCGTGTCCAGATTGTCATAGCCCATATCCCAGCCAACATCGCTACTCCCAAAGAACGACGCCAGGTTGGTTACACAACGATCAGTCACCGCCGCTTTGAAGGTGTCATAATGACTCACGAGCCAGTTTGTCATGAAGCCACCATAGCTCCCGCCTGTAACGCCTATGCGTTGCTCATCGATATAGCCGCGCAGTACCAGCGTTTGCAGGCCATTCATGATATCGACAGAGTCCTTCTCGCCCCACGCACCGTTGACCGCGAACGAGAAATCATAGCCATATCCACAACTCCCACGCGGGTTGGTGTACAACACTACATAACCCTGCGCGACCAGCAACTGCATCTCGTGGAAGAACCCGTAGCCATACTGCGTCTGTGGTCCGCCATGTATCTCAACAATCAACGGGTATTTCTTTGTTGGCTCAAAATCGTGAGGTTTGAGAATCCACCCATCTATTGCCCAGTCGTCAGCCCCCTTATACGGCATGTATTCGGGCGCAACAATTGTCAATTCGCTAAACAAGGTATCGTTGAAGTGTGTTATGCGACGCAACTCGCCAGTCGGTGCGGTTGTGTCAAACGTGAATATCTCCTGCGGACGTGTGGCATCGCCCACAAGCAATGCAATTATCTTCTTCGCTGTATCAACTGTAAAGTCCTGCACATGGACGTTGCCAGGCGTCAGTGTCGGCGGTTGCGTGCCCGCACCACTTGCTGCAATCGCGAAGAGGCGCGACGCACCATGATAAGAAGCGAGCACATACAATGACGCGCCATCAGCCGACCAGACCGGCGCGGGCAGAAGATGCTCGTCACTCATATCGCTATTCGTGAAGTCCATACATGTACCTTCAAAATCGTGTGAAAGACATATAGGGGCCTGCGTTTGAGCATTCGACGCGATAGAATAGAGGTAGGTATGTCCACCGGAACGAACTTTGTATGCCGCGAGAAAAGCAATCGTTTTACCATCAGGCGACCAGGCGGGCGAGCCGCAGCCCAGCGTGCCGTCCGTCAAGCAGCGCAATACTCCGGGCGTGCCATCGCGCAGACCCAGTGTATACAGATCGGCACCCAGAATACGCCAGCGATCTTCTGCGCGGTTAGAGGTAAACACAATCTGCGTGCCATCGGGCGACCACGTCGCTTCGCCATCATCCCAATCACCATCGGTTACTTGTTGCGGTGTGCTGTCCTGTATCCCAATGAGAAAAAGGTGCGAGCGACGTTCATAAATAAAGCCCACGCCGTCGAGCCGATACCAGAGTCGATCAATCACACGCACCTTAGGTAGTGGCTTCCCGTCTTCTGTCTCCTCGTCAGCAGGGCCTACTTCCGCATTGAAAAGTACGCGTTTACTATCTGGTGACCAGACTGGAGCAGCGGCTCCATGCTCCATAAAGGTCAGTTGCCGTGCCTCACCACCATCAAGTGGAAGTAACCAGACTTGAGGCTTTCCTTTGCCCAGCTTCTTTTCATCTTTTTTCATGGCCTCGCCTTCGCGTTCGGAGACAAACGCTAGCCAGCGACCATCAGGCGACCAGGTAGGGCTACTCGCGTTCGCCAACCCGAATGTAAATTGTCTCGCCTCGCCGCCGTTGGCGGGCGCGATCCATATTGATGAGCGATAGGCATGTTTACGCTCGTCTATCGCAGTCGCTACAAACGCGACCCGCTGCCCATCTGGTGACATACGGGGCCGACTCAAAAATTGTATCTTGTACAGGTCTTCTATCGTAATTGCTCTTGCCACAAGAAATTCCTTTCAAAGAGTTAGGGACGACGACGACGACTACTACGATCGCGCTCAAGGGCCAGATCAAGCGTCTCATGCAGACGCTCGAAATCGTCCACGTCTAGCTGTAATTCTACCGCAGGCACATCATCAGGACGGGAACGCCCTTCCTCGAAGAGTTGCAGAAGTAGTGTTAGCTCAATCTCCATCACTCCCTCACGCTCTAATTCGAGTTCCACATCCTCCTCGTCGTCGTCTTCCTCATCATCATCGTCATCAATCGGGCGCGGCACAAATTCGATATTGGTACGCGCACACTTGAAGCGACCAGTGAGCTTCAACGCATCGGTTGACAACTCCTCCGCCAGTTCGCGCACAACCTCCATCATCTGCACAAATGCATCTTGCAATTGTTCCAGCGCATCCTCATCATTACCCATACTCTCCAGGTCCACGTTCAACTCGCCCGAATTCTGGGTCGTACCTGTTCCAGAGTCAGGGAGACGTTGACGAGCAAGCTCGTTAAGCTGCTTGAGCGCTTGAGCAAAGGCAGGAGAGAAGGCATTACTCTCACGCTCTGCACTCTTCTGGCTCGTCTCGCCCTCCTCGTTGTGAAAGCCGTTGCCATTGCTTTCTACGCTTTCATCTTCGTTGTCCTCGTCTTCACTCGCGTCTAGCCCAACCGCTTCTTCTACCGCCAGAATTTGCTGATGTAGCAGTTCCGCGACGTCGCGTGTAAAATAGGTCATTACTCGCGCCTGTCGTGACGCGGCAAGTAGTTGAAACGGAGGCCAATCCCGATATCGTTCGCGTGTTCGCAGGTAGCGCATCTCCACCATACCAAGTGTATCCAACCGCAATGATAGCTCCATGTATTCCTCCTCAAGTATGCAGAACGAATCGGCTCCCACAGCCACTTCTGCTATACATAACATTTTATTATAAAATAGTAGTTTTCTGTTTGGTAGGCGTTATGGGAAAGAGGCGAGAAGAGAGTTTAGCAAAAGAAAATATGCCTCAGAATATACAGACATCATCATATCACAAACGTATTTTGCAAGCACGATGATAGCAGGAAATTTCATCGCTACTATGCCTCACCGCGCATAGAATAGCACGCGCTGAAACATAGTAGTGATAGAGTTAATCATGTTGACGGAAATTAATGTTTCCTGCTTCGTTGAAATTTACATCCCAACGCTCATGGAACACTGACCAAGGAATACAAAACGTTAGTATTCATCAATAATAGAGTCAGGTTCTTCACCGTCGTGCTGCTCAGAGTCCGGAAACCAACGCCGCACCGTCTGAGCCGCGATTGACGCGGGTGCCTGCTGTTGAAGTGTTGCGGTGAGTTCGCTTGTCTCAGAAGGACATTCTTGCAGTTGCAGTGTGGTGGTATAGAGTGTCTTTTCGAGTGTCTTGATAATACTGAGCGACTCAACTGGCGATTCTATTCCCTCTCGTTCTACCTGCTGAACACTTTCTCGCAAAGTGCTTATCTGTTTCACAAGCTGATCGTGAAGTGTGTGTAGCTGGCGACATCGGTCAGGGTTGTTGTTCATCTCTGCTTCCTCCCTAGAGTGCTTTTCTTGCCCAACATTTTTACAATAAACCTCTATCTGATGAGCGGGTCTGTTCGTCCTTCTTCCACCACAAACTCATAAAAGAGCATATGAGGTATATCGGCTCAGGCGATATACCTCACATTATACGCTACGAACACTCACAATGAAGATTAGTCTAGCCGAGTCCAGACAGCTTGTACACGATGACGCGCGAGACTAAGCGCGGTTGCAAGTCCGAGCAAGGTCACACCCATAATGGTTAGTGCCAGCGATGGCGGTAGTCCCAGCGATGGTAGAAAGAGGGCGTGCATCGCGCTCACAATTACCAGAGCCGCGCCGCTCAGGACAAAGAAGCGGACGCGTAGGCTTATGCCTAACAGCAGCAGAACCAGAGCTTCCCCTCCAAGAATGAACGTTGGTTGAATGCTTGCCTGACTGAAGCTAGACCAGAGTGTCGGCAGCAGTAACAGGGCGGAGCCAAGAATTGAACCAAGTTGTCCCACACGCTGATGATATACCACGCGCTCGTCGCGTGATACGAACGGCGCAATCACAATCAGGTAGGTTGCGGGGGCAAGTGTCAGCCACTCAATGTGCGTCTGGCGAAGCGCGGACAGTTCCCAGGGAATAGCAAGTGCGACCATAAGCCCCGCACTATACAATGTCCAATGCTGCTGTCCCGCCACTTCCTGCTGAACCGAGCGTCCACTCTGTATTCGACCATAGAGGAAAAACTGGATCGCAAGTAATAGGAGTATTCCCGCACCAACGTGGGCGAGCGGGACGGAGTCGGCGGAGAGACCGCCATAGGACACAACCACAAGAAGTACAATCCCCTGACCAAGCAGTCCGAGCGCGGTACGCAGTGCATTGAACCGCTCGCGTTGTGTTGCTGGCAAGACAACACGCCACACGTATTGCACTATAGTCACACTAAAGAAGAGGAGCGCGAATGCCAGAGTCTGCTCCCACATCAGACTGTGTGTCTGTATAATACTCCATGCGACAAGGGCGACAGGAAGCACCAGGAGTATAGCCCGCCGCTCAATGGCAGTCACAAGCAGCGAAAGCACAATAAACGCGCCAATACTTCCATAGGCAATCGTAGCGGGGAATTGTGTCCCACCAACGCTATAGTTCCATAGCACCGTCACAATCATAGCTACCACAGAGGAGACGTACCAGGGCCAACTCCAGGTAAAAATTCTGGGAACAGGATTGTGGAAACGCCCAACAATTAGGCCAAGTACGCCTGTTGTCACTGCGGTACTCGCAAACAACAAGGATGTGTTCCATATCGGCCCATTGCAGGCCAATATCAGCAGTGTTGCGAAGACAGCACATCCCGCAACGAGCCAGAGTAAAGTTCTTCCCTTCTCCAACACCAGAATAGCATAGGTCAGTAGTGCGTACAGGAAGAAAGCCAGGGGTAAGGCCGCGTAGAAGGGGGAGTTAACCGCAAGGGTAGTCACGCTATAGAAGGCGGTTAGCACGACAGAAGCCAGGGCGGTTGTGTAAAGTGGTAGTATATAGTCAAGCCTGCGCTTACCTTGCGCCCTCACAAAAAGGTTCGGCATAGACTGAGTAAGGACGCTCAGTGCGAAGCCAACGCTGCCACATACCACAGCACTGACAAAGAGGCGCGACACATCATGTCTGAGCGTGGCAGAGACAAGAAAGCCAAGAGCAAGGACGACACCAACCCATACCCAGGGTAAAACATCTTCCAACATACCGATAACATAAGCAAGTAACGCGAATGCCAATAGCGCATAATCCATAAAGCCAGGAAATGGTTCGGTGAGAGGAAAGATACGCCATACGCTTACAAGCACGGCTCCAACCAGAGCGATTACATACCAGGGCCAGCCCCAACTGAACGAGAACACGCCACGCAGCGCAGGAGTTGGCTTCATGTGTGTAGTGAGTATCAAGCGGTTTAGCACCAGCCCAAGCAGACCCGCCGCGAAACCAATGCACACGAGGTACAGTGCATTCGTCTGTACTGCCAGCGCAATACTCCATACACCAAGAGCCGCGACCAGCCAGAGCCAGAGCGGTTGTCGTTCAAAGACAAGAATGGCATAGGCGACAACAGCATACAGGAGAAGCGCATCAGGAATAGCTGCTGGGAAAGGATAATTTACGCCAGAAGTTATCCCGTACACGCCTGTTAAAGCAGCCGCAGCAAGCGCAGTCACGTAGAGAGGCAGTGAGTAGCGAAGCAATGTGCGCTTGCTAAACACGATGAGTAGAAATGGCAGGCATCCGACGCCAACGCCAAGCGCGGCGCACGAGAGCGCGACAATTGGTAAACGGTAGAGGTCGCCAAGCACAGCGGACGCATAAACGGCCCATATCGCGAAGAGGGGGGCCAGCCATAAGAAAAGCTGGAAGTCTTCTAACACGCCAATGATATAGGTAAGGGCAGCGAAACCGAGTAAGAGCCATGCGGCAACTGAGGCTTCATTAGGCGTTCCAGTATAGCCAATACGAGCCATGACTATAGCCGCTAGGAACGCGACAATATAGACGGGTGCGGCCCACTCGCGATCAGTCAATTGGCTTATCCCAAGTCCGAGAAATACGGCAATAAATGGAACGTAGACCAGTACCCAGAAAGTGTTTGTTGGTACGAGCAGGCCAGCAACAGCGAAACCTACCACGACAAACAGCCACCATTTTACACGAGCCAGCACCGCGGCACTGTACCACACAAGGGCCAGCGCTGCCATCTCTACAGCGACGGAAAATGGCTCGCCCACCATGTGTTGCACGGTACTCACTGACGCGAGCGCATCCTGAATGCAGAACGTAATGCCAAAGAACACCCCGGCTGCCAGCGGAGGCCATTCCCAAACAAGCGTGGAAAGACGCAGTGTGTTCGGTCTACCCTCTCTCACAAGAGTCGGTGTCTGATATCGCTCCTGCCGCGCAATAACCACCGCGACGAGAGGAAGAACAACGCTGAGCGAGAGGAGCAGACGCGGATGTGCTAATGTAAGCGGGAACGCGAGCAGCAAAAACACCAGTGGCAAGAAGAGCCAGACGCTCCGTCGTTGAGCAACCACAACTGCATACGATAGAACAGCGAAGAGCAAGAGCAACGAGAGATTCACGTTGGCATCATGCCCCACGCTTAACAGCAATAGGAACACAGCCTCACCCAGCACAATAACATCCAGTGGATGTGACCACGCGACACTTACAGAGCGACGCACCGCGATTGCACTCACAAGCAGCAGGAGTGTCAGGGCTAGCAACGCAGGGACGGGAGCAAGCCGTAGCGAAAGCACAACAACGCTATATGCCCAGCTAAACACGGATATACTGAGCAACAGTAACCAGCACCAGCCACGTTGCGCGGGTAAACGCCTCAAGTCAGTGCGGCTAAACATGATACTTACAGGAAGGGCGCAAGCGACAACCAGAACAGGCAAGACGAACAACACGTTGCTTGTCAGAAATATGGGAGTAGCGGATGGCGAGTAGGCAACTTGAAACAACGCGAGCGGCACAAGCGGCGCGACCAGCAGAGGAACAAGCGTAACAAGCACCAGTGCGACCAGTTCCATATGTCCTCGTAAGTAGCGGAAACGTGGTAACACTTGTTTCGCGGTCAATATGAAGAGAACGTAGGCACTTGCCAGAGCGGTGAACACAACTCCGTATCCAATCGACGGTGCGTTAAATGTATAGGCGAGGGCCGCAACCACACCGACCAGTTGATATGCAAGGAGCGCACCGAGCGCGAACCGCTTCGTTACCACAATATATACCCACGTCCAGCCGAACAGGGCGAGGAGCATACAGGCACCAGCGAGTCGTATATCAAAGGATGGTTGTTTGAAAAGGTCGAGTAATAAAGCGTAGTAATACACGCTGAGTATGCTCAGGCCAACGCTGGCGATACACAAATACATCAGCACGCGCACTGGCTCGCGTAGAACCGCGCGGTTACCATTGAGAAAACGGTTTGGACTCATGGAGAATAAGCCCCCGAACGCAAGCGGCATCAAGAGTACAGGCCACCACCAGTACGCGAGATGCAGCGAAGACGCGGCAGCGAGGTCGGCAAGCACCAGTGCGACTACCGATAGGTAGCCAAACACTTTGAATTGCTGCGTAACTGTCAATAACGCGTAGATAATCGCAGCATACGCGGCTGCGATTGCCACAACAGTAGGGGCAGAGACCTGAGTGAAGTTTCCCGAAACAAGCCTATAACCGGAGAACCCCACGAGCGGAACCAGCAACGCGAAAATCGCAGTATAAATGCGTGAGATGAAACGAAAGCTAGGGAAGCGCGAAAAGACAAAACCAGCTGCTGCGAAAACGCTATGTACAATAAGTACAACAAGAAACGCAAGAAAGAGATTTGTTGTCGTCACGACGAAGCTAAGCGAACCGATAAGAATAAGAAACGCGCCAAGCGAAGAGACGATGTTAATTGTTTGGTCGGCAAAAAATGATCGCAATGAGAACACACGATGTGGCACGGGTGACGCCGTTGGCATGGGCGGAACGAATACAGGTGGCACTAATGCTGTTGGTAGCATCTGTACAGGCTGCTGCGATACAGGTTGCATTAGTCGCGGTTGTTGCACCTGGTTCTGCGCGGGTTCGTGCCATAGGTTTGGAGACAACTTTTCTCCTGGCACAACTGGGCGGTTTTGCGTCGGCGGTTGTTGTACTGCTGATACAGGTGACGCGACATTTTGTCTAAACACTGAAGCAGCATGAAGTTGCCGCACCGCGTTCAATCGGGTGTGATAGCGTTGCAGGAGATCTTCGACGGTGAGGCGTGCACCGCCATACATCGCGACGCGCTGCAAATTCTGAATTGACTCTTCCAGAAAACGCTCTTCTCTGGACAAGCTCACAGGATAGCCACAGCGCGGACAATACTCCCCCGCCTGCGGGTTGATGACAAGACCACAGCAATCGCAACGTGGCATTGATACTGGTGGTGGTCGCATATGTAACCCCTTTTTACGTATTGCTCTTCTTTGAAGCACCTATTATGTGGAGGAAAATGCTCTCATGTGAGAAGGTGCATACCTACTCCTCTTGTGTGATTAGTATACGAAAAAACAACATAAGATATGAGTGTCAAATGCCCTACGTATTTTAGATATTGACGAGATAGACGGAGTGTGATACAAGTGAGTCAGGGAGGGACATGGTACAGGCTGACCAGCCCGCTATCTCCGCCACATATTATAGGAAAAACACAACAGTAAAAAGCTCTACTTAGCATAACGAAAGAGAGCCACAAGGAGATACATACCTTGACCACTCGTCCTGATATTCTGTTGCTTGTCCTCGATACGCAACGCATTGACCGCCTATCCTGCTATGGCAATCCTACCGAAACCTCGCCACATCTTGATGCATTCGCCGCCGATGCTACTCGTTTCAACCATGCCTATTCAGCAGGTCAGTGGACGGTTCCCTCGCATACCTCTATGTTTACGGGCCTGTATCCGGGTCGGCACCATATGTTTCACGCCTCCTCGACACTCCCCGACACATTGACGACGCTCTCGGAACGATTGGGACGCAATGGCTATTTCACGGCTGGCTTCTGCAATAACCCCTTGATTGGCGTCGTAAATACGGGTCTGCATCGTGGCTTCGACAGCTTTCTCAGTTATAGCGGCCTCATGACCTCGCGCCCACACCAGACAATGACGCATCTCACGCTGGCTGACCGCTATCGGCGCCGCTTCAAACGCATCCTCGCGGCTGGCCTCACAACGGCGCAGGACTACTTCGCACACTCGGACACGCTGCTCGACCTTTCATTCTCGCCCCTGCTTGCTCCTATCTGGCAGACAGCCGTCAAATTCAAAGGCAATACGCCAAAAACGCTTAGCGATGCTGCGAAATTGCATATCGAGCGTAAAGATTTGGCAAAAGATCAGCCCATTTTTAGCTTTATCAATCTCATGGGGACGCATACGCCCTATCATCCTCCTCTACGCTTCATTGAACGCTTCGCTCCACATCTCAAGCGTGACAAGGCCGCACAACATTACCTGCGCCAATTCAATAGCGACGTATTTGGCTGGCTGGCTCCGCTCGTAACGCCGATCAGCGAAGAACATAAAGCAACACTTGATGGCGTGTATAACGCAGAGGTTGCACACCAAGATGAGCTAGTAGGTGAGTTTCTTCAGAAGCTTCGCACAAGCGGCGTACTTGACCATACGCTCGTCATCATTTGCGCCGATCATGGCGACCATCTCGGCGAAAAACAACTCATGGGGCATAGCATTTCGTTGTACAACGAGCTTGTGCATGTACCGTTGATTATCCGCGACCCAAACGCGCACGGGGATTTTCCACGCGGCACAACTGTCAATTCCGTTGTCTCGACACGGCGTATCTTCCATACTGCCCTGACAGGTGCTGACCTGGGTACAGAACAGGAGCAAAGCCTTTCGCTGGCACAAAGTAACGAGGGCGACCCCGATCACGGCAGCATCTTCGCTATGGGCGTCACGCCTAAAAATCTCTTGAGCATCATGGAAAAACGGCGTCCCGATCTGGTAGAGTTGCGCCACTGCGACCAGACGCGATACGCACTCTGGAACGGACAATATAAGCTCATTCAGACCGACGATACACATGCCGAACTGTTCGATGTCTTTAACGACCCACGTGAAGAGCAAGATTTGCGTGCTATACTACCTGAACAGGTCGCGGCATTACAGAAGCGTTTGCACACATTCATGAGCAATAGTACGACTTCAGAGACGATAATAGAGGAAACCACAGATGACTTCGAGGATCCACAGGTATATCGTCGCCTGCGCGATCTCGGCTATTTAGAATAGAGGAAAGCCCATGTATCCACCGATCAACCCAATTCTTTTTCAAATTGGCCCCTTCTCGCTACACTGGTACGGCGTGATTATGACTACAGCAATCTTTCTGGGAACGTTTGTCGCGGGCCGCTATGTCACACGACATGGACACGATGGCGGAGCAATCTGGGACCTGCTGATGTGGGTACTCATTCCTGCCGTTATTGGGGCGCGTCTCTACTATGTCTTCATCCAGTCACCGCGCGGCCCCGATGGTCTGGGCCGCTACCTCACTCATCCCGTTGAAATCTTAGAGGTGTGGAAAGGCGGTATTCATATTTACGGTGCCATCCTCTTTGGCGGCATCACCGTTCTGCTTTTCTTGCGCTATCGCAAACTGCCACTGCTCCCCTATCTGGATGGCGTTGGTCTTGGCCTACTGCTGGGGCAAGCTATCGGGCGTCTCGGCAATTTCGTCAATCAAGAATTGTATGGTCCCCCGACAACACTACCATGGGGCCTGCGTATCGACGATAGCCACCGCATCACACCCTATAACGACCTTGCAAAATACCCTGAGAGTGTACGTTTCCACCCTCTTTTTCTGTACGAGGTCACATGGGACGCAATTGGGTTCGCGCTCATCTTCTGGATTTCGCGCCGCTTCGCGAACCGCTTGAAAGAGGGAGATATCTTTCTGCTCGTCCTGATCTGGTCGCCACTTGGTCGCTTTTTTATCGAGTTTCTACGAACCGACTCGTGGTTCTTCCCCGGCACACCCTTCAATACCGTTCACCTTATTACCGCGCTCATGGTTGTCACGTCCAGTGTACTTCTTTTCCTGCGCCACCGTCGCAAGCCAGTTCAGCAGGTACAGGCGGGAAAAGAGCCAGCTACACCAGACGAAGCACTCATTGAGGCAAGCACTGAGAGAAACGTGTCCGAAGTCGCGCCATCCTCAATCGACGCCCTGAAATTGGAAAGCTGAGAAAGAGCTTTTTGCGTTATGCTTACACGCTCTGTGCAATTGTATAAAGTGTGTAAGCAAGCAGTAAGCGAGTGTTGAGGCAAGTTTCATCCGTAACACTCACCTATGCTACAATTTTTCTATTTAGAGCTGCGTTCTACCTGCTTCTTGAAATAGGTCCACGAAGTCTCGTTTGGGCGCGTAAAGGTTGTTGGCGCAGACATAAATTCGGGATGATGCCCTTCGACGTATGCACGGACAGGCGCGGGTACGTCCACGTAGCCGTTCGTCAGTTTGTAGCCACTACACTGGTAGAGCAACTGACCGGGGCGATCCGCCATTGCCATCCAGGGCAACCAGGGGCCGAGACGTGTCCAAGAAATTTCGCAGGGGATAGAGTCCAATTCGGGTTGCTCCGCCTGCGCCCGACTGAAGAAGAATTGGAAGAGTTCCGCCCCCTGATAGAGGTCACTCTGCGAATTTTTCGGATACAGGGCGCGTGGCAAAGGTGACGGGTACGCAAGCATCACATCAAGGCTCATACACACGCGGTCTGGCCCCAGTTCGTCTACAGGTAACGTGAAAGGGCCGTAGGGACTCTTCAACAAATACGTCTGGTTTACTGGATCATTCCAGACATGCACAACTGAAACCGTTTCCTGCGTAAAGGGATTTTGCCACTGCTCAAGAATTTCGCCATCGCGCGGGTCTTTGTAAAATGTCACCTCACGCGTCAAATGTTGATAGCCGCCTTCAACCTTCACACAACGCCCAATATTGTACCCCTCTATTTTAAAGAGCAGCACATTCTTCTGTTCGGGTAGTACACTATAAACGTTGCCACTCCAGTAGAACACGACCTCATCCGGTTTGAGCGACGAGCGCACTTTGATAAATGTGGAAAGAATAGCTTCAGGTTGCGTCAAATCTACCATAGTTCCCTCTTCTCTTCTATGTGAAAACGTGATAACACGTTCTATTACACAACAAAGAGGAGAAGCAAAACGTGTGTTTTGCCTCTCCTCCATATACACTAGCGCACGCTCTTGATTTGCACCACAAGGATGCCACCTAGAGCCGCGAGAATACCAGAAACCGCGAATAAGGCTGGATAGCCAAATGAGTTAATCAGCGCCGAACCAATCAATGGAGACACAATCAATGGCACGGCAAGAGCTAGATTGATAATGCCCAGGTCGCGCCCTCGGTCTTGCGCTTCAGGCAAAACCAGCGTAATGAGAGCCGTATCAACCGCAAGATAGCTGCCATAGCCCAGACCGAGTAGCACCGAGAAAACCAGCATCGCGTTCCACGTTTGAGAGAGTGCTGGCGCGAGCAGACCCGCAGCGATTAGCAGGGCCGCGACAATCACAATTGGTTTGCGACGCTTAATTCTATCGGAGATGATACCCGCGGCGAACGAACTCACCAGAATACACAGCGTCTCTACACTCTGTACAACCATCGTCCCTTGTAGAGAGGTCTGACCGGGGAAGAGTTTTGCGTAGTTGAGACCCTTGTCGATGTAGACCAGAATAAACGATGCCGCCGCGTAGTAACCCAAGAATAGGAGCAGTCGCGTGAACAATGCCCAGAAGAAGTCAGGGTGCAGGCGTGGGTTGATCCAGAACCGCGCGAGAAAGCGGCGCATGTTGAATGGCTCTACATCCTCCGGTGCAAGTTGCCGATCTCGCAAAATAGCTACAAAGAGCAAGACAGCGATCACAAGAAACACAAGAAAGAAGTAGTAAGACCGTAAGGGTGAATGCTTGAATGAGACGTTCACCACGACCCCACCAATGACAGCCGCGAACGGAATGGCGAGACCAAACCACGCCGAGACAGTGCCGCGCTGTGATGTTGGCACTTGATCGGGTGTTACCGCTTGTAGAACCGTCAATAACGCGCCACCAAAAAACTGCACCAATGCCCAACCGAGTGCCATCACCCAGATCGCGGGCGCACTCGCAAGCAGAGCAATCGAGAGGGCCGCACCCAGCATGTGAATTAGCAGCCAGAAGCGACGACGGCCAAAGCGTGAGGTTGAGCGATCACTGATAGCACCGGCAAGTGGCGCGGCAAGCAAGATTGCGACACCACCTAGCGATTCAATCACGCCAACATTGAGTGCGACATGGTTCGGGTCAAGCAGGTTCGCTTGAAAAGGAATAAGGAAAATAACGACGGGAAGAAGAGCAGAGTTTCCAGCTAACCCAACAAGAAAGTACAAAATCTGGAAAAGTAGTGAGACGTTCTTCGTTGGTTCTGCGTTTGCCGTTGCGCCACTTGAAATGGGGGTTTCAGGCGGCATCGCAACAGCACTTGTAGCCTGCTTTCGTGCGCTTGTAGAAGTATTTTTAAGCGCACGCGAAGCTGAACTTCTGGACATTCTTTTAGACAACTCGATACATCCTTTCAGAATGAGAGGTTGCTATATGGGGAATAATCGGGATGACACAATATCATCCCAACTTTTTATAAGGGAAAGTACACAAAACGCACAAAGCATTTTACGTACTTGAATCCTTTCTATCTAGCCGTGTTTTGCGGATATCGGGACGCGGGGTGATATTTGGTAAAGGCCCATTCGTGTGGGACTGAGTGCGAGTAGGTACTCTATACGGTGTAGCGGGTGTATGCGGAACTCCCGATGGAGAGCTAGAAGCCTGTCCCATCTGGAGCCGTGCGTCAATTGAGGTAGGCGCACTGAGAGCCGCCAGCATACGTTTTCCTACAATGGATTGGCATATGGGGTATGGCATTCTACGTCCATGTCTGTTGGATTCGATAACTTGTGCGATACCCTCGATGTCCGCCTGTGTACGTCCCAGTTCCTGCCGATCTCGCGCGAAATCCTCATAACGTGCGAGCAGATTGTTGAGAGAACGACCAATTTGCCAGATGGTCTCGTTTGTACGCACAGGAGCACGCACCGCATAGTTTCCAGCCGCCGCCTCTTTATGAGTCAGCAGAATCTGAGTGATTTCGTATTCCAGCTGCGCCTTTTGCTCCGCGATCTGGCTCGACTGCGTGACAACCCGCCGCTCGGCCTCAAACAGTTCTTCTGCGTGATCGGCCCGCAGGATGGAACGTTCGACACTACGCGCACCTATCCAACCAACAAGCGAGACTACAAGCAGCGTCGCTGCCGGACGCACCAGCCAGATCACCATCACCGAGGTTCCTCTAGCGCGTTCAATGTCCGGCCCATGCACCTGATACAGTAAATTGAAGAAGATGAATGCAATCGCGATAAACGTAAAAGGAAAAATTAATCTTCTGTCGAGAAACAAACTCCCGATAATAATAGGATAGATAAAGAAATCATACGTTGGGAAAAGGTCTGCCCCGCTCTTATTCGACTGTGTAAAGGCAATTACAAACATAACCGAGATCATAATGCTGGTAATCAAAATGGCAGGCGCGAGACGCGTATATCCTCTATGATTGAGAAAGCCTACAATTATAAGAAAGGCTACGAACCCAAAAATTTCACCGATACTAGAAACACGACGTGACGCAAGAGCAAGAAACAAATCAAAGATGCTGAAAAACACGAGTACAAAAAGAAAGTATCCTGTAAGTTCAGCTTTACGCAGAGCTTCACGCAAAGTAGGGCTTGCCGTTGTTTGCGTATTACGCGGTGGGGCCGTTAAGTTTAGCCACCATCCCCAGAAGCCCTGACGCTTCTCCGCTACTCGATACAGTCGATCCATACTATTATTGAATAGAACGTTAGACATATGCCGTGTCCCTTTGCCATTCCTAAAATTATTGAAGATAAGAGTACCTTGCATGAGTTTACCAGTACCTTTTCCTCTTCTACCCCCTTACCCTCACATGGAGAGTTTATTTCCTACTATGCTCTTTTTCAATGCACTCTTTAATATAATAAAATGGACAGTAGAATATGTCAAATATATAGTATGTACTAGGCCATTTTTCTACTTTTTAATGATTGATATGGTTACATAAATACCCCAAATACATACGACCTTGCCATTTTTCTTCTTCTGTGGTACAATAAGTGTACGATATACACTATATCATCGAGGATTGACCCGAAAAAAGACAGTGGTGAGAGATTTGACTCATCGAAGAAGATAGCCGCTCCCTCCGTCATAGTGCTCTGTATCTATAAGCGAAAAAGTTTTCAGAAGAGCAAATGAGGAGACACATTTATTATGGCACGAATTGTCCGCGTCGTCTCGCACGACGGCACAGCACACGAAGTTTCTATGACAGCGCAACAGGCTGCCTTCTGCTTGCGCTTGGCGGAAGTGAAGTCACGCACAGGCCAGCAAACAACCTTTTGTGATGTTGTAGCAAAGACACAAGAACAAGTAAAGCGCAACTAAACGCCTTCTATAAAAAAGCGGGGTATCAGGTCATAGACGACTTGATATCCCGCTTTTTATGACAACCTGTAGCGTAACAGCAGATGGTTGTCTGCTAGCTTCACGCTTATCAACGTTCCTCAGCCCTCTTGTGGTTAAAACACGGCACCCGCCATCTGCGATAAACGGTGCGTTTGGGGCATGTGGCCCGCGAGATGTGGCGCGATTGTGACAAAAAGTTCATCAATCAGATGTGCGGTAAGAAATGAGACACAACGCTATCCTATTTGATACCCGTATACCGCTTCATGAGGTCGTCGCGCACGGGATTGAATATATCGATCAGCTCACAAGCAAGAACAGCCTCGGCGGAATGTAGTACGTCGCTGGGGATGACAACCGCCTCACCTGCTTTCAGCGTTTTTTGCTCCTCGCCGATAGTGAAGAGAACCTCACCCTGTAATACAAGTGAAATCTGCTCGTGTGAGTGTGCGTGCGGCGTGGCAATTGCCCCCTGCGCTAGCTCTACCCGCATAACCATTACGTTTTTTCCGGCGAAAATCTGGGCATCAATGCCTGGAAACAGTTCCATTTTTTTCGCGTCAAAGAGCTGTGTTGTATGCATATTTCCTCGTCTTCTATAGAAATTTTCCTACCTGTTAAGAGTACCCACAAAAAATGGCTGTGGTCAAGGCAACGAATAGGATATCTAGTTGGCAAAACGTTGATTGTTCATTTTCGTTCGTCTAGTATAGAGGATGGACATTGATGTCATTGCATTCAAAAAAGGACGCGATTATGTATAACTACCTATATGCTCTACCTATTCATCCCTGTATTTTCGCATTTCTCTTTTCGGCACTACCCAACACACTCTTGCTCCTACTCGGTGGTATCTCTGCTTTCTTACTGACGTATCTATTTACCTTTGGCGTTATTTACCTCTGTCGCAAACTCGGCTTTCTCGATGCCGTTGAGGAGCGCAAGGTTCACAAGAAGCCTGTCCCACGTCTGGGAGGTGTTGCTATTTTTGCTGCGTTTCTCGTTATCTCGCTTATTTTTTACGCACCCTCATTGACTCTACAAGAGGCACATATAGAGATAATTTTTGGTCATGCTTACCCAAAAGAACTAGTAATCTATATCCTCTTTCTGCTTGCTTCTATTCTGATTGTCGCGGTTCATGCTTATGACGATGTGCGCGGACTCAAGCCATTGCCCAAATTGATCGCCCAAACCTGCGCGGTTCTTTTATTGCTTGGCCCCGGCTTTCACGCCTTTCATGGCGTCCTCTTCTTTGGCGTCAACAATCCCTTTGTTCACGGCACGCCTCCACAGAATCCTGCCTGGTATCAACAACCAGAGCTTACCCTGTTTATTCATCACGCTGATGTATCTCTACTTGCAATTCCTGCGGTTCTCTTCACCTGGTTCTGGATTGTGGGGATGATGAATACTATCAATTTTATTGACGGTCTGGACGGGTTAGCGACGGGAATTGTGGCAATTACAGGACTCTTCATCACGGTTATTAGCTGGGCAATGGGACAAAACAGTATCGCGATCCTCTCCACAATCTTTACGGGCGCGGTGGCGGGATTTCTTCCACATAACTGGAGTCCAGCGAAGATTATCATGGGTGATAGCGGCTCGCAGTTTCTGGGCATCGCCCTAGCGGTCTTCGCCGTCATGGGTGGCGCGAAGTTCGCATTGATCTTGATGATACTGGGTATTCCAATTCTCGATATCGCCTGGGTGATGGTCAATAGAATGCGACGCGGTCAGCATCCGATGAAGTTTGACATCCTCTACTTACATTATCGCCACACACATCTGCACTACCGCCTGCTCTTTGGTGGACTTAACGCACGTCAGATTTGCTACATTCTGTACGGTGTAACGTTTATCTTTGGCCTACTGGCACTAGAGCTTCCACACCTCTACAAATTCGCAGGCTTCGCACTTGTCGGCGTGACGATGATGGCTCTCTTGATGTGGAGTACACAACTACAGAAGAGGCATCAGAAAAAACACGAGATTGCATGAGGAGGAGGGGTATGAGTGACTCTGCCTCCCATACCTGCACGGTTTTGTTAAAGATGGAGTTCTTCCACAGCTTGCAGCACTTCGCTAGCGTGTCCGTCCGGCTTAACGGTGTGCCAGATTTTACGGACAACGCCCTCTTTATCAATCAAGAAGGTTTCACGACTTACGCCCATGTACTTTTTGCCAAACATGCTCTTCTCTTTGTACACCCTATACAGTTGAGCGATATGCGCGTCTGAGTCGGAAAGTAAGGGGAATGCTAAACCGTACTTCTCCGCGAATTTCTGATGCGAAGCGATACTATCGGTACTCACACCCAGCACAACAATACCGCGTTTCTGCATTTCGCGGTTGGCATCACGAAAATTACACGCCTCTTTCGTACAGCCCGGAGTATCGTCTTTGGGATAGAAATACAAAACTATCGTTCTACCACGCAAGTCGGATAGGTGAATCTGGTCGTTTTTTACAACGTCTTCTGGCCCGATAGCAGCTGAAGTAAAATCGGGAGCAGCTTGTTGCTCCTCGATTGAAGTCTCACTCATGAAAAATCTCCCTGTTTGTAGTGTTTGTTAGAGTTTCTCGCTCGACCTGATAAGCCCGCAGAAACACATATATTGTGTCACAAGAGAGCTAGTTTTTGTCTTCCAGCTAGCGGACACAAACACGCGACACGCTGAAAAGAACGGTTCAGCGTGTCGCGTGTTTGTGTCCGCTAGCTATTATAAGGCAAGCATACGTTGCAGAGCGACGCGCGACCAGTACACAACGTCGTCATCGACCTTGACTTGATTGATAACCTCGTCATGCACCAGTGCCTCTAGCACCCATGCGAGATACGCGGGATGAATACGGTACATGGTGGAGCAAGGACAGACAATTGGGTCAAGGCAGAAAATGAATTGCTCTGGATGCTCCTGTGCTAGACGATGCACAAGGTTTATCTCTGTTGCAATGCCCCACTTGCTGCCTGCGGGAGCCTGTTCAATCTGCTGAATGATAAATTCTGTCGAGCCATACAAGTCAGCCGCCGCGACAACATCGCGCCGACACTCTGGATGCACTAGTATCTTGACGCCGGGATAGTCCACGCGAGCTTTCGCGATCTGCTGCACATTGAAGCGCATATGTGTTGTGCAATAGCCCTTCCAAAGAATAATCTTGGCTCGCTCAATCTCTTCCTCAGCATCGACGGCAGCCATCGGGTTTTTCGGATTCCAGACCGCCATATTGTGTTCGGGAATACCGTAGGCAAACGCGGTATTGCGTCCCAGATGTTCGTCGGGGAAGAACAGGACGCGTTTCCCCTGTGTGAATGCCCAGTTAATCACGGCGGGCGCGTTCGACGAAGTACACACAATGCCGCCATTGCGTCCGCAAAACGCCTTGAGGTTCGCCGCAGAATTCATGTAGGTGACAGGAATGATACCAGCATCCTCACCAAGTAGATCGGTCAGCATCTGCCAGCACTCTTCAACCTCGGCAATGTTCGCCATATCCGCCATCGAGCAGCCTGCCGCAGGATTGGGCAAAATGACTTTTTGGTGCGCGGCACTGAGTACGTCCGCACTCTCCGCCATAAAGTGTACGCCACAGAAAACGATGTAATCGGCCTGTGGACGCGCCGCTGCTAACTGGGCAAGCTTGAACGAGTCGCCGCGAAAGTCCGCATATTTGATAATCTCATCGCGCTGGTAATGGTGTCCTAAAATCACAAGCCGTTCGCCAAGTGTTGCACGCGCGTCAGCAATACGACGCTCTAGTTCCTCACCATCCATTTCCGCGTACAGCAATGGAATGGCGTCAACGCGTTTAGAAAGGTCGTGCTTCGCCCTCATATGAGGCGTCAAGAGTGGCAGAACGCGCGTCTCTTCGCTTTCAGCACATGCCGATTGTATAACAGCCATGTAGTTTCTCCTTCAGGCACATTAAGCAAACTCTAGCGAAACGTCAAAGTTAGGCACCGAGTGCGTAACTGCACCCAACGAAATGAAATCGACGCCAGTTGCCGCAACCTCAGCCAGTCGCGTCATATTCGTACCGATATTCCCCGACGCCTCGATCAGAATGTAGGGAGCTTCGCGCCGTAAAAACAGTATCGCGTCCCGCATCGTTTCGACACTCATATTATCAAGCAGCACCACGTCCGCACGAGCCTTTACCGCCTCTTCAACTTCAGTCAGTGTTTCACACTCGCACTCGATTTTCAGCAGGTGCGGAGCCATCTGACGCGCCCCCTTGATTGCCTGTGTGATACCACCGGCGGCCTTGATATGATTATCCTTAATCAATACACCATCGCTTAGATTGAAACGGTGGTTATACCCACCACCCGCGAGAACCGCCATTTTCTCAAGCTGTCGGAGCATAGGTGTCGTCTTGCGTGTGTCGAGAATACGCACATGTGTTCCCTCGATTGCTCGCACACATTGCGCGGTGAGCGTTGCGATACCACAGAGCCGTCCAAGAAAATTTAGCGCGACCCGTTCCGCGCTCAAAAGTGAACGCGCCGAACCGCTTAATCGCGCCAACGTCTCGTTCGCCTGCACTTGTGTGCCATCATGTACCACCCCCTCAAGCACAAGCCGCTCATCGACAGTCCGAAACACAGCTAATGCGACTTCCAAACCTGCAACCACGCCCGCATGTCTTGTGAGTATCGTGGCCTGCGCTTGTTGCTTCGCGGGAACCGTACTCAGCGTCGTGATATCAGCGTAGGCTCCATCTTCCTCTAACGCATACTCAATCAAGTTTTGATACGGCTTAGTCATGTGCCAGTACCTCCTCGCGCTCCGTCTGCCAGCCTGTCACACTTGCGGCTTCTCCTGTCAAGTTCTTTTGCAAGCGATAGTGTTGCGAAGCGAGTCGTGCATCAGTCTCTTGATAATCGAGCCGCCAGTGGCTACCGCGACTTTCCTGGCGTTGTAACGCAGCAAGAATAACCAACTCCGCCACACGCAACATGTTTACCGTCTCCAACTCTTGCCGACTCATTTTCTCTTGTCCGAAGACTACACTCTTTCGTAACGCGTGTACTCTGCGCCGTGCAGTTAGCAATCCCTGCTCATCGCGGCAGAGCGAAACGTACTGCCACATAATCTGCCGTAACTCACCACGTATCTCCTGTGCGGTACTTTCACCGATACTTCCAGATGTAAGTGCCTCTTCTTGCACGTTGATAACGCTGTCCGCGTCTTGCCTGACAACATGAACAACCTGCTCACCCAATCCCGCTAGATGATCCGCGATACGTACACCGTATACAAGCCCTTCGAGTAAAGAATTGCTCGCCAGCCGATTCGCGCCATGCACACCTGTGTACGCAACCTCGCCAACCGCATACAGCTGAGCTACGGTTGTGCGTCCATACGTATCAACACTCACACCCCCCATGCAATAGTGAGCAGCAGGCGCAATCGGAAGTAGATCAGTTGCAAGGTCTAAACCATATTCACGGCATACCGCTGAAATCGTAGGGAAACGCGCACGCATCTTCTCCGCAGGCAAGTGGCGCAGGTCGAGGTATTGATGATTTGTCTGCTCAGCCAGCATTTCACTTAAAATCGCGCGTGCAACTACATCGCGTGGGGCCAGTTCATCCTGTTCACTATAACGCGGCATAAAACGTTCGCCGGCGTGATTGCGGAGATATGCACCCTCACCGCGTACAGCCTCAGAAATTAAAGATGACGCACCACCAGCGACAAGCACGGTTGGGTGAAACTGCATAAACTCAAGGTCGGATAATGCGGCTCCCGCGTCCCACGCAAGCGTGAGGCCATCAGCCGTCGCGCCAGCAGGGTTCGAGGTATGAAGCCATAAACCACCAGCACCACCATTGGCTAAAACTGTCGCGTCCGCAAACACAGTGAAATGCTGTTCAGCGCGACTTACGGCCTCAACCGCGACACAGGCATCGTGTTTCACCACCAGTCCACTTACAAATGTCTCTTCATACACCGTTACAGCAGCACGTTTACGTAGTTCTGCGATAAGAATATGCTCAATTTCGGCACCCGTGGCGTCACCACCAGCGTGAAGCACACGCCAGCGTGAATGCGCCCCCTCACGTCCAAGCAGAAAACCATCGGGCGTGACATGCTCGTCACTTCCCGCCTCAGCCCGGTCAAAGCGCACGCCAAGACTCATCAGCCAGCGTACCGCGTCAGGTGCCTGCTCAACCAGCACACGTACCGCCTCTTCATCACATAGGCCAGCACCAGCCGCCAATGTGTCTTGCAGATGTAGCTCTGGCCTATCATCCGCCCCAAGTGCCACCGCCAGCCCACCCTGTGCATAACGCGTGTTGCTTTCGCCAAGCTGCCCCTTCGTGAAGAGCGCAACCCGTGTATGCTCTGGCAAGCGCAGTGCTACCGATAAACCGGCAATACCCCCACCGATAATCGCAACGTCAAACTTCTGTTGTAGCGGATTTGCGTTATACATGCACGTATCTGAAGAAGCATTTGTCATGCCCTGTTCTCCTTTAAATAAGTGTATTTTGTACACTTACTAAGCAGACAAAAAATCAAAGGTGTTATTCGTACACTAACCCTTATGTATTGAAGTATACCAAAGAAACCACCGAAAAACAAGGGTAGGGGAAAACGCGAGGGGTGGCGTAGTGAGAAATTATACAAGTAAGCGACGTAGTATAAAGCAGGGTATTATGTGTTATCATCAATGGCGTTGATACATTCCCTTCTCCGAGCTAAACGTACTACAATGATGTGGGTGCATGGCGCACGACCCACCGTGAAAGGGATTGTTTCGTGCAACGTAAAGATCGCGTTTTGGAAGCACTACGCTTTTTGTGTACACACGCTCCTGTACAACAAGGCGCGTCTGCGCTTTTACATCGGCATACCGGCTTTAGTGCTGAAGAGGTCGCGGAACAGGCGCGGATAGACCGTACCAATGCCAGCCGCGACCTAAACCTACTGACGCAGGCCGGAAGCATAGATCGCTTCCCCGGACGCCCCGTACTTTTCGCCATTAAGGCACCAGTCACGAGCACAACAGCGTCGACGTCCTATGCTTCGATAACACATGGCACCGTTTCCACAACACCAACGCAACCAGCTCTTCCTGCGGCACAGACTTCACCAAAGCGTCCTATAATCGCGGCGTCAATTACCGTAGGGGCGAGTGTCACGGGTTTTGATAGCTTGATTGGCTTCAGTGAGGGCTTAAAAGTCGCTATTCAGCAGGCAAAGGCCGCGATACTCTATCCTCCACGCGGGTTACACACGCTGCTGCACGGGCCAAGCGGCGTGGGCAAAACCACGCTGGCACGTCTGATGCACGCCTTCGCGGTAGAGCAGCAGACGCTGGCACCTGACGCTCCATTTATCAGCTTCAATTGCGCTGACTATGCGGGCAATCCGCAGTTGTTGATGGCGCACCTATTTGGTGTCGTGCGCGGCGCGTTTACTGGTGCTGAACATGATCGCGAAGGACTCGTTGAGCAGGCGCATCGCGGTATCCTTTTCTTAGACGAAGTGCATCGCTTGCCGCCCGAAGGTCAGGAGATGCTCTTTTACCTGATGGATCGCGAACGCTTCCGTCGCATGGGCGATACACGCGAACGACAGGCGTCCCTGCTGCTCTTAGCTGCGACAACAGAAGACCCAACGCTCAGTTTGTTGCCTACGTTTCGCCGCCGTATCCCCATGACCATTTCTCTGCCGGGACTGCAAGAGCGCACAATGATGGAACGTTACGAGCTAATTCGCGCCTTCTTTACCACAGAATGTAGCAGCATCGGCGTACATATTCGTGTTGCGCCACCGGTGTTACGCGCGTTACTGCTCTACGAAAGCGCGGGCAATATTGGACAGCTACGTACAGACGTACAGCTCATTTGCGCCCGTGCCTATCTGGACTACCGTACAAAAAATCTCTCGGAACTCACCGTTTCTACCAATGACTTGCCCGAACATGTCCGACACGGCCTACTACGCACCGCAGAGCTACACCGTATGCTGGAACCACTGCTCCCCATTCTGGACGCGACACACAGCTTTACTCCCAGTGGCCTGAGCCTGGGCAGCATTCCAGAGTCGGCGCACGATCTGTACGACACAATCAGTAGTGACCTTAACGCGCTTAGAAGTGGAGGCCTTTCGGAGCAGGAGATCAATCAGTTGCTTCATCTCGATATTCAACACTACTTTCAGCGTTTCGCGGACTCCGTCAACACATCCAGCGACGAGCGGCACGAGACGGTTTCACATCTTATCAACGAGCGCGTAGCGGCGGTGAGCCATACTATCATTCGCTATGCCGAGGAGCAACTCCATCGCGTCTTTCCAGAAAAACTTTCTCTCGTCTTGACGCTCCATCTCATGAGCGCGTTGGAACATAGTGCACAGGGGCATCATCTTGTGATGCCAGCGTTACAAGCTATGCGCCATACCTATCCAATAGAGTATGAGGTTGCCCATATCGCGTTATTGCGTGTGCGTTCGCTGCTGGGTGTCTCGTTGCCAGAAAGCGAAACGGATGTCCTGACGGTGTTGCTGGCAAACGCGGACGCTCTTTTAAGCAGCGAGGAATCGACGGTGGGTGTTGTTGTCGCGGCACACGGGCGCAATGTCGCACAGGGTCTGGCAGAACTGGCGAACACACTGGCGGGGGTGAATTCGGTCTCTTTTGTCGAGCTTTCGCTGGAGCAATCGCCTGAAGAAATCGTCACGCTGGTCGCGCAATGTGTCACGAGTGCCGATCACGGAAGTGGTGTGTTACTGCTTGTAGATTTCACGTCGCTGCTCTCGCTTGGCGAACTGGTGATGCAGCGCACAGGAACACAGATTCGGACGATTGCATATGTTAACACACCACTGGTTGTAGAGGCAGTACGCCGAGGACAACGCGCGAAACACACCACGCTCGACCAGCTTGCCGCAAGCCTTACCCGCACAACGATAGAAGTCCCGTCTTCCAGTTCAGTGGCGCATATTCCCAACGAGATTACCACGCCACTTTCTCGCGTCATCCTCTCGGTATGTCTCACCGGCTTTGGGAGCGCAACCAAACTGGCGGAACTGATGGCGGAACGATTGCCCGACCTGTCGCGACAAGACGTGGAAATTCTGTGTATGGACATCAATCTTTCGGGTAAGACGGAGGGCGAGCTACAGCGTCTGGTAGGCAATCGAGACATCGTGGCGATTGTGGGAACAATCAATCCTCATCTGGAAAGCTACCCCTTTCTCTCATTAACAGAACTGCTCTTTGGCGATGGTATCGCACGCTTACGCACCTTGCTGGGTGGCACACTGATCGACCCGTCACTGCTACAACGCTCGGCGCTTCCCAAAGCAGCGACACCAATTTTCACACAACGAACAGACCTCATTCGTGAAATTACCTACACACTAAGTCAACGTCTTTTATTTCTCAACCCAACACGGGCCGTTCCACTCATAGAAAGAATGATTGAGCTGATCGAAGTCGAGGTGGGCGAAACTTTTGAGATCGAGGTGCTGGCAGGTTTTGTGTTGCATATCGCGTGTGTGCTTGAGCGCGGCGTACAGCAGAAAGGAATGCTCGTAAATGAGAACGTGCGGGTACAGGTCGAGCAACAATTTCCGCGTGAACTGAGCATTTGCCGCCATGCGCTACACATTCTGGGGTCGCAGATCGCGCGTCCACTACCAGATGAAGAGGCATACAACATTGTTGGCATTTTGCGGCAGGTCGATATCTTCTTTGGATGACATTTCCAAGTGTGCTATCTGTGCTACACACTCGCTGGCATGGTTCTTGCTCTCTATTCTAGTAGACCCAACGACTCTCAAATTCTGTGTAGTGTGTAGCGTACAGCATGAAGAATACACACGGCGACTTCACACTACTGAGAACGTAGGGGAGGGGTGTCATGATACATATTTTGATTGTCTGTAGTTGGGGCATGTCCACCAGTTTACTAGTAGAAAGTATGCTTACGGCGGCACAGGCAAGTAAGTACGAACTTACTGTTGAGGCATTGAGTGCTGGCGAGTATGCGGCGAAGGTCGAGACATGTGACGTTGTATTGATCGCGCCACAGATTCGGCACTTACGGAAAAGCATTGAGCAACTGGCGGCTTCAATAGATAAGCCAGTTGCAATGATCGAACCTTTTCACTATGCAACGATGAATGGACAGGCGGTGGTTGAGCAGGTACAACATCTGCTCGCAACGCCCGGAAAAGGGAAAAAGTGAGCAAGCAGGTCAATGAAGGCAAAAGTCAGACGACACTTATAGAGCGCAGTAGCGAGCTTTTTGAACGCTACCTTGTGCCACCGCTCGGAGCACTTGCCAGCAATATTTATTTGCAGGCGATCCGTGATGCCTTCATTATTTTTACCTTGCCGCTTATTATCGCGGGTAGTCTCTTTCTGGTGATTGCTAACCCACCTATTCCCGCCGTGAAAGTATTTTTACAACCTTATCAAAACGCGATTCTGGTGCCGTTTCAACTTTCATTTGGTTTGATGGCTCTATTTCTCGCCTTTGGTGTCGCATATAGTCTCGCGCAATATCGGCGAACTGAGCCGGTACAGCCTGGTATTCTGGCAATGGTGCTGTTTCTTGTAGCAAGTATGCCAGTACGCAATCTGACGACAATGCCACTTGGCGAGGTTCTACCTTATCTTGGAGGGCAGGGATTACTGGTTGCTATTCTCATAGGTATTCTTACAACAGAGGTTATGCGCGGCTTTCGTGGCTCACGCTTCACCATTCGGATGCCTAAGAGCGTGCCGCCCAATGTGACACGCGCCTTTGAGGCACTTATTCCAACCCTGCTTTTGCTCACGCTGGTGTGGAGCCTTGAATGGTTTGTCAGTGTCCACACGTATGTGGCAGCAGACCACATGGTACATCAACTTACGCTCCCTGTGCTGCTCATGAATGCGTTTCAACCACTGGTAGTCGTACAGGACAGCTATCCGGCAGCATTGCTTGAGATCGTCTTGATGATGTTGCTCTGGTCGGTTGGCATTCACGGCATGAATGTGGTCACAGCGATTGCGGCCCCGTTCTGGCTCACAACGCTCGCGGCAAACGCGACGGGAGGACACGGTATTGTGACAGAACCGTTCTTCCATATCTTTGCTCATCTCGGTGGCTCTGGTGCGACATGGCCCCTGGTGATATATATGTTACGTTCAAAATCGACACAGTTACGCACGGTTGGCAAGGTTGCGCTCGGTCCGGCGATTTTCAACATCAACGAACCTGTAACCTTCGGCGTCCCAATGGTACTCAATCCCATTATGATGATTCCATTCGTGCTTGTGCCTGTGACCATCGTCACGATCAACTATGCGGTATTCGCCCTGCACTGGGTGCATATCCCAATCGTGATGCAACCCTTTACCGTTCCTCTCGGAGTCAGTGGTTTCCTGGCAACAGGAGGCGATATCAGAGGCAGTATTCTACAGTTCTTTGATCTTGCTGTCTCCGCACTTCTATATTATCCATTTTTCAAGGCATGGGAACGCGTGCTTATAGCGCGTGAAGCCGCCACCACTACGCAAGTAGAGGGGGGGCGCGTGCTCGTAACAGCGTGAGCTGTGAGAGGACGTTGGTATGCGAGCGTGCTATACACCTTTCATGTCGGAGAGGAGCAATCATCGAAGCGCAACAAGGAAGCGGACAGAAACATTGGAGTGGACAGAGAGATTGTAACAGAGTGTTACGGTTTCAAAGAGTAATTGCCAAAGTAAGGCAAAAACGGAAGGACAAATTCAACGATGAAACTATTTAGTTACAAACGTTTGAGCGTGCTCTGTGGGATTCTTATGATCTCCATGATGCTCGTAGCATGTGGCAATAGCGGCAGCACAACAGGCACAACGCCTGCGGCCTCGACCAAGCCCGGACAGGGATGTAAAAAGGTTGGCGTGCTTTTACCAGAAACAGCATCGTCTGCTCGCTGGGATAGCAAAGACAAGCCTCTTTTGACTGATGGTATTAAAACCGCACTTGGTACTGATACAGTTGTAGATTACAACAATGCGGGTGGTGATGCGACAGTGCAGCAGACGCAGGCACAGGCCGACCTGACCAAGGGCGACTGCATCCTCATCGTCGCGGCCTCAGACAGTGTAAGCGCGGGCGTGATCGTGACACAGGCCAAGGCCAAAAATGTGCCAGTTATCGCGTATGACCGCTTGATTCAGTCCAAAGACCTCTCCTACTACGTCTCATTTGACAATGAAAAGGTTGGACAGCTTCAGGGCCAGTATGTCGCCGATCACTATAAAGACTACACCAAGACCAGCAAAAACATCGTCCTGATTAACGGTTCTCAGACCGACAACAATGCGCTTCTGTTCAAAAAAGGCGCAACAAGCATTATTCAACCGTTGATTGACTCTGGCTCGCTCAAGAGCGTGTATGACCAGTTCACTCCTAACTGGGACAATGACAAAGCTCGCGTTGAGATGGACGGTGCGCTGACTGCAACCCAGAACAGCGTTGGCGTCGCGTATGTCGCGAACGACGGTATGGCGAACTCCGTCATCGCTTCCCTTCGCACAAAGAAGCTCAATGGGAAAGTGCTTGTAACTGGACAGGATGCAACAGTTGCGGGTATCCACAATATTCTACTGGGCGACCAGTCCATGACCGTGTACAAGGACATCAGCAAAGAGGCCAAATCCACCATTGATCTGGTGAAGGCGATCTCTGCAGGCACCGACACCG
This sequence comes from Ktedonobacterales bacterium, assembly GCA_038211295.1. GTDB lineage: Bacteria > Chloroflexota > Ktedonobacteria > Ktedonobacterales > Ktedonobacteraceae > JBBQVS01. The sequence continues at coordinate 4,835 of JBBQVS010000038.1, read as the reverse complement.
CTTCCCTGACAAATGGCGCGGTTGTCAAAACTGCTGATGGCACAAGTATTCCCTCTATCCTCGAAACTCCTGTCTCGGTTGACAAGAACAACATTGCCTCAACGGTTATCGCCGATGGGTTCGTTACCAAGTCAGATGTGTGCGCGGGCATTCCTGCGGGTACAAACACAGGTGGCGTCTGCTAGTCACACGTGGTTGTACAGCACAATAAATAGCTTGTTTTTAACAGGAAGAGGATGGTATACTGCACGTATCCCATCCTCGTTCTCTAATCGCTACTCAACTACAACGAAGTAATGTAATTGGAGGAACCTATGGCAGAAAGCATCAATCCTTCCGTTGGTGGAAAGCCTTCTACAGTATCTGGACGAGCAGCAACAGAGCAACCTCGACTGCTTATGCGCGGCATTAACAAGAGTTTCGGCGCGGTGCGGGCGCTTACCAATGTCGATTTTGAGGTGTATGATGGCGAAGTTGTTGGACTTGTCGGCGACAACGGCGCGGGCAAATCTACGCTTATCAAAACAATTGCGGGTGTTGGCCCTGCTGACGACGGTGAAGTTTTCGTCGCAGGAGAACCTGTCAAGATTACAAGTCCACAGATCGCCTCACGCTTGGGCATCGAAACCGTATATCAGGACCTCGCTCTCTGCGACAACCTGGATGTTGTTTCCAATCTCTTTCTGGGTCGTGAACATCACACCCCGTTCGGCGTCTTGTCCGAGATCGAGATGGAGCGACAGGGCCTCAACGTGCTACGTACTCTCGATGTGAAGATTCCTTCTATCCGTGCCACTGTCGCAGCACTCTCCGGCGGTCAACGCCAGTCTATCGCAGTCGCGAAAACCATTCTTCGTAACGCGAAACTTATTCTGCTCGATGAGCCAACCGCCGCGCTCGGCGTCGCTCAAACGAAGCAAGTCCTCAACCTTATTTTACGACTTCGTGAGCAAGGTCTCGCGGTTGTCGTTATCTCGCACAATCTCGCCGACGTGTTCGAGGTTGTTGACCGCGTGATTGTGATGCGCCTCGGCAAACGCGTCGCCACATTCGATGTGAAATCGACAACCGCCGAAAAAGTTGTAGCCGCGATCACTGGAGCAGAATTTGGCGAGATGCTGCAAACATCCACCGCTACAAACGGCACCGAAGGAGGGCAATAAACTATGAGCGAAATCATCAATAAAACAACTCCTACCCCTGGTGGTTCGGACGTAGCGGCTTCCTCTGTTGAAGCACCTTCATACACGCAGAAGCGATCATTTGGTCAACTGCTACGTGGCGACCTCGGCTTTCTCCCTGTGCTTTTGACATTTGTTGCTATCGCGACCTATTTTGAAATCACCACAGGGGGCCTCTTTTTCACAACGGGCAACCTGTCGAACCTGCTTCAACAGAATATTCAAATAGGCATTGCTTCGCTCGCGGTAACACTCGTCCTTTTGATTGGTGAAATCGATCTTTCAGTCGCGGTAGTAAGCACGTTTTGCGCCGTCGTTATGGGTGTTCTTTCGGAACGCTATCATTTCCCACCCGCTCTGGCAATTATAATAGGGATACTTGTGGGCGTTCTTATTGGCGCGATCAACGGTTTTTTTGTTGCGGTACTTCGCATTCCCTCTTTTATTGTCACACTTGCCGCATCTATCGCGTATTCAGGACTGCTCTTAACACTCCTCGCGGGGCAGGCAACATTGATTATCAGCGACCCGTTTATTCTCTCTATCGCAGGTAGCGCACGCAGCTTTTTACCCGATTTTCTTGGCGTTGGACTGCCCACACTCGCCATCATTTTGTACGCGGCCTCTATTCTCTGGGAGCAGGTACAGCGCAGACGCTCTGGCCTCCGCACAAAATCACTGGTACAGCTTCTTCTACAAATTGGCATCGTCGTAGTTATAGTCGAAGGCGTCGTGGCGATTCTCGAAAACACACCGTCACCGACACCGGGTATCTACCTGGGCGTACCAAATACCGCCGCCATTCTCTTCGGCTTGATTCTCCTCGTCTGGGTCGTCCTGACAAAGACGCCGTATGGTCGCTATATTTATGCAGTTGGTGGCAACGTGGAAGCCGCAAGACGCGCAGGTATCAATGTGGTATTTATCCGCATGAGCATGTTCGCGCTCTGCTCTGGTCTGGCAGCAGTGGCGGGTATTCTTCAGGCTTCTTACGCGAACTCCGTGGCGAGCGCGGTCAGCTCTGACCTGCTGCTAAGCGCGATTGCCGCCGCAGTCATTGGTGGTGTAAGCCTGTTTGGTGGCAAAGGCTCCGTCTGGTCGATTGTACTGGGAACGCTCATTATCGGGAGTCTGGTAAATGGCCTTGCCTTGCGTAGTCAAGGGTCTGACATTCGACAGATTGTTGAAGGCGCGGTTCTCTTGCTCGCCGTCACTATCGACGCGATTATTCGACGCATTCAGGCTTCAAGTAAGAGTGGTCGCTAGCATACTCTAAATTGAGCAGGGAACGAGTTTTTACATTCCGCTTCATGATGGGAATAGAATGGGCAGTCAGTGCGTTATTATAGGTATGACAACACCGCATTGAATTGCTTCTGTGAGAAACGGTTTCTACGAGCGTCAAGAGGAATGTCTACAGGAGCATAAACATATGAGACTTTACGTTGGGGGACTTCCCTACCAAACAACAGAACAAGACCTGATCGCCCTTTTCGAGCAGGCTGGCAGCATCACTTCCGCAACCGTTATCACAGACCGTGAGACCGGACGCAGCAAGGGCTTCGGCTTCGTCGAGATGGGTACACCTGAAGAAGGACAACGCGCAATCACACAATTGAACGGCACTCTTCTGGGCAACCGAACCCTTACCGTGAGCGAGGCGCGTGAGCGTCAGACAAACGGCGGTTCTCAGGGCCGCGAGCGTCGTTCAAACTACAACGGCAATGACCGCTACTAGTTTTTACACAACGCTTTATAGAGCGATTCCCCCGACGGGGGAGTCGCTTTTTTGTGTCCGCTCTCTTCTTTTCCCTCACTCGATATCTGCCGGAATGTCTGGTTTCTCTTCCTCATGGGTAGCTTTCCCTGTAATTTCCCGCCACGGGATACGCACAGGCGAGTCCAGGTCAAGCAGATGCATCATGTCGTTGTACTGCTCCAGATACCATGTCGGAGGGATGCCATATTCTTCGGATGAGTCACGACTCCAGTGAGTAATCGAGGTGTTTTTTGTGCCGCCCATTAATGCTTTCGGGAATTGGAGCGTACTAAGGCCGAAGAAAAGCTGAAACGAGCCGTCAATGATACCACCGTGACACACAATGACAATCGTTTTCCCTTCATATTCGTCTGTGATGTGCGTGAGTGCTGTTCCCATACGCAGGTTGAATTCCGCCCACGTTTCGGCCCCTGGCGCGATACGCATATAGGGCCATTCTGTTATTGGCGTAGTCTTGAACATATGTAGTCGCGTCTCCTGCGTCATGTCTTGATAATCACCGTCACGCCACTCTTCAAATTCCTCCTTGAACGTGATTGGTAATCCCAGCGCGGGCGCGATAATTTCGGCGGTGTGACGCGCACGCTGCATCGTGCTACTGATAAGCACGTCCGCTTGAATTTCACGAGTCGCATCCAGACGGTCACGCAATCGCTCGGCCTGCCTTACCCCCAGTGGCGAGAGTCGCGTATTCTCCAGTGAACCCTCAATAGAACTTAGTGCCTGACCATGACGTAGCAGGTACAAATGCGTAGCCATTCCTCTATCCTTTCAAAAAAATACAGGTATCTATGCCCAAAACGCAAAATGTTTGTGGTAGATATGTTGGTGGAGTAACTCTTTTGTAGTATGACGTAGCAGTGTATACTAAAGAGTATACCCCCCTAAAAGATTGGTAGAAAAATAGCTATGCTTATACTTGTATTCTATACTGCTTTTAAGAAGGCTGTGGGTGTCTTCTTCAATATGCTTAATCTCTTGCTCAAAGGCAATCTTCCACCACTTGGGAGCGTGTGCGTGGTCGTAGAACAGGCGGGAAAATATCTTGTGGTGAAACGTCCAGAGGGCTGTTGCGTCTTCCCCGGTGGCTTTATGCAATGGAAAGAAACGTCTGAGCAGACGGCACAGCGCGAAGGTAAAGAAGAGACTGGACTGGACTTACAGATTGGTGCGATTATGGGTTGTTATACTACACCTTCGACGACGTTCAGCGCGATGAGTACGATCACGATTGTGCATCGAGCAGTCGTCGTCGGGGGCGAGCTTCGCGGCAGCATAGAGGGGCAACCATGCTGGCTCGACAAAGAAACACTGGACGGCCTTTTGCCCCGTCACTATCGCCCGATCATTACCAACTACTTGCAACAAGAACAACCAACAAATCGTTAAATATACCTTTCTTCGCTGCCTCGTTTTGGCCGTTTTGCACGTCTCTGTTATTGACAAAACATCAGAAAAACGTAGCTCACATAGGACACATCGGCCATAATAAGGCTGGCTGTGTTGAGTAAAATAGAGAAGAAATAGATGCAACTGAAAACAACATTCGCTGACCGCGAGTCGCTCGCGGACTATATACGGGAAGAGTTTCCCAGAGCGGCACAACGCGGAGCCGCTTTAAGCGAAATACGGGGTGGGCGTGGTATAGCTGAAACCGTCATACAAAACATACAACCCATCGCGTATGCCGCTACACGCAATATGCTTAGTGGCGCGGTAACACAGCTTTCACCCTATCTCAAGCAGGGCGTCGTGACCTTAGCGGAAGTTCGGAGAAGCATCTTGAAACGTCTCTCTGCCCAGAAAGCGTACAAGTTGCTGCAAGAGTTGGCGTGGCGCGACTACTACCAGCGAGTGTACGCGCGTATTGGCGA
>JBBQVS010000037.1:0-35646 GCA_038211295.1 Ktedonobacterales bacterium | reverse complement strand
CATGCCGACAAGCGAGACCGAGCCACCGAATTCAGTCGCGGGCAACTTGTAGACGAGGTTGGTTGACCATGCAATGATAACAAGAACTGTTGTGAGGATGCCCAGACAATAGTTAAGCGTCGAACGTGTCCAGCGTCCCTCGCGTTCCGGCTTTTCTGCTGTCGGGGTAGCGTCCTCCGTCGCCCGGTCTTCAATGATATCCTCCGTACTTTCATGTGCATCGTGCGCGGATACTTGTTGCTCGCGTGTCGGCTTGCCCGCGTTCTGAGCGAGAAGTGCCTGCTCTTTCTTGCGTGCTTTACGCGTCTTATAGCGCACGATATCCATGCTCAAGCAGGTGAGCGTGAACGCACCGAGCAGGCCGAACGCGTACATGTCGCCGAGAATATCGATTCTTCCTCTAACCAGAAGCAACACTAGAATAGGAATACCCGTGGCAAGCATAATCGCATAGTGTGGCGTATTGCGGAGCTTGTTATGTCGCGTGATAATCTCCGGGAAAAACTCCATACGGGCAAGCGCGAGAAAGACGTGATATGAACCGATAATCGCGGTGTTACCCGCGAAGATGAGTAACGCGCTGGCACTGATCGCTACCTCTGTTCGGAGCAGTGGCCCGCCCCATTTGCCAGCGAGAATTGAAATGATCTGTGCTGATTGGACAGAACTCGCGGCGGCGCGTGGTTCCAGCAGGGTAGAGAGGAGCGTAAGCAGGGGGCTGGTGAGACCGACAGTGAGTATTACAAGAAACAGGGCCATCTTGCTCACCATTCTGCGTGGCAGCTTCATCTCTGGCGCGAGCTGTGAGATACTTTCCAATCCTGAGAATGCCAGAAACGAACCTGCGAAGCCCACCAGCAGCGTTCCAATGGTGAAATGTTGCCCTGAAAACATATTGGGAAAGAGCGCGAGAAACTCCCCAAAGGAGATATGCGTAAACACAGTAACGAGAATTGCTATATCGCTAAAGAAGGCGACAATTGCCCCAACGAGGCTAACTTTCGCGCTCTCGCTTACCCCCACCCAGTTGAGAACACCCAGCAAGACCAGCACAAGCAAAGTGATCCAGAGTGTTATACTCTGGCCCAAAAACGCTGATTTGGGGCCGAGTGCTGGAAACACAACACTGAGATAAAGCATTCCAGAGAGACAGCTAATCGAGCTTGTAAGAAAGTAATCAACGAGAATAAACATGCCACCCAATGCCCCAAACCAATTGTTGAGTGCCTGGGCCGCAACCGTTACGACGCCGCCACCTTGCGGGAAGCGGTAGGTCACTTCGGTGTATTTGAACGTGAGCAAAATAAAGACTGCCATGGTGAGAAAAACGAAGAAGCCTGCAAGCTTGCCAACAGTTCCATAAAGAATACCTGGGACATAGTAGATAGAGGTGCCGATATCTGCGAAGACAACTGCCCAGCAGAGCAGCGGCCCAAGTGTCTGCTTCCCGCTTGCGTGTTCACTTTTTTGCTCTATTTGTGGTTGGGGTGTACTTTGTGTCGTGGACTCTTTTGCCATAATTTCTCCTGTTTTTTGCTGCGCGAGACGGTGCCTGTCTCACTTCTACCCTTCCATTATTGTACGTAACGCGCCTCATAATAGGGGACATGAAGAAAATGCTGCGTGGTCACATCTTTAGAAATTTTTGAGCATTGTCTGTGCTATCCTTACACCTTCTTGAGAAATGTAGGGGTATGATTTTTGTAGGAGTTGTTTTACTAGCTACATCTCAAAGAAGGGTACTGTCGATATGAGTGGAGCGCGTATCTTGTTAGTCGAGGATGACGAAGGGCTGTGCGATGTTGTGGCGCGTAACTTAGAGATACGAGGCCACATGGTGAGTGTCGCGATAGATGTGCAGAGTGCGCTGGCGCAACTGCGCTCGAATCAGTTCGACCTCATCTTTCTAGACATCAATCTGCCCGATCAAACAGGATGGGACGTGCTGCGAACAGCACTGAGCGAGGGATATATTCGTCCGCAGAACCTGGATGGACATGGCGAGAAATTGCCCGTTGTCGTCATGTCCGCGGTTCGCGTCGGCCCCAAGCGGCTGGCGGAATTTCATCCGTTGGCGTACTTGCCAAAGCCATTTCCAATGGAGGCGGTGATACGGCTGGCGGCGGAAGCGGCTGAGCGAGGTGGGGCTATACCTGCAATCAGAAAACCCATTGGTGTTGAACTCCCTGAAGAGATGTAGCATAGCGTACCGTGGAGAAAATAGTATGACCGGTTTTGTGCTTGATGTGTTCATTGTTGTGGTGATGATCGCCACATTTGTCGCGCTCATTGGCTTTACCAGAGCCTGTGATCGGTTGTAGGAGATTTATGACAAATACACTGATTGAATACATTCTGGTTGGCGTTGTGACAATAGCGATAATTGTATATCTGGTGATTGCGTTGCTTGCACCGGAGAAGTTTTAGTAACGAGGTGAAATTATGCCTGTAGCGCTTAGTAGTGTTTTGCAGGTGGTTGTTTTTCTGGGGCTGGTGCTTCTGGTAACAAAGCCGCTTGGCCTCTACATGACAAAAGTTTTCGCGGGTGAACGCACCTGGTTTTCGTCGGTGCTTGTGCCTGTCGAGCGACTGTTTTATCGGCTTGCCGGCGTTGACGCAGAGGAGGAACAGAAATGGACGACGTACACAACTGCCATGCTACTCTTCAGTCTGGTAGGATTGCTGATACTCTTCATTCAGCTACGGACACAGCAGTTACTCCCATTAAATCAAGGGGTAGGGCCGATTGAGTCACAGTTGGCATTGAATACTGCTACCAGCTTTACCACAAACACGAACTGGCAGAACTATTCTGGCGAACAATCCATGAGCTATCTTTCGCAGATGGCGGGCCTGGCATTCCACAACTTCGCCTCTGCCGCGACAGGTATCGCGCTGGCGGTAGCGTTTGTACGCGGACTTACCCGCAAGAGCGCACAGAGCATTGGCAACTTCTGGGTTGACATTACGCGCTGTATTCTCTATATCCTATTGCCTGTTTCGATTATTGGAGCACTTATTCTTGTTTCGCAAGGCGTTGTGCAAAACTTCAACGCGTACACTGTTGTGCATACACTGGACGGAGTGCAGCAGACGCTTGCTCAGGGGCCGGTTGCCTCGCAGGAATTTATCAAAGAGTTTGGCACCAACGGCGGCGGCTTTTTTAATGCCAATTCCGCGCATCCCTTTGAAAACCCGAATGTGTTCACAAACATGTTGGAGATGGTTGCCATCTTCGCAATCCCCGGCGGCTTATTCTACCTGTTCGGCAAGATGGCGGGCAATACAAAGCAAGGCTGGGCCTTATGGATTGTGTCCGCGCTGCTGTTCTTGCTGGGTGTCGTCATCGCGATGCCTGCAGAGCAACTGGGTAATCCACAACTGGCATCGCTTGGTGTGAGTCAGTCCGCGACGGACACGCAATCCGGCGGCAATATGGAGGGGAAAGAAGTCCGTTTCGGGACGATACAATCCACGCTTTTCGCGGTTGTCACAACCGACGCGTCGTGTGGAGCGGTCAATGGCTTTCATGACAGCTATACTCCGATTGGTGGACTTGTGCCACTGGCGAACATCGCGCTGGGCGAACTGGTCTTTGGTGGTGTCGGTTCTGGCCTGTACGGAATGCTCATTTTCGCGGTGCTCGCGGTGTTTATCGCGGGCCTGATGGTCGGGCGCACGCCTGAGTACCTGGGCAAGAAGATAGAGCAAAAAGAGATCAAGATGGCGGCTCTTGCCATTCTCATTCTGCCGGCCTCTATTCTGCTTTTCTCCGCCGTCGCAATTGTGGCCCCTGTCGGTCAAAGCTCCATTCTGAACGCTGGCCCACACGGGCTTTCAGAGGTGCTGTACGCATTTACCTCTGCAACGGGAAACAATGGCTCGGCCTTTGGTGGCTTGAGTGGCAACACACCGTTTTATAACTGGGCACTCACCTTCGCTATGATTATTGGGCGTTTTGCCTTTGTTGTTCCGGTGATGGCCCTTGCCGGTTCGCTTGTTCGTAAGCGTGTTGTCCCGGCGGGGCTTGGCACGTTCCCCACGACGGGGCCGTTGTTTATCGGTTTGTTGATTGGCGTGATCGTCATTGTGGGCGCGTTGACCTACTTCCCCGCATATGCGTTAGGCCCCATTGTCGAGCATTTGCTGATGCTAGCAGGAAAGACGTTCTAAGATGAGCATGAATGTAGTGGAGACTCCGCAGGAAGCACCACAGACGAAGGAGTGGAAAGCTCGGCGCAAAAGTGGCTCGAACATCTTTGATGCCGCGATTATCCGTCGCGCGATTGGAGACTCCTTTAAGAAACTTGACCCACGCGTACAACTCCGCAATCCCGTAATGTTTGTGGTTGAGGTCGGGAGCGTCATCACGAGCATCGAGTTTGTACGCTTATTGATTGAGATGTTTAGCCAGTCGAACCCGAATGCAAAACTCGTGAGTGAGACGTTCTTTGTGCTTGCTATCGCGATTTGGTTGTGGTTCACCGTCCTCTTCGCGAACTTCGCGGAAGCAATGGCGGAAGGACGCGGCAAAGCACAGGCCGACACTCTGCGCCGTACCCGCACCACCACGCTGGCGAAAAAGTTGGCGGGGCCTGACCGCACGAGTAAGATGACGGAAGTCGCTGCCCCTGACCTGCGGAAAGGCGACTATCTGCTGGTTGAGGCGGGCGACATTATCGCGGGCGACGGTGAGGTCGTCGCGGGTGTCGCGTCGATAGACGAGTCCGCGATCACTGGTGAGTCTGCTCCGGTCATTCGCGAAAGTGGTGGAGACCGTAGCGCGGTGACAGGCGGAACACGCGTGCTTTCGGACTGGGTTGTAGTGCAGATCACCGCCAACCCTGGCGAAACTTTCCTGGACCGCATGATCGCCCTTGTTGAAGGTGCCGCACGTCAGAAGACGCCGAACGAAATAGCGTTGAACATTCTGCTGGCAAGCCTGACCATCATTTTCTTGCTGGCAGTGGTAACGCTTGAACCATTCGCCATTTATTCGGGTGAGGCCGTATCGATCACCACCTTGATCGCGTTGCTGGTCTGTCTCATTCCAACAACAATTGGCGGGTTGCTTTCGTCAATCGGTATCGCGGGTATGGATCGCATGGTACAGCGCAACGTGCTCGCCATGAGTGGTCGCGCTGTCGAGGCGGCGGGCGATGTTGATGTGCTGTTGCTCGATAAGACTGGCACCATCACGCTGGGCAATCGTCAGGCGAGCCGCTTCGTACCCATACAGGGTGTGGACGAGCGCGACTTGGCACAGGCGGCACTGCTCTCCAGCCTTGCCGACGAGACGCCAGAAGGTCGCTCGATTGTCGCACTCGCGAAAGAACGCTACGGCTTAGAGCCGCAGGAGCAAGACGCTTCGGCGACGTTCATTCCGTTCACCGCGCAGACGCGCATGAGTGGCGTAGACATGAACGACAAGCAAGCGGGCGTGGTTCGCGCTATCCGTAAGGGGGCGGGCGAGTCAGTCGCGGCCTATGTCGCGGAAAACGGCGGAAAAAAAGACGAAGAACTCGATGCACTTGTAAAGAGTATCGCGAGCGGGGGCAGTACGCCACTTGTTGTAGCCGAAACGTTGTCGGGGAGCAAGAGCACTGCGCGGGTACTAGGCGTAATCGAACTCAAGGACATCGTGAAGGGTGGAATGCGGGAACGCTTCGACCAGTTGCGCCGCATGGGTATTCGCACTATCATGGTGACAGGCGACAATCCGCTCACCGCCGCCGCGATTGCGAAAGAGGCGGGCGTCGATGATTTTCTGGCGCAGGCGACGCCTGAGACCAAGATGAAGCTCATTCGCGAACAGCAGACGGGCGGACGCTTGGTTGCCATGACTGGTGACGGTACGAACGACGCACCAGCACTGGCACAGGCCGATGTCGGTGTCGCAATGAACACGGGGACACAGGCCGCGAAAGAGGCCGCGAATATGGTTGACCTTGACTCGAACCCAACGAAGCTTATCGAGGTTGTCGAGGTTGGCAAGCAGCTCTTGATTACACGCGGCGCATTGACCACGTTCAGTATCGCAAACGATGTTGCCAAATACTTCGCGATTATTCCGGCAGCGTTTGCCGTGACGTATCCGCAGTTGAACGCACTAAACATTATGCGTTTGAACTCGCCACACAGCGCGGTACTTTCCGCCGTAATCTTCAATGCGTTGATTATTATTGCGCTTGTCCCGCTTGCGTTACGCGGCGTTGCCTATCGTGCTATTGGCGCGGGGGCGTTGCTTCGTCGCAACCTGTTGATCTATGGCCTGGGCGGTATTATTGTCCCATTTGCTGGTATCAAGATCATCGACTTGATTCTTGTGTTGCTGCACCTGGCCAACTAACCACACGTTTGACCGTCGCGGTATATAAGTATCGCGGCGGTTACACTCTCTATAAGGAATTCGAGATGAAACAAATTCGTCCAGCAATTGTCATGACAGTGCTTTTCATTGTACTCACGGGCCTAATTTATCCTGGTATCGTTACAGGTATCGCGCAATTGATTTTTCCTTATCAAGCAAACGGAAGTCTGCATACCACAAATGGAAAAGTGGTTGGCTCCGATCTGATTGGACAGTATTGGACTTCGGCCCGCTACTTCCACGGGCGGCCCTCCGCGACGGTAGCACCAAGTGGAACGGCAACCCCTTATGCGGGCGACGGTTCGGGAGCTTCTAATCTTGGCCCGACCAGCGCGACTCTGCTGAAATCGGTAAAGGATCGGGTGGCGCAATTGAAAAAAGAGAACCCCAGCGCACCATCAGGGGACGTGCCTGTTGACCTTGTAACAGCATCAGGTTCTGGCCTAGACCCCGACATCTCTGTCGCGGGCGCACTCTATCAGGTGCCACGCATCGCCAACGAGCGTGGTCTGAGTGTGGCCAAAATACAGCAAATCGTTACAGCACATACACAGGGGAAGTTTCTGGGCATCTTTGGTGAACCACACCTCAATGTGCTTGACTTGAACCTCGCGCTTGACAGCGCGAAGTAGCGTGACGTACAAAACACCGCCTCCATCTTGTTCTGGCAAAGACGGAGGCGATGTGTCCTACAAAACGAGGTAATTACGTCAAACTAACATCGTCGAGAGTAGCCCAGCCGTTAACCGCGCCAGCATAATACCAGACTTTAATCGTCTGGCCCGCGTTCGCCGTAAACGTGATTGTGTACTGCCGATAGCTGCCATCGCCCGTTACACTCAAATTGCGTATCTGACTCCCATTCACGTCTATGCCCAGTTGCACACTGCCCGTACTATTTGCCGCGTAAGCTGTCAGGGTGTAACTCCGAGTCGTGGGCGCGGTGATGCTTTGTGTGATGCCCACGTCAGCATTTGAAGCAGGGTGCAGGTAGGCATCATACGTACCACCGTGAGGATAATTGGTCTCAACGCCCGCAAGGGAACTGTGCAGTTCAGTAACCCAGGACGAAAGATTACCAGACTCAAAGCCCGCGTTTGTGAGAAGATTTCCCCCTGTGCCACCACCACTACCACCGCCCCCTCCACCACCGCCGCTGCCCCCAGCCGACTCAATTTCCACACGATCCAGTGCGGGCCAGGTGTTGCTGCTCTGTGGATTCTTCCTCCCTGTCACGGTAAAGGTTATGGTGTGTGTTCCTGATCCCAGGTGAGAACTCTCCCACATGAGTTGATTGCTCGCACGATGAGCCGCATAAAAATCAACTTCCTGCGCCTTTCCGCCATCAACCGAAATCGTTCCTATCCCCTCGTTACTATCTTTGACTCCGTAAAGACGAATACGTGACCCGCTAAACTGCATACTTGCGGTTGCGCCTGCCGTCGAACTCCAACTGTTGCTCCCGCCATACATCGCAGGCGTAGTATTATTGCAACTTGTACAATGCCCCCAACCTGCTGAATAGTTGAACTGATTGAAGCCTGTTCCCTGCACCGAGTCGTCAACCTGCGTCATCGCACCCGTCCCTGTATACGTGACGTTGGGAATGACAAACGTCGTGATTGATTGCGCGGGCAGCGTACTGGAAAACGAACTGCCGCCAATAGCGATATTTGAGAGCTGGGCAAGGTTTTCCGTAGAAGAAGTACGGTAGGGGGTCGCGGTATTCCCTACGTTACTGAAACTTCCCAGGTTGTAGCTTATATTGGTCGCGCTCGATGAACTGTTTGTTGTAACCAACACAAGGGTATTTGAACCCGCGTCATACGCGCTAAAAGTGTTGCCATCGTTATTCCCAATCATCTTGTAGCCCGGCCTCACGAACTTTGTATAATTTCCCAGCCCGTAATAGCGCGAGGGATAACTGATGTTGCCGCTATTATCGCTATATGCCAGTCCCCAGAGGTCGCTGTCTGAACCCGGATTGCCCGCCACGCCATTGCCAGGGTAATTGTTTGCCGCCTGCCAGATGACCCACGCGGAAGGATGTAAGTGTTGCTCATCACCAAGAATTTGCTGTGATAGAGTGAGAGCTGCCGCCATCTGGCTTGATTGCCCGCCAGTTCCCCATTCGGACATCCACAACCGTTTGTTGTCATTCTGTCCAATTGTATTATAGGCGTAATCGCGATCACTGTTACTCCCGCCATAAGTATGAGTGTTGTACTGTACAACATACCCTTTTGCGGTGCTATCATAAGCGTTGTAATCATTGTTGGAAGCGTTGACCGCAGTATCGTCGGGCGCGGAAGTTTGGGAGTATGCGGAAACGCCCATCTGATCGAGCTTTGCGCCTAGCTTACTGACAATCGTGTTCTGTGTGCCAGTGGAGAAGTTTGAACCCTCTTGATCGCCGTTGTAGTTCCAGTATCCAGGCGTAGGTTCGTTAAAAGGCGCAAGTGTCTGCAAAGTTAGACCCCAAGTATCATGAAAATGTTGGGCAATCGTGCTCATGTAAGCAGCATAATCGTCGTAGTGGCTACTGCTCAAATTCTCAGCGTTTCCATTCGCACCAGAGGTACAACTGTTGCTTAGCATCCATGCGGGTGGTGAATTGGCAAAGCCCTCAAAAAGGTTAGCCCCACGATCTTGCGCCGCCTGCAATACCCAACGTTGCGCGGTGTCCTGCGTCCAGTCGTATGTTCCTGCCGATGGTTCGTATGTGGGGATGTTTGTGTAGCTATTTGCTTTGCCGCGTGCAATTGCATCATGGCAGGCATTTCCGGGGCCATCTGCCCCAAAATTATACCGCAAAGTATTCAAACCTATGCCTGTGTTTGGATCAAACAATTTGTCTGCTAACGGAATACGCTGACTATCACTCAAACTCCCAGCCCACTTTGCCCACCATGCCATGCTTGTTCCCCAGCCCTGAAGCGTCTGGTATTGTTGTGAGGGATCGACGTTGATGGTGTAGTCAGCATGTGCAGTGGTCACGTTGCTGATCGCGCCTGTCAAGAGCAGGACGGCTAAGAGTACGGTACTTATTCCCATCTGGATGCGTCTGTGACGATGACTGTACATTGTCATGTTCTCCTTCGTATGCAAAAACAACGCTACGAATGACGGAAGATGGCTATTACCTGAAAGAGATGCTGTTTCTTCCTTGAAACATCTCTTTACCAAAAAGCTATATAACACAGATGCGCTAAATACGCGCCTAAAAAATGCTTGCCTTTTCCTCCTTTAGAACCGCTATTCTTTCTTCATTGTAATAGGGAAACGCTACCCTATGAAAAGATATACCATATGGATGTCCTTATGTCAAGTTCAGAGAGGCACTTACGGCAACGTAGGAATGTGGCGCATCATAATCCTCAATGAGTAGCGATTGCGAACTGTTCGTTCTTGCTTGCCTCAATCAGTGCGACCTGCTAAAATCAGGGAAGACTGCGTGGCCTAGCTACAAAGAAACAGGGGAACAGATGAGCGATTTATTTGCTAATATTCAGAGAACCCAGGATGGTCGGCCTGACCCGGAAGCACTGCTGAGACGGTATGGGCTACGCGACACAGACCTTTCGGTGAGTGGTTCCCCCTCTGAGCCTGAAAGAGGGCAAGAAGAGGAAAATCATGGACGGTTACGTGTGTATCTTGGAGCCGTTGCAGGCGTGGGAAAAACATATGCGATGCTGCTAGAAGGGCATCGGCGGAAGGCGCGTGGCACGGACGTTGTAATTGGCTATGTGGAGACGCACAAACGGCAGTATACGGAGGAACAGGTTGGTGATTTAGCGATCATCCCCCGTGCGAAAATTGAATATAAAGGTGTAACGCTTGAGGAGATGGATACTGCCGCGATCATTGCGCGACACCCTGAGGTTGCGCTGGTTGACGAACTCGCGCATACCAATGCTGTCGGCTCGAAACATAGGAAACGCTATCAAGATGTTGAAGAGCTGCTAGCCGCTGGCATCGACGTTATTACAACGCTGAACGTGCAACACGTTGAGAGTCTTAATGATCGTGTTGCTAGCATCACGGGCGTGCAAGTGCGTGAGACAATTCCTGACCGCATTCTCGATAGCGCGGATGAGGTAGAACTGATCGACATTGCGCCACACGCGTTACAACAGCGCATGCGGCATGGAAACATCTACCCCTCAGAGCGTATTGAGGCCGCGCTAGGTAACTTCTTTCGCGAGGGCAACCTGACTGCGTTGCGAGAGCTTGCGTTGCGACGTACCGCCGAGAAAACGGAGTCGCAGTTGCGCGAGTATATGACGGGTCACGATATCAAAGATACATGGACGACCAGCGAGCGCGTGCTGGTGGGTTTTGACCATCGTCCACAGAGTCGGCAGATCATTCGCGACGCCCTTCGTCTCTCGCAAGGTCTGCATGGCGACCTGATCGCTGTCTCGATTGAGCTAGAGGGCTTTTCGGTCTTCCTACGAAAAATAACGGGCTTTTTTAGGTATGGAACAAACGCGACAAAGCGACGTGAGGAAGCGTTGCAACGCATCGATGAGTACGCACTCTTTGCAGAAGACCTGGGGGCAGAGGTGGTACGCATCAAAAGTGAAGATATCGCGCGAGGTCTCTCCGCGTTTGCACTTGGACGTGGCGTGACGCAAATTGTTGTAGGGCAACCGACGCGGCGACGTTGGGAGGAGGTGTTGTATGGCTCGGTGGTCAATCGTTTATTGCGTTTAAGTGATAGTATCGACATTCATGTTGTTCCGATCAACAGAAAAAGGGAAAAGCGCAGCGAATAACTTGCACCTTTTGTTTTTATGGGCTAGTATAGTTAGAATCATTTATGAGATAATTTTTTACCTTGTACGATGGTTTACGTTGTTGTGTGCTGTGTGAGAAGCGTACAATTTGTTTCGTATAACACTGCGATACGATGACAGGGTTGTTATACTGAAAATGTAGGTCTTTCCTTTCTCAAAGAAGAGCACATCATTCATAAAAGTGCGTATAGAAACACAAGGATGCAGAATCAATGGATCAGAAACAAGAAGACTCTTTGCAGAAAGAGGGTGAACAGAGAGTAGAGGGCCAAACCTGGGCAACCAGAGGTACGAGTGGCGCAGCAGAAACACTCTCGGATACATCGCAGGATGATGAAAATGATCCGGCTAAACTTATTCGTACCGAACTTCTTTCAGGCACTTTACTCGGCGACCAACGCGTTCGCAAAACGTATGCGATGCATTCCTCGCTCCGTCGCGTGAACTCTGGCATACTTGAGGCGACACCCGAAACAGAGATTCCCAAAGGCGGCTTCGAGCGTTTTCGCTACAGTGTGAAGCGTACTTTGATTGGTGCGCCCATTGCTACCGCGCAACAGGAACACGAGCGGTTGACAAAAGTGAAGGCATTGGCGGTGCTTTCCTCGGATGCCATCTCGTCGGTTGCGTATGCTACAGAAGCGATTCTAGGAACGCTTATTCTCGCGGGCGCGGCCCCGCTTGGTTTGACGCTGCCCATCTGTATCGCGATTGTTGTGCTGCTTGCGATTGTCGCAGCTTCCTATCGCCAGACAATCCCCGCCTATCCCGGCGGCGGTGGTTCCTATATTGTCGCGAAGGATAATCTTGGCACGTTGGCGGGTTTGATCGCTGCAGCTTCGCTACTGATTGATTACGTGCTAACCGTTTCGGTGAGTGTCTCGTCAGGTGTACAAAACCTCGCGTCACTCCTACCCGTTTTTACACCCTACGTTGTTCCGATTGGTGTTGCACTCGTTATATTTATTACCATCGTGAATTTACGCGGTGTACGTGAATCCGGCTCTATCTTCGCTATCCCAACGTACATTTTTATTGGTAGCACCTTGATGCTGATTATCGTTGGGTGTATCAAGAGCTTCCTGTTCCTGCACAATCCTGTTATTGGACACTTCCCGACGCCTTCCGCAGCTCCGACAGAAAGCTTAGGTGTCTTTCTCATTCTCAGGTCATTTGCGGCTGGTTGTTCCGCTATGACGGGTGTCGAGGCGATTTCCAATGGTATTCCGGCATTCAAGAAACCGGAGCCACGCAATGCAGCAATCACACTCACCTGGATGGCGGTCATTCTGGGAACGCTTTTTATTGGTATCACTGTGCTTGCGACCTCATTTGGGATCGTTGTGAAACCAAACGGCATTCCCTCGGTTATCTCGCAGATCGCGACACAGGTGTTCAACGGCCCATTGTCCTTCATGTATCCTGTGTTCCTGCTCGCGACGTTGCTCATTCTAACGCTCGCTGCAAACACGAGTTACGCCGACTTTCCACGCCTGGCTTCGCTGCTTGCGCGGGATAACTTTCTGCCTCACCAGTTCGCGTTTCGGGGAGATCGTTTAGCCTTCTCTATCGGTATTATCTTTCTTGCCATTCTTGCCAGTCTCCTGATTATCGGCTTCAGGGGCGATACTGTGCTACTCCTCAATCTGTACGCGGTTGGCGTATTTATGTCGTTTACGCTTTCGCAGGGCGGCATGATTCTGCACTGGTGGCGGCTCCGCGCGTCTCACAAGGGGTGGTTACAGAGTCTACTTATTAACAGTTTAGGCACGCTTACAACGTTTATGGTTGTGTGTGTCATCACTTACACGAAGTTTTTAGATGGGGCATGGATTGTAGTGCTGCTCATTCCGATCATTGTGATTATGTTCGAGTTGATTCATCGCCACTACGTGCGTGTCCAACGGGAGCGTACTTCTGATATTCCACTGCAACCAGGCAACATCAATCATCACATCATCGTGCCGATTGCCGACCTAGACTCTGTTGCGAAGCAAAGCATCTCCTATGCTCGCTCTATCACAAACAATGTTGTCGCGATTCATGTTTCTAGTCGTAAAGAAAAAGCTGAGGCATTGCAAGTTGCTTGGAACACATGGCAAGAGGCATTTGATGAGCGTACACCATTGCAGACGATAAACTTGACGCATGGCTCCATCTCTAAACAGGTGCTCGCGTATATCGATAATGCCCGCCCATCTTCTCCAAATGATGTTCTGACCGTTGTGCTGCCAGAAGTAGAGATTGACCACTGGTGGGAATACTTCCTGCGGAACCGTATAGCGATTCAATTGAAGACCGCGTTGCTCTTTCGCCCTGGCGTTATTGTGACTGATATCTCACCCTACAAACATTCGTCAACATCGCTACCACAGATGGTAAGTACGCTTATTCCCGCCAGTCCAAAACAGGTCAAGCATCTGTTTATCGTCCCAATCGCGGGCCTGGACAAGGTTTCAAAACAGAGTCTTGCGTATGCACGCTCTATCTCAAATTATGTCGTTGCGGTTCATGTCGCTATCGAACAACACGATGCCGACAAGGTACGTGCCGATTGGGAAGCATGGAAAAAGAACCTTACCGCCGAGGAGAACACCGAGCTGGTTGTGATTGAGTCGCCCTATCGTTCGCTCGAACGTCCTCTTCTCAATTACATTGATACGATGCACGAACTGTATCCGGATTATGCGGTAAACGTGCTGCTGCCAGAATTCGTGGTCGCGCGTTTGTGGGAATATGTGTTGCACAACCAAACGGCGTTCCAACTCAAGTGGTCGTTGCTTTTCCGTCAGAACATTATCGTGACGAACGTACCACAGCAGCTTCCAAGTCGTGCTAAAGAGAAGCGTACACCATTAGAGCCAGTCATACCGGTGTGAATGCTTGCGCCGCCATGCTCCCTTTGATTGTGTATTAGTGAGAAGAAAAAGAGTTGTGTGTGGAACAAAGACACTTGAATATATCAGCACCCGCGGGACGCTTGCTTGCTGTTAGCAATCGTATTGACGTACACGCTGCCAATACCACCACGAGTTTTTCGGCAGAGCTAGAGCGAATTGTGGAGCTTGCGGTTCCCGTCCTTGCCTCGGATAGGCCCAACCTGGTTGTGCTTGGTGAGGTGCTGGGCTTACCTCTGGCTCTCTCTGGGCCGCGTGGAATGCTTGCGCGTTCGATGCGTAGCGCGAGCAGTGCGATACCACTACTCGCGCCAGCGTATGCTCAACGGCTCCTGCACTATCGGCGTTTGTACCCCACCATTTCTCTGGTGCGTGCGCTCCTGCTGTCACTTTCAGACGTATTGTATCGGCCTTTTACGCTTACGTTGAGCCATCTTGCTGCGAAATACTCGCTGTATCTTTCCGCCAGCACCATCGCGCCACATGTACAGCGTTCAACATCTGCGGCGGATATTCGGCATTTTGGGCAGCGCGGCGCGAGCAGTGTCTACTTGCCGGATGGTTCGGGGGTGTACAACACAGGGTTTTTATGGGGGCCAGACGGGAAGCTTCTAGGTACAACGGACAAGGTGTTTCTCACGAAAAGCGAGCAGGCGACGCTCGATCTCACGGGTGGCGACCTGAACGCGGTGCGAGCATTCGCGACTGAACTGGGAAGTGTTGGTTTTGCGATTAGCTTGGACGCGTTCACGCCCGCGTACCTGCAACGATTGGATGCGGCACAGGCCCAAATAATTATGCAGAATGACGCGAACGATCAGGTGTGGGCCGCTCCGTCAGTGACATATGAATGGCAACCGCAAGAGTGGTTGAACGCGGTGCTTGGCTCGTTGCAGGACGAATATACTCACCTGATGTACAATGTGTGTCCTATGCAAGTAGGGAACTTTTTTGATATCTCATTTGACGGACAATCGACGATTACAAAAAAGAGCGATAAGAACCCTGACTCAATGCGAAACTTTGTTGGGAACGATGGGTTCGTGCATACCGTGACTGGAAAGGTGCTGCGGGGTGAAATACTCGCAGTCTCGCCCTGGTATTGCGACGACCCTGGGAACGCTGCTCCTCACCTGTCTGTGCAGCAGCGACGGAACCTTCTTATGCACGCCGGCAAGCAATTACTGCCTGGGGGGGTGAACGCGAACGCGTACCCTGAGTCAGTAATTTTCGCGGATATGTGAACGGAATAGCAAAAGAGGTTGTTTCGGCTAGATTTAGCCCTTGCGTTTTTCCACAATAGACTGTAGAATCAGATATGGTTCCACCAGTTATTGGTAGCGTTGGAAGGTGCAGAGTTGGTTGTTCATCCTCCTATGCTCGACCTGTATCACCTGCATATCACGGTGCCAATCCCCAAGAAAGGTAGCACGAAACCGAATGACCACTACTACTCGACCACGCACAATCGGCGAATTGCGTGCAAGTGGATATAAGGTCCTTTCCGTCAAGGAAGAGTTACGAAAAAATCTTATTCAGAAAATACGTAGCGGGGAAGAATTGTTTCCGGGCGTTATCGGCTACGAGGATACCGTTATTCCTCAAGTTGAAAACGCCATTCTTTCCGGTCAAGATATTATCTTTCTCGGTGAGCGCGGTCAGGCGAAGACGCGTATGGCGCGAAGCCTGGTGAACTTGCTTGACGAGGTTGTGCCAGTTATCGCCGGGTGCGAAATCAACGACGATCCGTTCACGCCAATCTGTAAAGCGTGTCGCGACAAGGTGGCGGAGCATGACGATCTGGTAGAGATTGCCTGGTTGCCCCGTGAGCAGCGTTATGGCGAAAAGCTCGCAACACCCGACATCACCATCTCTGACCTTGTAGGTGAAGTCGATCCCGTTCGTGTCGCCGAGGGCCGTTATCTCTCCGACGAACTGACCATTCACTATGGTATGATTCCGCGTACTCATCGTGGCATCTTCTGTATCAACGAGTTGCCTGACCTGGCCGAGCGCATTCAGGTTGGCCTATTGAACATCATGGAAGAGCGCGATGTACAAATTCGCGGCTATAAAATTCGTCTGCCGCTCGATGTATACGTTGTCGCGAGTGCCAACCCGGAAGATTATACCAATCGTGGACGTATCATCACGCCATTGAAAGACCGCATTGGTTCCGAAATTCGCACACACTACCCGCTCACAATTGAGCATGAGATTCAGATTATGGAAGCCGAAAGCAACCATTTTGTGACCGAGGGCATGGATGTGGTGTTCCCGCCGTTCATGAAGGAAACAATTGCTGAAATCACGCATCTTGCGCGGAGCAGCAATGATATCAGTCAGCGTTCCGGCGTGAGTGTGCGTGTCTCCGTCTCCAACTACGAAAACGTGCTGAGCAATGCCAGTAGACGCGCGTTGCGGCTCAAAGAGCGCAGCATCTCGCCGCGTGTCAGCGATCTCTCCGCGATAATCGCCTCGACTTCGGGCAAGATCGAGCTTGACACGGTTGGAGATGTCAAAGAAGAGCGCATTGTGCAGAAACTCGTCAACGCCGCAGTGCTGAGTGTTTTCGGGCAATACTTTGAGCAACGCGAATTTGACCAGCTTGTAGCCGGGTTTGAACGCGGACTCAGTGTGCATGTTGCCGACGACATGCCCTCTATGGAATATGTCAACCAGCTTTCCAAAGTTGGTGGCTTGAGCAAAGCCATCGACAAACTCAACGGACGCGGTAGCCCATCAAGTATTGCATCGTCCATCGAATTTATCCTCGAAGGACTACACCTGAATCGGCGTCTCAATAAGGATGAAGTCGGCGGCAAAACACGCTATCGGCGGTAAGGGACACGCGACATGTTTGAACGCTTTCGTAGAAATCGCTATGGGTATTCGCGGTGGGATGGCACGCAACGAATCGAAGGTATAGATGCCGACGATATCCTCAATGCGCTCTCCGACGATTACATGGAGAATGGCAACTTGCAGCAGGCTATGCGCCGCTTGATGCAGGATGGCATTCGGAGCGAAGATGGTCGGAAATCAATGGGCCTGCGCGAGATGATGGAGCGGATGCGGAACGCACGGAACGAACAACTCAATCGTTACAACATGGCATCCGGCGTCATGGACGACCTGCGGCAGAAACTTGAGGAGATCAAGCAGTTAGAGCGTGATGGCATCCAGCGTCGCCTCGACGCCCAGCAGGGGAACGAGCAAGAAGGTCAACCGTCCTCGCAAGACCAAAGTGGACAGCAGCAACCAGAGAGTTCGCAAGGCCAGCAACCGCAGGACGGTCAAGCGGGCCAACAAGGGCAATCTGGTGAGCACTCGCAGCAAGGTGAGCCAGGTCAAGAGGGGCAGAGCGGTCAATCTGGACAGAGTGGGCAAGGCGGTGACGCTCTGAGTCCGCAACAGATGAAGCGGATGCTTGAGATGATCGCCAAGCGAAAACAGGAGGCTCTCGATAAACTGCCACAGGATATTCCTGGACAGATCAAGGGGCTTTCCGAGTATGACTTCATGGACGATCAGGCGCGTGAAAAATTCAATGAACTGATGGAGAGTTTGCAGCAGCAGATGATGCAACAGTTCTTTCAGGGAATGCAACAGTCGTTGCAGAACATGACGCCGGAAGATATCGCGAAGTTGCGCGAGATGATTCGTGACCTGAACAAGATGCTCAAAGAGCGGCAAGAGGGCAAAGAGCCGGACTTTGATTCGTTCATGCAGAAGCATGGAGAATATTTTCCGGGGGTCAACTCGCTTGACGATCTGGTTGAGCAGATGCAGCAGCAGTCGGCAGCGATGCAGGGTATTATGGAAAACCTCTCATCGGATCAGCGTCAGGAGTTGCAAGGACTCATGGAGCAGATGATGGGTGATGATCGCATCCGTGTGGATATGATGGAGTTGGCGCAGAACCTTGAGGCGATGGCACCAGCAGAGCAGGCCCGTACACGCTTTCCCTTCCGGGGCAAAGAGTCGTTGCCACTCAACGAAGCTATGCGGATGATGGGGCGGCTGCAACAAATGGAGGGCTTGGAAGACCAATTGCAGGAGGCGCGACGACTGGACAACATCGACGCTATCGATAGTGAGAAGGTCAAAGAGTTGTTGGGTGACGAAGAGTATCAATCGGTAGAGCAACTGAAAGAACTCATGAAGACGCTTGAAGAAGCGGGCTATATCCAGAAAAAAGGCAACCGTTGGGAGCTAACCGCGCGCGGCATCCGCAAGATTGGGCAAAAGGCATTGCAGGACATCTTCAACAAGATGAAACGCGATGGCTTTGGACGACACGTCAGTCCTTTCCGAGGCGTGGGTGGTGAACGTACCGATGAGAGCAAGGAATACGAATTTGGGGATGCGTTTTTGCTTGATCTCAAGAAAACACTGATGAACTCTGTGCATCGCAATGGCATGGGGACGCCGGTACAGCTCGCAAAAGAAGATTTTGAAGTGTATCGAACCGAGTTTACCACGCAATCATCCACCGTGCTAATGATTGACATGAGCCTGAGTATGATCTACAACGGCTGTCAGCCGGCGGCGAAAAAGGTGGCGGTTGCGTTAGAGAGCTTGATTCGTTCGCAGTTTCCACGCGACAATCTGCACATTGTCGGGTTTTCCAAGATGGCAACCGAGTATAAGCCAAACGAACTTGTCGAGCTGAGTATGCACGACAATGATCGTGGTACAAACATGGCCCACGGACTCATGTTGTCGCGGAAACTCCTGGGGCGTCATCGTGGTGTCAACAAGCAAGTCATTATGATTACCGACGGTGGCCCAACCGTCTGGTATGAGGATGGCGAATGGAAGTTTGCCTATCCCAGTCCATATGCGGAGCAACAAACCCTTTTAGAGGTACAGCGTTGCACTCGCGAAGGCATCACCATCAATACTTTCATGCTTTATGATGATGAGTGGATGGTTGCGTTTGTCGATCAACTCACAGAGATCAATAAGGGACGCATGTTTTACGCGGACAAGGACAACCTTGGCGAATACCTGCTTGTCGATTACTTGAATAGTAAGAGGAAAATTGTTTCGTAGATGTCGGACATTGTAGATACTTTTTCAGACACGTTTCTTGCAGGGCTACAACAATTGCACCTGCAACTAAACGCTGAACAGTTTGAGCAACTCTCGCGCTATCGCCGGGAGTTGCTCGACTGGAACACGCGGGTCAACTTGACCGCGATCAAAGAGCCAGAGGAAGTGCTACTCAAGCACTTCCTCGACTCTTTATCTCTGCTCGCGGTCTACGATCAGCCCGAAGCCCGAATACTCGATATCGGCTCTGGTGCTGGCTTCCCCGGACTCATCCTCAAAATAGCTCGTCCAGAGTGGCATATCACCTCGTTAGAAGCTACAGGGAAAAAAGTAGCTTTTCAACAATATATCATCGAAACGCTGAGTCTCGACGGTGTTGTAACCATTCACGCGCGAGCCGAAGAGATGGCGCAAAAACAAGAATACCGAAGCCGCTTCGATATGGTAACTGCCCGTGCCGTCGCCGCGCTACCCGCGCTATTGGAATATTCCGCGCCCTACTGTCGCGTTGGCGGCGAAATCATCCTGCCCAAAAAAGGCGAAATTGCTGAAGAGATCGCGCAAGGGAAACGTGCCGCGGCCCAAGTGGGCGCGAGCCTGCAAGCTGACGTACCTGTAACGCTTCCGGGGCTTACCGATGGCAGACGCCTGCTTGTCTGGACACAGCAAAAACGCTGCCCCGCACTCTTTCCACGAAGCGGGGCAGCGATGGCGAAAAAGCCGTTGGGGACACCGTGATACCTTCTATTCTTAGCGCATCGCGTTGCGTGGGTAGCGCATATCGTGCTCTGGCTGAGCAAGCACATCTTGTAGCTCGATTGTCTTACCGCGCTGTGGACTCACCGAGATTTTCGCAATCGGCGTCTGCAAGAGTTCTTCCAGACGTTTGAGATAGACCTTCGCCGCCTCTGGTAATTCTTCATAGGTGCTAATACCCGTTGTGCTGCACTCCCAACCCGGCAATTCCTCATAGATAGGCTCACATGCTGCCAGATCACTCAGTGTAGCGGGCAGACTATGCACGACTTTGCCATGCAAGTTGTACGCGGTACAAATCTTAATGACCGGGAAGGTGTCGAGTACGTCGAGTTTCGTGATGATTGCCGCGTCAAGGCCATTGATCTGGGCAACAAAACGACCCGCCACCGCGTCGAACCACCCACAGCGTCTTTCTCGTCCCGTGTTCGTGCCGTATTCGTGACCGCGATCTCGTAGCGTTCGCCCCATATCGTCGAACAGACCCGTTGGCATGGGGCCACTTCCCACGCGGGTAATATACGCTTTATACACGCCAATCACGCGGTCAAGCGAACGCGCGGGAAGGCCGGCGCCGACGGCTGAATTCGCCGCCATTGTCGAAGAGGACGTTACAAACGGGTACGTGCCAAAATCTATATCGAGCAGTGCGCCTTGCGCTCCTTCAAGCAAAATTGTCTTGCTATCAAAAAGGGCATCATGCAACATTTTTTGCGTGTCTGCGATACGCGAGCGAAGTTGCAGCCCGTAGTTAAAATATTCGCCGTGAATCTCTTCAAGTGAAAGTGGAGGTTGCCCGTAAATTTGTGTAAGCATACGGTTCTTGTGCTGTAGCACTGTGGAGAGCTTCGCGCGGAACGTATCGACATCGAGCAAGTCCGCCATGCGAATGCCGGTACGCGCGTGCTTGTCCACATATGCCGGCCCAATGCCGCGCTGTGTACTGTCGATCTTATCGGCACCGCGTGCCTCTTCCTCCATGCGGTCTAACAGGAAATGATAAGGCATAACAACGTGTGCGCGTTCGCTGATGTAGAGCTTTGAAACATCAATACCCTTGCTCTGTAGTTCGTCCATTTCCTGAATTAGCCCTTTGGGGTCAACCACAACGCCGTTTCCTATGATACAGGTTGTGCTGGGGTAGAGAATACCAGATGGGACGAGACGGAATGCAAATTCACCCTTCTCATGCACGACGCGATGACCCGCGTTACTGCCGCCTTGATAACGCACCACAAAATCCGCGTGCATTGAAAGTTCATCTACAATTTTCCCTTTACCTTCATCACCCCATTGCGCTCCGATAACTGCAACTACCACCATAATAGTGTTTCCTCTCGGTTCTTAAAATGTGTACTATATTATTTTATTTGTGTCTATGTATGGACATATGGCCCGTATTACAGTACAACTTGAATGCCTTCGATGTCAAGGCTATCGGCTGCAAAGCACCACAATTGCTTTGCACTATCACTCATTACGCAGGTTTCATCTTCAGCTCAGACTCTATTGGAACGCGAAATGGCTGACGATATTCGCGAAATACATTGTGTTGGCGTCGGCAAATTGCGCTTCCGATGCTTGCAACTCCAGAATGTACGCTTTGCCTTGATGTACCGCTCCATACACCTCAACTTGCTCTTTTTGAGTGTTCCCTTGGTAAGTGATTACTTCTTTGAACCATGTTTCGCCGCCAATGGTTGCTGTTGCGTTGGGAGTGACAACCGTGTAGCCGTCTTTCGCCGCGAAGTTATCAGAAAGGTCAACCGCGACGATATCGCTTGGCGCACCATTGGTTGCCCCCGGTGTTTTGAAGGTGGTGGACTGATCGGGGGAAGTTCGACTAATAAAGCCAATACCTTGAACAGTAGACAACGGCACGGGCGTCCATGAATCAGGATATTCTGTGGTAAAACCATTGACGATACACTGTTGTGTACAGGCGAGAAAACCAGGGTCGGCTGGTACCGTGGTAGGCGCGACTGTCGGAGCGGTGGTGGGTGCTGTTGTTGGCGCAACTGTCGGAACATCGGTTGGCGCGGCGGTAGGTGCTATTGTTGGCGCGATAGTTGGCGCGACTGTCGCCACACTTGTTGTCGCTGGTGTCGTATTTTGTCCGCGCGTGAGGTAGAGGGTTGCGACTCCGACGAGGCTGAGGAGCGCAACAACGAGACAGATACTGACGATAACAATTACGCCGTTATTCTTTGGGGCAGGAGGGGGGGTGGGTATGCCACGATAGCCCGCTTGCATAGGTGGCTGTGGAAAGCCTTGCGCCCCATAATTGCTTGGCTGTACCGGTACGTTTTGTGGTGGTAGCGATTGATGCGGCTGAAATCCGTACTGTCCAGATTGTGGTGGATAAGTGCCAGATTGCGGGAGTACCGGAGATTGCTGTTGATAATTAGCGTTGGGATTACTTGGAAGAACAGACATTGCTTCAGTTGCATCTTGATAGAAACCTGTACGTTGACCCGCGTTAGACTGTTGAGCCACAGGTGCTGCTTGCGGAAAAGCTGTTCCCCCTGGTGTCGCTGATTGTGCGCCATATCCATTTGGCTGCCCGAAGGGTCCATTCTCTGGATACGATTGTGGTTGTCCACCGATAGGCTGTGGTGGTGTATGTCCCATTTCGGTTGGTCGTGCCTGAGAAGCACTGGGGGTGCCACATTGCCCACAGAATGCCTCTTCTGAACTAACCTCGTTTCCACATCTTGGACACTTCATACTATCTTTTCTTCCTTGCTTTAGCTTGTGCTATTTCTCGGCTTGCACTCTTGGTACGCCATATTATAACGTATTTGCTTTGCACTGACTATACAATCAGCAACTTTTACGTGTTCGGGCTATTCTCGAATGTAACAAGAATGCCTTGCAGTTCGCCCGCTTCAAAATGATGATAGGCTTTTACTAAGAAAGGAGAAATGCGTTCCTCCTGTTTTTGCGCTGCTTCTAGTGCTGGAAAGGGGCCTCGGATAATACACCAGACCCAGGGAATACGTTGCTCTTGGTTGACACGTTGCATGTTCTGCTTGTCGGTGTTGCTCGCCTCCGCAAATCCGGTTGGATGACTATGATAGACGCCGATGATACGGTCCGGATGCTCTAACTCGGCCTGTAATAGCTCTTCTGGTGCGAACTCGAAATACACAGGTGAAGCAAAGGTGTTGCGTAGCGGTTGTATCTGTTCAACGTGCCAATTATCCTCTTCATCTCTTGTGCCAAGCAAAACACCGCACGCTTCAATCGTGTTACGCTGGTGTACATCAACAAAGAGTGCTTTTTGTGCCTCAACGCTAAGCGAAAGGTGTACGTGAGTTGCCTGTTTCATACAACGTTGTGACCGCGACGATTATTGCATCGGCCTGCCACATGCCCCCAATTTCTCAAAGTTTGCCCGAAAAAAGCCTGTCTTATGGCGTCTTGCCTGTAGCCTTAACTATACCATATAGCAGAAGGGAAATAGGTCAATTCGCTTGACTCACAGAAAAAACGAGGCGTATACTAGCCATATCGTATCGCACGCTCTCATCATTGATGCCATACCTGTATCGGGCGGGCTTGGATGATGAAAAGCAAGAGAAGGAAGAGTAGATGTCCCTCACTACGCAAAAACTCCACGCCCGTATTGCCGAGATAGCTCTGGCTGCTGAAGGCCCTGCAATTGCTCTGACCCCTGTTTACGTAACTCCTGCTCATGGGCCAATGACGCCGCCGCCATCTGTTCCTTTTACTGATATATCAGTCTGGCAGGTGGTAGAAAGGGGTCAGCACTGGGGCGCGACGCATAGTACCTGTTGGCTGGCCTTTCAATTGCCGCCGACGATGGTGCCGACGACTCTTTATCTTCCCTGGAACACAAGTGAGGATGACAGCCTGCTGCTGGTGGTAGAGGCTACGGTGTTCGCTGATGGTCAAGCCATCGGTGGGTTGGATTATCGGCATCAGTTTCTCCTGTTGCCCGCGTCTCTCTATGATGGACAATCCCACAACATGACCATACAGGCGTACACAAGTACGTCACAACCGTTTGCTGGGCTAACTCTACGGCAACGAAATACGACACTCTGGCAGCTTGCGGCGAGTATGAAGACGGTGTACGAAGCCTTGCACACGATGGGCGAACATGAGCGTGTGCGACACGCACTGTTAGAACAGCTCAATACAGCTTACACAATGCTAGATGTGCGTGAGGGTTGGACAAGTGAACGTCTGGTACGCTCGGCTGCTTCCGCGTATGACTACCTGCGAGCAGCTCTTAGAAAGTATGCTCAGACGCAGGCGGGTCAGCAACCGGGCATCCTGCTTAGTGGACACGCGCACCTCGATGTTGGTTGGATGTGGCCCTATTGGAGAACACGCCAGAAGATTGCTCATACTGTTTCAACCGTGTTGAACTTAATGGAATGTTACCCGACGTTTCACTATAGTCAGAGTCAACCACAGGTCTTGCAGTGGCTCAAAGAAGATATGCCAGAGCTATACGAACGTGTTAAACAACGTGTTGCCGAAGGAAGGTTTGAGATTGCGGGTGCGATGTGGGTTGAGGCCGACTGTAACCTGACATCGGGCGAGTCGCTGATTCGGCAAATTCTACACGGTGCACGTTTTATGCAGCAGGAATTTGGCGTAACGCCCCACCACATCTGGCTACCGGATGTATTTGGCTATAGTGCTGCCTTGCCACAGATTATGCGTGGCTGTGACATTTCGGTATTTATGACTACGAAGATTAGCTGGAATCAGTTTAATCGGATGCCTTGCGATACCTTTCGCTGGCGTGGCATCGATGGCTCTGAGGTGCTGACACACTTTGTTACTGCGCCAGACCTGCACGCCGCGACAACGTTCTATTCATACAACGGGCCGTTGCGTCCGCACGACATGACCGGAACATGGCAGAACTATCGTCAACAGGGACTCAATGACGATCTGTTGTATCTTGCGGGTTGGGGCGATGGTGGAGGTGGGCCAACGGAAGAGATGCTACAAACGTCCCAGATACTCGCGAACATGCCGAACTTTCCCACCGTGCGCTGGGGCAGCGTCGATAGCTATTTTACCGCGTTGTATGAACGTGTCTGGGAGCATCCACAACTTCCACGCTGGGTTGGTGAACTCTATCTTGAGTATCATCGTGGCACCTATACCTCACAGGCACGGATAAAGTATCTGAACCGACGCATGGAACTATTGTACCGCGACGTGGAACTTTTGAACGCATGGGCGAGCCTTTATGGAATGCCTTCACGGCAAGCATACCTAAACACGGGCTGGCAACGCCTGCTCTTGAACCAGTTTCATGATGTGTTACCCGGTTCATCTATTCGCGAAGTGTATGATGACGCCGAACGTATCTACGCGGAGGCGCGAGACATCGGTGAAGAGATACGCGGCGAGGCACTCGCGGTTTTGCGAAAGCATGTAGGGCTGGCGGAGCAGGGCGTTGTGTTTTTCAATACATTGCCCTGGGAGCGCACCGAGCCGTTACAGCTAACCGATACAGCGTTCGCTGGTGTCGCTGGAACACAGCAAACAACCGATTGGGATAGTAACGTCGTAGTGCTTGTCGATGGTGTTGCGCTTCCGCCCTGTGGTGTGAGCATCTTTTCAGAGCCAGCGATTGCACCCGACACCGCCCTGGAACGGGCGTGTTCGATAGATACAGACGATCAAGGACGCATCACGCTACAAAATCGCTTTTACACGCTTGTGCTTGATACATATGGCGAGATGCAGCGTTTGTATGATAAGCAGGCGGAGCGGGAGGTGTTTCTCGCGGGGCAGACAGGCAACCAACTGATTGCGTATGAAGATAGACCGTTGAACTTTGACGCGTGGGATATTGATCTCTTTTATGAAGAAAAACCCTATCCGTTACGCGACTCGTCTTCTCTGCGCGTACTTGAAACCGGCCCTGTGCGCGTGACCGTCGAGGTAGAACGCTACTACCTGGCGTCGCGTGTGACACAACACATCTCGTTGTGGCGTAGTTCGCCACGTATCGACATCGCGACGGAGATTGACTGGCACGAGCATCAAACGGTGTTGAAGGCGGCTTTTCCGCTTGCGATCAATAGTGCGCGTGCGACTTATGAGATTCAATTTGGGAGTGTTGAGCGTCCCACGCACCGCAACACGTCGTGGGATATGGCCCGCTTCGAGGTGTGCGCCCATCGCTGGGCCGATGTAAGTGAGGGCGGATATGGTGTAAGCTTGCTAAATGAGAGCAAGTATGGTCATGACTGCCACGATAACATTTTGCGCCTGACACTCCTCAAATCGGGTATATCTCCAGACCCCAACGCCGATCAAGGTATTCATCGCTTTACTTATAGTCTTCTGCCACATGTCGGAGATTGGCGTAGCGCACAAACAGTTCGTCACGCGTATGAACTCAATGTACCTGCGTTCGTGTTGAACAAGCCGCGTCACGAGGAGGTACGGGAACGTAATGAGAATATAGTGACAGATACAAGTGAAGTGCAAGAGAGCATACTGACAATCGAGGCATATTCGTTCGTGTATACGGATTGTGACCATGTGGTTGTAGAGACGATAAAGCCTGCGGAAGATGGCGATGGTCTGATTGTGCGCTTGTATGAAGCGCACAATCAGCGCGGAAGCGGGGCGTTGACCTTCGCGACGACGATACAGGACATTCAGGAGTGTAACCTATTGGAAGCTCCGCTACAAACGATAGTACACAAAGAGAATAGTTTCGCCTTTGAGGTACGACCCTTCGAGATCAAAACGTTCCGTATTCATTTAGACCCTGCTTAATCAGCGCGTTCTTTGCGCTCGTGATGATCTTTGATCATTTCGAGCACAACCGCGAGCGCGATCACAAACGGCGCGTCAACACCGGGTGCTACGTCGATGACATAACTATCGCGGAAAAGCGAGAGTTGTTGCCCGACGTAGCCCATCAGGTTGCCATACTCGTCGCTGATATTGTAGTTCCAGTTCCAAACATCGCCATCGATATGAAAAACCATGCCATTGCTGCCTTCGACCTTGAAGCGTTTCCCGAAGAGGCGAAACTGCTCATGCACGTCTGCCCATAACTGTCCGTTGCGATATATCTGGTAGCGTGGCAAGAGCGAGAGCAATCGTTGTTTGACATGCGCGACTTCTTGTCCAGAGTAGCGGTCAGTCATACTTAGATCATCGCCAATATGAAAAAACTTGCCGCGTATCTCAAGGACAGGGTTGCCGCCGTCGTCTCGCACAACAAACGCCTCGGTTAAGCTCCATGCGCGTTCCCGCATATGATAGCGCATTGTTTTGTCCCTTTCATCTCTGGCTATTAGTGTTTTCTAACGAGAAACTGTTCCGCTGTAAACTGTTGTAGATCGCCTATATGTGGCACGGTGATGTCTGGAACGAAGCCATCGGGGAATTTTTCCAGCGAATACTTGCCCTGTTGCACAAATACTGCGGTCAATTTGTCGCCCATAATGTGTTTTGAGTCAACAAGTATCTGCGGTTTATCGTCGATCATTACATAGTGATTGGCGGGATAGTTTCGCATAATGTCGTCGATCTTTTCCTGCTTATGAGTGTAGATCAAGACACGCCCACCAACGGCGTCGGCGAGATGGCTATTCACAATCTTTTCGGCCTGAAAAATCAGGTCGCCATCCGACACGACAACCGTTGTTCCCAGCGTTTTCAGGTGTGCGAGTGTCTCGAACACGCGAGGGTAGAGCTTGTCGACAAAAGGATAGTTATCAAAGATCGAGTGGACGTGCAGGTACGTCTGCTCGTCAAGCTCTGTAAGCGGCACCTGTTCGCGTAGCCGTCTGAGCGAAAGAGGGATATCCACCACGCTTTCCTCCTGGCGTACCTGCTCGTAGATAGCCCAGAAGCGTTGCGTCAATGTTGGCCCCAGCTCTACCTGAAGGTGGTCGTCAAAGTCTTTTTTGACATCATCGTTCGCTAAAAGCGTGTTGTCTACATCAAGCAGAAAGGCAAGTGTTGGCATGTATGAAACTCCTTGATTTCAGTAGCAGCAAATCATCCTGTGCCTTGATAGCGTATCACAAGATACAGGTAGCTTGTTTCTCAAACACCACACAGTCAACACGGTTGTTATAACCTCTGGATGAGCCTTTTCCAAAGATATACATATTCTCTTCTGCGGTAGAACCGTCTGAAAGCAAACGTGTATTTACTTAAATGATGTGAAATACTCTCAAGCCATTGTGGAATGAAGCGCAACCTCATAGATTTTTTACAAAAACCTGACATTTTTGCTATTCCCCTTTACTTTGTGGCGTTTTTAGCTTATTCTAGTAATGGTGCTATATCTATTTCCCTGTATGAGGACGTTTTATCTATTACCACTCCGCTACTGCTATGCACATTTGGGAAGGAGGCTATTACAGCAGTTTTTTCTGAGTAAACTTTTCCTGAAATCGCATTACGAGGGAATATTCTCCTTGTCCTACACATTTTTCTCTCAACGTATAATTATGGAGGTCTAAACATTCTATGGCACGTCTTACCAAGAAAACGCGCTACTCCCTCCTGTATGTGTTGCTTGTCGCTACTTTGCTTGTAGCAGGGGCAGCCACATACTTGTTCCCCACAAAAGCACATGCGAATCCTGTGCAACCGCACTTCAACCATTTTTTGAGTACTAATTATGATGGTGATGCTGCATATAGTGATAACAACCCTGAAAGCACCACTGGTGCTGTAAACGCCAACACTGAGCACTATGACAATCAGGTATATCCTGGCAAGTACACGACTTACGACCAGGCTATGAAAGCGTACCAGTCGTGGGCAAAAGTCTCTGGTGTGGCTGATCGCGACGGTAGCAACACCTGGCAGCAAGTTGGGCCAGTGGTTGGCAACGTCCCTGGTATCGTAACATATACGGGGCATCCAACAACAAACTCCGGGCGTGAGACCGCACTTGCTATTTCAGACCCCTGTACTGCGGCGCATTGTCGCGTATGGGTTGGTTCTGCCGGGGGCGGCGTGTGGGTCACAAGCAATGGACTTGCCACCACACCTACCTGGAAAACCTCCTCTGCTGGCATCCCCTCTAATGCTATCGGCTCACTTGCAATCGACCCTGCAACACCCGATGGAAAGATTCTCTATGTTGGCACTGGCGAGGTAAATGGTTCCAGCGACTCCGAAGCTGGCGTTGGTCTGTACAAATCAACCAACTATGGGGCCACCTGGAGCCTTGTACCGGGAAGCATCTCGGCTGCAAAGGATCGTTCAATTGGCTCGGTTGCCGTTGATCCAACAAACGCAAAGCACATTTTCATCGGTACAGGTGTTGCGCGTCATGGGTCTTCGTCAGTGAACGGCGGACGTTTTACTCCACCAAACGCACCTGTGATTGGACTTTATGAGTCTCTGGATGGTGGCAAGACCTTCAAACTGGTCTTCACAAAACAGTCCGATACTGTCAATCCTGGCTCCCCAAATGGGAGCGACTTCTTCCGTGGTGGTGTGAGCAAGGTGCTCTTTGACCGCACTGGTCTTGCGGCTGGCCTGCCTTCACGCGTCTACTTCTCCGTTTTCGATTACGGTTTGTACCGTCAGTTGGAAAACAAAGCCTTCGAGCAAGTCTTCGCTTCTGCTGGCGCGGGAAGCATCGCGACAAGTGCCAGCTCACGCACCGAGTTCGCGCTTGCCCCAATGGGTACAAAGTTACGCGTTTACCTGGGTGATCTCGCCACCGCAAATGCTGACTTCTACCGTGTTGACGATGTGAATGTCGCTGCTGCTACGCTCACGGATGGCGTGAACAATCCCGGTTGGACAAAGCTCTCGAACCCGACTCCAGGTACTCCGGGCTATAGTTCTTACAATTTCTGTGAAGGTCAGTGTAGCTACGATATGTGGATTGCCTCACCTGCTGGACAACCTGATACCGTCTGGTATGGCGGTTCAATGCAGTACACTGAAATCTTCACCGTGAACCCGCCCTCGAATGGACGTTCTGTGATGCGTTCCACAAATGGTGGTGTGAGTTTCACCGACATGACGAACGACTCACAGACGCCGCCTCTTGGTCTGCATCCCGACCAGCACGCAGTAGCGTTTGTCCCCGGCAATCCGAACGTGGCGTTCATGAGTTCGGATGGTGGCCTTGTTCGCAATGACGGAACGTTCGTCAATGCGGCTGCACAATGCGCGACGCGTGGCCTCTCTGCCGTCGATCTGACTGATTGTCAAAGCTGGCTGAGTGCCATCCCAACCACACTGTACAGCATGAATGCTGGTCTGGTAGATTTGCAGTTCCAGAGCGTTGCGGTCAACCCGCAGGACCCCAAGCATGATATCATTGGTGGCACACAGGACAACGGCACATGGGCGTACAGTGCTAAGGGAACACCACAATGGTTCGAGTCTGTTGGCGGAGATGGCGGACAGTCTCTTATCGATGTGGGCAACCCAAATGTACGTATGCACACCTACTATGGCCCTAACCCTGATGTGAATTTCAAGGGTAATGACCCCGCTGCTTGGGACAGCATCTCCACACCATTAGTGAACAGTGGTGAGGCTGCGTCCTTCTACATTCCATTGATTGGCGACCCGCGCACAAGCGGCACCATGTATGCTGGTCTTCAGCATATCTGGCGCACAACAGACAATGGTGGCCCACAGGCATACCTCGACGCGAATTGTAGCGAAACTGGTACTGTCTACAATCCCCCATGTGGCGACTGGGTGCCAGTAGGTGCCGACCTGACAGGCACCACTTTTGGAGCCGATAAGGGTGGGAGTTACGTGGTCGCGATTCAGCGCGCGGCTGGCGATACAGGCACAATGTGGTCCGCAACCCGCCGTGGTCGCCTCTTCATCTCGACAAACGTGAACGCGGCAGACCCAACAAAGGTCAACTTCACACGCATTGACACGGCGGCGCAGCCAACCCGCTTTGTCAGTGGAATCGCGGTTGACTCTAAGAACGCGAATCACGCTTACGTCTCGTTCTCAGGCTACGACGCGTACACACCCACAACAACCGGGCATGTGTTCGACGTGACCTACAATCCGCAAACGGGGACAGCTACATGGAAAGATGTCAGCTTCAACCTGGGCGATCAGCCAATCACAAACGTTGCGTTTGATAGCGTCAAGGGGAATGTCTATGTCTCAACAGACTTTGGCGTTGCGCGTTTGAAGCATGGCAGTACACACTGGAACATGGCTTCGTCAGAACTTCCTTTCGTAGCTGTGTATGGCCTGACCCTCTCCGAAAGTGGGCGTGTTCTCTATGCCGCGACACATGGGCGAGGTGTCTGGCGTCTCGACCTCTAAGGCACACGAAGAAGGTATCGACTGTTCTCGCAGGGAAAAGCATACAACACAGGCGACATGGAGCAATCCGTGTCGCCTGTGTTGTGTTATCACAGGCAATTTTGTGTTGCACTCGCTCTTGTTGGTTTCGCGAAAAGTACGCATAATAGAGAGAGGGGAATGCTGCTCGAAGAAAATATGTTTCGTTAAAGTAGGATAGTGAGAAATGAGAATAGTGTTTCGCAGCAAAGACTTCACGGGCATTATGGCGGCTGGCCTGGGCTTCAACAACAGGCGTCCGATGGCGGAGTCATGGCGATATCAGGGGCGGGTGCAGCATCGTGACTGGAGGGGTACGTTCGAGTGCTATTGGGAGGGCGCGAACGAGCCAACGAGACGCACCCCAAGAGAGCTTGTGTGGACGGTGCGCGGCGATGCACGCCTCTTTGGACTCGCGGCGGCCCTGAAATCGTTGGGGTACACCGTTGAAGTGTTACAGGGTGAAACTGAGTAGTACGATGAAAAATGTAGAGAAACAGAAGCGGGTCTTGTTGCTGATGTCGCCCGCGACCTACCGCGCCGGCGCGTTTCTGGGCGCGGCGCGACAGGTACAACTTGATGTTGTTGTTGGGATCGATCTGCCCGAAACGCTTTCGGACTACTGGAATGTTCCGCTTGGCGTCGATTTTACAGATATTGCTACCTCTGTTCGTACAATTGTAGAGTATGCACAAAAGCATCCGCTCGACGCGATTCTTTCCGTCGATGATAGTGCAAGCGAACTTGCCGCGCACGCAAGTGTCGCGTTAGGACTCGCGCACAACTCGCCAGCATCGGCGGAGGCGGCGCGTGATAAGTTTCTTATGCGAACCATGATGGCGGCAGGGGGTGCACCTTGCCCCGCGTTCCGCCGCTTCTGGTTGCGTGACGACCCCATGCGGATCGCAACTCAAGTAACCTACCCGTGTGTGCTGAAACCGTTGCGTTTGTCTGGCAGTAGAGGCGTGATGCGGGCGGATACGCAAACGGAGTTTCTGACGGCATTCACGCGCTTGAAACGCTACCTAATAGCTGAAGGAAATCGAGAGGACGAGACCGCGTTTCTGGTAGAGGACTTTATTCCGGGGTTTGAGGTCGCGTTAGAGGGTATCGTCACACATGGGGAACTTCAGGTGTTGACATTGTTCGATAAACCAGACCCACTAGACGGCCCCTTCTTTGAGGAGACCATATATATCACGCCTTCGCGCCTGCCTGAAGAAACACAGAAAGCGATTGCACATGCTGTTGTTCTAGCTGCTGCCGCGC
Organism: Ktedonobacterales bacterium; assembly: GCA_038211295.1. Taxonomy (GTDB): domain Bacteria; phylum Chloroflexota; class Ktedonobacteria; order Ktedonobacterales; family Ktedonobacteraceae; genus JBBQVS01. The sequence goes on along the minus strand of JBBQVS010000037.1, from coordinate 3,181 downwards.
TCGGACTACGTGAAGGGCCGATACACGCGGAGTTGCGCGTCAATGAGCGCGGCCCCTGGATGCTAGAGATCGCGGGTCGCTCGATTGGTGGCCTCTGCTCGACCATCCTTGAATTTGGGTCGGGTATGTGCCTGGAAGAAGTGATTCTACGCCACGCGATTGGCGAAGAGATTAGCGCGATTAAACGTGAGAAGCACGCGGCTGGCGTACTGATGATTCCTATTCCCTCGGCTGGAATGCTTAAAGGAGTGCATGGAGTTGAAGATGCGCGTGCGGTGTCGTTGATTACGGGTGTTGAGATTACCGCGAAACTGAACAATCAACTGGTGCCTTTACCGGAAGGAGCGAGCTATCTGGGCTTTATCTTCGCGCGCGGCGAGACATCAGCAGAGGTAGAAACTGCTATTCGTCGCGCCCACGCGTTGCTTACGTTCGATATTCGGCGCGAGATTCCTATGTTGCGATCAGGTGGACGCTAGGAGTCGAAACAAAAAGAGCGGAGGAGACTTCACATAGGAAACCTCCTCCGCTCTTTTTGTTTGTGTTACCCGCTACTGGTTAGTAGCGACGATCTCCGCCGCCGCCACCGCGTCGGTCTCCCCCACCGCCACCGCCGCCGCCGTTGCGAAAGCCGCCGCCACCACCACCGCCGCTACGTGGCTCACGGCGCTCGTTTGCCTCGTTGACGATGATCGTGCGCCCGGCAAGTGTTGAGTTGTTAAGCTGATTCATCGCGGTCTGAGCCTCTTGATCGTCGCTCATCTCAACAAAGCCAAAGCCCTTGCTTCGGTTCATCTCACGGTCAATAATAATTGTTGCTGAAAGAACCTGCCCATACTGGCTGAAAAGGTCATTCAGTTCCTGATCGGTTGTTGAATACGGCAGTCTGCCTACGTAAAGTTTCACTAAGATATGCTCCTACTACGATGTCTTCAAACTTATTGCTGTCAGCAGAAACAACTTCTCACAGAACAATGCAACAATACTTGACATCTCATAACCAGTATAACACAGACCCCTACTTTTTTATTTCCGATGTCGATGAATAGCAAACAATTCTTGCTACACTGCAATACACTTGCTAGAAAGCATTTCGCCGTTCTCAGGGGATATGCGGTATATCAAAATTTTAACAAGAAGCACCCCTAAATAGTTGCTTTTTTTCCAATATCCTGATAGAGTAAAAGCACTAAATTAGAACAGGTGTTAATACCTATGCTTCAATATGACCAGGTGCCTTTGTGGGCTACTTCACAAGCGGATATACAACGAATAAAGACTACTAAACTGACAGCATTTCTAAAGTGGGCAGGAGGCAAAGAGCAAGAGCTAAAACATATCCTTCCCCTAATCCCTGCATTCAGTACCTATTATGAACCCTTTGTAGGGGGTGGTGCGGTATTTTTTTCGATAGAAGCCAAGAAAAAAATTATTAACGACAAGTCATATGAACTCTTCAATCTCTATGTTGCTATTCAACAACAGGACAACACATTTTTTCACGCTTTGGAAAGTATTTTATCTGCATGGCAGAGCATAAGTAGGTTTGTTGATAATGATGGTGAAGCTCTTGTCGAGATGTATAAGGTATATTCTCTCAGGAAATGTAGTAGAGAGGATACAGTAGAAAAACTGCTCGCTTTTACTGATTATCACGAACAAGAATTTATAAGTATGTTGACAGCGTTTTTCGACAAAGATGCTGAGAATTTTACAAGAGAAATAAAAAGGAATCTATTAAGTAAAACGAAGCGTATGAAAGAGCTAGAAGATAAAAAGCAAAAATTGCCTGATGCTGACATTAAGGACAACATAGAAAGTGCTATGAAAAGTGCTTTTTACATGCATCTGAGATATTTATACAATAATATAGAAAAGTACACTTTAGCATCAGGTTTGGCTACTGCATTATTCTTCTTCATTCGCGAGAATGCTTATGCTTCAATGTTCAGATATAATAGCCGAGGCGATTTCAATGTCCCTTATGGAGGTATCTCTTACAACCGAAAAGACATAGCGCGAAAAGTCGCTTATATGCGTTCATCGGAGTTGAGGTATTATCTCTCAAGCACTGTGATAGAGAACATGGACTTTGAAACGTTTTTACTCAAGTATCCTCCACAAGCTCAAGATTTTATTTTTCTTGACCCGCCCTACGATAGCGAATTTAGTACGTATGCTCAAAACACCTTTACTCTGCGCGATCAAGAGCGTTTAGCTGGATACTTGTTAGGACACTGTAAAGCCAAATTTATGCTTGTTATCAAAAACACGCCTGCAATCTTTCGTCTTTATGAGCAGAAGAGTCTCAATATACGAACATTCGATAAGAAATATCTTGTCAGCTTTCAAGACAGAAATAATAAGAACGCGGAGCATTTGCTAATAACTAATTTTTAAGGAAATAGAAGAACTGTATCGGTCAAGCCTTAGAAGGAAACTATAATGAAATATTTCTTCTACAACGATGTATTTGTCTCTGGTCTCTTGCGGGCATTTTCGACGATGACTTCTAACGCTGTTTTTAATGAAGGTGCATATTTTTTATACGCATTAAGCACCATTTTGTTACCGTCATCACTATCACAAATAAAATTCCAAAAATCTCGGCCTATTAATAACTCATCTGTACTAAAGTATTGTTGTACACGTCCTTGCTGCCAGACAGCTTCTTCCCCAAATTTGTTATACGCAGTTGCAAAGTAGAGTCGAACAACGCTATCCACTCTAACTTTAGGAGAATGTTTGAGAATTGCATACTGTTCTAACAATGCTTGTTTCTCACTTCGAGCCTTTTTGTTATCAAGGTCACCACCTATTTTAAGTTCGAGAAGGAAGTGTTGCCGATCATCTGATTTTTTTACAAGATGGTAGTCACTTTGATGAGTTTTATGTTTAGTGAGGCCAATTGCATCTTTTAGAATTGCAATTTCCTCGATATCTGTTGCGTATGGTATACGCTTTTTATCATGATACGCATTCATTAAGTTAGAAATTTGTGTTTCCACCTCCAATGGTACGTTGCCTTCAACTTTATTACTTACCGAAGGGGGCGTAAAGCCCCTGTCTTTCTAAGCAGGGGATACAAGCCCGTTCTTCTCGGGGCGTGATAGGCGAGGGACGTTTGCGCAAATTGAGTGTTGACATGGTACGTGTACTGTGCTACAAGAACACATATAGA